>NZ_LT900217.1:1976920-2635894 GCF_900199375.1 Gordonibacter urolithinfaciens
TATTGAATACACGGGCATGCTATAGGAGGCGCCGTACTCGTTCCATACCTCGTGCTTGGTCGCTTCGTTGATATCCGGCATCGGCATTTTGACTATCATGACCTCACCTGATACGTTGTACGTGCCGGGAGGGGTCTGCAGATCGTAGTTGCAGCTAGTCGGGTTGTTGTAGGACACGCTTGTGGCCTTGAACGGCTTTCCTGTAGGTGTGCCGTTCTTGGTTGCGACGTTGCCATCGGGGACGTGCCCGCCTGCGTCTAGCGCGTCGCCGGTTGTGGTTATGTCCACCTGGCCCTCGTCGGTGGGCGCCAGGCCCGTGAATGCTGTCAGCTTGATGTCCGTGAACGTCGGCGTTTCCGAGTAGTCGTAGGGCCTCGTGGCGTTTTCGTCGCTGGGAGAAACGGTGGCGGAGAGCGCGGCCCGCTCGATGGTGAAGCTCCTTGCGGAGGGAGCTGCCGTGCAGGGCGCGCTGTCGGGCAGCGAGAGCTCTACCTGGTAGCTGCCGGTTTGCGCAGGCGCCTCGGTGGTGGGGCCGTAGGAATGCTCGTAGGCCGTGTTCGGGTAGACGGTACCCGTGTAGGTGGCGATGAACGGCCCGGTGTACGTTTGATCGGTTCCGGCGCCGTCCCGGTACGTGCAGTACGGGGTTCCTCCGTAGCCTTGCTGCGGCGCGCCATTGTACGTGGGGTTCTGGATTTGGGAGATGCCCTTGATCTCGCCTGTTGGTTTCGCGTCGGCGTGGGCGTTTCCGTTGGCGCTGAGCGAGAACGACAGCGCAAGCGTAAGCGCGAGCACCAGTGCTCCGAAAGCCGCGGCGCTGCGCGAGATCTTCTGGATGCGAGACATAACAACCCCTTTTGTCGAGATGGGAGCCGAAGCGGCCACTCGGTGCCTATGCCGCCAGCGCCAGTATACGAGTCCCGAAAATGCAGAACTATCATCCGGGATGAGGTTTCAGCCGATACTTTTCTCCGCGCGCGAAACGGGGAGCGGGGGCGTGCGCAGGAGCGCGGCGTATGAGCTGGGGTTGCTGCGGCAAAAAGAAACGCGCGGCCGATGCCTGCCGCGCGTTTCCGGAGTTCGGGGGGGGGGGGGGGTCGAGGTGCCTACTCGCTTCGCAGCGCCTCCACGGGGTCTTTGCGGCTGGCGGCGCTCGAGGGGATGAGGCCGGCCAGGAACGTGAGGAACACGCTGATGCCCACGAGCACGATGGCCGCCTGCCACGGCAGCGAGGCCACGTCCGCCACGTCGAACAGCGAGTACACGATGGCGTTGGCGGGTATGCAGGCCAGCGCGGTCAGGCCGATGCCGATGACGCCGGCCGTGAAGCCCACGATGATGGTCTCGGCGTTGAACACGCGGCTGATGTCGCCCTTGCTGGCGCCGATGGAGCGCAGGATGCCGATCTCCTTCTTGCGCTCGAGCACGCTGATGTAGGTGATGACGCCGATCATGATGGACGACACCACGAGCGAGATGGCCACGAACGCCACCAGCACGTAGCTGATCATGTTCACGATGTCGGTGACCGAGGACATGAGCGTGCCCACGAAGTCGGTGTAGGTGATGACCTTGTCCTCCTGGCCGTCGGCCGTCATGCGGTCGTTGTAGCCGTCGAGGATCTCGATGACCTTTTCCTTGCTCTCGAAGTCGATGGGGTAGATGTCGATGCCGCCCGGCTTGGCGGGGTCGGCGTAGCCCAGCTTCTTCAGGTTGTTGTCGTAGGTGGCCTCCTCGGTGCTCATGAGCGACATCATCAGCTCGCCGAGCTCTTCCTCGCTCATGTTCATCTGGAAGGCGTCTTTGAACTTGTCGGGGTCGATGGACATGGCGGAGGCCATGTTGTTCGCCATCTGGTTCATCGACTGCTGGAGCGCGGTGGTCACCTGCGATTGTAGTTCGTTCGCCATGGCCCCCATGTACGTGGTCATAGTGATTTGGACGTAACCTTGGAGGGCGGTGGCCAGCTGGGCTTTGAGGGCGTCTTGGTCGATCATGCCCTGCACGCCGGCCATGATCTGGGCTTGGATTTCTGGCTGGTTCATCCATTCCTGGGCAGAAAGGGGCTTTGTGTAGTTAGGGTTGTCTACCATATTGCCGGTGGGCTTGCCGTTAGCATCAAGCTCGGGAATCTTCGGTGGATTCTCGGCGAGATGCTGTTGGAGATAGCCCGCGTACCCCTCCATCAAAGTGGACATGAGGGTGCTGACCTGGTCGACCGGTAAATCGATGTTGAGCGATCCGGCGATCTCGTCCATATTCGGCTCGGGGGCGGCGGGCATGTTCTGCAGGCTGCCCTGCAGGTTCAAGGCGTTGGACATGTCCACGGACAGCTTGCTCTGGTCGATGGTGAACGCGGCTTGGATGGCGTCGCCGTCGATGGTGAACAGCGACTCCATGTTGAAGCCGTTCTCGTCGGCCTCCTCATCGTCGAAGGACTTGCCGGTGAACACGTTCGTGTCGAGATGCGCGATCTGGTCCTTCACGATGGCGCTGTCGGCGGCCTGGTCGATCACGTAGGAGGTCAGCGAGGCGGGGTAGTTCAGTCCCGAGCTCAGCATGGTGGCGGTGGCGTCGTCGCGCGGCTGCACCACGCCCACCACGTGCACGTCCTCGCCGTTCTCCACCAAGTCGCGCATGTAGTCGGTGTCGTCGGTCTTGTCTTTCCACACGTTGAACTCGTCGTCGCGCTGGTAGTAGTCGGCGGCGTTCACCAGCTTGAACGTGACGCCGAGAACATCCTCGTAGGAGGGGTCCTCTATGTCGGCGGGGGCTTCGATCTCCTCTTCGGCCGCGAACTTCTTCACCATGTCGTCGAGCTCGGCGGGGTCGCGCAGGCCCAGCGTGTACAGCATGAGGTCGCTCATGCCGCCGTTGCCGGTGAGCACGAGCACCACCTCGGTGGGGCTCTCGGGCCAGCGACCGGCCTTCACGTCGTACTGGTTCTGGTAGAGGCCCGGGTCGCTCGGCATCTCGTAGAACGTGTCGGTGCTCATGGACATGGACATGAGGCTGTTCGAGCTGGTGGACGAGCCCAGCCCCAGCGCGGAGAACGACTTGTCGGGGTTCACCTGGCGCAGCTTCTCGGTGTTCGAACTGTATATCTGCGGCGCCACGTTGTAGGTGTACTCGATGGCGTTCGTGTACTGGTCGATGTCGCTCTCGCCGGAATCGAGGTACTTCTTGAGCGAGGCCAGGTCGTTCGACCCGATGCTCGACACCATGTTCGACACCATCTCCACCACGTGCACGGAGTCCTCGCCCTTGTCCTCGGCGCCGCCCGATGCCTCCGCCCCTTCGCCCGCCGCGCCGAACATCATGGACGTCATGTCGAAGCCGGTGCTCTGGATTTGCAGGGGGTACTCGGAGAGCGTCTCCTCCTCGACCGATTTGATGTAGTTGTTCACGCCGTTGGCGAGAGCCAAGATGGCCGCGATGCCGATGATGCCGATGGAGCCCGCGAACGCCGTCATGAGCGTGCGGCCCTTCTTCGTCATGAGGTTCTTGAACGACAGCGCGAGCGCCGTGAGGAACGACATCTTCGTGCGGCGCACGGGCTTCTCGCTTACGCGCAGGTCCTTGGCGGTGGGGACGAACGGGTCGGTGTCGCTGCGGATGACGCCGTCGGAGAGGTTCACGATGCGGGTGGCGTACTGCTCGGCGAGCTCCGGGTTGTGCGTGACCATGATGACCAGACGGTCGTTCGCGATCTCCGTGAGCAGATCCATGATCTGGACGCTCGTCTTGGAGTCGAGGGCGCCGGTGGGCTCGTCGGCCAGCAGGATCTCGGGGTCGTTGATGAGGGCGCGCGCGATGGCCACGCGCTGCATCTGGCCGCCGGAGAGCTGGCTCGGCTTCTTGTTCACATGGTCGCCCAGGCCCACTTGCTCGAGTGCGGCCACGGCGCGGTCGTGCCGCTCGGCGCGCGACTCGCCCGACAGCGTGAGCGCCAGCTCCACGTTGGAGAGCACCGTCTGGTGGGGGATGAGGTTGTAGCTTTGGAACACGAAGCCGATGCGGTTGTTGCGGTAGGCGTCCCAATCCTTATCTTTATATTGTTCGGTGGAGATACCGTCGATGACGAGGTTGCCCGAGTCGTAGTGGTCGAGGCCGCCCACGATGTTGAGCAGCGTGGTCTTGCCCGAGCCGGAGGGGCCGAGTATCGCCACGAACTCGTTGTCGCGGAACGACACCGACACGTTGTCGAGCGCGGTTTGCGTGAAGTCCGCCGTGGTGTAGGACTTGCATATGTTGAGCAGTTGCAGCATGAGGTGCCTTTCGGGGCACGCTTCGCGGAGGAAGCGCAGGTGTAACGCAATGGTTGATAGTCCGTCAACCATGCTCGATTCTCCCGCTTGCCCGTGCTGAGAATCCCCAATCTTCACCGAGTTTACCGAACGGTTACCTTTGACGCGCGGTTTCTGGAGGGCCTATTTCGGAATGCCCCCGGGCGCGTTGCCGCTTTGCCTTATAATGTGTGGTTCGAATGAAGGAAGGAAAACGTCACGATGAAGGCACTCGCGCGCGCATGGTCACCAGTGAGCCTTGCGCTGTCTTGCGTCCTTGCGAGCATCGCCCTGTGCCTGCATGCCGACAACATTCTGCTGTACGCGCTTGAGAAGGCCGGCGCTGCCGAATTGTTCGTCTGCGCGTTCCTCGGCGGGGCGGCGGCGCTCTGCCTGGCTGTGGCCGTGTCGGCGCACGACGACGAGCAGCGACGGTGGTCTATCGGCGTGGGGTTGGCGAGCGCCGGGGCGGGCATCGCCTTCGCGCTGCTGCTGGACGTGCTGCCGGCACCGATGGTGTCCGTGTGCTCGGGCGGGCTGCTGGGCTTCGGCCTGACGTGCCTGCTGCGGCAATGGGGGCGCTTCTACCGCTCGTTCACGTTCCAGGGCGCGCTGCTCAATACGGGGCTGTCGTTCCTGCTGGCATCGCTGTGGTGGTTCGCCATGGTGCACGCCGGCTCGCCCTTCCTGTTCTGCCTGGGGCTTATCGTGCTGGTGCTGAGCGGCGGCCTTCCGCTTCTGGCCAGCGATATCGTGCGGGCGGACGAGGTCAGGGCAGGGCTGCGTGACCGCGAGGAACGGTGGGTGCCGCATGTGTCCATCTGGCAGGTCATGCGCCAGGGATGGGCGGCTGTGGTGGGCCTCATGTTCAACTTCTTCGTCATCGGGCTGACGTTCTGGCCGCTTGCCGCCGGCCTGGGCTCCGGCATTGTGCCGAAGCCCCTGGCGTACGTGCTGGTGGTTGCGGTGGTATGGCGGGTTGCCGCGCGCGTGCGCGAGCCCCAGGGCGGCATGCTGGAGGCGTTCTACCGGGTGGCGCTCCCCGTGGCGGCGACTTTGATGCTGGCCAGCCCCTTGCTGTCGGGGGTGTTCCCCGGCGTGGATGGGATGGTGCTCTCGATTCTTTCGTACTTGGGCGTTGCGACGATCAACGTACTGGGGCTCGTGGTGCTTTTCTGGTCTGCGAAAAGCTCCGAGGTGGGGTTCTCGAAGATGTTTGCAGCGTTCTGCGCCAGCTGTGCTGCCAGCTTGGCGCTGGGCATGCTTGTATTCCAGCTCTTGGGGCCGGAGGCTTCGCGCTGGTTTGCGCTGGTGCTGCTCGTGGCCTATCTGGGGGCCGTGCTGCTGGGCGAGGTTTGGCGTACTGCGATGCGTGCGCATGCGGCAGCGCCGGGCTCCTCGGGCGGCGAATCCGCCTGCGAATGCGAGGCGGTCGATGTCCTGGAGGGCGGTGACTGACGGCAGCTGCACGACAACGGGGCGCCGAAGGCTCCCGCCGTGCAGCACGATGGCCCGGCTCTGGTGGTCCTGTGCTGATTCTGGGAGTCCTTCCTCGGCGGTTTCCCCCTTCTTGCGGAGTGGGAGTATCATTGATTCCGACAATGATGGTAGCTGCGGTGCCGGCTGGCGCGCAGCGTGACTCCGAGGAGGAATCATGGACGAGCGAGTGTACGAGCTGCTGAACGACCAGATCAACAAGGAACTGTATTCCGCCTACCTTTATATGTCGTTTGCCGACTACTACGAGGACGAGGGGCTGTCCGGTTTCGCCAACTGGTACATGATCCAGGCGGCCGAGGAGCGCGACCATGCCCTGATCTTCCGCAAGTACCTGCTGGACAACGGCAAGTCCGTGCAGTTGAAGGGCATCGACCAGCCCGACAAGGCGTTCTCGTCGTACCTCGGGCCGCTGGAGGCCGCGCTCGAGCACGAGAAGTACGTGACGAGCCTGATCAACGACATTTACGGTGCGGCCCACGACGTGAAGGACTACCGCACCATGAAGTTCCTGGACTGGTTCATCGAGGAGCAGCTGGAGGAGGAGGCGAACGCCGAGGACATGATCACGAAGATGAAGCTGTTCGGCACCGATGCCAAGGCGCTCTACGACCTGGACCGGGAATACGCGGCACGAGCGTATACGGCGCCCACGCCGCTCGCGAACGCGTAGCGCACAGGCGCGCCCTTCGGCAAGCGGACGGGGCGCGCGGTTGAAGATAGAAGGGGTCTTCCCGCAGGGGGATGATGAGAAAGGGTCGCAGGCTTTGGCTTGCGACCCTTTTGCTTTTGGTGGGCGATAACGGATTCGAACCGCTGACCTTGTGCGTGTAAAGCACCTGCGCTCCCGCTGCGCCAATCGCCCTTGTCCCGCAACGCGTCGGATGACGGCGGGTCATTCATTCTCCCACAGAATGCTGGTTCGCGCAATGCAGCGGGCCGGCGCAGCATTCTTTCATTTTCCATTCGGCAGGCGCTGTTGCGATACGCGACGGCTGTTGGTGCGCCAGGCGCCTTGGGCGCATCGCGCTGGCGGGGAGGTTTTCCACCGTCCGTGTTCCGCGCGCGGTCCCCGGTACGCCCGCCTCGGCATCGGGGGTTTTGGATTTCCGCTTGACCCATGCTGGATCCACGTTGGATCCGTGCATGGTTCCGACGGTCGGGATGCTGGAAACGTGCAAGATCGGGGCGGTTCCGCGTGGAGTGCCCTGACGGTTCCCGGGCAAGGTTGCGGATGCATACTGGGAGCACGGAATCCCGGATGCGGAGGCGACGATGAGACGAAGGAAGACGACGGTGGCGGGCATTGCCTGCGGCGTGCTGTGCGCGGCGTGCGTGCTCGCCTATCTGACCAGCGTGCGCGGCGAGGCAGATGCAGCCCGTGCGGAAGCGCTTGCCCGGTACGGGGGCGAGCAGGTGGAGGTATGCGTGGCGCGGCGCGACGTAGCCGCGGGCGAGAAGCTCGACGCAGCGGCGGTGGAGACGAAGCTGTGGGTGGCCGACCTGCTGCCCGCCGATGCCGTTCGCGCCGCGGGCGATGTGGTGGGGCGCATGGCAACGTCGTCCATCCTGGCGGGCGAGGTGCTGTCGCTCAAGCGGTTCGGCGAGGTGTCGACCTCGATCGACGTCCCAGCGGGTTTCGCCGCGCTGAGCGTGCCGGCGAAGACGGTGCAGGCCGTGGGCGGCGCGCTGGCGCCGGGGTCGCGGGCCGACCTGTACGCTTCGGGCGACACGTCGACGACGGCCGTGGCGCGCGACGTGCTGGTGCTGGCCACGAGTGCGGGCGGGGCCGACGGTGCGGTGACAGCCGACGTGACCTGGGTGACGGTGGCCGTGGAGCCGGAATCGGTGCAAGAGGTCATCGCGGCTTCGCGGAAGGCGGAGCTGTACTTCGCGCTGCCGGCGTCGGGTGACGCCGCGGGGGGCGGAGGGGCTGCCGGGCTGGCCCTTGGCTCGACGGTCGGTTCGGATGCTTCGAGGGAGGGGTCGCGATGATGCCGACAGTGGCGCTGTGCGCGGATGCCGAGAGCATCCGAAGGCCCGACCTTATCGGGCTGGCAGGCGAGAGCCTGGCGCGACAGGAATGGCTGCGGCTGTTCTCGTCGGGCGAGGAGGCGCGGCGGTTCCTTTGCACGGACCGCAGCGTGGCCGAGGCGTGGGTTGCGGGCTGCGACGACGTGGAGCCCATCAACCTGGCGGCTGCGCTCAAACGCGATCGGGCGGACCTGCGCGTGTGCCTGCTGGCTTTCCAGGGAACCGGTTCGTTCATGAGCCGGGCGACGGCCGCCGGAATCGACGCGTCGCTCACGCGCCAGGCGTTCGTCGAGCGCTATACCGCGGCGAAGCGCCGGCATGCGCTTGAGGGAGTCGCGAGGGAGCCCGGCCTAGCATCGGGCAAGGCCCGTATGGTGGGCGACGATGCGGCGCGGGCGATGCGCGAGCACGGCCAGGGAAGCGGCACGCTCGCGTTTGGCGGAGCAGTCGCCTCGGGAGGTGCCTTCGGCCGAGATCCGGTTGCGGAAGGCCGGGACTCCGGTGCTCCGCGCTCGGCCGTGCGGTTCGCTCCGGTCCCGGCGACAGCTTCCCGGCCGGCGGTTTCGGGGCGCCCGGCGTTCGTGCTGCCGGTGGTGAGCGGCTCCGGCGGTGCGGGCAAGAGCACGGTGGCCGCGCTGTCGGCGCTGTTCGCCCAAGGCTTGGGATACCGCACGCTGCTGCTGGATTTCGACCTGCGCTTCGGTGATGCGCACGAGCTGGTGGGCGTGCCCGACGCGCTTGCCGTGGACGAGGCGCTGTCGGCGCCCGCGCGGCTGGAGGGGCTTGCGCCCGATGGGCTGGTGCCTGCGGTGCTCGCCGCGCCGAAGCGGTTGGAGGATGCCGAGGCGGTGGTGCGCGAGGCGCCGCGTTTGCTGGACGAGCTGCAGGGCCGCTTCGACGTGGTGGTGGCGAACACGGGCGCATCGTGGGCGGAAGAGCACGCGCTGCTGCTCGAACGCTGCTCCAAGGCGCTGTTCCTGGTGGACCAGCGGCCCTCGTCGCTGCGCGCCTGCCGGCATGCGCTGGAGCTGTGCTCCCGCTGCGGTATTGCCACGGGGCCGTTCCTGTTCGCGGCGAACCGCTGCGCCAAGGGCGCGCCGCTCACGTCGATCGATGTGTCGTGCGCGCTGCGCGGCGTCCCGGCGGTGGAGCTGCGCGACGGCGGGAGCGAGGTGGAGGAGCTTATGGGAGCCGGTCAGCCGCTCGACCTCATCGCGGTGAAGAACGACCTGTGCACGAGCTTGGAGCACGTGTTGGTGGATATCCTGCCCGGCTGCGAGGGACGCACGCTCTCCCTGGCCGAGCCGAGCGGCGGACGCCGGGAGCGCCGATTCGGCCGCAGCCGGCGCCGCAGTGGAAGGAGGGGTGCCCCATGTCCCTGCTAGAAAGGGTGGAGCGTGCGGGTAACGGCGCGTGCCCTCGCGAGGGGGCGGAGGGGGCTTTGGGCCTCGACGCGCTGAAGGAGCAGGTTCAGATGATCGTGTCCGCCGACGAAGTGGCGGCTCTGCAGGCAGAGAATCCCGGCCGTGCGCGCAGCGAGGTGCGCAGCGCCTGCCGTCGCGTGTTCGAGAGCCTGGCCTGGGCCGATGTGCCAGCCGCGCAACGCGCGCGACTGGAGGGCGAGCTCTTGGACACCGTGTTCGGCTTCGGCCCGCTGGAAGGGCTGCTCGCAGACGACACCGTCACCGAGATCATGGTGAACGGTCCGCGAAGCGTGTACTTCGAGCGCGACGGGCGGCTGTACCGCAGCGAGCAGCGCTTCGCCGACGAAGATCAGCTGCGGGCGCTCGTGGACCGCGTGCTGGGACCGCTGGGCCGCCGGATAGACGAGTCGTCGCCCATGGTGAACGCGCGCCTGCCGCAGGGCCACCGGGTGCATGCGGTCATCCCGCCGCTTGCGCTGGACGGCCCCGTGCTCACCATCAGGAAGTTCGCACGACGCGTGATGACACTTGCGGACATGGAGGCGCTCGGGTCGTTCGACGGGGCCATGCGCACGTTCTTGACATGGGCGGTGCGGGCCCGCAAGAGCGTGGCGGTGTCGGGCGGCACGGGGTCGGGCAAGACCACGCTGCTTAACGCGCTGTCGTGCGCCATCCCGCACGAGGAGCGCATCATCACGATAGAGGACTCGGCCGAGCTGCGGTTCCTGGAGCACCCGCACGTGGTGCGGCTGGAGGCGCGTCCGCGCAACGCGGAGGGGCGCGGCGAGGTGACGATCCGCGACCTGGTGACGAACGCGCTGCGCATGCGGCCCGACCGCATCGTGGTGGGCGAGTGCCGGGGTGCCGAGGCCCTCGACATGCTGCAGGCCATGAACACGGGGCACGACGGCTCTCTTACCACGTTGCACGCGAACTCGCCGGGGGAGTCGGTGGCGCGCCTCACCACCATGGTGCGCTACGGGGCCGACCTGCCCGTGGACGTGATCGAGGCGAACATCGCAAGCGCCATCGACCTGGTGGTGCAAACGGCGCGAGCGTTGGACGGCTCACGGCGCATTGCCGAGGTGGTGACGCTGTCCTACGACCGCGAGCGGCGGCGCTGCGTGGTTGACCCCCTGTTCAAGCGCAGGGAAGCGGAGGCGCGCGGAACGTGGGCGGCCGTGCCGGCATGGATAGCCGACCTGCCGTCGCGGGGATGCGCCGGGCGGGCGGAGGTGGACGCATGGATGCGCGCGTGCTGCTTGGCGGCCTGAGCGTGGGGCTGGCGTTCGCGTCGGCGGCGCTGCTGGCCTCGGGCGTGCGTTCGGCCGTGCCGCGACGCCGCGATGCGGCGGATATGGCATGCGGAGCCGACGCGCCGCGTGCCGGAAGGCTGGCGTGGCGGCTCCGCAACGGCTTCGCGGTGGCGAGCCCGATTGCGGAGCGGCTGCTGGCGAGCGCCCGCGTGCGGCGGTTCGCGGGCGGGGCCGTGCAGCTATTGGCCGAGCGCCGCTACGTCACCACCGAGCGGGCGCTGCTCTCCTGCATGGTTGCAGCGTGCGTGGTACTGGGCGCCGTGGCCTTCGCGGCTACGGGGAGCGCGGTGGGCGCGGTTGCCATCGTGGCCTGCGCGTTGGCGGAGGCGGTCGGGCTTGCGCGCGCGGCGGCCGACCGGCGCGGCGACTCCGTGCGGGATGCCGTGCCTGATGTGCTGCGGTCGATGGGAACGTGCTTCGATGCCGGTCTCTCGCTGCAGCAGACGCTGGCCCAGGTAGCGAGCGAGGCGGACGGGCCCCTGCGCAGCCTGTTCGCGCATGGGGCCCATGTGCTGGACACGGGCGGGAGCGCGACGGAGGCGCTCGGGGGACTGCGGCAAGGCTCCGGGGCCTCGGAGCTTGCGTTCGTCGCGGTGGCTCTGGACGTGCAGCACCAGACGGGCGGCAGCATGAGGCAGGTGCTCGATGCGGCGCGCGACTCCGTGGAGGGCGAGCTGGCGCTGCGGCGCTCGCTCAAGGTCCAGACGGCGCAGGCGAAGTTGTCGGCCCAGGTGGTGAGCGTGATGCCGTTCGCGTTGGTGGCTGTGTTCTCGCTGGTGAGCGAGGACTTCCTGTCCCCGTTCTTCGCCAGCCCGGCCGGTTGGGCGCTCTTGGGCCTGGCGCTGGGCATGCAGGCGGCGGGCGTGGGCATGGTGCGGCGCGTGCTGGCGGCCGGAGCGGCGTCGTGAGCGGGGCGGAGGGTTTGGCGGCCCTCGCCTGCGCGTTCGCCGGCGTATCCGGCGCATGCCTGGTGCAGGGGGCGCTGCGGCGCCGACGTGCGGCCGATCGGCGGCGGGCGGCGCTCGGCAAGGCGGACGCCGAAGCAGCAGGCGGCGAGGTGTCAGGCGGGTGCGCCGGGGCGGTTGTGCGCTATGCGGCGGATCTGAGCCGCCGGCTCGCATTTGGCGCAGTGCGGCCGCTCGCCTTGCCGGTACAGCCGGGTGGGAGCGGCCGGCAGGCTGCGGGCTCGGCGGTACCTGCGGCAGGCGGTGCGGGGACGCCGGCGGACGCGTGCGGCGCCGGTTGGTTCGCGGCGCATGCGCGCAAGGCGGGCCTTGCCGACGGGGTGAGCCCCGAAGGATTTCGCGAGTGTCGTGTGCGCCTGGCTCTGGGGCTCGCCGCCGTCGGTGGCCTGGCGGGGGCGGCGCTGTCGAACGAGCTCATGGCACTTCTCGGCGCGGTGGGGCTTGCGTCGGGTGCGCTGGCTCCACGCTGGGCCGTGCGCGATACCGAGCGGCGGCGTGCGCAGGAGGTGGAGCGCCACCTTTCGGAGATGTTGGAGGTGACGGCCCTGGGTCTGCGCAGCGGGTTGTCGTTCGACCGCAGCTTCGAGCTGTACGGCGCGCACTTCGACACGCAGTTTGCGAAGGCCTGCGCGTCGGCCCGGCGCCGCTGGTCGCTGGGGCTCACGACGCGCGATGAGGCGCTGCGCGATCTGGCCGCGACGTATGACTCGGAGCAGCTCGCGCGCGTGGTGGAGAGCATGGTGCGATCTCTTAGGTTCGGCTCCTCGCTGGCCGGGAGCCTGGAGGCGGCTGCAGCGGAGGCGCGCGCCGAGCATCGCGCGCGCCTGGAGGAGCGGGTGGCGAAGGCCCCGGTGAAGATGATGATGCCCACGGGCGCCCTCATCCTCCCGGCCATGCTGCTGCTGGTGCTGGGCCCAGTGCTGCTGGAGCTGGCGAATGGGGTTTGATGGCAGCGCGGCAGCGGCGGGGCGGCTGTGGAGGCCGACTGGGGGATGGACTTGGTGAGACGAGAGGAGCGTTCGATGAAGAAGCGGATGGCAGCGGGACGGGTGGCGTGGGAGCGCTGGAGCGAGCGGTTTCGGGTGGATCTCCTGCGCTGGGCGGCCGCCTGGCGGGCAAGACTCGTGCAGGCGAGAGGGCAGGGTACCACCGAATACGCCATTTTGGTGGGCGTGCTGGTGGTGATAGCCATCCTGGCTATCACGGTGTTCCGCCCGAAGCTGCAGGAGCTGTGGGATGCCATAGCCAGCGGCATCAACGGGCTGTGAGCGGCGATCGCGCTTGGCCCCAGATGGGGCCCGACGATGAGCAAGGGCAGGGAACGGTGGAGTTCGCGCTGGTCACAGCCGGGCTGCTCGCGGTTATCGTGGCATGCGGGGCGCTCTGGCGCTCCTTCGAGGGAGGGCTGTTCGTGGAGCACGCGCTCATAGCGGCGTCGCATCACGTGCAGGGCACCGCCCCGGGAGCGGTGGCGGACGTGTTCCTGTACTAGGCGATTGATCAAGAGGGGAAAGGGAAGGAGGCAGTCGTGGCGGGTCAAGGACGCTGGTTCGGTTGTGGGGCGCTGGGCGTGCGACGGCTACGGAGCGTGCCATCTGGTTTCGCGGCCCGCGAGCGGGGGCAGGCTACCGTGGAGGCAGCGATGCTTATCCCGGTGCTGTTCACGGCGTTGCTTCTGCTGTTGCAGCCGGGCATCCTGCTGTACGACCGCATGGTCATGCAGGGCGCGGCGGCGGAGGGCTGCCGGCTGCTCGCCACCAAGACCGCCGCTTTGGGCGATATGGACGGCAGCTGCGAGGCGTTCGTGCGTCATCGCTTGGGCGCAGTGCCTCCTCATGACTGCTTCCACGTGCACCATGGGGGCTGCAGTTGGGACATCGTGATGACGGGTGACGAGGGGTCTCAGATGGTGAGCGTGTCCGTGGGCACCGACGTGCGCCCGCTGCCGCTGCTGGATGTGGGCGCGACGCTGCTCGGCATGACCGACGCAGCGGGCAACCTGCATCTGGAGACGACGGTTTCGTTGCCCGTGCAGCCTGCGTGGGTCGATGGGGCCGAGGCAGGGCGCGATCCTGCGGCATGGATCGGGGCGTGGCTGCGATGAGCGGGAAGCTGTTTGCGAAGGATGCGGACGGATGCCTGCCGGGGCGCCGGGGCACGGTGCCGGGCTGGTTGCGCGCTGTCTTGCGACGACGTGCCGTGCGGGCACGCGAGCCGTTCGCCCTGTTCCGCGACGAGGCCGGGTTCACCACGGCGGGGGTTGCATGCGCGCTGCTCGTCACGTTGGCGCTGGTGTTCACGTCGGCGCAGGTGTACCGCGTGAGCTCGGCCTCCGCCGATGTGCAGAATGTGGCGGATGCGGCGGCGCTCGCCGCCGAGAACGAGGTGGCCGAGTTCATGATCGCCGTGCGGGTGTGCGACGCCGTGGTGCTCTCGCTCTCGCTCACGGGGGCGGCGACGGCCGGCTTGGGCGTGGCCGCGCTGTGCACGCCTGCGACGGCGGGCGCGTCCGAGGTGCTGCTCAAGGCCGCACGCAAGGTGGTGGAGGCGCGCGACGAGTTCGCCGAGAAGGCGTCTGCGGGGCTGAACCGCCTGCAGAAGGCGCTGCCCTTCCTGGCGGCAGCCAACGCTGCCTCGACCGCTTCGGCGAATGACGGAGGCCCGATGGGCGCCTCGTACGTGGCGCTCGCCGTGCTGGTGCCGGCCGACGGTGAGGAGCTGGGCGTGGGCGCTGCGGAGGGCGCGGGGGACTTGGTGGACGATGCCGAGCGCGAGGCGGATGGTATCCGCCAGGCTGCCGCGGACGCCGAGGAGGCGGCCCGGGAGGCGAATGCCTGGAAAGAGCGTGCATTCCTGCGCGATTGCGGCGAAGATCCTTCGTACTGCATGAGCGAGCGCGCCCGCACGCTGGCCGGCATGGCCGGGGCGGACAACCCGCGCTATGCGAGCGTCGATGCCTGGTCGTTCTCGGTGGCCCTCGACCGGGCCCGCGCCTACTATGCGCGCCGCCTGGCCGTGGAGGCCCCCGAGGGATCGTCGACGGAGGAGCGGGCCCGGTCGGCCCTGCGCCAGCGCTTCTACGCCTATGCGGCCGACGAGGTGGGGCGCGGCTACGTGCACGAGAGCGTTGACTCGTTCGACGCGCGCTTCCCGCACCTGCCGAAGAACACGGACGAGATGCGCGGGACGGCGCTGTATACGGAGGCGGTCTACCCGACGACGGTCGACGGGTCCGGGAGCCTGGTCGTGCATGCCTGGCACGGGTGCCCCGAGGCGGGAGGCGCGGCGGGTGCGGCCTCCATCGCCGAGATGGAGGCGGGCGGGAGCGCCCCCTGCCCCGCCTGCGGGTTCACCGCCGCGAGCATGGGGAAGGTGGCCGCCGCCTCCACGTCCATCCAGAACGGCTTCGAGTACCACTACGAGGCCGTGGCCCAGGCTGCCGACGGGTACCAGAAGGCGCGCGCGAAGCTGGATCCGCTCGCGGCCGAGGTGAAAGGCAAGGCCGGCGGACTGCTCGAACGCTGTCGGGACGTGCTTCAGCGTGCGGGCGGGATGCGCATCGACGCCGCCCCTCCCGGTCGGTTCGGCGTGGTGGCCTTCGTGGCGAACACGGCTGCGGCCGCCGCCTCCACCGGGTTCGCGAGCGGCTATGTGCACGAAGCCGGCTCGTTGGGCGTGCGGGCCGCCGTGTCGGCCGCAACGCTCCTCGCCGAGCCGTCGGACGAGGGTCGCAGCGTGGTCTCGTCGCTGCTCGACGGCCTGCGGGAGGAGGGCGGTGCGGCGGTGGGCGCGCTCGGCGTGGTGCTCGATTGCTGGTCGGGGCTGCTAGGGGCTTACCTGGAAGGGCAGGAGGCCGTGGAGGAGGCCGTCGGGAACGCTGTGGGCGCGCTGCCGTTCGCCAGTGCGAGCGGGTTGGGAACGTGGGCGGCAGGCGCCTTCAAGGCGGCTGCGGAGGCGTTGGGCCTCGAGCCGGCGGAGCTCGAAGCGCTCAAGCCGGTGCTCGTGAGCTCGGCTCACGTGGCGGGGGCGGACGGCTCGTCGTTCTCGGCACGGTTCCTTGCCGTAAAGGCTCGGGCCGTGGCGCATCCTCTGGCGTCGACCGATTTGTTCTCGTCGGTCATCACGTCGGCGGAGGCGGCTGCCGTGGAGGCGATCGCGGGACTCGACGGCACCATAGAGATCGCCTCGGTGAGGCTGTTCGGCGACGAAGGTCCGGCCATCCCGGTGACCATCGCGCTGCCGCAGGCGGCGAAGGACGCCGCAGCGGGGTTCGCGAGCAGCGCGGCCAGCGCCCTGCGCTCGGTGTACGCGCAGGTTACAGGGGTGAAGACATGGGAGTAGCCCAGGCGGATGCCCGCGAGCGCGGGCAGATGACGGTGGAGTTGGCCGTGGTGTTCCCGGCGCTCTTGGCGGTGGCGGTGATAGCGGTGAACGCGCTTCTTTTCTTCTCGGAGTGCGCGGCGTTCGACCGGGTGGCTCGCGAGGCGGTACGCTTGCATGCGGCGTCGCCGGCATACGGGCAGGGTCTCGAGCAGAGCTGCGCGCAGGTTGCGCAGACGGTGGAGCAGGCGTTCGACCGCCCCTATCTGGGCACCCGGGTGGCGGTGGAGGGCACGGCCGACGGCCATGCTCGCTTCACCGCGACGATCGAGTTCTCGCCGACGCTGTTCGGCCTGGGTCTGAAGTCGTCGGTGCTCGGGGTGGCCTTGCCTCGCCTGGAGCATGCGGTGTCCCTGACGGTGGACCCGTACAAGCCGGGGATGCTGCTGTGAGCGCGCCCGCACGCCGCAGGCGTCGGGCGGTGGCGGCCCTTGCCCTGCTGCTGGTCGCGGTATTGGCCGTGGACGCTGTGGGGAGGGCGGTGCGTCCGGGCGTGCTGCGCGAGGCGGCCGTCTTGGCGGTGGACGGTGCGGCCGCATCGCGGGAGCCCCCTCGGCTCCCCGAGGGCTTCTCGCAAGAGGTGGTGCCTGCGGAAGGCTTCGCCGGCCTGCGGGTAGGGGCTGGCGGATCGGTGGTTGGGTACGAGGTGGAAAAGGATCCGGCGCGAGCGTTCGACGAGGTGAGGAGCTTGCTGGACGAACGCGGGTGGAAGGCAGTGCCCTCCGGCGACCGCGCGGGCGGGTCGTTCGTGAAGGAGACGGGTCGGTTCCGGTGGGCTTACGTCTCGTGCGTGAGGGCAGGGGATACGACGAGCGTCGTCGTGCAGTGCGCGACGGCCGACGAGAAGGGATAGACATGGTTGAGGAAGCGAAAATCGGGGCGCGGCACCGCGTGCCGGGAGAAAGGGCCACCGCGGGCGACGTACCGCAGCCGGAGCAGGGCCCGCGCGGACGTGCCCGTATAACGGTATCGCCGAATGCTGGCAAGGGGGATCGGAACGAGGCGCGCACGGCGCTCATGCTGGCTACGCGCACGCGGAGCAAGGCGGCGGGCCTGCTGCTCAGCGGTCCGAGCGACAAGGCGCTGCTGCTGGTGTCGTGCAACGACGTGCACACGGTGGGCATGCGCCATGCCATCGACGTGGCGTTCGTGGATCGCCTGGGGAGGGTCGTGGAGGCCCATCGCTCGGTCGGCCCGCTGCGCCGGCTGCGCAATGCCAAGGCCGTGGCCGTCGTGGAGCGCTTCGCCTCGTGCGATTCGCCGTGGTTCGCGAAAGGAGACCAGGTAGTGATATCCGGTAGAAGGGAGGTTTCCAGATGAAGACGTGTCCTGTGTGTCGGGCGCGCACCTTCGAAGACGCCGAGGTTTGCTACGGCTGCCTGCACCGGTTCGAGGGTGGCGGTCGGGTTGCGGCTGCGCCCGAGGATGCGGCCTGGGAGCCCGCCGATGTCGCGCAGCGCGCCGCGTCGGTGCCCCCGAGCGCGCAGACGCAGCACCGGTTGCAGGCGAATACGCAGATGCGCTCCCAGGTGCAGGCAAGCGCGCGGACGCAACCCCACGAGCCGGCAGGTCCCCGGACGCAGCCCCCGATGCCGTCGGACGATGCTTCCGCCATGGGAGATCCCTCCGCTGCAGGCGGCGTTCCCTCCGCGGGAGGCGGCGCTTGCATTGCGGGCGAGCCGCCTGCCGGCTTATCGCCGGCATCGCGGTCGAATGCGGGGGGAGCCGCCTGTAGAGCCGGCGGTCCTTTTACCGCGGGTGATGTGGAGCGTCCCGAAGGCGCGGCGCTCCACGCGAGGCCCGCCATTGGTCTTCCCGCGACGCCGTTCGACCATGCCGGCTGGATCGTGCGCTTCGAGCTGCCGGGCGGCGTTGCGCGCGCATCCGGCGCAACGGGCGGAGGCGCCCGGCAGGCGGAGGCGTACGGAACTCTCCCGCCAGGCGGGGAGGCGGGAACCGGCCCCCTGTCGTTGGTGGTCAGCATCTGCCCTCTGCGCGAAGGGGAAGGGGCCGCCGCCCGTGCGCCGGTTCCGCGTGATGCGCCGAAGGCGGGTGGCCGCCTGCCCGGCGGAGACGTGACGGTAGACGATCCTGCGCCCGCTGCCCTCGCCGCCAGGCGGGGAAGGCATGCCGGCCTTCCGGTGCCGGCAACTGGCGAAAGGGCAAGGCCATGAGCGCACCGTACGTCATCGCGGCGTCCGTGCTCGGCTGCGCGTTCGGCTGGCTTCTCGTCCCTTGGGCGAGCGACGTGCTGCTGCACAGGGTGCGCGAGCGGGCGGACGCCTGGTGGGACGAGTCGCTGGAAGCTTACCGCGCGTTCAAGCGCGCTCATCCCGGGAGCGAGCCGTCCAGCGCGGCGCCGGGGGCCGAGGGGGCGGTTGGCATATGGCGCGACGAGGCGTTTGCCGCTGGCTTGGCGGGCTCGCTCACCGAGGAGCGCTTGAAGGCGCTCGCCGGGGTCGGGTTCAAGGTTGGGGGCCTGGAAGCAGCGGGGACCGCCGACGAGCGTGGCCGGCGCTACTCGTTCGAGCCCCGCCCCCGGTCCCGCATGCTCTGCGCGGCGGCCCTTGGGGCAGCGTTCGCCGTCGCGGCGGCCATCGCCCCGAGCGCGCCCGCTGCCGCGATGCTGGGCATCTGCGCGGCAGCCATGGCCACGGCCGTAGTCTGCGACCTGCGAGCGCGGGCCATCCCGCTCGAGGCATGCGGGTTGATGGCAGTGGCGGGCACGGCGTTCCAGCTGCTCGCCTGCGGTTCCGAGGGTGCGGCAACGGGCTTGGCGGTTGCGCTTGTCGTGGCGGCGGGCTCGGCGCTCGCGAACCGCCTGTTGGGCGCACGCTGTCCTGGCGGGGCGGTGGGCAGGGGCGACGTTCGTTGCATGGGGGCGCTGTCCTTGGCAACGGGCGCCGGCGCCCTGTGCGGGTTCGCGGCCTGCTATGTGCTCGCGGGCCTCGCGGCCCTGGCCGGATGCGTGGCAGGCAGGCTCAAGCTGGGCGACGGCATGCCCATGGCGCCGTTTCTCTCGGCCTGGCTTGCTTGCGGCGCGGCGGTCGGCGTGACGTTGGCATGAGCGCGATAAGGGAAGACGGGATCCGAAAGGACCTTTGAAAACGTGAGAGAAGGGAAGTTCCATCATGAAGCAGGAGAAGAATCGGTCCTACCAGCACAGCAAGCTTAAGGCGCTCGTCGTGCGCGGAGAGGAGGGAGGCGGGTCCGAGATCGTGCAGACGGTGATCGTGCTCGGTTTCGCCGTCGGCCTGGGGGCGGCGCTCATGCTGCTGCAGGGCAACATCCAAACGGCCATTACCACGGCAGGCACGAACATCACCGACCTGTTCTCGAAGGTGACGAACGGTGCGGCCAAGTAGGCGCTCTTTCCGATCCGAGCGGGGCGGCAGCGTCGTGGTCGCCGTGGCGGCCATGCCGCTGCTGCTCACGATCCTGTTCGCGTCCATCGACCTGGGGCGCGTCGCGTTCCTGGGTGCCGAGGCGAGCACGGCCGCCCACGCCGTATGCCGTTTCGTGGAGACGACCCCTTCGGCGACGGCCTTTCCGGACCGGTTGCGGGTGGCCGCTCTCGAGGCGGCGCCGTCGCTGGGCGCCGCGGAGCTGGAGCTGTCCGTGGCTGCGGAGGTGGGCGGCGCCGTGGAGCGGGAGATCGCCTACCGGCTGCACGACGACGAGGACGGCTCGTTCGCCGTCCGCAGCGTTTGTACGCGTACGTGCCCGGTGGCGGTCGAGCTCTCGGTGCGAGCACGCTACCTGACGCCAATCGGCTCCCTGCTCTCGCAGGAGGAGTCCGGTCCGGTGTTCTCGTGCACGGCCAGGGCGTGCGGGTCGGTCGACGAGACGGCTCGGGGGGAGGCGGCATGAGGACGGGGAAAGGCAGGTGGCTGGGATGCGGTGCGCGGGCGGGATCTGGCGCTCCGGCAAGAGGCGGCTTGCGGGTGCGGGGTGCACCCGAGCGGGGGAGCGAGATCGTGCAATCCGTGGTTGCCGTGTCGCTTGTGCTGCTCGTGGTGTTCGCGGCGGTGCAGGCGGGCGCCATGATGCTCTCCGTCAACCGCTTGACGGCCGATCTCACGCGCGCCTGCCGACAGATGGACACGGCCGGGCTCGTCCTTGCCGCCGATCGCGAGCGGTTCGTGGCAGACGAGGTGCTGGGCGCGGCGACGCAGCTAAGACCCGATCTTCTGACGGTTTCGAACGTGCGGGCCGAGGAGCTTGCCACGATGCAGGGCGCGCGCCTTGCTGCAATGGCGCCAAGCGGAGGAGCTGGCGAGGAGGGCGCCAGGTCGGACGCGGGAGTGGTGCAGCGCACAGACGCCGTGAGCGTGTCGTTCGACGTGCGCTACGAGCTGCCTTCCCTGGCGGCGATCCCGGGGTTGGCCCACTGCGCGATCGCGCGGCACGTCGTGTGCGAGCTGATGGCGGGAAGGATCGTGGAAGTGGAGGTAGGGGCATGAGCCGTGCTGTCGACAAGAGGGCGTTGCGCGTCCGACCGCCGCGCAACGCCCTTCACCTGCACCGCATGCCGGACGAGCGCGGCACCATTGCGCCGTTGGCGGTGACGGCGGTGCTGCTCCTGTTCGGCGTGCTCGCGTTCTCGGTCGACCAGGGCATCGCGTGCGCGGCGAAGGTTCGCCAGGAAAACGCGGTCGACGCAGCGCGCGATGCCTGCTTCGACGCCTCGTTCGCGCTGATGGCGAAGAATGCCGACGACCCGGGGCTCGCGGTTGCGCATCGGGTTGCGGAAACGTTGCGCGCGGATGGGTTCTTCGGGGCGGTCACCGTGTGGTTCTTCGAGGTTCCGAAGGAGGAGCTGCCGGATTCGCGCCGCGTATGGGGCATGGCGGTGCAGCTGCAGGAGCAGGTGCCCACGGTGTTCGCGCGCGGGTTCGGCATCGAGTCGCTGCCCGTGGCGTCGAAACGGGTGGTGGTGGCCGAGCCGTTCGCCGGATCGGTGGTTTGGAGACCCGACGGGTCGGGAGGCGAGGTGTTCGAACTGGCCACCGGCGCCGACTCGACGGCGCTGTTGCGGGGGCGCTTCGACCGGTTGGATGACGGACCCGCTGAATTAGACCGCGAAGTTCGTGCTGCCGTTGCGGCGGCAGGCGGGCTTGCAGAGAGGAAGGAGCCATGATCATGCAACGGGCAAGGGAGCAGGCGGGGGCACCGTCCGGCTATGCCAGCCGTGCGGGTGCCTCCGCGGTGCCAGAAGGGCAGCCGGCCTCGGTCGGCGGATCGCGTACTCGGCCCGAGCGGCCGCAGGCGCCGCACAGCCCACAGGATCCCCGGCGGGTCAAGAGCTTGGCCGCCGTAGCGGCAGCCTCGGTGGCGGTCGCGCTGGTTGCGGCGGCTTACGGCACGTGGGCGGCGCTGTCCGCGCAAGCGATGGTGGAGGCTGCGAGCGCGGACGCGCAGCCCACGCTGGTGGCCGCCGCCGACATACGGGCGGGGGACGTGCTTGCGGCCTCGTCGCTCGAGGTGCGCTCGGTGCCGCGCAGCCTGCGCGTGCAGACCGCGCTCGGTGCCGACGCCCTCGAGGGCTCCGCTTCGCCCGTCGGCCAGCGCGCGCTGGCCGACCTGCCCGCTGGCACCCAGGTCACGCCGGCGGCGGTGTCCGGACGTGCGGACGGCGCTCGCCTGTCGGCGGCGCTCGCCGCAGGCCGGCAAGCCGTGACGGTGGCCGTAGATGCCGAGTCGGGCCTGGCGGGCCAGCTGCGTCCGTCGGACCGCGTGAGGGTGGTCGCCCTGGAAGGCGCGGCTTCGGGGGAGGCCTTCCTGTCCACCATCTGCGACGACGTGCGCATCGTCTCGCTCGACGGCGACCGCGTGGGCGGGGACGGCGCCTACGCGTCCGTGACGCTGGAGGTGACGCCCGAGCAGGCAGATGCCGTGCGCGCTGCGCAATGGGCGGGAAAGGTGAGCCTCGTGCTCATGCCGGCGCTCGTGGAGCCTACGGCGGCCGGCGAGACGGGGGACGGGCCTGCAGGTGGTTTCGGGGCGGGGGACGGCGAAGCGCCGGAGGCGGCCACGGCTCATGCTGCGGAGGAGGCCGTCGATGGATAAGGCGCTCGAGCGCGCGCTCAAGGCCTCCGTGCGCGACGAGGTGGCGGCAAGGCTCGGCGGCCTGACCGCGAGCCCGTCCCAGGTGGAGCAGCTGGTGGTCGAGGCGGTTGGCGAGTTGAGGCTCGACTACGGTGCGCAGCTGGAACCTGGCGAGGCGCAGGCGCTCGCCCAGGCGCTCGTCGACGACTTCCTGTACTACGGACCGCTCCAACCGCTGCTCGACGACGGGTCCATCACGGAGGTAATGGTGAACGGGGGCGGCGTGGACCTGTCAGATCCATCGCTGCCGTTCCTGCCTCCCATCGTGTACGTGGAGCGGGCAGGTCTGTTGGAGTATCGGCCGGACATCGCCTTCGACGATGCCGGGCATGTGCGGAGGATCATCGACAAGATAGCCGAGCAGGCCGGCATCCGCTGCGACGAGGCGCACGCCATGGGATGCGCCATGCTGCCCGGCGGCCGGGCGCGCGCCACGTTCGTCGTGCCGCCGCTCGCCCCTGACGGACCGGCGCTCAACCTGCGCATGTTCAAGGAGGACCTGATGGGCATGGGCGACCTTGAGCGTGCCGGCGCGCTCACGCCCGCCATGTCCGACTTCCTCCGCTCGGCCGTGGCGGCACGCTGCCCCATCGTTGTCTCGGGAGGCACCGGCTCGGGCAAGACCACGCTCCTGAATGCGCTATCGGAGTTCATTCCCGCAGGCGAGCGCGTCATCACGTTGGAGGACACACCTGAGCTGCGCCTGCGTACGCCTCACACGGAGCGAATGCAGACGCGCGAGGCGAACGTGGAAGGCGAGGGCGCGGTGAGCATGCGCGAGCTGGTGGCCATCGCGCTCAGGCGCCGCCCCGACCGCATCATCGTGGGCGAGTGCCGGGGCGCAGAGGCCTACGACATGCTGCAGGCCATGCAGACCGACCACCCCGGCTCCATGACCACGGTGCATGCGAACGACCCCGGCAACGCCATCAGCCGCCTGCGCACCATGGTGGGCTACGCCGACGGCGACCTGAACCGCGAGGTGATCATGCAGCAGATAGCCGAGTCGCTCTCGGGCGGGCTCATCGTGCACGTCGAGCGGCTGCAGGACGGGAACCGACGGATCACGAGCATCGTGGCAGTCGACCCGCTGCCCGAGGGCGGCGCGGTCATCCCGCGCGCCGAGCTGTTTGCCTACGACGTGGCCGGAGTGGATGACGATGGCTGGGTGGTGGGCACCTGGCGGGCATGCGGCATCCAGCCCCAGCACATCAAGGAGCGGATGAGGGCGGCGGGCGTCTGGTTCGACCCTGCGTGGTTTTTCGCGGAATAGGGGGCTTCTGCTTGCTGAAGGCCCGCGGGTGGTCCAAGCGAAGGCGCCGATCTGCCCGGTCGCTGAGAGCAGTTGGTGTCGGGGCGGTTGCGCCCAAGGTCGAAAGAGGAGGAAGGCGATGGTCTACTTAGTTGCATCGACCGCCATCATGGCGCTATGCGCCGTACTGGCGGCGAGAACGCTCGGCTGCGTGAGGGAGGAGCGGCTTGCGCAGCGGGCTTGGGCCGCCTCGGCGGCTTCGGGCAGACTGCCCGGCCGTTCGGCGCAAGTCGAGCTTCCGATCCGGCGCGCGCCTTCCGGCCCGGAGCGCGACACGCCGCTTGGCAGGTTGCTCTGCGCCGCAGGCATCGGGCTGACAGCGCGGCAGGGGGTTGCCGCCACGGCCGGAACGGCTGTGCTGGTGGGCGCGTGCGCGGGTGCGGCGAGCGGGGTCGCCGCATTCGGGGCGGTGGCGGCAGGTGCCGTGCCTGCGCTGGCCTACCTGCGCTTGCGCCAGCGTTGTCGCAAGCGCAGCGAGCTGCTGGACGTCCAGCTTGCCCATGCGCTTCCGCAGATAGCGGCCAGCCTGCGCAGTTCGCTCACGCTGGAGCGTGCGCTGCGCGTCGCCCTCGTGCATATGGACGATCCCCTTCATGGCGAGATCGCGCGCGTGCTGGCCGATGCAACCTACGGCATGCCCCTGCACGAGGCGCTCGAAGGCATGGCGCACCGCACTCAGAGCGAGGACGTGAGGACCCTCGCCTCGGCGGCACGGATGCGCCAGGGCAGCGGCGGCAGCGTCGCTGCCGCCCTCGCCCTGGTCTCGTCGCGCGTGAACGCCCGTCTGAAAGCGGCGCGCGAGCTCAAGGTGGAGGTGGCGGGGACGCGCCTGGCGAAGTGGTTCGTCGCCGGAGCCATGCCCGCCATCTTCCTCATCATGTACGCGATGAACGACGATTTCGCGCGTTTCTACACGACCGAGCCGCTCGGCTGGGCCGTGCTCGGCGCGGCGTCGGTTATGGAAGCGGTCGGCCTGGCGCTGGCGCATGCCGTCACGTCGCTCGATCGAAGGTAAACGGCCTGCACGGCAGATGGAAAGAGGGGCGGAGCAATGGAAGGATCGTGGATCGCGGCCATCGTGCTGCTGGTTCTGGGAGGCGGTGCCGCATGCGCTGTCTACGAGGTGCTGGTAAGGAGGTTTGCCCCACAGCGCACCGGGCGCGCGAAGATGGGCGAGGCGCCGGTGGGCGACCGGCCTCGAACGGCGCGCGGAGACCCGGGCGCACGGGAGGGGACGGGGAACGCACGCCTAGGGGCGGACGAGCGGTCGGGCACGGCGCAACGGCGGGCGGCTGCGAGGTCGGGTTCGGCACGGCGGCAAGCGGAGGCATCGCGCTCGCTTTCGGGCGTCCGCATCCATGGACTCGCTGGCTCATGGCGCGCGCTCGCAGCCGCGTGCGGCGCCCGGGGGCGTTTCCTCGGGGCGGCCACGAAGCGCGTCGAGCGCTTGCTGCCCATGACGCGTGCCGACGGCGACGCATACCGTGCCGAGATAGCCCGGGCTGGGTGGAGCATCGAGCCCGAGACGTGGCGCGTGCTGCGCATCGTGGCCGCGACAGGATGCGGCGCGTTGGCGGGCGTCGGGGCGGTGGCCGCAGGCGCGGTTCCGATCGCGGCGCTCGCCGTCGTGGGCACCGCCGCCGTTGCCGGATGGACGGCACCGCGCCTTGCTATCGCGCAGGCCGCCGCCCGCCGGCGCCAGGCGATCGAGGCGCAGCTTCCCGACGCCATGGAGCTGCTGGGCATCGCGATAGCGGCCGGCTCGCCGGTCGAGCAGAGCTTCCGCGAGGTGGCGCAGAACCTCCGGCCGCCGCTTTCGGGCGAGTTCGAGGCCGTCGACCGCGAGGTGAACCTGCTGGGGCACTCCCGCGAGCAGGCGCTCGACCATCTTGCCGCGCGGTGCGCGAGCAGGGAAGTCTCGGCGTTCGTCGCGCAGCTCGCCCAGGCGGTGAGCCAGGGCTCGTCCATTGCCGAGGGGCTGTCGTCGCAGGCGGCCCTTGCTCGCGAGACGGCGCAGGCGGCGGCTCTCGAGCGCATCCGCAAGATGCCGACGAAGCTGGACGTGGTGCTGTCGTTCTGCTTCCTACCGCCCACCATCGCGCTCGTCGTCGTGCCGACGGTGGTCGACCTGCTGAAGTTCCTGAACGATACGCTGCAATGAGAAGGGTGATTGCCATGGGTGAGCAACGGGGAAGCGGCGCGGCTTTTGGCGGTGGCGGGCCGCGGGACGCAGCAACGGGCACCGCGCGTCCGGATGCCGACGCTGGTGCCGCACCGTCGGGCGCCGGCGCCGTGCATCCCGGCGGGGCGCCGGGTGGGAGGCCGCAGAGGCGCGGCATCTCGCGGCGCGCGTTTTTGGGGCTGGGCGGCACTGCGGCGTTGACGCTGCTGCTGGCGCCGCGCCTGGCCTGGGGTGGCGTGGGCGGCGGCAGCTGGGGGAATGCCGGCGGCACGGCGTACCCCGGGTCGCACTTCGGCTACGACGGGGGCTGGGGCTACTCCAGCAACGGCAAGGTGTGGCTCGCGGTGAGCAGCAATGCCACCATCGGGCGCATGACCGAGCTGTTCGTGGAGATAGCGGTGACATCCTACTACGCCAACGGCGGCGCTTGGTCGCCCACGTGGTTTACCGACTACCCCGACACTCACGTCGACTCGTTCGTGCGCAACGAGGCGGGGGTCTGGCTGTCCTCCACGAGCGGCTTCTACGATACCACCTACGATAGCGCGTGGTTCCAAGGCCCCTATGCCACGCACCGCCTGCGCGTAAGGCGGGAGGTCTGGGACTGGTGGTCGTGGGCCGGGGTGCGCGCCTGGTGCGACTCCCCCGACAGCGCCAACGGCATAAACACCACGGCCGAGGCATCGCAGCTGATCCCGCACCATCCGCTTGTCGACGATCGTTCGTGGCAGGGCAAAATCGTCACCTTGCGTCCCGAAGCCGCTCCCCACCTGCGTCTCGATGCCAGCGGCGGCGGCACTGTCAACGGTACCAACATACTGGCATGGAGTGCGTCGGACTACACGAACCAGCACTGGCTCGTGCTCACGAGCGCCCAGGGCCGCACATGCCTCGTGCCCGTGCACACGGGCGAGGCGCCGCTTTTTGCCGATGTGTCCAGCAACGACTGGAACGACGGCGACAACGTGCACCTCTGGAGCGGCACGGGAGGATGGAACCAGTCGTTCTGGCTGCACGACCTGGGCACGGGCTACCATATGATCGTGCCCGAATGCTCCGGCTGCGCCCTTGACCTGGCGGGTGGAGGGCAGGGCAACGGCACGAACGTCGCCCAATGGAACTGCTACGGCGATTGGAGCAACCCCAACCAGCACTGGGCTCTGGAAGAGCCGCTGTTCCGCGAGCGGGATCCGGGTGCGCTGGTGCTTTCCGGCATCGATAGCTCCGGCGAGGACGAGGGTGCTGGCGAGACCGGCAAGGTCGAGAGCACAAGCGAGACCGACGATGCTGGCGAGGCGCGCAAGGCCTGCGAGGCCGAGCCAGGTGCGGTGCTCGCACCTTCCGATCCTGATCGCGCGTGCCTGCCGCGCAACTACCCGGGAACAGCGGGCATGTTCTACCGCTACGCCTGGTACCGCGGCGCGTCGCCGGGGGAGCGTGCGGAGACCGTGAGGGAGCCGAGCCAGGAGCCGGCGTACGAAGTGGCGGAGGGCGACGAAGGCGCGTACCTCACCTGCGTGGTGAGGGCGTACGCGCGCTACGGTAACGTGCCGTATCAGGGCGAGGTCGAAACTGCGTCGGTGCACGTCCGCTCCCGCCGCGTGCGCGTGCGCTTCTTCGCGGACGGCGACCCGGAACCATGCTTCGTGGAAGAGCCCGACCGCGGGAGCGCCTACGTGCCCCCGCAGGCCGCCTGGCAAGCTGCCGAGAAACCCGGTTGCGCCGGCGTGGACGGCTGGTACCGCGATGCGTCCTGCACCGAGGCCTTCGTTGATGGCGCTCTGGTCGAAGGCGACCTCGACCTGTTCGCGCGCAATCGCGTAGAGCTGACGTACGCCCAGGCCGACCGCTCCTGCCTGCTGGCCTCGCCACGCGCGTACTTTCTCGACGAGGCATGCGAGCATCCGCTGCCCGACCCGTCGGCCTTGCTGCCGTCCCCGGCATCTCTTCACTACGGCGACCGCGTGTCCTTCGCCCGCGGGGCGAGCGCCTGGTACGAGGACATGGGCCGCGTCCGCGAGGCATCGTGTGCCCTGGGCGCCTACGCCGCCCCCGATGCGGCCGACCTCCCGCTCCGCAGCGCCCGCCTCACCTGCAACACCACGGCCTACCTCCTGTGGCGCACCCCTGCCTACGACGGCATCGCGCTCTCGTGATATAAACCTTGCTCTTGAGTAATACTTACTCGTGCGTTATAGTGAAAGGAGCGATTAGATGCCGCCGAAAGCATCCGAAGTGTATCGCCGTCTCTTGCGAGAAGGTTGGCGTGAGCAAGAAGGCGGGAAGGGCTCGCACCGAAAGTTGAGACGGAATGGCGTGATGATAATCGTTCCCTATCATCGGAGGGAGTTGAGGGCGAGAACATGGGAGAGCATTAGGAAAAAAGCCGGCTGGAAATAAACAGGGAACAGAAGGAGTCGACATGCGCTACACCTATCCAGTGCTCGTCATCGAGGACGAGCTAGGAGGCTACTGCACGTACCTGAACGATTTCGATCAAGTGACAGAGGGCGAGGACATCGCCGAGGCTATCGAGATGGGCGCCGACGCCCTTTGGCTCATGATCGACGACTACCTCCAGCTGGACAAGCCGCTTCCCAAGCCGACGTACCCCGAGGAGCACAAGGGCCTGCTCGTGGCCATCTCGGTGGATGTGGACACCGAGCGCGGCTTGCTCACCACGAAGATGGCGGCGGGCCTGCTCGGCGTGAGCGACGCGCGCGTGCGGCAGATGGTGTGCTCGGGCCAGCTGGCCTCCAAGAAGATCGGCCGCGACAACTACGTCTACCTGTGGAGCATCCGCGAGCGCCAGGCCAACCCCCCGAAGCCGGGCCGCCCCAGGAAGAAGGCCGGCTCCGCCCCTGCGAAGGAGACGGAGGCGGTGTAGCGGCCGGTCGTCGGCGTGCATCGCGTGAGCGCCTGACTGCGGCAAGGCTCCGGCCGCCGTGCCCCCTACGCCCCCGTCAAGCTGGCGGCCGCGTTGCCGCCAGCCTCCGCCGAGCGCATGCGCACGCGTCCTGCGGCAAGCGCCACGGCGAAGACGGCGGCCGCGAACAGCACGATGATGCCGAGGTTGCCCAAAATCGGCGCGGCGGACTCCCAGGTGACCTCGGCGAGGTGCGCGCTCTCGGTGACGGCCTGGGTGTACCAGTACGTGGGGAAGAACTTCGCCGCCGTCTGAATCTCGGCGCCCAGCAGGTCAAGGCTGATCCACGCCCCGCCCATGAACGCCATCACCATGCCGCCGATGTTGCCCACCGCGTTCGTGGTGGCCTCGCCCACGCCCAGCTGCCCCAGAAGAAAGCCCACCGCCAGCGGCACGAGCGCCAGCGCGAACGCCGCCGCCAGCATGAGCGCGACGGCCCCTGCGGGCACGCCCTCCAGCGTGTACCCGAACGCCGCCAGCCCGATGCCGCAGGTCACTGCGCACACCGCCATGGTCACCAATAGGCTGGCGGCCGCCTTCCACAGGCCCAGCCGCACGCTGCCCACAGGCCCCACCTGCGTGCGCCGCAGCACGTCGGTGCGGTTGAACGCGCCCATGAGCAGGCTCACGCACACGATGATGGCGGCCATGAGCGTGTAGGAGCACCACATGAGGTAGAAGGCGAAGCGGTCGGCCGGTATGGCGCCGCCCTGCGTCCGCACCGTCTCGACGTCCGCCGTCTGGGCGGCGGCATCGTCGGCGCGCGCCAGCACGTCGGCCGCGGAGGCGTCCGGCTCGAGCGCGGCCTCGGCCCGCACGAGCCCCAAATACTGGTTCGCCTGCTGGTCGAGCAGCGTGCCGGCCATCGTCCCGTAGCTGTACGCCACCTCGACGGCGGGCACGTCCTCGCCCGAGCGCGCCGCATCCAAGAACGCGCGCTCGTACCCCTCGGGCACCACGAGCACGCACTTCGCCTGCCCCTTGGCCACGGCGTCCTGCATCGCGAAGGCGTCGTCGGCGATTTCGATCCGCTCGCCGTGCTCGCCCAGAAACGCGGCCAAGTGCTCGGAGAGCGCGCTGCCGTCCCGATCCACCACGGCGAACGGCTCCCTCGCCGCCTCATAGCTTCCTTCTTCCGTGTCGGGGGCGACGCCCATGGCCACGAACAGGCCGAGAAGGCTCAAGAAACCCACGTACACGACCACGTACACCGGGTGCGTCAGCACCACGCGCAGGGCGGTTTTAAAGACTTGCATAGCGCTGCCTCCTCACGAACAGGGCGGACACGGCGAACACGACGGCGGTCATCGCAAGCAACAGGCCGACTTTCTCGGCGAAGGGCACGAGCGAGTCGTAGTAGTACAGGCTGTAGAACGTGTCGGTGACCACCTTGGCGGGGTTGAGCGAGGCGAGCAGCGGATAGTCGCGCGCCAGCTGGTCGGCCATGTTCATCACCGGCTCGCCGTAGAGCCCCGCGAACAGCGACAGCAGGCAGGTCGTGCCGGTGAGCAGGCCCGTCTTCACGCCGAACCCCACCTTGGGAAGCGATCCCAAAAGCGTGCCGAACGCGGTGGAGAACAGCGCGCACACCGCGATGGCCCCGATGCAGGCAACCTCCCGGCCCGCGAAGTCGATGCCCGCCGTGAAGCGCATGTAGGCCAGCGCCGCCAGAAGGCACGCTGTCGCCAGCACCCAGCTGGCCGCCAGCGCGGCCGCGAGCGTCTTCCCGCGGCTCACGGCGCCCACGGCCCGGCGCGCGCCCAAAGGCGAGAGGTTCGGCTGCGCCTCGCACACGGCCACCATCCCTATCTGCGCGCAGAACAGGCAGGCCATGCCCAGAAGCGCGTAGTAGAACCGCACCGATTGCGAGGGCTCGCTGCGCGTGAGCGACACCTGCACGGTGGCGTCGCCCTGCGAGAGCGCGCGCTCCACCAGGTCGGGGTCGGCCAGCGCCATCGGGTTGTCATGCGCGATGCCCTTGAGCAGGTCGGCGTTGCGCACGTAGGTGTCGGCCACCGTGTTCAGGATGGTGCGGCCGATCTGCTTCGTGCCCACGCCGTCGGAGACGGGAGACACCGCCAGATGCGGCGCGCCCTCGCCATCCACGGACAGCACGCCCATCACGTCGCCCGCCTCCAGCGATCCTCGCGCCTCCTCGGCGGTGGCGAACTCGCGCACGTCGAGCAGCTGGTCCTCGCCGGGCTGGGACAGCTCGTCCACCAGGGCGGAGAATTCCTCGTCGGCGCGGTAGGCATCGTCGGCCACCACCGCCGTGGGCACGGCCTCGAACGACATCGAGCTGTCGAGGTTCGCGAACATGAACATGAACAGGGTGCACAGGATGATGGGGAAGGCGAGCGCCCACACCGCGAGCTCCGTCTTCCGCGTGAGCACCGCCAGCGCCCCTCTGAATGCGTTCCACATGGTCGGCCCCCTAGTCCCTGAGCGCTTTGCCGGTGATCTCGAGGAACACGTCGTTCAACGTGGGCGGCTCGGCGTAGATGCGCCCCGTGGCCACGCCGCGTGCGGCGAGCGCGCCCAGCACGTCGGCCACGTTGTGCGCGCCGTTGCCGCAGTCGGCCTCCAGCATGGTCCCGTCGAAGGATGCCCCCAGCACGCACGGCAGCTCGCGCACGGCCGCCAGCACGGCATCGTCGCACGCGTCCACCTCCACGCGGATGCGCTCGCCCGTGCCGATCATGGCCTTCAGCTCGTCGTTCGTTCCGGTGGCCAGCGCCCGCCCCGCATCCATGATCATGATGCGCGTGCAGATGTCCTCCACCTCCTCCATGTAATGGCTCGTGTACACGATGGTGGAGCCCTGGGCGTTCAGGCGCAGGATGCCCTCGAGGATGGCGTTTCGGCTCTGCGGGTCCACGGCCACGGTGGGCTCGTCGAAGAAGATGAGCTCGGGCTTGTGCGCGATGCCGCACGCGATGTTCAGCCGGCGCAGCAGGCCGCCCGAGAGCTTGCGCGGCCGGAACTTTGTGAAGTCCTCCAGCCCCACGAACGCGATGGCCTCCTCCACGAGCTCCCGGCGGCGGCGCTTGTCGTCGACGTAGAGCGCGCAGAAGTAGTCGATGTTGCCGCGCACGGTGAGCTCCTCGAACACCGCCACGTTCTGCGGCACCACGCCGATGCGGCGCTTCAGGTCGTAGCGAGACGGCTTCATGTCCTCGCCGAACAGGCGGATGGCGCCCTTGTCGTAGGTGAGCAGCTGCAGCATGCAGTTGATGGCGGTGGTCTTGCCCGAGCCGTTGGGGCCCAACAGGCCGAACACCTCGCCCGGCGCGATGTGCAGGCCGAAGTGGTCGAGCGCCACCACGTCGCCGTAGCGCTTCACCAGGTTGTCGACCGCGATGATGTCTTCCATGGGAATCCCCCTGCCTTCTCCTCGATGATGGTTCCATGATGGTCCCATCGCGCCCGCCGCGCCAGTGAGCGCCGTCATCGATCGCGCCGACCGCCCCATGACAAATGTCACGGATTCTCCGCGCACGCGCGCATGCGGCGTGTGCGGCCGCATGCGACCTGCTACCATGGCCCCCATGGAGAGAATCGTCGACAAGGCCATCGTGCTCGTGTGCTGCCTCGCGTGCTTCGCGGTGCTGCCGTGGGAGGTCGCGCTGCTGCTCGCGCTGCTCGCGGCCGTGGCCGCCTCGGCGCTCGGCGAGGCGCTGCCGGAGCGGTTCGCCTTCGTCCCGGCGCTTGTCTATGCGCTCGCAGCATTCGCGTGGCCGTCGTTCGCCGCGTTTCTGGCGCTCGCGGTGTACGATCTCGCGCGCGATGACCATCTGGCAATCCGCTGGTGCTGGCTGCTCCCCGCGCTCTCGGCGTTCGTGCGCCTCGAAGCCGCGCTCGCGCTCCTCATGGCGCTGGCCTGCGCCATGGCCCTTCTGCTCTCGTACCGCACGCGCCGCTTCCAAACCGAGCTTGCCGCGTACCGCCGCCTGCGCGATGACGTGCAGGAAACCTCCCTTGCGCTGGAGGAGAAGAACCGCGGGCTGCGCGACAAGCAGGACCTCGAAGTAAGGCTGGCCACGCTGGCCGAGCGCGGCCGCATCGCACGCGAGATCCACGACAACGTGGGGCATCTGCTCACGCGCTCCATCATGCAGGTGGAGGCGCTGCAGGTGGTGCACCGCGACGACGAGCGGGTGCGCTCAGAGCTGGCGCAGGTGGGGGCCACGCTGCACGAGGCCATGAGCACGGTCCGCGCCAGCGTGCACGACCTGCACGACGACGCGTTCGACCTGGAGACCCAGCTGAGGGAGGCGGCCGAGGCCTTCACGACGCTCGCCGTGGACATCGACTACCGCGCGTCCGACGTGCCGTCCGACGTGGGCTACGGCTTCATAGCCATTGTCCGCGAGGCGCTTTCGAACGCCTCTAAGCACTCCGACGCCAGCCGCGTGTCCGTGTCGGTGGCCGCCTACCCGGCGTTCTACCGGCTGGCCGTGCACGACAACGGCTCCGTACCGCCGCCCGCCTCCGTGCTCGACCGGCAGGGGGCCGACTCGCCGCTCGCCTCCGGGACCGCTCGCGGCATCGGGCTGGCCACCATGTCCGACCGCGCCCGCGCGCTGGGCGGCATGCTCCGCGTCGACTACGACCAGGGCTTCAAGGTGTTCGTCACCGTACCGAAGGAGGATATCCCATGAGCGAGGAGAAGGCCGCGGGCCCGTCCGCGGCGCAGGAGGGGCGCATCCGCGTGTGCATCGTGGACGACGACCCGTTCGTCACCACGTCGCTCGCCACCATCCTGGCCGCCGAGCCCGACGTGGCCGTGGCGGGCGAAGGCTGCGACGGCGAGGCAGCTGTGGCGCTGTTCGAGCGCGAGCGGCCCGACGTGCTGCTCATGGACATCCAGATGCCGGGTACGGACGGCCTTGCGGCGGCCGAGCGCATCCTGGCCGCGCATCCGGAGGCGCGCATCGTGTTCCTGACCACGTTCTCAGACGACGAGTATATCGTGCGGGCGCTGCGCCTGGGCGCGAGGGGCTACCTCATCAAGCAGGAGGTGGCCACCATCGCCCCGGCGCTGCGCACGGTGACGTCCGGCCAGAGCGTGCTGGGCGGCGAGGTGCTCGGCCGCGTGGAAGCCCTCGTGCAGGGCAGGGGGCCGTCCGGCACGGCACGGCTGGCACCTGCTGGCGTTGCCGCGGTGCCGCCGGCGCAGAGCGCCGAGCAGGCGCATGCCGCCGCCGCGCTCGAGCTTTTGTCCGAGCGCGAGCACGCCATCGTGGAGCAGGTGGCCGAGGGCCTGGACAACAAGGAGATAGCCGCCGCCCTCTACATCAGCGAGGGCACCGTGCGCAACCACATCAGCGCCATCCTGCAGAAGCTCCAGCTGAAGAACCGCACCCAGCTGGCCATCGCATACTACCGCGCACGGTAGCCGTCCCCCTGTCACGTCCGCAGCCCCTCTGGCGCGCCCGCCGTTGCCCGGCCGTTGCCGGAAACCTCCCGCAAGCCTGGCGTCGCTGTGCTATGATGGCTTCCGTAAATGATACTAAAACTATACCAATTAAAGGAGCCACCATGCCCCAGAAGATCGAACTGAAGGTTTCCGGCATCGACGTCGCCATCGCCTACGCCAACGAGAGCGACCAAACGGTTACGCAGCGCGAGATCGAGGCGTACATCGACCGTGCGCATGCCCAGCATCCCGGCCAGGTGCTGCAGTCCCTGAATCTGGACGTCGACGGCGAAGACGTGGGTATCACGTATGGGTTCGAGGCCGTGCCGTTCGACCGCATCCGCCGCATCACGGGCTACCTGGTGGGTACGATGGACCGCTGGAACGATGCGAAGACCGCCGAGGAATCAGACCGCGTCAAGCACGGCCTCGCTCGCGAGGACCGCGCCCTCACCTGCTCGAACGGCTGCTAGCGTTCCCGCAGTGCGCGCGAGCCCCGAGAAGCGGCCGCCCGGCTCCCTCCGGACAGGCGCGCTCTCGGGGCTCGTCGTTTTTTCTGCGGCCTCGCGCGCGGCGCAGGCGAGGGCGGCTTGATTGCTAGCCGAGGATGCGGGCGAACTCCTTCTCGGCATCTTCCTGCAGCTTCTTGTCTATGGCCACGTAGGCGTCGAGCAGCTTGTCGCCGGCTTCGGTCAGGGTGGATCCGTGCGCGCCGTCGCGGTCGAGCAGCTGGATGCCCAGCGCCGCCTCGGTGTCCTTCACGATGCGCCACGCCTTGCTGTAGGCCATGCCCATGCCCTTGGCGGACGCGTTGAGCGAGCCCGTCTCGCGCACGCCCAGGCACAGGTTCGCGATGCCGCGCCCGAACAGCGAGCCGCTCTCGGATTCGGGGTTCATGATGGACAGCCTGATCGTCGGCTTCAGGTTCGCAAGTTCGCTCATAGTCTATCCTCGTCCTTTTCTGGTCATGTCCGCCGTCGCTGCGGGGACCGTCAGTCGTTGCGTGCGGGCGTCGTCGCGTCCAGCTTCTCCAGGAAGCGCGCGGCGGCCGCCTCGATGCTGTCCGTGCCTCCCTCTATCACCTCGCCGAAGCGGACGGGCAGCGCATCGAGCTCGGCCAGGCCGCGGGGGATGTCGTCGTGCCCCGTCTCGCGCGCGATGAGCTGGTTCAGCGCGCAGCCGGAGAGCGCGGCCACGTCGTCGGGCAGCGGCGCGCCCGGCTCCAGGCCGTGCAGCGCGCGGTACACGTTGTCGCCGAACTTGGCCCAGTGCGCCGTGCTGGCGATGAGCACGGGATTTTCGCCCCGGAGGTTCTCGGCGGTCTGGTAGGCGACGGCCGTGTGCGGATCCAGCAGGTAATCGTGCTCGTCGAGCACGCGCTTGATGGTATCCAGGCACGTGGCGTTGTCGATGGAGTCGGAGGCGAACAGCTCCCTCACGCGGGCGAACGTTTCCTCGTCCACGCGGAAGCGGCGCTGCTCGCGCAGGTCGGACATCCAGCCGGCGATGGCGGCGGCGTCGCGCCCCGTCAGCTCGAACAGCTGGCGCTCCAGGTTCGACGACACGAGGATGTCCATCGAAGGGGAGGGCGTCAGCACGAAGGGGCGCTCGGAGATGTCGTAGGTGCCCGTGTTGATGAAGTCGGTGAGCACGCGGTTCTCGTTGCTGGCGCAGTACAGCATGCCCAGCGGCACGCCCATGTGCTTGGCGTAGTAGGCGGCCAGGATGTTGCCGAAGTTGCCGGTGGGCACGCATACGTCCAGCTCGTCGCCCAGTCCCAGCTTGCCGTCTGCCACCAGCTGCGCGTAGGCCGACACGTAGTACACGATCTGGGGCATGAGGCGCCCCCAGTTGATGGAGTTCGCGCTCGACAGCGCAACGCCGTGCTCTTCCAGCAGCTGCTCCGCGAACGCCTCGTCGCCGAACACGTTCTTCGCGCCGGTCTGGCAGTCGTCGAAGTTGCCGCGCACGCCCCACACCTGCACGTTGCGCCCGCGCTGCGTGGCCATCTGCTTGAACTGGATGTCGCTCACGCCGCCGTCAGGGTACATCACGCCTATGCTCACGCCGTCCACGTCGCGGAAGCCCTCGAGCGCGGCCTTGCCCGTGTCGCCCGACGTGGCCACGAGGATGAGGAAGTCGTGGTCGAGCTTCCCCTGTTCGCGCAGCTGGGCGGCGCTTGCGGAGAAGAACCGCGGCAGGCACTGCAGCGCCATGTCCTTGAACGCGCTCGTGGGGCCGTGCCACAGTTCCAGCACGTGGGTGTCGGCCGTAAGCGACGTGATGGGGCAGATGCGCTCGTCGTCGAAGTTGTCGCCGTAGGCATGCGCCATGAGCGCTTCGATGGTCTCGGCGGGCAGGTCGACGTCGAACGCCCGGTAGATGCGCGCCGCGCGCTGGGCGTAGGGCAGCTGCGCCAGCGCCGCGATGTCCTCCAGGGAGAGCTCCGGGACGCGCTCGGGCACGTACAGCCCGCCGCCCGCCGCCAACCCGTCGACGACGGCTTCCGTGAACGTGACGGGCCGGGGTCCAGCGCCCCGCGTGTCGATGTAGAGGTTCAAAGCCTTGTCCTGCGCTTTCTGGTCGAATTCGCACGTTTCGATTATCCATCCTAAGTATACTATGTTCCGAAAACAACCGGCGCGTCGCGAGACCCTGTTTTTCTTCCTGAAAACTCGATTCGACGAGAACCTGTTCGGCACATCGCCCGAGTATTGGTTGAACTTGCAGCGCAACACCGATTTGTGGGAGTCGCTCGACCTCCATCGCGATGATCTTGAGCGCATAGAGCCGCTCGCCTTGGGCATGGTGGGCTGAGCCTCTTTCGCCCGCCCGACCGCCTTGTTTCCGCTGTGCAACGGTTCGCCTCCGCACCCGCGCGATGCCGCTGTCGCGTCCTACCCTGGTGCTCGATAGCGCAGGCAGGGCAACCGATGAAGGCGAGGCGAGGCGGATGGGCGGGCATGACGGCGAACACGAGGATGTGCGGGACGGCTCTTCCAGAAAGGACGCCTCCGGGGGCGGCATGGCGATGCACGGGGCGAACCTCAAGCGGCGGTTCTTCGCGAGCCTCGTGCTCACGGTGCCCATCCTGCTGCTGTCCTCGCCCATGGGGATGGCGCTCCCCATCACGCTCGCGTTCCCCGGCTCGGACTGGGTCGTGGCGGCGCTCGCCACGGTGCTGTTCGTCTACGGCGGCATGCCGTTTCTGCGCGGGGCGGCGGACGAGCTCAGGCGCCGCCAGCCCGCCATGATGACGCTCGTGGCGCTCGGCATCACCACGGCCTACGCCTACAGCATCTACGCCTTCGTCCAGCGCTCCGTCCTGCATGCGGCGGGCATGCACATGGACTTCTTCTGGGAGCTGGCCACGCTCATCGTCATCATGCTCCTGGGCCACTGGGTGGAGATGCGGGCCGTCATGGGCGCGGGCGACGCGCTCAAGGAGATGGCCGAGCTCCTGCCGGCGCAGGCCCACGTGGAGCAGCCGGACGGCTCCTTCGCCGATGCGCCGCTGTCCGAGGTGCAGGTGGGGCAGACCGTCATGGTGGAGGCGGGCGAGAAGGTGCCCGCCGACGGCGAGGTCGTGCGCGGCGAGTCGCAGGTGAACGAGGCGCTCGTCACCGGCGAGGCGCGCGACGTGGCCAAGGGGGCAGGCGACTCCGTGTTCGGCGGATCGCAGAACGGCGACGGCACGCTGTACGTGCGCGTGACCGGCACGGGCGACTCGGGCTACCTTGCCCAGGTCATGAAGCTGGTGTCGCAGGCGCAGCAGGAGAAGTCGCGTGCCGAGGTGCTGTCGGACAAGGTGGCGCGCTGGCTGTTCTACGCCGCCGTGGGCGTGGGCGTCGCGGCCTTCGCCGCGTGGCTTGCCGTGACGGGCAGCGTGGGCGACGCGCTCACGCGCATGGTCACGGTGTTCGTCATCGCGTGCCCGCATGCGCTCGGCCTGGCCATACCGCTCGTGGCCGCGCGCTCCACGTCCATCGGCGCGCGGCACGGCCTGCTCGTGCGACGCCGACGGGCGCTCGAGGTGGCGCCGCGCGCGAACGTGGTGATGATGGACAAGACCGGCACGCTCACCGAGGGCGACTTCCGCGTGGCGGAGGTGCGTGCGGTGGGAAAGCCGGGCTCCGGCGACGGCAAGGGCGATAATGCCGGAGGGGCCGCCGGCATTATCGCCGGCAATGACGGGAAAAAACGGCGGCGCATCCGCCGACGACCGTGCCGACGACCGCGTGCTCGCGATCCTCGCCGGGCTCGAGCAGTCCTCGTCGCATCCGCTCGCGGCGAGCATCGTGGCCGCCGCGCGCGACCGGGGCGTGCGCCCCGTGCCCGTGCGCGACGAGCACGCCGTGGCCGGCGTGGGCGTGGAGGGCACGCTCGAGGATGGGCGGAAGGCGCTCGTTGCGAACGCGCGCCACCTCGACGAGCGGCGCATCGTCTACGACCGCGGCCTGTTCCAGCAGCTCGCAGGCCGCGGCCTCACGGTGAGCTTCCTCGTGATCGACGGCGTCGTGGCCGGCGTGGTGGCCCAGGGCGACGAGGTGAAGCCCACGGCGCGCGAGGCGGTGCGGCAGCTCAAGGAGCGCGGCATCGCGCCCGTCATGCTCACGGGCGACAACGAGGAGGCCGCGCGCGCCGTGGCCCGCGACCTCGGGATCGACGAGTTCCACGCTGGGCTCGTGCCCCAGGACAAGGTGCGCCTCGTGCAGAAGCGCCGCACGGCGGGCGACGTGGTCATGATGGTGGGCGACGGCATCAACGACGCGCCCGCCCTCGCGAAGGCCGACGTGGGCGTGGCCATCGGCGCCGGCACCGACGTTGCCATCGACTCCGCCGACGTCGTGCTCGTGAAGAGCGACCCGGAGGACATCGTGCGGCTGCTCGACCTGGGCACGAACACCACGCGCAAGATCAAGCAGAACCTCTGGTGGGGCGCCGGCTACAACATCGTGGCCATCCCGCTCGCAGCCGGCGTGCTGGCGCCGGTAGGCATCCTGCTGAGCCCCGCCGTGGGCGCCGTGCTCATGAGCCTGTCCACCGTCATCGTGGCCGTGAACGCGATGACGCTCAAGGCCGGCGACGAGGGGTAGGGCCCGGTGGTGTACGCCTCCCGAAAATCGCCTACGGGCCGTTGAGCGGATGCAGACAAAAAAAGAAAAGTTAACCAAGGCTTCCATTTCATGAAAGTTTGCTATAGAATACTTATTGTTATACGAAGCTAACTGATGGGAGCACAGATGGGCAATGCAACGGTAGCGGGCATGGGCGGGCAGGCGGGCGTGCAAGCCCGCGCGCATGCCGGTACGGGTATCGCATGCGCCGATGCGGACGCGGTTCCCAGCGCCTCGTGCCGACAGATGCCGCTTTCGTTCCTCGGGAGCGGCGAGACGGCCACGATAGCGAAGGTGCGCGGCAGGGGCGACCTGCACCACCACCTGGAGAACCTCGGGTTCGTGGAAGGAGCGCGCGTCACGGTGACGGCCGAGGCTGCGGGCGACCTTATCGTGGAAGTCAAGGGCACGCAGGTCGCGCTCAACAAGCAGATCGCGTCCCGTATCATCACGAACGCCGCCGCCTAGGCGCTGCGGTGCGGCGGGGCGCTTGCACGCTGCTTGCAGTTCGCTTGCATGCTCTTGCAGTTTGCTGGCGTGCGGACTGCCGGCTTTCGCCGCTGTTCGTTTTTTCGTACAAATGTTTCACGTGAAACATTCGGAAGCGAAAATTCGGGCAACCGAGAGCCGAATGGTCGACGGTCCGCTTTTCCGGACGCCCCAAAGCTCTGCATGGTCGCAGGCGCCAAGGTTGCAGGTTCGGCCCGCATGGCCAGGTCGCGCATTCGGTACGAGTGCCCAGATCTGCAGGTTTCGCATTCCCTTGAGTTGGCAGAAGAGTTGGCAGGAATCGGGTGCCGGAGGCACCTGGCGAGGAAGAAAGGATCGGCATATGACAGAAGGGCAGGGTAAGACGCTGCGCGACGTCGCCATCGGCGAGTCGGTCACGGTGCGCCGTCTGACGGGCGAGGGAGCCATCAAACGCCATATCATGGACATGGGCATCACGAAGGGCACGGACGTGTTCGTGCGCAAGGTGGCTCCGCTGGGCGATCCCATCGAGGTCACGGTGCGCGGCTACGAGCTTTCGCTGCGCAAGAGCGAGGCGGAGAACATTTTGGTTTCGTTGGCCTGACGGCCGGCGAAACGACGCTGCGGCTTTCCGTGGCACTCCATCTTGCCACGCTGGCTTGAGCTCACGTGCAAAAGCACGCTCGCCCAACCCGTCACGCCAATCTGGAGCACCACGAAAATCCTCGCTGAACTCGATGGACCGGCGGCTTCGTTTTCGCGCGTCGCGCGAACAACCGGAGCCCTGTTTTTTGAGACATAGTTAGTTACAGTTAACTTCACGACGAGGGGACCGGCAATCCCCTTGCAGCGTGAAACGTGTGCAGGACGATGTCGGGAAAGCATCGACCTGCGCAAATGGAACAAGGAAGCCTGCCCGATGCCCAAGGCAACGGGTAGGGACAAGTGGGAAAGGCAGAACATGGGAATTCGCATAGCGCTTGCCGGCAACCCGAACTGCGGCAAGACAACGATGTTCAACGACCTGACCGGCGCCTCGCAGTACGTGGGCAACTGGCCGGGCGTGACGGTCGAGAAGAAGGAGGGCACCTACACGCGCGACAAGGACGTGACCATCACGGACCTGCCGGGCGTCTACTCGCTTTCGCCGTACTCGCCCGAGGAGGTCGTGACGCGCGACTACCTGCTCGACGGCCGCCCCGACGCGGTCATCAACCTCGTGGACGCCACGAACTTGGAGCGCAACCTCTACCTGACGACGCAGATCCTCGATCTGGGCTTGCCGGTAGTGGTGGCGCTGAACATGATGGACCTGGTGGAGAAGAACGGCGACAAGATCGACGTGGCCAAGCTCTCCAAGAAGCTGGGCTGCCCCGTAGTGGAGACCTCGGCGCTCAAGGGTCGCGGCATGGAGGACCTGCTGAAGACCGCCATCGACGCGGCGAAGAAGGGCACGCCGGCCGCGTCTGACCTGCGCTTCACCTCCGAGGTGGAAGAAGCGCTGGGCCGTGTCATCGACGTGCTGGGTACGCGCGTGACCCCGAACGTGGCGCGCTGGTACGCCATCAAGCTGCTGGAGGGCGAGCAGAAAACCATCGACAAGCTGGGCCTGCCTGCCGGTGACCTCTCGGCCGTTGCAAGCATCCGCGAGGCGCTCGAGAACAGCCAAGACGACGACGCCGAGAGCATCATCACCGGCGAGCGCTACGACGCCATCGGCGACGTGGTGTCGGAGACGGTGAAGAAGTCGCTCAAAGGCGCCACCACCACGCAGAAGATCGACCGCGTGGTCACGAACCGCTGGCTCGGCATCCCCATCTTCATCGTCATCATGACGCTGGTGTACTACATCTCCGTATCCACCGTGGGCACGCTATTCACCGACTGGGCCAACGACGGCGTCTTCGGCGACGGCTGGCTCTACACCGGCACCGAGCAGTACGACGAAGCGGTCGGCGTTTGGGAAGAGAACATGACAGCCGCCGAGGAAGCCGGCGCAAGCGAGAGCGAACTGGCACTCTTAGCCGAAGAGGAGCCCGATCCCGCAGAGTTCGGCTTCTACCTCCCAGGCCTCACCCCCGTGGCCACCGAGGCGCTGGAGTCCATCGGCACGGCGCCGTGGCTCACGAGCCTCGTCGTGGACGGCATCATCGCCGGCGTGGGCGCGGTGCTCGGCTTCGTTCCCCAGATGATCGTGTTGTTCCTGTTGCTGTCCGTCCTGGAGGCCTGCGGGTATATGGCGCGCGTCGCGTTCATCATGGACCGTATCTTCCGCAAGTTCGGCCTGTCGGGCAAGAGCTTCATCCCCATGCTCATCGCGTCGGGCTGCGGCGTCCCCGCCGTCATGGCCACGAAAACCATTGAGAACGAGAAAGACCGTCGCATGACCATCATGACGACGACCATGATCCCCTGCGGCGCGAAGCTGCCCATCATCGCGCTCGTGTTCGGTGCCATCGCCGGCGGCGATGCGGGCACCACCTGGTGGATCGCGCCGGTGTTCTACTTCCTGGGCGTCATCGCTATCATCGTGTCCGGCATCATGCTGCGCAAGACCAGGATGTTCGCCGGAGAGGCCACGCCGTTCATCATGGAGCTGCCGGCCTATCACGTGCCCGCCGTGAAGAACGTGGCCCTGGCCACGTGGGAGCGCGTGAAGAGCTTCATCGTGAAGGCCGGCACGATTATCTTCCTGTCGTCCATCGTCATCTGGTTCCTCATGAACTTCGGCTTCTACGAAGGCGCGTTCGGCCTTCTCGACACGGAGATGGAAGACTACATCCAGTACAGCCTCATGGCCGGTCTGGGCAACGCGCTGGCGTGGGTGTTCGCGCCGCTTGGCTTCGGCAACTGGGAGTCCGCCGTCACGTCCATCACGGGCCTCGTGGCCAAGGAGAACGTCGTGGCCACGGTGGGCATCCTCACCAGCCTGGGAGACGCCGGCGAGGCCGATCCGTCCATGTGGATGGCGTTCGGCGCCCTCATGGGCGGCAGCGTGCCGGCGATCATGGCCTTCTGCGCCTTCAACCTGCTGTGCGCCCCGTGCTTCGCCGCTATCGGCACCATCCGTCGCCAGATGGCGAGCGCGAAGTGGACCTGGTTCGCCATCGGCTACATGACGGTGTTCGCGTGGGCCGTGGGCCTGATGATCAACCAGTTCGGCATGCTGCTGGGCGGTGGCGAGTTCAGCGTGTGGACTGCCGTGGCCGTCGTGGTGCTGGTGGGCATGCTGTTCCAGCTGTTCCGCCCCCTGCCCGAGTACAAGGACAAGGGCGGCGCGCCGCAGGCCGAGGCCGAGCAGGGTGTTGCGTAAGGCTCCTGCAGGAACCGAACGGCGGGCGCATCCTGCGCCCGCCGTTCGGTGCGTTCGGACGCGAGCGCGTGAGGATATTTCTCGCGAATCATCTGTGCGAAAAGCAATGCGCCGGAAAGCGGCGCCGTGGAAAGGAGGCGGCTCGTGCTGCCATTGGAGATAAGTCCGGCAACCGTCATCATCGGCCTTGTTATCGTGGTGTTGGCCGTGCTAGCCGTGCGACGCCTGGTGCGCCGCGGCACCTGCGACTGCCACGACCACGGAGGAGGCCCGGCGAAGGGCGGCTGCGCGGCAGGAGGCTGCGCTGGGTGCACCGGGTGCGGAGTCGCAGATGCCCTGGTCGCCGACATTGAGCGCGCCGCCAAGCAGGGAAGCGCTCGGTAGGCGCTCGGCAGGCGCAGGGAAATCCAATATATGGAGGAATTGTAAACCAAGGAAAACTTTGCCTTGACCATACGTGTAAGTTAGCATAGACTAACAAATGTCAGAAAGCGACAGCGAAACTTTCCCGGCGCAAGGCAGGCGCCAAAGGGGAAGGCTCGAGCTCTCTGCCTCCTCTTCTTGCTGACACGGCGGCGAAGGCTCCTCTCGTCTGGTCATTCGCCGCACAGCATCGCCGACGGGGGATCCCCCCCTCTTCCCCCGTCGGCACTCCTCCCTTTCAGCCTCTTCTCATCTTCGCCTTCGGCGTTCTCTCGGATCTGCGTTTTCCTGTGGCAGGCTGTCAAACTTCGCGGCCCACCGTTTCGAGTGCGACCGGCCGCGACACTTTCTGCCTCCCGGCGTGCAACGCTCGGGGACTACCGGGGGGGGGCTGATGCCGCCCTTTCGGAGGGGGCGAGGGGTGTGGTACCATGGGCGAGGCGCGAAGGAGGGTTCCTGTGGAAAAAATGTCCATGTCGCACGAAGATTATCTCGAGGCCATCGTCATGTTGGGCGGTACGACGGAGGCGTCGGTCCGTTCGGTCGACATCGCGACGAAGCTCGGCGTGTCCAAAGCGTCGGTCAACAAGGCCGTGACGTCCCTGAAGGAGAAGGGCCTGGCCGACCAGCCGTACTACGGCGACATCACGCTTACCGAAGAGGGCTACGCCTATGGAACGTCGGTGCTCGACCGCCATCACATGCTGTTCTCGTTCCTCACGAAGGCCCTCGGCATTCCCGAGGAGCAAGCCGAGCGCGAGGCGTGCCTCATGGAGCATGCCATCAGCGACGAGTCGTTCGAAAAATGGAGTTCTTATATTAAGAAGCTCGATCTCTAGCCCTTGAGAACGCCGCCCTCGAGCGGCGTTTTTTACGGTTTCACCCGCGCTTCGGGCCGCGATTCAACGGTTTCTCAACGGGCCGGCTGTGCGCCTGCGTCCGGTGGCGGGGCCCCTGCTTCTGTGGTATCCTTGAGCAAGCTTCTGGCATTACACCCACCATCAACGAACCACGATGCTAAGAGGAGCGCACTCCATTGGGCAACCAGGCGAATATACTTTCGTTTGACGAGGTGAAACGCGATTCGGGCGCAAGGCGCTCGTCTGTCGCTGCGCCTTTGCGGCCCTCGCGGAGGCGCCCTGCCGGCAGCGTGGAGCAGGGCGTTTCCGCATCGGTGCGCCCGGCCGGGCGCGCGGGCGCCTCTGCCCGTTACGCGGCCTCGCGGCCCCTCTCGGATGCCGCGCGCATCTCCGGCACCGCACCGCGCACGGCTTCCCTCGCAAATCCTGCCCGGCCGCGTTCTATCGTCGATGATTTCCCCGCCTCCTCGGCGCGGGCCGCCGTTACCGCGTACGCCGACCGCGGTTCCCGCATCGAACCTGCCGGCACCGCGCCGCGCCGTCGCCGGGGCGCCCATGCCAGGCAATCCTTCGTCGACCTCGACGAGCCCGACGAGCGTTCCGCTGATCGCGGCGAGGCGGAGGACGAAGCCCCCGATAAGCGCTCGCGCCTGCAGGAGTTCCGCCGCAGGCGCCAGAAGGACCGTGCCGACAAGAAGTTCGACAAGCAGTTCGGCGGCAGCCGCGCAACCGATGCGCCGGCCGCGGGATCGCGCGCGGCCGTGTACAAGGGCGAGATGGGCTCCAACCACAAGCGCGCCGCGCGCATGCAGAACGACGCAGCCGGCAAGGCGCGCACGTTCTCGCTCGCATCGCTCAACCCGCTCGCACTGCTCTCCTCGGGAAAACAGTCGCCGAAGGCCATCGCCGGCCTCGGTTTTGTCGCCTGCCTTCTGCTCACGTGCTGGTTTTTGTACACTCCGACGCAGCAGCTGTACCACTCGGTGCGCGAGCACGACCGGCTCCAAGCGGAGTACGCGGCCATCGAGCAGCGCAACGCCTCGCTCGAGTCCGAGGTGGGCACGCTGCAGACGGACGCCGGCATCGAGGACCGCGCGCACGAGCAGTTCGGCTGGGTGCCGGAGGGCGAGCAGACCGCCAACGTGCACGGCCTTGCCGCCGACGCCGGCAACGACGAGGGCTCGAACTTCACGGCGAACATCGTGGTCGGCAGCGTGGAGGCGCCCGAGACGTGGTACTCGCCGGTGCTCGACGCCCTATTCGGCGTGAAATAGCCCCGTATTCGCGCGCGTCCGGCCCGCACGGGGCGGCCCGTGCGACCGAAGCATCCAAGGAGGAAGCGACCCTATGGCAACCCATCTGACGGATCCCGCGCCTACCTGCACGGCCCCCGGCACGCTGCGTCCCGGCCGCTATGCCGCCATCGACATCGGCACGGTGACGTGCCGCATGCTCGTGGCCGACATCGACGAGGCGGGAGCGCTGCACGAGCTGCGGCGCGAGTACGCCATCACGAACCTGGGCGAGGGCGTGGACGCCTCCGGCGTGCTGAAACCCGAGGCCATGCAGCGCGTGGCCGACGTGGTCGCCCGCTACCAGGCCATCCTCGACGCGTGCGAGCCGGAGGACGGCGGCGGCATCACCGTGACGGCCGTGGCCACGTCGGCCTCGCGCGATGCCCGCAACGCCGACGAGTTCGTGGCCCTGCTGGCCGATGCGGGCATCACGCTGACCGTCGTGCCGGGCGAGCGCGAGGCGGCGCTGTCGTTCGCGGGCGCGTCGTGCGACTTCGCGGGCGAGCGCATCCTCGTGGTGGACGTGGGCGGGGGCTCGACTGAGCTCGTCGCCGGGCGGGCAGGCGAGGCGCCCGTTCAGGCGCATTCGTTCGACATCGGGTGTCGCCGCGTGACCGAGAAGTTCCTGGAGGCCGATCCGCCTTCCGACGAGGAGCTCGGCCGTGCCCGCGCGTGGATCGCCGAGGAGATGCGCTCCTACTTCGACGACCTGGGCGCCGGCGGGTTCGCGCCCGAGCGGGTGGTGGCGGTGGCCGGCACGGCCACGAGCGTGGTGGCGGTGCACGAGCGCATGGCGGAGTACGACTCGTCGCGCGTTCATCGGTCCGTGGTGGAGCGCGCCGTGCTGAACGAGGTGTACGCCCAGCTGGCCAGCGTGGGCCTGGACGAGCGCCGCCGCACGGCAGGCCTCGATCCCGGCCGCGCCCCCGTGATCGTGGCGGGCCTTGTGATCTTGCAGGTGGTGCTGGACCTGGCCGGCATGCCGTCGTTCACGGTGAGCGAGTCCGACATCCTTCACGGCATCGTGCTGGAAGCCGCGCGCGCGGCCGTGTAGCATGCGTTGCGGCCGCCTTGCCCCGTCCCGCTGGCGCCGAAAGTTTGCTACCATATACCGTGCGCGCCGCCTGTTCGGGGAAGAGGCGCGCGAAGGCGGAGCTACGTGGGGACGTGGCGGAATTGGCATACGCAGCGGACTTAAAATCCGCCGGCCTCGGTCTTGTGGGTTCGAGTCCCACCGTCCCTACCATTCTCCCGGCCGCCCTCGCCGCTTAGGTGCTTTTCGCGGCCCTCAAGGCTCCATGCACCGGTTTCGCATACTCCACCCCAGCCATGCAGTTTTCACGTAGATGATGCTGCCGGTCGCCTTGCCTGTTCATAGTGCGCGAAAACCTTGTGGTACGATTGCTCAAGCTGTCGCGGCGAGCGCGATGAGCGCGTTTTGGGGCAGAGCCTATCCGTCGAGCGAAGAAAGCGTTATGGACAACATCAACGACATCATCGCGGCCATCGAAGAGCCGCCCGAGACCTTCGAAGAATACCTCACCCGCTACGCCGCCCAGGTGGGAACGCTGGTGAACTCGTACATCCCCCAGGGATCGCACCCCGACATGGACCGCTACCTGTACGAGCCGCTCAACGCGTACAGCCAGAACGGCGGCAAGCGCCACCGTCCGCTCATCTGCTTCGCGGCCTGCCGTGCGGTGGGCGGCGACATGGCGCGCGCCACGAGCGCGGCGGCCGCCATCGAACATTTCCATACGGCGGCGCTTATCCATGATGACATCGCCGACGAGGCCGAGCTGCGCCGCGGCGAGCCCTGCCTGCACCTCACCGAGGGCATGGGGCTGGCCATCAACATGGGCGACCTTGCGCTTTCGTTGGTGAACGGCACGGTCATCAACGACCCGCTGCTCGACGATGCCACCAAGGTGCGCGTGGTGAACGAGCTCATAGAGATGACGCGCCGCACCATCGAGGGCCAGGCGCTCGACATCGGCTGGGCGCGCGACGGCCGCTACGACATTACCCCCGAGGACTACCTCGTCATGGCCACTCACAAGACGGCGCATTACTCCGGCGCCGTGCCGCTGGCCATCGGCGCCATCATAGGCGGCGGCACCGAGGCCGAGATCGAGGCGTTGCGCAACTACGGTCTGGACACGGGCCTGGCGTTCCAGATCCAAGACGACCTGCTGAACCTCATAGGTTCCGAGGAGTCCACGAAGAAGGACTTCCGCAACGACATCACCGAAGGCAAGCGCACGCTCATGGTGGTTCACGCGCTGCAGCACTCCGACGACCGCGACCGTCTCATCGACATCCTGTCGTCGAAGGAGAAGGACCAGGCCGTGCTCGCGGAGGCTGTGGACATCATGGAGACGTCGGGCAGCATCGAGTACGCCCGCAACTACGCCGAGAACCTCACGAGCATAGCGAAGAACCGCCTGGTGGACATGGTGCGCCCGTCCTCCTCGCGCGAGCTGCTCATCTCCATGGCCGACTGGTTCGTGAACCGCTTGAAGTAACGGGTTCCGCGGGCCGACGGCCCGCGCCCTCCCTACAGAAAGCAGCTTGCCACGATGACGATGGCGGTGGTCAGCAGGCCCGACACGGCAATGCTCACGCCGCTCATGGCGCCTTCCAGCTCGCCCATCTCAAGCGCCTTCGTCGTGCCCACCGCATGGCTGCACGTGCCGATGGCCACGCCCTTGGCGATGCCGTCGCGCACGCGGAACAGGCGCGCCATGAGCGGCGCGGTGATGGCGCCCAGGATGCCGGTGACGATGACGGCCGCCACGGTGATGGACGTCACACCGCCCAGCTGCTCCGACACCGCGATGGCGATGGGCGTGGTCACCGACTTGGGGATGAACGACAGCGCCAGCGCGTCGTCGAGCCCCAGCAGCTTGCATAGTGCATAGGCGCTGGTCATCGAAACGATCGATCCCACGAGGCATCCGGCGAAGATGGGAACGAAGTGGTCCTTGAGCGTCTGGCGCTGGCGGTACACCGAGTAGGCCAGCGCCACCGTGGCCGGCCCCAGCAGAAACGAGATGAGCTGCACGCTCTGCTCGTACGACTCCAGCGGGATGCGCAGCGCCACGAGCGCCGCGATGATGAGGGCAACGGTGACCAGCAGGGGGTTGAGCAGCGGAGACTTCACGCGCTCGTACAGCAGCACGGAAAGCTTGAACACCGCGAGCGAGGCTGCGGTTCCCAACAGGAGGGTCAGCCCGAGGTGCGCCATCGCTTCCATGCCGCCTACGCCTCCTCGTCGGCCGTGCGAGCGTCGCGCTTCGCCATCAAGCGCGATACGAGCATCACCGTGTACGCTGTTGCCAGAAACACGAGCACCGTGGTCACCACGCAGACGAGCGCGAACTTCGCCGCATTGCCCTCCAGCAGCGACACGCACCCTAAGATGGCCACACCGGCGGGGATGAAGAACAGCGACATGTTGTCCAGCAGGCAGTCGCAGGCATCGCCCACGTGCCGTGCTTTCAGCAGGCCCGTCCCCAGAAGCACGAGCAAGAGCACCATGCCCACGATGTTGCCCGGCAGGTGGATGGGGAGCGCCGACGCGAGCGCGCAACCGGCGGCGTACACAGCCACCACGACGGCGAGCTGCGCCGCGAACCGTGCGCCCCGCTTGCCGGCGCGCCCGGCCCTCGCGCGCCACGAGGCATCGTTGGGAGAGGGTGCGCAAGCGCACCCGGAGACGCCCGATACGGCGTCGTTCAGCTGTTCCATGACACGGATTCCTCACCAGTAGGCGGGTTGCATGCGGCGCCCCGCCCCGCATGTCCCGCTCGTTTTTCCGTGCTTATTGTACGGCTGCGCAAAAATATATGCGCGGCAGGCGCCCAGAATCCACGTAAAACGAAAGCGACACCGCCGAAACCCGGCGATGCCGCACGCGATCCGATGGCGTTCCTGCGCTAGTCCTTGCCAACCAACGCATTCACCAGGGCCGATACGATGCTGATAACGATGGAGGCCACGAACGCGCTGCCGAACGAGTCGATAACGAGCCCCACCTGGAAGATCCCGTTCGCCAGCCATGCGGCGATGTAGAGCATGAGCGTGTTCACCACGAGGTAGAAGATGCCGAGCGTGATCACGCTGATGGGCAAGCTCAGCACCTGCATGATGGGCTTGATGCTGATGTTGACGAGCGACAGGATCAGGCCGAAGATGGCGATGCCCACCCAAGCGTCCGTGCCGCCGAGGATCTCCATGCCCGGAACGAGCCACACGGCCACGCCCACGGCGACGGCGGTGACGAGCCAGCGGATGATGAAGTTCATGGCGGGTCCTCTTTCTTGATGGTTGCATACGGATTGCACTATAGGCGCGAAAAACGAAGCCGCGCGAAACAGTGGGGAAACCGTTACGCGCGGCTTCTTGGGGACGTCCTCGACCGCCGCCCTGGATTCCCTGCGGGGTTAGAAGCGCAGGCTCAGGCAGCTCAAGCCCCCGTCGAGCTTGCGGTACTCGCTCGTGTCCACGGTGATGGTCTCGTAGCCGGCGTCTTGCACGGCCTTCAACACGGTGGGGTAGCCCTCGGGCACTATGACGGTGCCGTTAACCCAGATGCAGTTGGCGGCATAGGCCTCGTCCTCGGGGATCTCGATGCGGTGGTACTGCTCGAAGTCCGGCTTGGTCACGAACTCGCCGGACACCAGCATGTTGCCGTCCTCCAGGTAGTTCACGCCGGTCTTCAGGTGCAGCACGTGCTCCAGCGGCACCTCGGAGCCCTCGAGGCCCCAGCCCTCCAGGATCTCGAAGAACTGGCGTATGCCCTCCTCGTTCGTGCGGGCGGAGCGCCCCACGTAGAAGTGGTCGCCCACCATCATCACGTCGCCGCCGTCGAGCGTGCCGGGGCTTTCGATGTGCTTCACGCGGCTGTCGTCGAAGAACTGGCGCACGGCGGGCTCTATCTCGTCCTTCTCGCCGTTGCGGCTGGCCGCGCCTGGGTTCGTGATGATGGCGCCGCAGCGCGTGATGACGGCCGGGTCCTCCACGAAGCAGGAGTCGGGGAACTGCTCGAGCGCAGGCAGCACCGTCACTTCCACGCCGCAGTCCTTCAGGGCCGCGATGTAGTCGTCATGCTGCTTGCATGCCAGCTCGTAGTCCGGCTTGCCCAGCTCGGGTGCCGACGTGATGCCCTCCACCATGCTCTTGGCCGGGCGGCGGACGATAACGTTGGTGAACTTGGTCATGTGTGCTCCTTCAGTTGCGCGGTACGGGTACGCGTTTCGATGCGTATACTATAGTGTAGCTTTCCGCGATGACGATAGACGGGTTCGAAAATGACGAAACGGTTGCAAGACGCGCACGCCCTCCACGGTCCCGACCGCCCTCGGAAGGGCTCCGAGGGCGCCGGCGCAGGGACGCCCGTCTGCCCCCATGCCCAAACGTGCGGCGCCTGCCAGCACGTGAACGAGCCCTATGCGGCCCAGCTCGCGCGCAAGGATGCGCGCGTGGCCGAGCTGTTCGGCGGCTTCGAGGGCGCCGAGCTGCGGCCTATCTTGGGCATGGACGACCCGTTCCGCTACCGCAACAAGGTGGTCTCGCCGTATGCGCCGGGCAAGAAGCTGCCGGGTGCCGCGCCGGGTGGAAGGGCCGAGAAGGGCAAGGGCTCGCGCGGCGACCGTGCCCGCGAGGCGCGCGGCCGCCGCACGGCGGGCCGGGCGCGCCATGAGATACTCTGCGGCATGTACGCCGCCCACTCCCACCGCATCGTGCCGACCGATGGGTGCCTCGTGGAGAACGAGCAGGCCAAGCAGATTATCCTGGCCATCCGTTCCCTCATGCCCCGCTTCGGCATCGAGCCCTACCGCGAGGATGCGCACAGCGGCTTTCTGCGCCACGCCGTGGTGCGCGTGGGGCATACGAGCGGCGAGATGCTGGTGACGCTGGTGACGAACGGCCGGGAGTTCCCCGGCTCGCGCGCGTTCTGCCGCGAGCTGGTTAAGCGCTGCGCCGGCATCACCACCATCGTGCAGAACGTGAACGAGCGCCAGACGAACGTGATCCTGGGCGAGCGCGAGCAGGTGCTGTACGGGCCCGGGTTCATCCTGGACCAGCTGTGCGGCTTGAGCTTCCGTATCTCGTCGCAGTCGTTCTACCAGGTGAACGCCGTGCAGACCGAGGTGCTGTACCGGCAGGCCGTGGAGTTGGCGCACCTTGCCGGCGCCGAGCGCGTGGTGGACGCGTACTGCGGCACGGGCACCATCGGCCTCGTGGCCGCCAAGCACGGGGCGGCTCGGGTGGTGGGCGTGGACTCCGTGGCTTCGGCCATCCGCGACGCGCGCGAGAACGCGCGGCACAACGGCGTGGAGAACGCCCGGTTCGTCGTGGGCGACGCGGGCGCTTTCATGCGCGAAGCCGCCGCCGATGGCGAGCAAGTGGACGTGGTGCTCATGGATCCGCCGCGCGCGGGCTCGAGCGAGGAGTTCCTGGAATCGTTGGCTGGGTGCGCGCCCGCGCGCGTGGTGTACATCTCCTGCAACCCGGAGACGCAGGCGCGCGACGTGCGGCAGCTGGAGCGCCGCGGCTACCGCCTGCGCACGCTGCAGCCGGTGGACATGTTCCCCCACACGGACCACATCGAGACGATCGCGCTGCTGGAGCGCGAAGGAGGGCGATAGCATGGACGAGCAGGCGAAGGCGGGCGGTTGGGACGGGGCGTCCGCGGGCGCCGGGCGCGCAGGCGGGGAAAGGGCCGACGCCTACCGGTTCGCGCTCGACACGATCCTCGACGGCATGCGCGCCAACGTGTACGTCACCGACCCCGCCACCGACAAGATCCTCTACATGAACCGCTACATGAGGGAGGACTACGGGCTGGACCGGCCCGAGGGCACGCTGTGCTGGCAGACGCTGCAGCGCAACCTGGACCGCCGCTGCCCGTTCTGCCCGGTGGACAAGCTCGAGGCCGCCGAGCCTGGCCGTTTGGTGGAATGGGAGGAGACGAGCTCGAAAACCGGCCGCGTGTACCGCAACTGCGACAGCCTCATCCGCTGGTTCGACGGCTCGCTCGTGCACCTGCAGCAGTCCGTGGACATCACCGACGTGAAGACGGCCAGTATCGACGAGCTTACCGAGCTGCTCACGCGGCGCGTCGGCAAGGGCCGCCTGCAGGCGCGCATGGACCGCGAGCGCGACGAGGGCGACGTGTTCAGCGTGTGCCTGTTCGACATCAACCGTCTTAAGGAGATCAACGACCGGTTCGGACATGCCGAGGGCGACGTGGTGCTGCGGGCTGCGGCCGACGCGGCGCGCAGCCAGCTCTCGGGCGAAGAGTTCGCCTTCCGCCTCTCGGGCGACGAGTTCGTCTGCGTGGTGGAGGGCGATGCCGCCGAGGCGCGCGGCAAGATGGAGCGTGCCGACGACCTGCTCTCGGGCCGCGTGAAGGGCGATCTAAGGGAGACGGGCTTCTGCTTCGGCATCGTGGAGGTGCAGGGGAGCGACGTCGCCGAGGTCAACGAGGTGCTCACCATGGCCGACGAGCGCATGTACGAGCAGAAGCGCCGCCTGCACATCGGGCGCAGCGAGGCGCGTGCGCAGGAGGCGCTGGAGCGCAACAGCGTCCTGACCGACGAGGACGTGGGCGCGTTCGCGTTCGATGTGGACTTGCTGTACGACGCCCTGGTGGACAGCACCGACGACTACCTCTACGTATGCAACATGAAGACGGGCGTGTTCCGCTACCCGCAGGCCATGGTGGAGGAGTTCGGCCTGCCGGCGCAGGTGGTGGCCGATGCGGCGGCCGTATGGGGCTCGCACGTGCATCCCGATGACCGCCAGGCATTCCTCGAGTCCAACCAGGACATCGTCGACGGGCGCACGACGCGGCACTGCGTGGAGTACCGGGCCCTCAACCGTGCGGGCGAGTACGTGTGGCTGCGCTGCCGCGGCATGCTCATGCACGACGGCGACGGCGAGCCCAGCCTGTTCGCGGGCTTCATCACCAACCTGGAGAAGAAGAACAAGGTGGACCACCTCACCGGGCTGTTCAACAAATTCGAATTCGAGGACGTGGTGCGCCGCGCCTTGGAGGCGCGCCCTGACGAGCGGCTGGGCCTCATGGTGCTGGGGATCGACGATTTGCGCCACATCAACGACCGTTACGACCGCGGCTTCGGCGACGACGTCATCCGCATCATCGCGCATCGCATCCAGAGCGCGCTCGTAGGGCGTGCGTATGTGTACCGCTTGGACGGCGACGAGTTCGCGGTTGTGGCGCGCGGCGACGACGCCGCCACGCTGCCCGACGTGTACCAGGCGCTGCACCAGTCCTTCCGCCGCCAGCAGACGCACGAGGGCAAGAAGTTCTACTGCACGCTCTCGGCCGGCTGCGCCCAGTACCCGGCGGATGCGGAAACCTACGAGGACCTGGTGAAGTTCGCGAACTACGCGTTGGAGTACGCCAAGGCGCACGGCAAGAAGCGCCGCGTGCCGTTCTCGCCCAGCATCCTGGCGGAGCGCTCGCGCACGCTGGAGCTGGTGGAGCGCCTGCGCGACAGCATCGAGCACGATTTCGAGGGCTTCCGGCTGGTGTTCCAACCGCAGGTAAACGCCGCGGACGGGCGCGTGATCGGCGCCGAGGCGCTGGCACGCTGGAGTTGCGACGCCTGCGGGGAGGTGCCGCCGTTGGAGTTCATCCCGCTGCTGGAGGAGAGCGGCCTCATCGTGCCGTTCGGCGCCTGGGTGCTGCGCCGCGCCATGGAGACGGCCGCGCGGTGGCGCGCCTGGAACCCCGACTTCGTCATGAGCGTGAACCTGTCGTACCGCCAGCTCGACGAGGCCAAGCTCGTGCCGAGCATCGCCGAGGCGCTGGCGACCACGGGCCTGCCGCCGGCGAACCTGGTGGTGGAGATGACCGAGAGCTGCTTCGCCAGCAGCAGCGAGGCGGCTCAGAAGCTGTTCGCCGGCGTGCGGGCGCTGGGCGTGCGCATCGCCATGGACGACTTCGGCACGGGCTATGCGGCGCTGGGCATGCTGAAGCAGTCGCCGGCCGACATCGTGAAGATCGACCGCACGTTCGTGCGCGACATCCGCGACAGCACGTTCGACGCCACGTTCATCCGGTTCGTGGTGGAGCTGTGCCATGACGTGGGCATCCGCGTGTGCCTGGAGGGCGTGGAGGTGCCGGAGGAGTACGAGGCCGTGAGCGGCATGGGCCTGGACAGCATCCAGGGCTTCCTGTTCGGCCGTCCCTGCCCTCCGGACGAGTTCGAGCGGAAGTTCCTGGGGAAGGAGTAGGCTTCGGGCGCGCGAGGGCGCGGCAGACGCCGTTTTGCCGGCGGCGGCCTGCGGGCTCTTTCCCGCAGCAGCGACCGGGCGGGCGGATCGCGAAGATTCCGTGGCGGCGTCCTTCTTTCCGCGGCCGGCGTGGTACGATTTCCTAAAACCCAGCAAAACACTAGGAGATAGACATGGCAGACCATATTTCAGAGCTCATCGGCGAGACCCCGCTCGTGCTGCTGGACGCGCTCTCGCAGGAGACGGGCCTTCGCGTGCTCGCCAAGTACGAGGCGGCGAACCCCGGCGCGTCTATCAAGGACCGCGCGGCCCGCTCGATGATCGACCGCGCCGAGGAGCGGGGCGAGATCGCGCCGGGCCGCACGGTGCTCGTGGAGCCCACGAGCGGGAACACCGGCGTGGCCGTGGCCATGATCGGCGCCGCGCGCGGCTACGAGGTGGTCATCGCCATGCCCGAGTCCATGAGCCGCGAGCGGCGCGCGCTCATGGCGGCCTACGGGGCGCGGCTGGAGCTCACGCCGGCGGCGGCGGGCATGGCCGGCGCCGTGGCGCGCGCCGAGGAGATAGCGCGCGAGGTGCCGGGCGCATGGATCGTCGGCCAGTTCACGAACCCGGACAACCCCCGCGCCCACGAGGAGACCACCGGGCCCGAGATCGTGCGGCAGCTGGGCGGCTTCCCCGACTACGTGGTGGCCGGCGTGGGCACCGGCGGCACGCTGTCGGGCGTGGCGCACTACCTGCGCGCGCAGGGCGCTCCCACGAAGTTCTACGCCGTGGAGCCGGCGGAGAGCCCGCTCGTGTCGCAAGCGCTGGCCGGCGAGGAGCTGGCGCCCGCGTCCCACGGCATTCAGGGCATCGGCGCGAACTTCATCCCCGCCACGCTCGATTTGGACGCGTTGGACGGCGCGCTGGCAGTCTCGGTCGACGACGCGCTGGCCGCCGCGCGCGACCTGGCGTCCCGCGAGGGCCTGCTCGTGGGCATCTCGTCGGGCGCGAACGCCGCCGCCGTGCTGAGGCTCGCGGCCGAGCGCCCTGAGGCGCGCGGCGCGACCGTGGTCACGTTCGCGGTGGATACGGGCGAGCGCTACCTGTCCACCCCGCTGTTCGCGTAAGGAGCCCCCATGTCCGCGCCAACCGCCATCGACCGCATGCGGTCCACCCTTGCCGAGCGCGTCCTCGCCGGTCCGGACACGCCGGCGCTGCTCATGGTGTCGGGCGGGTCGGACTCCACGGCGCTCGCGTACCTGGCCGCCGAGTTGCACGAGGCCGGGGAGCTGGGACCGCTGGCCATGCTGCACGTGAACCACCGGCTGCGCGGCGAAGCCGCCGATGCCGACGCGCGCTTCGTGGCGCAGCTGGCCAAGCTGCTGGACATCCCTCTGTTCTCGTGCGAGATCGACATCGCGCGCGAGGCCGAGCTCACGGGCGAGAACGTGGAGGCCGTGGCACGCCGCGAGCGCTACTTGGCGGCGAACGAGGCGCTGGAGAGCCTGTGCCGCCATGCGGCCGCGCCGCTGGTCGACGGCCGCATCGTCACGGCCCATACGGCCGATGACCGGGTGGAGAGCTTCTACATGCGCTCCATCGTGGGCACGGGGCCGGGCGGCTTCCGCGCCATGCGGTACCGCAACGGGCCGGTCGTGCGCCCGCTGCTGGATGCGAGCCGGAACGATCTGCGAGCTTACCTGGTCGAACGGGAGCGGGCGGAAGAGCCGGTGGCCGTGGATGCGGAGGGGAGCCTCTGGCGCGAGGATGCCACGAACGCCCACACGGACCGGTTCCGCGCCTACGTGCGCCACGAGATCGTGCCCCGGGCCAAGGAGCGCAACCCGCAGCTGCTCGACGTTCTGTGCCGCAGCATGAACCTCATCGCCGACGAGGACGACATGCTGGAGGCGCAGGCCGAGGCGCTTGCGAACCGCCATGCGGCGTGGATCGAGCAGTCGGAGGCCCTGGGAATCGACCATGGCGCCGGCTGCGTGCTGGCCCCCGCGCTGGGCGCCGAGCCGCGCCCGCTGCAGCGCCGCGCCGTCCTGCGCGTGCTGGGCCTCGTGCTGGGCGCCGAGGCGCGCGTGGAGGCGGCGTCGGTCGAGGCCGTGCTGGCCGCCTACGACGGCGCCGGCGCTCCCCGCGGCGGCTACGTGGCGAACATCCAGGGAGACCTGGCCGTCAGCGCCAACAAGCGCGGCGTGCGCGTCGAGCCCATGGCCGCGTTCCGCGCACGCCGCAAGCGAGGGTGACGGAAAGACGGGTTCGCGCCCCTCTGCACCCGGCCTTGCGTTACAATACCGGGCATGGATAACGAACAGAACACCCACGAGGCGGCCGCGTGCGGCGCGGAGGCCGCCGCTTCCGGCGGGGAGCCCGTCCCCGACATCATCCTGGCCAGCGGCTCGCCGCGGCGCAAGCAGCTGTTGGAGGACGCCGGCATCGCGTTCTCCGTGCGCGTGTCCGAGGTCGACGAGACCTTGGAGCCCGACCTTTTGGCCGACCCGCCCGAGGCGGCGAAGAAGCTGGCCGAGCGCAAGGCCGGCGCCGTGGTGCAGGAGGTGCTGTCGGAGAACTACCTGGGCATGGCGGCCGTGCTGGGAGCCGACACCATGGTCGTGCTCGACGGCGAGATATTCGGAAAGCCCGTAAGCCTCTCGGATGCCAAGCGCATGCTGCGCCGCCTGTCCGGGCGCACCCACGAGGTGATCACGGCCGTGTCGCTGTGGATGGTGGCCGCTCCTGCGATCGAGGACATCTCCGTGGGCTTCCGCACGTTCGTCGACCGTTCCGCCGTCACGTTCCGCTGCCTCACCGACGAGGAGATCGCCGACTACCTGCGGAAGGGCGAGTCGTTCGACAAGGCGGGCGCCTACGCCGTGCAAGGGGAGGGGGCGAGCCTCGTAGAGCGCGTCGACGGCTCCTTGGACTCGGTTATCGGCCTGCCCGTCGGCCGCCTGCTGGACGAGTTCCCGGACCTGTTCGCCGCGCGCTGACGGCTGGCTGACGAAAACGAAACCCCTTGTTTTTTCAACCTATACGCCCTGTTCCCGCGGCGAAATGTAAAAATCGTGGCCCTTGGCCCGGCGTTACCGTCTCGTCTCCTTTTATGAAGAACGCAATGGTACACTAACCGAATCTCAAGGTAAGCGTGACGCCTCCGCTCACGTATCGCGCTTCGGCGCGGAGCGAGGAACGGCAGAGCGCGGATATGACGAAGAGGATGCGAGCTGTGCAGAACGACCTGGCCGAGGTGCTGTTCACCGAAGATGAGATCGCCGCGCGCGTGGCCGAGATCGGCCGCGCCATCACGCGCGATTACGCCTGCACCGCGGACGAGGGCGGCATCGTCCTCATCTCCGTGCTGCGCGGGGCGGCCATCTTCATGGCGGATTTGGCCCGCAAGATCGAGCTGCCGGTGGAGATGGACTACCTGGCCGTCTCGTCGTACGGCAACGGGGCGAAGAGCTCCGGCGTCGTGCGCATCCTGAAAGACCTCACGTCCGAGATCGAAGGGCGCCATGTGATCGTGGCCGAGGACATCCTCGACTCCGGCCTTACCTTGACGTACCTGCTTAAAAACCTGTCGTCGCGTCATCCGGCCTCCCTCGAGGTGGCCACGCTGCTGCGAAAGAAGACGCCCGCGCAGGCGAAGATCGACTGCAAATACCTCGGCTTCGAGTGCCCCGACGATTTCATCGTCGGCTACGGGCTGGACTTTGCGGAGCGCTACCGCAACCTGCCCTGCATCGGCATCTTGAAGCCGGAGATCTACCAATAACGACGTACCCGCGGCGGACGGGCGGCGCACCGACAGGTGGCGGCCGGTTCGCCAGGTAAGCGTGCGGCGGCGGCTCGAACGGGCGGCGGACGGGAAGTCCGCACCGGGTGTCGCGGCCGACCGTTCGGGAAGGAAAGTCAGGCTCCATGGCACAGGATAACAAGAACAGCAACAAGAAGTCGCAATTCCAGCAGCCAAGTCCGCGGACGACCATCATATCGGTCGTCCTGTTCCTGATCGTGGCCTTCTTCGTGGGCCAGCAGTTCATGAACATGTCCAGCACCACGCAGACCGACAGCCTCATCACGTCGGAATTCGTGCAGGCCGTGGAGCAGGACCGCGTGACGAAGGTGGTGTACGACGCCGGCGGCCACACCGTTTCCGGCTCGTACTACCCGGCCGTCACGGCCGGCTCGACGGCGGCCAACGCGTTCAACGACGCGTTCCAAGCGCTCAACGCGCGCATGGCCACGCTCAAGAACCCCGACACCGGCAAGGCGCTGGGCGGCGTGGGCACCACCGACGTCAACGCGGCCACGCTGGGCGACGAACACAACTTCACGTCCACCTACGTGGGCCAGGACTCGCTCGGCGAGCTCATGGCCGCGCACCCGAACATCCCCTACCAGGTGAACCTGCCGTCCGGCTTCATGGACCTGCTCATCACGCTGCTGCCCATCATCGCCATCGGCGCGCTGCTGTTCTTCTTCTTCAACTCCATGCAGAAGGCGAACAACTCGCAGATGTCGTTCGGCAAGGCCAAGACGAAGAAGTCCATCGAGGAGCGTCCCGACGTGAAGTTCTCCGACGTGGCCGGTGTGGACGAGGCCGTGGAGGAGATGCAGGAGATCAAGGACTTCCTGGCGAACCCAGCGAAGTATCAGTCCATGGGCGCGAAGATCCCGTGCGGCTGCCTGCTGGTGGGCCCTCCGGGCACCGGCAAGACGCTGCTCGCGCGCGCCGTCGCCGGCGAGGCGGGCGTGCCGTTCTTCAGCATCTCGGGCTCCGACTTCGTGGAGATGTTCGTGGGCGTGGGCGCGTCCCGCGTGCGCGACCTGTTCCAGCAGGCCAAGGACGCGAGCCCGGCCATCATCTTCATCGACGAGATCGACGCGGTGGGCCGCCAGCGCGGCACGGGCCTCGGCGGCGGGCACGACGAGCGCGAGCAGACGCTGAACCAGCTGCTCGTGGAGATGGACGGCTTCGAGAGCAACGATTCGGTCGTGCTCATCGCCGCCACGAACCGCGCCGACGTGCTGGATCCCGCCCTGCTGCGTCCCGGCCGCTTCGACCGCCAGATCGTGGTGGACGCGCCCGACGTGAAGGGCCGCGAGAAGATCTTGCAGGTGCACTCGAAGGACAAGCCCATCGGCAGCGACGTGGACCTGGCGAAGGTGGCCAAGCTCACGCCGGGCTTCACGGGCGCCGACCTGGCGAACCTCATGAACGAGTCGGCGCTGCTCACGGCGCGCCGCGGCAAGAAGATCATCACGCAGCGCGAGGTGAGCGAGTCCATGGAACGCGTCATTGCCGGCCCGGAGCGCAAGGGCCGCGTGCTCGACGAGCAGACGAAGCACACCATCGCCTACCACGAGAGCGGCCACGCCCTGGTGGGGCACCTGCTGCCGCATGCCGACCCGGTGCACAAGATCAGCATCATCTCGCGCGGCCGGGCGCTCGGCTACACGCTGTCCATCCCCAAGGAGGACAAGGTGCTCAACTCGCTCGGCGAGATGCGCGACGAGCTGGCCGTGTTCATGGGCGGCCGCGTGGCGGAGGAGATCTTCTGCGACGACATCACCACGGGTGCCAGCAACGACCTCGAGCGCGCCACGAAGATGGCCCGCGCCATCGTCACCCAGTACGGCATGAGCGCCGAGCTGGGCACGCAGGTGTTCGGCCAGCCGAACCACGAGGTGTTCCTGGGCCGCGACTACGGCAACACGCAGGACTACTCGGAGGAGACGGCCAAGCGCATCGACGACGAGGTGGCCCGTATCATGAAGGACGCGCACGACCGCGCCTACGAGATCCTCGTGAGCCATCGCGAGCAGATGGACCTCATGGCCAGCGTGCTCTTGGAGCGCGAGACGGTGGAGGGCGAGGCGTGCCTGGCGCTGCTCGACAACACGTGGGACGACTACCTGAAGCACGAGGGAGAGATCAACGCCCGCAAGGAGGCCGAGGAGCAGGCGGCGCGCGAGCGCGATGCCAAGCTGGCCGACCCGAACTGGAAAGAGGAGCCGGTGGAGCCGGGCGACCAGGATCCGAACCCGCCGTTCCGCGAGCCCTCGGACGAGGATGATGGGGCTGCAGCCGGCGCGCAGGCATCGGGCACAACGGCCCCTGCTGCGCCCGCCGACGGCTCTAAGAGCTTCCTCGACGAGATGGAGAAGGGCTTCCGCGAGATGATGGGCGACGGCAAGGGCGCGCCGCAGGACGGCAAGCCCGCCGACCGCACCGACGATGAGAAAGGCGACGGAGAGCGTAAATGATCTGGCGCTGCGCTGATTTCGAGTTCGACACCAAGATGCCCATCGTCATGGGCATCTTGAACGTTACCCCCGATTCCTTCTCCGACGGCGGCGAGCACGAGGACGTTGATGCCGCGCTCGCGCACGCCGAGCGGATGGTGGAGGAGGGGGCCGCCATCGTGGACGTGGGCGGCGAGTCCACCCGGCCCGGAGCCGCGCCCGTGGGCGTGGACGAGGAGCTGGAGCGCGTGCTGCCCGTGGTGCGCGCGCTCGCCGAGTGCGGGATGTGCGTGAGCATCGACACGCGCCGACCTGCGGTGGCGCGCGCGGCCGTCGAGGCGGGTGCGGCCATCGTGAACGACGTGTCCGGCTTCCGCGACCCGGCCATGGTGGACGTGGCGAGCGGCTGCGACGCCGGGCTCGTGGTCATGCACATGCAGGGAGAGCCGGCCACCATGCAGGACGATCCCGTGTACGACGACGTGGTGAACGACGTGCGCGACTACCTGCGCGACCGGGCAGCCGCGCTCGAGGCGGCGGGCATCGCGCACGACCGCATCTGCGTCGATCCCGGACCCGGCTTCGGCAAGACGCCGAAGCAGACCATCGAGCTCGTGCGCAACTTCCAGGAGTTCGCGCGGCTGGGGTACCCGGTGATGGCGGCGCTGTCGCGCAAGAGCTACATCGGCTACGCGTACCGTATCGACGAGCCGCGCGAACGCGACCAGGCGTCCGCTGCCGAGGCGCTCATGGCCTGCGAGCTGGGGGCGAACGTGGTGCGCACGCACAACGTTGCCGAGACGGCCAAGGCGCTCAAGGACCTGCGCCCCTACGCGCTGCTGGGCCTGGGTTGCAACGTGCCGCTCGTAGCCGAGCCGGGCGAGGAGCGCGAGGGCAAGATCGCGCTTCTGAACCAGGCCGTCACCGAGCTGTGCGCGCTGCCGGACTCGCAGATCGTTGACATCTCCAGCTTCTACGAGAGCGAGCCGGCCTACTACTTGGACCAGGACGTGTTCGTGAACGCCGTCGTGCTGCTGCGCACGGGGCTCGCGCCCAAGGAGTTGCTGGGTTACCTGCATGCCATCGAGAACAGCCTGGGCCGTGTGCGCGAGAGAGAGAACGGACCGCGCACCTGCGATATCGATATCATCGACTACCAGCTGTACGTGACGGACAACGACCTGCTCACGCTGCCGCACCCGCGCGCCCTCGAGCGCGACTTCGTGGTGCAGCCGCTGCTGGAGCTGCTGCCGGGCCATGTGCTGGCCGACGGCACCCCTGTGACGTGCGATCGCGTGGCGGTGGGGAAGGCCACACGGCTGTGAGCGAGCCGCTCGCGTTCCGCCTGCGCGTGCTCGACGAGGTTACCTCGACGAACGACGAGGTGAAGCGCGCGTTGGAGGCTGGCGAGCCCGAGGGCCTGGCGTTGCGCGCCCGTCGGCAGACGGGCGGCTACGGCCGGCAGGGTCGCGCCTGGGCGAGCCCCGAAGGCGGCCTGTACCTGTCGCTGCTGCTGCGCCCCTCGGTTGACGCCGCCCTGCTGCCCACCCTGAGCCTCGTGACCGCCCTGGCCGTGCGCCGCGCGGTAGTCGGGCTGCTCCCCGCCGAAGCTGCGGAAAGCGTCCAGGTAAAATGGCCAAACGACCTGGTGGTTCCGGCGGCCGGCCGGCCGCCGGAACCTCTCGATGCTGCGTCAGCACAGCCCGTCTTCCGCAAGCTGTGCGGTATCTCGCTCGAGGCTCATGCGGGCGGCGTGTGCGTGGGCATCGGCGTGAACGTGGAGCTGCCGGATCCTGCCGACAATGCCGCGGTGGGCGGCAAGAACGTCCCCGTCTACCTACCCGAGCTGGGCTTCGAGGGCGGCATCGACGATGTGGCCGCCGCGGTCCTGCACGCGTACGCGCCGCTGTACCGTGCCTGGCAGACCAAGGGCTTTGCGCCGCTTGCAGGCGAGTACGCCGCCCATGCCAGCCTCACGGGGCGCAGCGTGCGCATGGTGAACCTTGCGGGCGAGCCGGTGGCCGAGGGGACGGTGGCCTCGGTGGACGCGTTCGGTCGCCTCGTCCTTCGCGCGCCCGATGGATCGTGCGTGCCGGTCGCCTCCGGCGAGGCGCATCTCGTGTAGATCAGCCGCCCGTCGGCGAATAGGCGCCTTTGGCAGCGCTTTGCTGTGGTTGCTTTATGTATCTGTCGACAAGGTATTCTCCTTTCTCTGTGCGCGCGAGTAAAATATCTCGTTCCGCAAAAATGAGAAAGGCATCTCGAGCCATGGCAGCATCCTCAGCGACGAAGACGAAACTCCCCCTCGATCTCAACGAAGAAAGCACCGGCGCACCCCTCGGCAAGGACCCGAAGAATCCTGGTCGCGACAGCAAGGTCAGCCGCATGGGCACGGCATCCATCCCGCGCCTCATCACCGAGTTCGCCATTCCCGCCATCCTCGGCATGGTGGTGAACGGTGCCTACAACGTGGTGGACTCCATCTTCCTCGGGCAGGCCATGGGCGAGATCGGCCTGTCGGCGGCCACCGTGGCGAACCCCATCATGATCGTGTTCATGGCCATCTCCATGCTCATCGGCAACGGCGGCAACGCGCTCGCGGCGCTGCGCCTGGGCGAGGGACGGCGCGTGGACGCCGAGATCAGCTTGGGCAACACGGTGCTGCTGAGCGTGGTGGTGTCGGCCATAGTCGGCATCGCGGCGCTGAACCCCGCTGTCTTGGACGGCCTGCTCACGCTCTCGAGCGCCACCGACGACGTGCGCCCCTATGCGCGGGCGTTCCTGCAGATCATCTGCTTCGGCTTCATCTTCCAGTGCATCGGCATGGGCGTGAACAACTTCATCCGCACGGCCGGCGCGCCCAACCGCGCGCTCGTCACCATGCTCATCGGCCTCGTGGTGTCCACGGCGTTGAACTACCTGTTCGTTCTCCGGCTGGGTTGGGGGGTGGAGGGCAGCGCGCTAGCCACCATCATCGGGCAGGCCGCGTCGTGCGCCGCGGTGCTGTGGTACTTCGTGTTCACGCGCAACGTGCCGCTCAAGCTGCACTTCCGCTACATGGCGCCGCATCTGCGCGTCATCGGCACCATCCTGTCGCTCGGCTTCGCCAGCTTCGCCGTGCAGGCAGGCATGGCCGTGGTGAACTTCGTCATCAATCACCTGCTGGTCCAGTACGGCGCGTTGAGCCCCATCGGAGCGGACGACGCGTTGGCGTCCATCGGCGTGGTGCAGCGCGTGGCCATGTTCACCGTGCTGCCGCTCGTGGGCGTGGCCGTGGCCATCCAGCCGCTGCTCGGCTTCAACTACGGCGCGAAGCTCATCGACCGCGTGCGCAAGACGCTGTGGTACGGCATTGCCGGCGCTACGGTGCTCGGCACGGTCATGTGGCTGGTGGTGCACCTGTTCCCCGAGTTCATCGTGGGGGCGTTCGGTATCACGCACGACGGGCTGGTTGACTTCACCGTGTTCGCGCTCAAGGTGCAGCTGCTCATGCTGCCGTTCGTGGGCTTCCAGATCGTCGGTTCGAACTACTTCCAGGCCACGGGCCAACCCGCGAAGTCCATCGTGCTGTCGCTCACGCGCCAGATCCTGTTCCTCGTGCCGCTGCTGTTCGCGCTGCCCGAGGTCCTGCCGCACATTTTGCCGCAGTTCACGGGGCTCGACGCACTGTACTTCGCCACGCCCATGGCGGACTTCCTGTCCATCTTCGTCACCGTCATCTTCATCATCGTGGAGATGAAGCGCCTGCGGAAGCTGGAGCGCGGGGAGATCACCGCGAAGTTCTAGCAGGGGCCCGTCGGGATTTGCCCGGCGGATGCCGGTTGCGCTGGCCGCGGCGTGCGGCCCCACGGTACTGTGCGCCGCGGTTTGGCCCGGCAGGTGAGCAGCCGACCGTGTGGCCGGTATCCTGCGTATCGCGCGGTTGTCACCCCGATTGTCAACCTGGAAAGAGTCCGCTGGTTTACGCGAACCGGCGGGCTCTTCTATACTGCGACGCGGTCTGACGGAAGCGGCGAGCAAGTCGCATGCAGGAAGGAAGCGCACATGGACGAGCGGGCGGTGCAGGGAAAGAAGACGGCGGGCACGCGGGGGAGTACGCGTTCGATCGCGTTCGTGGCGCTCACGATCGCGCTCATGGGCGTTTCGGCGTGGGTGGCCATACCGTTCGGCCCTGTGATGCTCACGCTGCAGATGTTCGCGCTTATGTTCGCCCTGCTCGCGCTCACGCCGCGCGAGTGCCTGGCGGCGATTGCGGGCTACCTGGCGCTCGGCGCGGTGGGGCTGCCGATGTTCTCGGGCATGCGCGGCGGCATCGGCATGCTGCTGGGCCCCACGGGGGGCTATCTGTGGGGGTATGTGGTGGCCGCGGCCGTGGCGCTCGCTGTGCGGGCGGCGCTGCGCCGCGCGCTTGGCGGCGGCGCAGCTGGCAAGAAGCTTGCAGGAGGGCGCGCGTGGGCCGTCGACCTGGCTGCCTGCCTCGTATTCATCATCGTTACGTACACGTGCGGCTGCGTGCAGTACGCCGCGGTGGTAGGGGTGGATCTTGCCGCCGCGTTCGCCGTAACCATCGCCCCCTTCGCCATCCCCGACCTGGTGAAAGCCGTCGCCGCCGTTGCCTGCGCCCGCGCCGTCACGCGCGCCGTGCCGCGGAGGTAGGGGGTCGATTCTCCTGCGACAGCGTCGGCGAAGCTGTCGGCGAGCGAGGAGGAGCTTTGAGCGCCGGGGGTATCTCGCGTTTGAGGAGCGTTTGGCGGATCAGGCGATGCCGCCGGGCGCGTGTGCCTACGCCTCGTACACCACGGCGCCGCTGGTGAAGCCGCCGCCGAAGGCCACCAGCACCACCTTGTCGCCGGGCTTGATGCGGCCGGCGGTGTACGCCTCGGCCAGCGCCATGGGCAGGCTGGCGGCCGAGGTGTTGCCGGCGTGGGCGATGGAGAGCTGGAACAGGTCCATCGGGCGGTCGAGCTTCTTGGCGGCGTACTTGATGATGCGCTCGTTGGCCTGGTGGGGGACGATGCAGGCCACCTCGTCCAGCGCGATGCCCGCGCGGTCGAGCGCCTGGTTGACGGCGACGGTCATGGCCTCGGCGGCGAACTTGAACACCTTCTGGCCGTTCATGTAGATGGTCTGGCGCGGGCGGCCGTCCTCGATGGCCTCGCGCACGGCGAGCTCGTCGGCGATCTGCGCAGCCGCCGCGTCCGTGTCCGCGACCGCCGGCGCGATGCCGTCGGCGTCGAACGGTTGGGGCGCGTCGTACGTCGCGGGGCAGGACAGCGCGTTCGTCACGTCGTCCTCGTTCACGATGTAGCTGCCCAGGATGCCGGGGCGCTCGTCGCTCCACTCGAGCACGGCCGCGCCGGCGCCGTCGCCGAACAGCACGCAGGTGTTGCGGTCGGCCCAGTTCGTCAGGCGGGTCAGGCGCTCGGCTCCCACCACGAGGGCGCGGCGCACGGGGTTGCGCCCGGCGGCGCCCGGAGTTTTCGGCGCGCTCGCGGCCATCAGGGCCTCGGCCACGGTCAAGCCGTAGACGAAGCCCGTGCAGGCGGCGTTCACGTCGAAGGCGATGGCGTTCTCGAGGCCCAGGCGGCGGCGCAGCAGGCCCGCCATCGAAGGCACCACCGTGTCCGGCGTGATGGTGGCGAACACCACGAGGTCGATCTCGCCCGCTTCGAGGCACCGCTCGGCGAAGCCGCCTTCGACCCAGCCCAGTGCCTCGCGCGCCGCCTGCTCGGCCAGGTCGGCGTTCGACTCTCCTACGGCCACGTGGCGGCTCTCGATGCCGGTGCGCGTCCTGATCCACTCGTCGTTCGTGTCGACGAGCGCCTTCAGGTCGTCGTTTTGCACCTCAAGCGCCGGAACCGCCTTGCCGAATCCCACCAATGCACTGCCCACGATGTTTCTCCTGCCTTCGACCAAGATGCGCCTGCCCCACCTACTGCTAACGGGCTTCCGCGTAAGAGTCGACAATACTTCGATAATCAAACTAATTGTCTATTATAGGCTTGCAACTGAGGAAAAGCATGCGGCTCCAAAAAATGCACGAAGCCCCTCGCGCAGTGGATGCTCGGCGCCTCATTGCGAGGGTTTCCAACTGCCCGCTACCCTTGGGAGTGGGCGGATGACGTTCTCGTTGCGTTCTATTGCAGGTTGCCGCATGCGTGCTTGCAGATAGACGGATGAACATCGAGAAGTCGGCATCGAATGGCACAGTAATCACCGGTTTTCTACAACGGGCCCCTCCTTTCTGGCCTCCGTAGGATATTCCAGCAAAATTTGCTTGACAGTGAAGTAACCCCACCTGGGATTTCTCTGATAGAAGCGTTCTCCTTCGCTGTTGATAGGTCTGGCGATGTGGAAAATCGGTGATTACTGTGTCGATGGGTGTCTTTCCGAAAGCCAGTACATGATTGACACCGCCACTTTCCTCGCCACATGCGGCGGGCCGAGACATTGCCCGCATTAGCCGCGGTGAAGGCGTCATCGTGTGGAGCGCCCGACGACGGCCTGCTCATGATGGTGTGCTCGCTCAACGAGGTCGCGACCGTGTGCCGCATCGGAGATTACGACGGCTTGGAAGAGCCTTTGCGTCTTGTGGCGGTCCATCGGCCCCTTTTCCCGGCATACTACCCTCGGCAGTATGCCGCCCTTCGTCCCTCATCAATCCCATATCGTGACGCTTGTGGCGCGATTTCACGTTGCCGCGGCGATTCGCGGTCCCGCCCTGCGCGGCATGCTGTCCCCAGTGCTATTCGACGAGAGAACCAAGGAGGGCGAAGCATGGAGAAATCAGAGGGCATCACCATCCCGCATGAGAAGCCGTGGCGCTACGAGGAAGGCGAGTACACGGTAACGCGCGGCAGCGCGTGGTCGGGGCCGGGATGCCACCTGGGGTGCGGCGTGCTGATGTACACCGACAAGGACGGCAAGCTCGTGAAGGTGGAGGGCGACCCCGAGAACCCGATGACCGACGGCCGCCTGTGCGTGCGCTGCCTGGACATGCCCGAGATCGTGAACCACAAGGACCGCCTCACCTACCCGATGAAGCGCGCCCGCGCCGACCGCGGCAAGAACAGGTGGGAGCGCGTGAGCTGGGACGAGGCCTACGACATCGTGGAGCGCGAGTTCAACGCCATCAAGGACAGGTACGGTGCCGAGTCCGTGGTGTTCATCCACGGCACCGGCCGCGACATCGCGCCGTGGCAGTCGCGTTTGTGCTGGTCGTTCGGCAGCCCGAACTACGGCAACGTGCTCTCGGGCAACGCGTGCTACCTGCCGCGCGTGGCCGGCATGGCCGCCACGACGGGCTCGTTTTGGATCGCCGACGTGGCCCAGCATTTCCCCGACCGGTTCGACCACGAGGGCTGGACCATGCCCGAGGTCATGTTCGTGTGGGGCAACAACCCCCTCATCGCGAACTCGGACGGCTTCTTCGGCCACTGGGTCATCGACCTCATGAAGCGCGGCATGAAGACCGTGGTCATCGACCCGCGCGTGACGTTCCTCGCGGCGAAGGCCGACCTGCACCTGCCCATCCGTCCCGGCACCGACGCGGCGCTGGCGCTCGGCATGCTGAACGTCATCATCAACGAGGAAATCTACGATAAGGAATTCGTCGACTGCTGGTGCTACGGCTTCGACGAGCTGAAGGAGCGCGTGCAGGAGTATCCGGCCGGCCGCGTGGCCGAGATCACCTGGATCCCCGAGGACAAGATCGTGCGCGCCGCCCGCATGCTGGCCGCGGCGAAGCCGGCCACGCTGCAGTGGGGCCTTGCCATCGACATGACGCGCGAGGCGATCCCCGCCGGCCAGGCCATCGCAGCGCTGTTCCAGATCACGGGCAACATCGACTGCCCGGGCGGCCTGGTGCCCCCCGCGGAGATCATGGCGTACTCCGGCGGCTGGGGCCGCGATCTGCTGCCCCCCGAGCAGGAGCCGAAGCGCCTGGGCCTCGACCGCTACCGCCTGCTGCAGATGGGCTTCAAGCAGTCCTCGCCCGACGTGCTCATCGAGACCATGGAGACGGGCGTGCCCTACGAGATCCACGGCGCACACTTCCAGACCACGAACGGCATCGCCTGCATGGGCGCCGACCCTCACCGCGTGTACAACGCGTTCAACAAGTGCGACTTCATCGTGTCGGTCGACCTGTTCATGACGCCCACCATCATGGCGCTGGCCGACGTCGTGCTGCCTGCCGCCACGTTCGCCGAGCGCAACGGCATCCGCGTGGGCGACGGGCCGCAGCGCGGCGAGGTCATCAACAAGGTCACGCAGATCGGCGAGTGCAAGTCCGACATGCAGATCAACCTGGAGTTGGGCAAGCGCTTCAACCCCGAGGCCTGGCCTTGGGAGAAGCCGGAGGAGATGTTCACCGAGCTGTTGAAGCCCACGGGCTACTCGTGGGAGGAGCTGCGCGAGGAGGCGCCGGTGTACCTTCCGGTGGAGTACTACAAGTACAAGACCGGCAAGATGCGCAACGACGGCCAGCCCGGGTTCCAGACGGCCACGGGCCGCATCGAGCTGTGGTCGACGTTCTACAACGCGGCCGAGCTCGACCCGCTGCCGTACTTCGAGGAGCCCGATCCGGGCCCCGGCTCCACGCCGGAGCTGTTCGAGCAGTACCCGCTCGTGCTCACCACGGGCGCGCGCAACTGGAGCTACTTCCACTCGGAGCACCGCCAGATCGAGCGTTTGCGCCGGATGCACCCCGACCCCATCGTGCAGGTGCATCCCGACAAGCTGGCCGAGCTCGGCATGGAGGACGGCGAGTGGGTGTGGATCGAGAACCAGAACGGCCGTGCCAAGATCAAGATCGAGTCGACGCCCATCCTCACCGATCCCCGCATCGTGGCCTGCGACCACGCATGGTGGCGGCCGGAGGGCGACCCGGAGAAGTTCTTCGACGTGTTCGAGTACAACATCAACAACCTCATGGTGTACAGCCCCGGCAAGAGCGGGTTCGGTTCCAACTACAAGACGAGCATCTGCAGGCTCTACAAGCTCGAGGACGGTGAGTAACAATGGCCCAGTACGGAATCTTGGTTGACTACGAATGGTGCACGGGCTGCCATTCGTGCGAGTTCGCATGCCAGATGGAGCACGGCTACCCGGTGGGGCAGACGGGCATCCTGGTGAACGAGATAGGCCCGTGGAAGATCGACGAGGACGTGTGGCAGCTGGCCTACATGCCGGTGCCCACCGACCAGTGCGACCTGTGCGCTGCGCGCCAGGCTCTCGGCAAGGTGCCTACCTGCGTGCAGCACTGCCAGGCGAAATGCCTGGAGTACGGCCCTCTGGAGGAGCTGAACGCCAAGCTGGCCGCCAAGACGAAGCAGGCGGTGTTCGCCCTCGGCGAGTAAGCAAGGGGCCCGCGTCCCGGCTGCGTGCCGGGACGCGGGTCAGCGGCCGGCCGTGAGACTGCGGCCGGCCGAGTCGTCGCATGCAGGAAAGCGGCTGGACATGCGACGCATACCCTCCAAAGTCTGCCAGAATTCGAAAAATCTGATGCGCGGCACGAGGCGGAGAAGGCGTTTTGCGCTGCCGTGACAGAATCTTTGTGTGGAAAGGGGCCGTTGTGGATACCATCGTGCTGCTCGTCGCGGTTGTGGCGGGCCTCGTGGCGTTGGAGCTGCTGGGCATGCGCGCGTACCGTCGCCATCGTGCACGCAAGCAGGCGGCGTTCACGCGGGAGAACGTGGGCGCGGTCTACGACGACCTGCAGGCCGCCCGCGCCCGATGCCTGGCGGAGAAACGCGCGTTCGCCCTGTTGGCCGATGCCGCCCGCTCGGCCGGCCGCCCGGAGGACGGTGCCGTGCTGGACGCGTTGGCGGCTGGCGAGCGGGCTCACCTGGCTGCGATCGAGGCCTTCCGCGGGCCGCTGCATGCCGAGAGCGTCGATCCGGCGGCGTACACGTCCCTGCCGTCGAGCTTGGACGACGCCCTGCGCGTCGCGTCCGGGCGGCTCGATGATTGGAGTACGGGGGCTTGCCGCGACGCCGCCGCGCGCGCCCGCGTGCGCGGCTACCGCGACATCGCGAAGCTCTACCGCCAGCTGCAGGAGGTGGAGCAGGCCGCCGCGTGCCTCTGCCTCGATATGGCCGAGGGCGCCCGTCCTGCCGGGCTCTTCTCGCTCTGCCCGGCCTGCGGCCTCGTCGTGGCCGGCCGTCGTCCCGCTTTCTGCACCGTGTGCGCGAAGCCTGGCTTCGAGTTCGACGACGTGGCGATGCCCGCAATGCCGGAAGCGGCAGCTGCCATGTTAAAACCTGAAGGCGTCGCGTAGCGGCGAGCCAAGGCCCGTGGGGCGGCGCCCGTCAGGCCGAAACCACCATCTCCGCCAGCTCCAGCAGGTTGGATGCCTCGTAATCCGCGCGGACGCCCAGCTCCTCGGGTGGCAGGCCGCGGCGGTTGAGCCAACCCACGGTGAAGCCGAACGCCTTGGCGCCGGCCACGTCCCAGCCGTTCGACGACACGAACAGCAGGCGCTCCCGCGCAACGCCCAGGTGGTCGACGGCCAACTGGTACACCTCGGGCCGCACCTTGAACAGCCCCGCCTCGTCGGCGCTCAGGCAGGCGTCCAGGTGCGCGCCCAGCCCGGAGCGCGCGACGAGCGGCTGGATCATCCCCAGGTTGCCGTTCGTGAGGATGGCCTTCTTGCGCGTGCCGAAACGCGCCATGGCCTCTATGACCTCGGGGTACATCTCCAGCTCCAGATAGGTTGCCATGATGGCCGCTATCTTCCCCTCGTCGCCCTCCAAGCCCAGCTCGGCCAGCGTGTAGCGCAGCGCGTCCTCGGTGACGCGCCAGAAGTCCGCATAGCGTCCCATGAGCGTGCGCAGCCACGAGTACTCCAGCTGCTTCTGGCGCCACAGCCGGCTCATGGCCGCCCCGCTGCCGGGGTACTCCTCCTCGCACTTCCGCTCCACCGAGTACACGTCGTACAGCGTGCCGTACGCATCGAACGCGATAGCCTCTATCATGGCCGTTTCCCTTTCCCCTGAGTATCCCGCCGCAGCCGCCAACGCTGCAGCCTCCTCCATTGTGCGCCGAAACCATCGGCGCGGCAAGCAGAAAAGGACCCGCACCCGTTTTGAGGCGAGCCCCTGCAGTTTGGTCGGATTCAACGAAAGCGACCACAATTATCGGGGTCAAGTTCATAGAGGCGCGGGCCCTTGGGGGAAGGCAGTGCGACGGCGAGGTCGTTGGGGCAGGCGGCGAACCCGCTGTGGCGCTCGGACGGTCTTCGCCCGGGCCCGCACGGCCGGCCGCTCCGGCACCGCTTTCGGAAAAGGGAAGGGCCCGGACCCCTTGCGGGGTCCGGGCCCTGGAAACGCGAGTCCGGAGAGAGCTCGAACGTCGCGAATCAGTACCCCACCAGGCCCACGAGCGGGGCGAGGATGGTGGCGTGGAGGATCATCATGGCGATGGTCGGCGCGATGCCGGCCTTGAAGAACTCGCCCATCTTCCACTGGCCGTGCTTGAACGTCATCATGTTGTTGCTGTCCACGCCCAGAAGGAACGTCGTGTTGGCGTTGAACGCGATGATGATGGCGAACACGGCGGCCGACACGCCCATGGCAGGGCCCATGCCCGCAAGCGGGATGAGGCTGATGGCGATGAGCGCCGGGCCCACCGGGATGATCAGGCGCATGAGCGGCAGCGCCACGGCGGTGGCGGCGACCACGGCGAAGGCCGACACGGCCATCTTGCCCACGGTGGCGCCGAAGAGCCAGCTGGCCGCGCCCTGCTCCTTGATGCCGCCCGCGATGGACTGCACGCAGCCGATGAGCAGCACGATGGCCCACTGCACGCTGGCGATGTACTCTTTCCAGGTAAGCACGTCGATGCCGGGCAGGAAGAACAGCGCCAGGCCCGCAACGGCGATGGCCGTGGCGTCCCATCCCGTCCAATTGCTGGCCACCCAGCATACGATCATGAGCGCCAGAATGGCGAGCACCTTCTTGTCAAACCCGTCGAGCTTGCCCACCGACGCGCCCGATTTCTCGATGGCGAGCATCGTCTCGTCGGAGATACGGTCGGTCTTGAAGATGAACACCACCGACAGCCAGCACACCACCAGCAGGATGAGGGCGATAGGCGCGCAGATGATGACCCAGTCGAGGAACGAGATGGTGAAGCCCGCGTTCGCGCCCAGCATGTTCAGCGTCATGATGTTCAGCGCCGAGCCGGCCGGCGTGATCATGCCGCCCATGCACGAGGCGTACGCGATGCCTATCATGAGCGCCTTGCCCAGGTTGGCGGCGTGCTTCGCGGTGCCGTTCTTCTGCTCCACCTCGATGATGCTGGACATGGCGATGCCCGCGAACAGCGCCGTGCAGGGCAGGTTCGAAACGAAGGCCGAGATCACGGCCGTGGCCACCATGAACATGAGCACCGTGAGCTTCGCGTTGCCCTTCGTGATGTGCATGAGCGTGAACACGATCTTCGTGGGGATCTTCGTCTTCAGCAGCGCCGACGTGATGCCGAACGACGCCAGGATGAAGAAGATCACGTTGCTGATGAAGTTCGCCCATACGCCGGGCGTGCCGTTGTACGGGAAGATGCCGAATCCCGGCATGAGGCACATGAGCGCCAGGCCCGATATGGCCATGGGCACGGGCTCCGTCACCCAGAGCACGATGCCGGACACCATGAGCGCTATGGCCATCTTGCCCGCGTAGGACAGCCCTTCCGGCGTGGGAAGGAAGTGCGCTATCACGATGATGGCCACGGCGACGCCGATAAGCGCCAGCCTCTTGCCGAGCGACGTGCCTTGTTGCTTTTTGTTGTCGGACATGAGATGAATCAACCCCCTTGCTTTTCCAGTTGCTTCCTTGTTCTGTTGGAGCTTCGGTCCATCCCCCTTTCTCCGCTGCGCGCCGTGCAAGGGACGCGCCTCTCCGCCGAATGCTCGCCTCCCACTATCTCCGAGCGCGCGGGATCGTGAATCGAATGGCCGTTGCTAAAACCGGGGGAAGTCATCGAAAAATCCGTATGAAGAACCCGCATGAAGGGGGTCATACGCACAGTAGTATGGCGTTCGTGCGCTTTCCTTTCAGGCGTCCGATTCGTGCCTTGCGGGTTCACGTTATGGTGGGCGCCTGTTCGAGGGCTCGGCGTGCGAGGGGGAGGTATTCGATGGGCGAAAAGGGACGGAGCGCGAAACGAAGCCAGGCGCTGGCAGGCGGTTCGGCGGCCAGGAGGGTCGCCTGCGTGGCGGTGGCGGTGGCGTTGATCGCGGCCGCATGGTTCGGGCCCACGCCGGAGGGGCTCTCCGAGGCGGGGAAGATGTCGCTGGCGCTCATGGTGGCGGGCATCTTCCTGTGGGTGACGGAGCCGGTGCCCGTGGCCATCTCGGGCCTCGTCATGATGGTGCTCATGCCCGCCTTCGGCGTGCTGGAATTCAACGGGGGCGTGTGGAGCGGGTTCATCAGCAGCGTGATCTTCTTCATCCTGGCGTCGTTCGGTATCACGGCGGCGCTGCTCAAGACGAAGCTGCCCACGAAGATCGTGTTCGCGCTCATGCGCCTGACGAAGGGCAACGCGCGGGCCACCGTGGGCGCGTTCATGGTGTCGGCCGCCGTGCTGTCGTTCTTCATCTCCGACCTGCCTTGCACGGCGCTGTTCGCGGGTATTGCGGTATCGAGCATTCTCAAGATCGAGGGGTGCGAGCCCGGCAAGTCCAACCTGGGGCGGGCGCTCATGATAGGCATCACGTACGCGTCGGTGGTGGGCGGGCAGTCCATCCCGTCGGGCAGCGCCATGAACATCATGGCCATGAACGTGCTGGCCGCCAACACCGGCATAGAGATATCGTTCCTGGACTGGACGGCCATCTGCATGCCCATCGCGCTCGTGCTGCTGGTTGCGTGCTGGCTGTCGGTGACGCTCGTGTTCCGCCCGGAGCCCATCTCGGCGGCCACCATGGCCTGCATCGAGGAGAAGGGGCGCGCCGTGGGCAGGCTGGAGGCGCTTGACTGGAAGGTGCTCGGCGTCATGGGCGTGACGTTCGCGCTGTGGATCGCGAGCAACTGGACGGGCTGGGATGCCACGGCCATCGCGGTGCTGTGCCTGGTGCTGTTCTTCCTGCCGGGGCTCGACGTGCTCACGTGGCGCGAGTACACGGCGTCGGTGTCGTGGAACATCGTGCTGCTCATCGGCTGCGTGCAGTCGCTGTCGGGAGGCGTGAAGGAACAGGGGGCGGCCAGTTGGCTCTTTGGCTCCACGGTGGGCAAGCTCGCGGTGAGCGGCACGGCCATCGTGGGCGCCACGGCGGCGCTGCTGCCGCTGCTGCGCCTGGTCATACCCGTGGGACCGGCGTTCATCGCCATCTGTCTCATACCGCTCGCGTCGCTGTCCGCCGCGTTCGGCGTGAGTCCTGTCGTGTTCACGGTCATCGTGGCGGTGAACGCATCCACCACGTTCCTCATGGGCGTGGACAGCAACAACATGTTGTCGTTCCGCTACGGCTACTGGAAGATGACCGACTTCTTCAAGGCGGGCGTGCTGCCCACGCTGGCCATGATGGCGCTGCACGCCACCGTGCTCGCCCCGCTCGTGGCAGCCGTGGGATACTAGGGTAGCTGGGGCGTCAGCTGGCAGGCGCCGTTCGCCCGCCGGAACGCCGCGCCCGACGAACCCGGCGGCGCCTTACTGGTACACGACCTCCGTGGAGTCCACGATGCTGATGAGCTCCTGCTGCGAGTTGATGCCCATCTTCTGGTAGATGTGGTACACGTGCGTCTTGGCCGTGTACGCCGAGATGTTCAGCTCGTCGGCGATGAACTGGGCGTTGCGCCCCTTCGCCAGGTAGTACAGGATCTCGCCTTCTCGGTTCGACAGCTTGTACGTTTGCGCTGCCTGGTTGCAGCGCTGCTTGAAGTAGCCTCCCTCCACGATCTCGGCCTTCACCGTTTTGTCGGCGAACGTGTTGTCCTTGAACGGCACGAACGCGGCCAGCAGCGCCAGCGCCAACAGCAGGCCGAGCGCCAGGTAGGGCACGTAAGCGAACAGGCTCGGATTCGCATACTCGATGGCCATGCACAAACTCCAGCTTACGATCATGCCCGCCGGCAGCACCAGCTGGCCGCGGGCGATGCGCCAGAACGGCGAGGGATGGCCGCTCGCGAAGCCCACGAGCGCGCTCAGGTTCGAGAAGTCCAGGTACACGTACACGCCGACGATGAACAGGCAGCATGCCAGCATGAGCCCCGGTCCGAGGAACGCGAGTCCCAGAAAGCCCACCACCAGCAGCAGAAGCGCCACCTTCTCCGCGGTGCCGAACGGCACGTAGCGCTTCACCAGAACGCTCAGCGCCAGGTGCAGCCCGGCGCCGCACGCGACGGCCGCCGCGACGGCCAGCGGGTCCACGGCGTCCAGGTTCGCGCACAGCAGGTACAGCGCGATGCCGAACAGCGCGCCGAACACGGCCACGGTGAATCCGGTAAGCGGGAACAGGCGCGTCTGCTCGAGCGGCGAGTCGGGCTCCTGCTCGCTGCCCACGATGTGGGTGCGCACATAGTGGAGCACGGCCAGCGATGCCAGCGGCAGCAGCACGAGCGCAACGTCACCGTAGGGCGGCAACAGCTCGCAGGCGAAGAGGTAGACCACGGCCCCCGCCAAGGCGCTTGCCGACAAGTACGCCCCCACGTCCTTTTGCCAACCCACCATGAACACCTTGGGCCAGAGAAGGAAGATGAGCGAGAAGCCGCACCCGCCCAGGAACCAGGCGGCGAAGAACGCAGCCGGGGGAACGGCCGCGTAATGGGCGACGAGGTTGAGCAGCCCAAGCGGAAGGGATAGCAGGGCTGCCGCCCAGGGAAGCGGGTCGTGCTCCGTCCGGCTGAAAAGGTCGCGCTTCAGGTACACGAGCAAAAGCACGGCCAGGACGCCCACAAGGAACGCGAGCTTCAAAACGAGCGACAGGTCGCCGGCGTGGCTTGCCGGATAAGGGCTCAAGAGCACGAGGTAGAACCAGGCCCAGAAAGAGGCGAATCCTGCCGAGGCAACCGGAAGCATGGTTCTCACATGCGCTTTCTTCACTTTCATAGTGCGCTGCCTTCCCCTGAATCTTTGCATAGGCCGCCTTACGCCGGCGGCGCGTCGTTCCATTATAGGCAAACCGCTGCGGTGAATGGCGCAGACCGTGGCTGCGGGCTGCGTTGTTCCGGCGCCGTTGCGCGGCGGTGCTCCGCCGCCCTAGGCTTTCCCCGGGACTGCCTCCGCTGGGATGGAGGGGAGCGCCACGATGAAGCAGGCTCCTCCCTCGGGCAGGTTGATGGCCTCCACCGTGCCGTCGTGCGCTTCCACCACCGATTTCACAATGGCCAGCCCCAGGCCCGTGCCGCCCGTTCCGCGGCTGCGCGAGGCATCGGCACGGTAGAAGCGGTCGAACAGCAGCTTGGGGTCGGCGTCGCCGAAGCCGGGGCCGTCGTCCTTCACGGCCAGGATGGAGTTGCCGCGCAGGCCGAACAACTCGATGACGATATGCCCGCCGGGGTCGATGAAGCGGCTTGCGTTCTCCACGAGGTTCGTCACGGCCTGCTTGAGGCGGTCGGGGTTGCCCAGCACGTCGGGCGCTTCGCCCACGATCTCGGTGTTCGCCTCGCGGTCGCGCAGGATGGGCTCCAGCGCGTCGAGCACGCTGTGGGCCAGGCTGTTCAGGTTCACGCGCGAGAGCTCGAACGGGGTATGGTCGTTCTCGATGCGCTGGAGGGCCAGAAGGTCGTTCGTCAGGCGGCTCAAGCGCTCGCTCTCGCCCACGATGATGGAGCAGAACTTGTCGTGCAGCTCGGGCGGCAGGTCGGGGTCGGAGAGCATCTCGGCATTGCCGCGGATGGCCGTGAGGGGCGTGCGCAGCTCGTGGGCCACGTCGCTCACGAATGCCGACTGGCGGCGCTCCTTGAGCGCGAGGTCGATCTGCTGGGACTTCGTCTTCTTCACCAGCGAGTCGATGGTCTTCGACAGCTCGTCGGCCTCGTGCAGGCGCCCGTCCGGGGCCAGCGACACGTCGGCGCCGGAACGGACGGCCTCGGTTTTCTTCACCAGCACGTTCAGCGGTTCGGCCAGGAAGTGGCCGATGATGAGGCTGAGCACGAACGTGACCAGCCCCGTGGGTATGAGAAGTAGAAACGCCTTCGGCGGAGTGCCGAAGGCGATGAAGCAGGTGAGCACGATGATGGCGCCGGCGAGCAGCATGAGCAGCGTTGCCAGCAAGGAGAAGTATGTCTGCAGCCTCTTTATTGTCTGAACCTGTACCCGTATCCGCGAACCGTCTCCACCAGGCCGGGATCGTACCCGGCGCCCTCAATCTTATCACGGAGGCGCTTGATGTGGGTGTCGACCGTCTTGGTTTCCGTCAAGTATTCCCAACCCCACGCATCGCGCAGCAGGTCCTCGCGCGACACCACCTTGCCGGCGTTCTTCATCAGGCTGGCCAAGAGCTCGAACTCGCGCGGCGTGAGGTCTATCTCGCCGTGCTCGCCCGATGCCGTGTGGGCGTCTTCGTCCAGCGTGATGCCGCTGGCCGTGATGGCGTGGTTCGCGCCGGGGAAGTCGCCGCCGGAGCCGCGGCGCAGGAGCGCGCGGACGCGGGCGATGAGCTCGCGCACGCCGAACGGCTTGGCAAGGTAGTCGTCCCCGCCGATCTCCAAGCCCACCACCTTGTCGAGCTCCGTGTCGCGCGCCGACAGGAACAGCACCGGCACGGTGGTCTTGGAGCGCAGGCGGCGACACAGCTCGTAGCCGTCCATGCCGGGCAGCATGATATCGAGCACGAACAGGTCGTAGGGGTTCTTCGTCGCCAGAGCCAGGGCCTCCTCGCCATTGTCTACCACGTCGGTGTAGAAACCCTCCTTCTTCAAGGCGTAGCTGACGAATTCCGTGATGGAAGGCTCGTCGTCCACGACGAGGATGCGGTTCGGTGTATCGTTCATGTGATACCTTTCTACGAGTGCGTAGTCAGATAAAGGCGGCGGGCGACCGCTTGGTATAATGATCAACCGCAACTATATCCGCTCCCGTCCGTTTCGCCTGCGTCCGAGGGGGTTTGTCAAAAACATGTTACTTGCCATCGATGTGGGGAACACCCAGACCGTCGTGGGGGTGTACGAGGGCGAGGTGCTCGCCCACATGTGGCGCGTGGCCACGAACAAGAGCCATACGTCCGACGAGCTGCGCGTGAAGGTGCTGCCGCTTTTGGACTCGGAGGGCATCGCCCCGGGCGACCTGCAGGGGGCGGCGCTCGCCTCCGTGGTGCCGCAGCTCACGCAGGCGTGGTGTGCGGCGCTGCACCGCATGCTGGGCATCGACGCGCTCGTGTGCACGGCTGCCTCGGCCGGGGAGCTGTTCCCCACCACGTACGCCAACCCCGGTGAGATCGGCGCCGACCGCGTGGCCGACGCCGTGGCCGCGCGGTCGCTCTACGGCGCGCCCGTGGTGGTGGTGGATTTCGGCACGGCCACGAACATCGAGGTGGTGGACCGCGAGGGGCGTTTCATCGGCGGCGTCATCGCACCGGGCGTGGACACGAGTGCCGCGGCCCTGTTCTCGCGCGCCACGCGCCTGGCCGCCATCGACCTGGTGGACCCGCACACGGCCATTGGCGGCAGCACCGAGCAGGCCATCCAGGCCGGTATCGTGTACGGCGAGGCCGACCGCGTGGACGGCCTCGTGCGCCGCATCTTCGCCCAGCTGGGCTACGAGGCCCCCGTGGTGGCCACCGGCGGTTTGGCCCCCCGCGTGGCCGAGCTCTCCCAGACCATCACCGTCACGAACCCGGAGCTCACGCTGGAAGGATTGCGCCTGATACACGAGGCGCAGGGGAAGGGCACGGGGGTTTAGACGCCGACCGCAGCCGCGGGGACGAAGGCGTCCTCGGGCAGGGTGCCCTCGATGCGCGCGAGGACGTCGGCCGAGCTTGTCGGCTCTATCGCGAGCATCTGGCGCACCCGCGCGCCCAAGAGCCGGTTGAGGGCGTCAAGCCGCTCCTCATCCACGGGATAGACGGGGTGGTTCGTCAGCTCGAAGGAGAGCATACGGCGCAGCGCCTCGCGGTGCCGCTCGGTCATGACCACTTGGAGCACCTGGTCGAAGGGCAGGTTGCTGCCGGCGGGCGCCTGGCTGCCGGCCTTGCGGGGCCACTCGTAATGCCTCCGGGGAAACCCGCGCCGCCGCAGCGAGGTTCGCGGGGAAGCGCGACTGCCCGGTTGCGGGCCAGAACGGCACGAAGGCGGTGTCCTTGTCGTGCATGAGCGGGCAGACCGAAGCGAGCTTTCCCTGCCATTTCTCCAGATCGTAGTCCACATGGGGGATGCCGAATGCTTCGGCGGCCTGCGCGGCGAAGAACTCCGAATAGGGCTCCATGCCGGAGTTGGCGTACCCTTCCGTGCCGGCTTTGAACAGGAGGAGCGCATCGTCGATTCTTCGCCAGGCCTTCGGGTACTGGCCGTCGGTGGTCCATTCGGTCGAAAGCCCCGCGCGGCGATGCTGGGCGAGGGGTATCCCGTGTAGGCCGTCAGTGCGAGAGCTTCGTCCAGCTCGTTGTCGAACAGGTTGTAAGCGGCGAACGTGCCCGCGAACCCTTCGGGAACCACTCAGTACGCGTCGTTGATCGAAAGGCCCAGGCACACGTCGATGATGCCCATGGTGTCGCCGGGGGTCAGCCCTGCTTGGGCGAGGATCTTGTCCGCGAATCGTCGGTTCTTCGGCACGACGCGCGTATCGAGCCACTCTTTGAGGGGATTCTGTCCCAGGTAACGCATCAGGGGAGGGGGAAGAGGCTGCGCGCGTCATCGCCACTGTCGAGGACGGAGGACGACACGTTTCCGAACGCGTCGGCCATCGCAGAGAAGACGAGCAGCGCCCGGTCGTAAAGCCGCAGTTCGTAGCGTTTTACCTGGTTGACCATGAGCGCTCTTTCCCCGTGTCGCATTTGCCCTGGATCGCCGGCCGAGCGTCTCGATTATACCTGAAGCCTCCGGGAAGGTTAACGCGGGCCGCCGCTCCGTTGCTGCCGCGAAGATCAAGCGGATGCGCAGCAGCGTTTCCTCGGCTTCGGCATGAAGGGCGTCGCTGCGATGCGAAGCTCATCTGCATCGGCGCGAAGCCGCTGCGCCGAAAGGGCCAAGGCGGCGAGCTCGCCCTCTAGGTACTCGCCGGTTTCCTCGGGGTTCGACCTCACGGCGGCATTCGCGAAGAGAAGAGCATCTTCAAGCTCTCGCGCTTCCCGCTTGACAAGGTCGATGCGGTCGATGACGTCGATGGGGATAGAGCCCCTTCGAGATGCGTGCTTATTCTTGGCCATGAATCCCCCTTTTCGTCCACCTAGTGTACACAACTAAAGTTATTCGATCAACTCTAGTTATGCAATTTGCTTTGAGAAAAGCGCTTTCCTCCATCCTTCTAGTAACAGGAGGTGTGCTCATGAATACAAATGAAGCTATTAGAACAATGGTGGAGGAATCCGGCTATAGTCATAGAGCTCTTTCCGTCGAGCTCGGCCATTCAGCTACCTGGCTGAGTTCGACTCTGCATCGACCCGGAGACTCCGAGTGTGGGACGGTGGCGGCAATCGCCCGCATCGCAGGCTATTCGCTCGTGCTGGTTCCGAGGGATCGTCCTCTGCCGGTCGGCTCTTTGGTGATCGACCCGCCGAGCGACAACGCGTGAAAATGTCCCAAAAGGGGACAGGCGCCTTTTGGGACATGCTGCGGTGCGCTCAAATTCGCTCTCCGTTCAAGATGAGCGGGTGCCGTTCTGCGTGCATAGCGCGAACGGCACCCGCCTCCTCTTCCGATTTTGAGCTGGGGGCGAGCGGCCCGAGCTCCCCGGTTGCTGGTATTTGATGGCCCTTGCGGAAAACAAGGTGGTCACGGGCCGAAAAACCAGTAGAATGCAGGAAAGCGCACCGACGAGGAAAAGGGAGGGCCCCACGTGTTGAGCGACATCGAAATTGCCCAGGCAACGAAGCCGCAGCCTATCAGCGCCATCGCCGAGAAGGCGGGCGTGCCGGAAACGTACCTGGAGATGTACGGCACCAACAAGGCGAAGGTGGACTACAACCTGCTCAAGGACGTGGAGCACGAGCCGGGCAAGCTCATCCTGGTCACCGCCATCAACCCCACGCCGGCCGGTGAGGGCAAGACCACCACGACGGTGGGCCTGGCCGACGCGCTGGCGAAGCAGGGCAAGAACGTGGTCGTGGCGCTGCGCGAGCCGTCGCTCGGCCCCGTGTTCGGCATCAAGGGCGGTGCGGCCGGCGGCGGGTACGCCCAGGTCATCCCCATGGAGGACATCAACCTGCACTTCACGGGCGACTTCCACGCCATCGGCGCGGCCAACAACCTGCTGGCGGCCCTGCTGGACGCGCACATCCACAACGGAAACGAGCTGGGCATCGACGTGCGCAAGATCACGTGGAAGCGCGTGGTGGACATGAACGACCGCCAGCTGCGCAACATCGTGGACGGCCTGGGCGGCAAGGCCCACGGCGTGCCGCGCGAGGACGGCTTCGACATCACGGTGGCCTCCGAGGTCATGGCCATTTTCTGCCTGGCCACGTCCATCATCGACCTCAAGGAGCGCCTGGGCCGCATCGTGGTGGGCTACACCTACGACGACAAGCCGGTCACGGCGCACGACCTGCATGCGGAAGGCGCCATGACGGCCCTGCTCAAAGACGCGCTCAAGCCCAACCTCGTGCAGACGCTCGAGGGCACGCCCGCGTTCGTGCACGGCGGCCCCTTCGCCAACATCGCGCACGGCTGCAACTCAATCATGGCCACGCGCATGGCCATGGCGCTGGGCGACTACTGCGTGACGGAGGCCGGCTTCGGCGCCGACCTGGGCGCGGAGAAGTTCCTGGACATCAAGTGCCGTTTGGCGGGCCTCAAGCCCGACGCCGTGGTCGTGGTTGCCACGGTGCGCGCCTTGAAGAATCACGGCGGCGTGGCGAAGGCGGACCTCAACGAGGAGAACCTCGAGGCCCTGGAGGCCGGCCTGCCCAACTTGCTGCAGCACGTGGAGAACATCACGCAGGTATACAAACTGCCGTGCGTGGTGGCCATCAACGCGTTCCCCACCGACACGAAGGCCGAGCTCGACCTCGTGGAGGCCAAGTGCCGCGAGCTGGGCGTGAACGTGGCGCTTTCCGAGGTATGGGCGAAGGGCGGCGAGGGCGGCCAGGCGTTGGCGACCGAGGTGGTGCGCCTGTGCGCCGAGGGCGACGCCGAGGGCCGCAGCGCCGAGACGTTCGAGTTCTCCTACGGCGACGACCTGACGCTGGCCGAGAAGATTGAGGCCATCGCCAAGCGCATCTACCACGCAGACGGCGTCGTGTTCGAGCCGGCCGCGAAGAAGGAGCTGGCCCAGCTGGAGGCGCTCGGCTTCGGCGCCATGCCCGTGTGCATGGCCAAGACGCAGTACTCCTTCAGCGACGACGCGTCCAAGCTGGGCGCGCCGCGCGGCTTCACCGTGACCGTGCGCCAAGTGAAGGTGTCGGCCGGCGCCGGCTTCGTGGTGGCGCTCACGGGTTCGATCATGACGATGCCGGGCCTTGGGAAGGCCCCCGCCGCCTTCAAGATCGACGTGGACGAGAACGGCAAGATCAGCGGGTTGTTCTAAAAGGCTTCCGTCTCTACAAACGGGGCCCGGTGACATGCGTCGCCGGGCCCCGTTTTTTGTCCAGCGGACTCTATGCGGTGAGCGACGTGATGGGAACCACGTACACCCCCTCGGGCGTCTTGCGGCAGAAAGCCGCTTTGCCTACCAGAACGGCGAGGAAAGCGGGTTCCTTGTTGCGGGCAGCCGGGTTGGAGGACACCTTGTTCGCAAGCCTCGTGAGGCTCCTGACCGCTTCGGGCACCTTCTCGTCGCTGAGCTTGATCTCCAGCGCGCCCCATCGACCGTCGGCAAGCTCGATGACGGCATCCACTTCAAGCCCGTCCGAGTCGGCGTAGTAGAGCACCTCCGCCTCGGGTGCCTGCTGCAACGCCGCCGCGTACACGCGCAGGTCGCGCAGGCAGAGCTCCTCGAAAAGGTTGCCGAACAACTGCGTCTCGAACAACAGGCGCTCCGGTGCCACGCCGAGGAGCGAAGCCGGCAGAGAAGGATCGGCGAAGGTTCGCTTGGGCTTCGTGCGCACGCGCGAGCGTGATTTGATCGGCGCATCCCAGCCCCTTTGATCTTCGATGAAGTATTGGGCTTTAAAAAAGCTCAGATACGGTTCAAGGCGCTCGCGAACGCCCGCATCGCTCAACTTGCTCGACGGTTCGCCTTCGGACACGTCGGCGAACAGCGTTTTGTAGGTGAGCGTTTTACCGGTGTTTCTTGCCAGGGATACCGCCACCCGTCGGGCAAGGTAGGGATCAAGATCGGCTTTGCGTGCACTAACTTCGAACAATGCGGCGAGATACTGTGCGGGGAGATCACGCGCGAGGGAAGGGTCGACGTCGAGCGAGGCGGGCCAGCCTCCTTGGCAGATGAGGCGGGCGAGGCTTCTGACGTCGGTTTTGACCGCGCGCTGTTCGAAGGATCCCTCGAAAAGGCCGCGCAGGGAAACCGACTGGTCGGAATCTCCGCTTTCGGCCAGGCTCATGGGGCGCATGTGCAGGCGGGCGATGCGGCCCGCCCCGCTATGGGAAACCTGCCTTTTGTCCACCGTGGACGAGCCGGTGAGGATGAACTGCCCCTTCTCGTTTCCCGTCGCATCTACGTAACGCCTGACGGTGTCCCAGATTTTGGGAACCTCCTGCCATTCGTCTATGATATGGGGCCGCGCCCCTTCAAGCGCCAGGCTCGCATCCAACTCGATGGCGGGTTGCACGGCGTCGTCGTCAATGTGGACGATGCTCTCTCCTTGCGCCATGCTGCTCCATGTTTTGCCGCAGAACTTGGGGCCCGCCACTTCGACTGCTCCGAATGCTTTGAGCGCGCGGGCAAGTTTCTCATCGATGATCCGAGGTCGATACGCCGATGGCTGTAAGCTCATAACACTCCCTCCGAAATGGGTTTATCGTCAGTGTATCGCAAAATAGAGGAAAACTTGCTTGCAAAATAGAGCGAAAGTGATTTGCAGAATAGAGGAAAACTGGGGCCTGAAGTGAAACCGGGTCTGGGACCCAGGGACTGGGACCTGACTGAACTCGATTCCGCTTGTGAACTAGAAGATGACGCTGGGTTGGCTTGATTCAGGTGCATTTTCGCTCCAAAAACACGCCTCAGCGCACGAGGCGTGTTTTTGGAGCGAAAATCGGGGGGGGGTAGCACCGTGGCCGCACGTCGAGGGTTCGTGCATGTTTCGCGGGGCGTATGGGGTTATTGCGGGCGGTGGGCTATCATACGGAATGCCGGACGTGCGGCGTGTTCGCAGCGGCCGGCCATCCCGATCACACTTGACGCTCGCGCAAAGGGAGGCGCCATGTACGACACCTCATTCATCGACGAGCTGGCCAGCGCGGCGCCCACGCCGGGCGGCGGCGGGGCCTCGGCCTACGCGGGCGCGCTCGCGGCGGCGCTCGCCTCCATGGTGGGCAACCTCACGGTGGGGAAGAAGACCTACGCCGACGTGGAGGACGAGGTGCGCGCCTCGCTTGCGCGCCTCGACGCGCTGCGCGCCCGCCTGGTGGAGCTCGTGGACGAGGACGCCCGCGCGTTCGAGCCCCTGGCCGCCGCCTACCGCCTGCCGAAGGCCACGCCGGATGAGCAGGCCGCCAAGAACGCGGCGCTCCAGCAGGCGCTCGTCGGCGCGAGCGACGTCCCCCTCGCCATCATGCGCGCCGTGGCCGACGTGGTGGACGAGGCCGACTACCTGGCCCATCACGGCTCCAAGATGGCGCGCTCCGACGCGGGCGTGGCCGCCGCGTTCGCCCGGGCCGCCTCCGACGGGGCCAGCCTCAACATCTTCATCAACGCCGCCTCCATGGACGACGCTGCCCAGGCCGCGCGCTACCGCGGCGAGGCCGAGTCGCTGGCCGCGCGCACGCGTGAGCGCTGCGACGAGCTGTTCGACTTCGTGAAAACGTCCGTCTCGTAAACCCTCGAAGGAGCGAATCACTCCCATGGCAACCCTCCTCACCGGAAAGCCCGTCGTCGACCGCTTGGCGCAGGAGCTCGCGCCGCGCATCGAGGCGCTCGGGCTCGCCGGCATCGTGCCCGCGCTCGTCATCGTGCGCATGGGCGAGCGCCCCGACGACCTGTCCTACGAGCGCACCGCCCAGAAGCGCGCCGAGTCGCTCGGCATCGCCGTGCGTTCGTTCGTCCTGCCAGAGGACGCCCCGCAGGAGGTCCTCGAAGCCGCGCTCGCCGAGGTGAACGCCGACGCCTCCATCCACGGCTGCCTGCTGTTCCGCCCGCTGCCCGTGCACATCGACGAGGCGCGCGCCTGCGAGCTGCTGTCCCCCGAGAAGGATGTCGACGGCATCACGCTCGCCTCGCTGGCCTCGGTGTTCACCGACGGCGCCACGGGCTTTCCGCCCTCGACGGCCGCCGCGTGCCTCGAGCTGCTCGACCATTACGGAGTGCCGCTCGAAGGCAAGCGCGTGGCGGTGGCGGGCCGCAGCCTGGTGGTGGGCAAGCCCGTGTCCATGATGCTGCTGCGCCGCAACGCCACGGTGACGCTCTGCCATAGCAGGACCGAGAACCTTGCCGAGGTCGTGTGCGCCTCCGACGTCGTGATCTGCGCCACCGGCCGTGCCCGCATGTTCGGCGCGGAGTTCTTCCGCCCCGGGCAGACGGTGCTCGACGTGGGCATCAACTTCGACGCCGACGGCAACCTCTGCGGCGACGTGGACTTCGACGCGGCAGAGCCGGTGGTGGACGCCCTCACGCCCGTGCCGCGCGGCCTGGGCACGGTGACCACCAGCGTCACGATGGCCCACACCGTGGCCGCCGCCGAGGCCGCGCTCGCCGCGCGCGAAGGAGGGCGGTGAGCTTGCGCGCAGCGACGCCTGCCGGCAGGAAGTTCATCATCGCCGACCCTTCGGTCTGCATCGGCTGCAAGACGTGCATGGCGGCCTGCCTCATGCGCCATGACGCCCCCGGCGACGTGGCGGTGCCGCGCCTCACGCTGGTCACGACGCGCACCATATCGGCGCCCGTGGGCTGCCATCACTGCGCCGAGGCGCCGTGCGTGGACGCGTGCCCCACGGGCTGCCTGTTCAGCGACGACGAGCATGTGGGCGTGCACCCCGAGAAGTGCATCGGCTGCCGCAACTGCGTGCTGGCCTGCCCTTACGGCGCCGTGGAGATCGTGACCGAGAAGCTGCCGCCCGAGCCGGAGCCCACGCCCGAGGAGGCGGCCGCGGCCGACGCGGCGGCCAAGGACGACAAGTCCGCCAAGGGCGCGCGGGCGCGGGCCCGGGCGAAGAAGCGCAAGCGCACGCGCTCGACGGTGGTGAAGTGCGACCTGTGCACGGGATGCGCGGGCGGCCCGGCGTGCGCGAAGGCGTGCCCGACCGACGCGCTGCGCCTGATAGACGCCGACTTCATGGAGCGCGCGCGCCAAAGCAAGCGCAAGGCGGCGGCCCGCGCCACGGCGTCGTTCGCCAGCATGAAGCTCAACGCGAGCCTGGACGAGGGGGAGTAGCCTCATGGAGAAGCATATGGCGGTGTGCCCGTACTGCGGCGCGGGTTGCAAGATGAATCTGGCGGTGGAGAACGGCCGGGTCATCGACGCGGAGGGACTGGACGGCATCACGAACGAGGGCGAGCTGTGCCTCAAGGGCCTCTACGGCTACGACTTCGTCAACGACACGCGCATCCTCACGCCGCGCATCTACCACCCGATGATCCGCCGGCGGAAGGGCGCGCCGCTTGAGCGCGTGACCTGGGACGAGGCGCTCGATTTCACGGCCAGCCGCCTGCGCGCCATCATCGAGGAGAGCGGTCCCGAGGCCGTCATGCTCACGGGGTCGTCTCGCGGGGCCGGCAACGAGGCCAACTTCGTCATGCAGAAGTTCACGCGGGCGTGCCTCGGCACCAACAACATCGACAACTGCGCGCGCACCTGCCACGCGGCCAGCGTCATCGGCCTCATGGAGTGCGTGGGCTCGGGCGCGATGAGCGTGAGCATCCCCACGCTCGAGGAGGCGGACTGCATCCTGCTCATCGGCTACAACCCGGCGGCGAGCCATCCCATCGTGGCGCGCCGCATCGTGAAGGCGAAGGAGCGCGGCGCCGAGCTCATCGTGTGTGACCCGCGCGTCATCGAGAGCGCCCGCATCGCCGACCTCTACCTGCCGCTCGCGAACGGCTCGAACCTCGCCTTCGTGAACGCGCTCGCGTACACCATCGTCGACGAGGAGCTGGCCGACTTCGACTTCATCGACGAGCACACCGAGGGCTTCGACGACTGGTGGGAGATCGTGCAGGACTACGCGCCCGAGGACGTGGAGGACGTGTGCGGCCTCCCCGCCGAGCTCATCCGCCAGGCCGCGCGCCGCTACGCAACGGCCGAGACGGCCATCGTGGGCTGGGGCATGGGCGTGACCCAGCACGCGCAGGGCGTGCAGACGGTGCGCGCCATCGCCGCGCTCGCGCTCATCACGGGCCACATCGGCAAGCCCCGAAGCGGCCTCGCGCCCGTGCGCGGGCAGAACAACGTGCAGGGCTCGTGCGACATGGGCATGTGGCCGAGCCTCTACCCCGGCTACCAGCGCGTGGACGACCCGGCCGCGCGCGCGAAGTTCGCCGCCGCCTGGGGCGTTCCCGAGGAGCGTCTGTCGCTCAAGCCCGGCTGGAAGCTCACCGACCTGCCGCACGAGGTGGAGGAGGGCAAGATCCGCGCGTTCTACAACTTCGGCGAGGACCCGCTGCAAACCGAGCCCGACACGGCGCAGATGCGGCGCACAATGGAGAACCTCGACCTCCTCATCAGCCAGGACATCTTCATGACGCAGACCACGGCGCTGGCCGACGTGGTGCTGCCCGCCACGTCGTGGGCCGAGCACGACGCCGTGTACACCGCGTCGGACCGCTCGTTCCAGCTGACGACGGCCGCGCTGCCGCCGAAGGGCGAGTGCCGCCACGACTGGGAGATCTTCGCCGACCTCTCCACCCGCATGGGTTATCCGATGCGCTATGAGAGCACGCGCGAGATCTGGGACGAGGTGCGCAGCCTCTGCCCGCAGTTCGCCGGGGCCACCTACGAGAAGATGGCGGGCACGGGATACGCGCAGTGGCCCATCCGCGCCGAGGCGGCCGACGACCCCGACAACCACGGCACGCCGGAGCTCTACGCCGGCGGCGCGTTCACCACGCCAAACGGCAAGGGGCGCCTGGTGGCGGCGCACTGGCGTCCTCCCACCGAGAAGCCCGACGACGCCTGGCCGCTCGTGCTGTGCACGGTGCGCGAGGTGGGGCACTACTCGTGCCGCTCGATGACCGGCAACTGCAAGGCGCTGGCCGCGCTGGCCGACGAGCCCGGCTACGTGAGCATGAGTCCGGCCGACGCCGACGCGCGCGGCATCGAGGAGGAGCAGCTGGTGTGGGTGCGCTCGCGCCGCGGCAAGGTGCTCGCGCGCGCCGCGGTGGACGAGCGCGTGAACGAGGGCGCGGTGTACATGACCTACCAGTGGTGGATCGGCAAGTGCAACGAGCTTACGCTGCACGCGGTGGACGGCGAGTCGGGCACGCCCGAGGACAAGTACAGCGCCTGCGAGGTGGAGGCGATCGCCGACCAACGCTGGGCGGAGGATCACCTGGTGGAGCGCTACGCCTCCCTCAAAGCCGAGCTGGCCGCCGAGGCCGACCGCCAGAACCCTCCGGAGCCGGAGCCGGAGGCGGCCGCCGAGCCCGCCGCGGCTGCGTCCGAGCCTTCCGACGAAGCTCCAACCCCCGCCGCCGCCTTCGCCCCCCACGAGGCCGAGGTGGCGGGCCGGGCGCTCTACGCGAACGGCGAGGAGGAGACGCTCGTATGAACCGCTTCGTCGTGTCCGACCCCGCGCGCTGCATCGGCTGCGGCGCGTGCCGCGTGACGTGCAGCGAGGCGCACCGCAAGCGCGCGCTGCGCCCGGCGTCGCGCCTCTCGCTCGTGAAGACCCGCGAGGTGTCGGCCGCGGTGACGTGCCACCAGTGCGAGGGCGCGCCCTGCCTGGCGGTGTGCCCGGAAGGGGCCATCTACCAGGAGCGCGACCGCCTGCAAGTTGACGAGGGCCGCTGCACGGGCTGCCTGCTGTGCGCGCTCGCGTGCCCGTTCGGGGCCGTCTACCCCTCGGCTCCCTCCACCGCGCACGTGAAGGCCGCGCCGTACAGCCGCGCGTCGTCGGCGCGCTCGGCGGGGCTGCTGCGCCAGAAGGAGACGGGCGCGTACACGAGCGTGGTGGTGTGCGACCTGTGCGCGAAGTCGCCCGACGGGCCGCGCTGCGTGGAGGCCTGCCCCACGAAGGCGCTCGCGCTCGTAGACGAGGAGATGCTCGAGGCGCTGGGGAAGAACCGCCGCATCGAGGCCGTCGAGCGGGCTGAAGCAGCCCTGCGCGGCGGGCTTCCCGACGATGCGTTCGCGGGAATGTTCGATCTGCTCGAGGAGGTCGATCGCTGATGGCGAACGTGAAGCCCCGCACGTCGAACCCCATCTCGAGCCGCGACCGCGCGACGGGGGTTCGGCGCGCCTCGAGCGTGGTGGAGGGCAAGCCGCGCCACGACTTCTCCGCCTGCATCGCATGCGCCGCCTGCGCGGCGGCCTGCGACGCGAACGCCATCCGCATCTTCATCGACGAGGACGAGGGCCTGCTGGTGTGGACGCTCGACCTGTTCGACTGCACGCAGTGCGGCCGCTGCGTGCCTGCGTGTCCCACCGGGGCCATGGACGTCATCGAGGGGGCCGACTTCGCCGACGAGCCCGAGCTGCCCAAGCGCTGCCTGTTCACGCTGGCGGAGTGCGAATCGTGCGGGCGCTACTACGCCACGAACAAGGAGATAGCGTTCGCGAACGCCCTGCTCGAGCAGGAGGAGCACGCCGACGCCGCCCGCGCCCGCGCGCTCATGGCCACCTGCCCCGACTGCAAGCGCACGCATGACGCCAAAGCCGCCGCCCGCCGCGCGGGGATGAAGCGGCGCCTGTAGGTCGAGCTTCTTGATGTGTCGTTCGACCGGCGAGGCAGCTGCGAGCCGCCGGTCGAACGACGGGGGGCGAATAGGCGCGCCGGGTCTCCCGCGCTAACACGTGGGCCTGTTACCCCAGTACCTCCAGCTCGTGGGGGTAGCCGTTGAGCACCTCGCAGCCGTCCTCGGTTACGATGACCAGGTCCTCGATGCGCACGCCGAACTCGCCGGGCAGGTATATGCCGGGTTCGATGGAAAAGCACATGCCCACCTCCACCGGGGCCTCGTGAACCGACGAAACGTCGCCCGGCTCATGCACGTCCAGGCCGATCTGATGTCCCAGGCGATGAGTGAAGAAGGGGCCGTAGCCCGCCTCCTCGATGACTTCGCGGGCGGCGCGGTCGATGTCGCAGAAGCGCACGCCGGGGGCGACAACGCGCTGGGCGGCCTCGTTGGCCCGCCGCACCGTCTCGTACACCTCGCGCTGCTTGTCGGTGGGCTCGCCGAAGAAGAACGTGCGCGTCATGTCGGCGCAGTACTCGCCCTGACGGCAGCCCACGTCGAACAACACCACATCGCCGGCGGTCAAGGGCGTGCCGTCGGGCTCGTGATGCGGATCGGCGGCGTTTGCGCCGAAGCTGACGATGGGCGCGAACGAGTGGCCCTGCGCGCCCAGCTCGCGGTAGATGCCCTCCAGCTGCCCGGCCACTTCGGCCTCGGTCGCGCCTTCGCGCACCAGCTTCTTGAAGCGTGCCATGGCGGCGTCGTTCGTGTGCGAGGCGTCGCGCATGAGGTCGCGCTCCTCGGCGCTCTTGTGGGCGCGCGCGTCGTCCACCACGTCGGAGGCCAGCACGAAGGCGCTTGCCGCCCCGCGCTCCATGAGCGGGATGAGGAAGCGCGCCGCAAGGTTCTTGTCGCAGCCCAGCGGGCGGGACGGGCCGAGCAGCCCGGCGGCCAGCGCAAGGGGGTCCTCCGTGTCGTTGAACGTGAGCGTGGCGCAAGAGAGGTCGCTCGGCACGGCGAACATCTCGTTATAGACGAGCGTCGGCGCGCCGCCTTCGGCCAGAACCAGGCCCAGAAAGCGCTCGCCCGGCTCAAGGTATGCGCCGGTCAGGTACTGGATGGACCGCGGGTCGCAGACGAGCATCTGCGAGAGCCCGCGCCGGGCAAGGTTCTGCATGACGGTTTCGATACGCGCTTCGTACATGGCTGGTTGCCTCCTTCGTGTCGCGCCGTGCCGCCGCCGTGCGGGCGGGGGGCGGGTGTTTTGCGTTCAAGGCGATGATAGGGCAAAAGCGATGCGTCGCGATGAGAATTCTGCCGCGGCGCCCGTTCGGCGGCAGCCCGCGCGCCAGCGGCCGCAGGCGTCTCGCGTTCCGTACGCCGGCGGGCACATGGCCTTCGCCCTCCCGTGTGTTGGCGGCCGCGCCGTACGTCCTCTTCGCTCGCCTTCGCCTGCGCCGCGCGTGCCAATGCCGCACCATGGAAGATTCCCGATTCCCCGCCGCCGTCGTGGCCTGGGCGGTCGTGTTGGCGTATCATACGCACCATGGCTAACGGACTGACCTACATACGCAAGACCACCTCCACGGAGGCGACGAAGCAGCTGGCCTCCACGCTTGCGCCCTATCTGCACGCGGGCGACGTCATCGTGCTCTCGGGCGACCTGGGTGCGGGCAAGACCCAGTTCGTGCAGGGGGTCGCCGCTGCACTTGGCGTGCGCGACCAGGTGACCAGCCCCACGTTCAACATCCTGCTGCAGTATCCGGGAGGCCGGCTCCCGCTGTACCACTTCGACCTGTATAGGCTGGAAGATCCCGACGAGCTGGAGGACATCGGCTATTTCGAGACGATCGACGGCGACGGCACCTCGTTCGTCGAATGGGGCGAGAAGTTCCCCTCGGCCCTGCCGTACGGCTACCTGGAGATAGCGGTCACCGTCGACGCTGACGGAAACCGCGACGTGCGCGCGCAGTCGTTCGGCGACCGTGCGCGGCAGCTGCTGTTCGTATGGGCGAAGGACTCGAAATCGCGCCTGATGAAGGCAGCGGGGTGCTGCGGGTGAGCGATCGAGAGTTCCCGGCTGCGCGTGCGGCGGAGGCCGGCGCGGCGCACGGTGCCCCAGCAGGCGCACGGCCACGCTACGCGCTTGCGTTCGACACGGCCAACGAGGTCATCGCCATCGGCTTGGGCGTGCTGCACGCGGAAAGCCTCGAGGTGGAGGTCGTCGCTTCCGCCGAGGCGTCGGCGCATCGCGCCTCGAACACCCAGCTGCTTCCGCGCATCGACGCGCTGCTGGCCGAGCAGGGCGTGGCGCGCGGAGAGCTGGTATGCATTGTCGTCGGCCGCGGGCCGGGGTCGTTCACCGGCGTGCGCATTGCCATGGCCACGGCCAAGGGCGTCGCGTCGGCGCTGGGCGTGGGGCTCGTGGGCGTGTCGTCGCTCGATGCCGTGGCGTGGAACGCGCAGGCGGCGGGCGTGCGCGGCCCGCTGGCCGTGGTGGCCGACGCCATGCGCAAGGAGGTGTATCCCGTCCGCTACCAGCTGACGGACGAGGACGCCTGCCGCCTTGGGGCCGACCGTGTGGTGAAGGCCGAGGCTGCGGCTGCCGAGCTGGTCGCGCATGCGACTGAAACGCCCCACGCGGCCGTCACCGGCGACGCGCTGGCGAAGTACGCCGACCTGTTCGCACCGGCGGGCGAGGCCCTGCCGTCGGAGCTGTGGGCTCCCACGGGCCGCGGCCTGCTGCGGGCGCTGCAAGCCGCCTGGCGCGCGGGCGAGGCCGATCCCTTCGACGCCGCCCGGCACAACCCTGCCTTTGCGCTCCCCGTGTACACGCGCCTGTCCGATGCGGAGGAGAACGAGCGCATCCGCTTGGCGAAGAACGATCCGAAGAACCTCGCCGCCGGCGTGCAGGACGTGGCCCCGCGCCGCGACCAGCGGGCGAGCATGCACGACACCGCCATCCTGAACGCCCGCCCAGCCGCCGACGGCATCGTGTACAAGCCGCTTGATGCCGCGCATGCCGCCGCTGTCGCCGCGTTGGAGGCGCAGGTCATGGGTTCCGACGCCTGGAACGAGCACCTGGTTGCCGACGAGCTCCCGCGCCCCGACCGCATCTGGTGGGCGGCTTACGATGGCGAGCAGCTGCTCGGCTATGCGGGCGGGTGGGTCGTGGACGGGCAGGTGCAGATCCTCAAGGTGGGCGTCGACCCGGCGCAGCGCCGCCGCGGCATCGCGCGCGAGCTGCTGGCCCGCGTGGCGGCCGACGCGCGCGACCTGGGCGCGGCAACGTGCTCGCTCGAGGTGCGCGCGGGCAACGCCGGCGCGCAGGCGTTCTACGGGGCGCTCGGCTTCCATGCGCTGGGCACGCGTCCGCGCTACTACTCGGACGGCGAGGACGCCCTCATCTTGGAGGGCCCGCTGCCCCTGGCCCCGCACGACGTGGCGGGCATGCAGCTGCAGGTCGACGCCGCCCGCGCCGAGGCCTCTCGCAAGGAGGTGCCCCGCACGGAATCTGCCTGCCCCGCTGTTGCGCGCCCGCTTATCCTGGCTATCGAGTCATCCTGCGACGAGACGGCCGCCGCCATCGTGGACGGCGACGGCAACCTCGTGGCCGACATCGTGGCCTCGCAGGTGGACTTCCACGCGCGCTTCGGCGGCGTGGTGCCCGAGATAGCCAGCCGCAAGCACATCGAGGCCATCTGCGGCGTGTGCGACGAGTGCCTCGACGTGGCGGCCGACCATCTGGGGCTCGCACACCTGACATGGACTGACCTCGACGCCGTGGCCGTCACCTACGCGCCCGGCCTCATGGGCGCGCTCGTGGTGGGCGTCGCCTTCGCGAAGGGCGCGGCCTGGGGTGCCGGCAAGCCGTTCATCGGCGTCAACCACCTCGAAGGCCACTTATACGCGAACAAGATCGGCGCGCCGGACTTCGAGCCGCCCGCCGTGGTGTCGCTTGTGTCAGGCGGCAACACCATGCTCGTGCACATGCGGGGCTGGGGCGACTACGAAACGCTCGGCGCCACCATCGACGACGCGGTGGGAGAGGCGTTCGACAAGGTGGCGAAGGCACTCGGCTTGGGGTATCCCGGCGGCCCCGTCATCTCGAGGCAGGCGGCGCTCGGCAACCCGGATGCCATCGCCTTCCCTCGTGCCATGATGCATTCCGGCGACCTGCGCTTCTCGCTCTCGGGCCTCAAAACGGCGGTCGTCACCTACATCAACAACGAGCGCGCCGCCGGCCGCGAGCCCCACGTGCCCGACGTTGCCGCCAGCTTCCAGCAGGCGGTGGTGGACGTGCAGGTGAAGAAGGCGGAGATGGCGCTGCGGCAAACGGGCGCGCGCACGTTCTGCCTCGGCGGCGGCGTGGCGGCGAACCCGGTGCTGCGCGACGCCTACCAGGAGCTTTGCGAGCGTCTGCATGTGCGCCTGACCCTGCCGCCTTTGAGCGCCTGCGGCGACAACGCCGGCATGATAGCCCTTGTGGCCCTCGATCGCTTCCGCGCTGGGAAGTTCTACCCCCTGGACGCCGACGCCCAAGCCCATGCGAATCTTGACGATCCCTACTAATTATTATAGAACATAGGTTCGTTTTATGATATACTGGCGTCATCGATAAATCGCATGGCGTTGTGCTCGACCAAGCACCCTCCTGTCCAAAACGCCCCGGACCGAAGGAGGGAATCATGGTCGATTCTTCCGTAAAGCTGTTTGAAAGCCAGGAAATCCGCTCGGCATGGAACGAGGACGAGGCGGAGTGGTACTTCTCTGTCGTCGATGTGGTCGGCGTGTTGACGGAGAGCGCCAACCCAACTGACTATCTGAAGAAGATGCGCAAGCGTGACGAGCAGCTTGCGAGCTACCTAGGGACAAATTGTCCCCAGATAGAAATGGCAACGTCGAGCGGGAAGAAGCGCAAGACGCTTGCGGGGAATGCCGAGCAAATCCTGCGCATCGTGCAGTCCATTCCCTCCAAGAAAGCCGAGCCGTTCAAGCTGTGGCTCGCGCAGGTGGGCTCCGAGCGCATCGACGAGATCATCGACCCCGAGTTGACGCTCGACCGCGCTCTGGAAACGTACCTCAAAAAGGGCTACGACCGCAACTGGGTCAACCAGCGCCTGCAAACCATCCAAGTGCGCAAAGGGCTCACCGACGAGTGGGAGAGGCGCGGCGTCGAGAAAGGCAAGGAGTACGCTATCCTCGCCGACGAGATAACGCGCGCCTGGTCGGGGATGACCACCCGCCAGTACAAGGATCTCAAAGACCTCAAAAAGGAGAACCTTCGCGACAACATGACCACGCTCGAGCTGGTGCTGAACACGCTGTGGGAGGCTGCGCCGAGAAGCCGGTAGCGCGCTGTGAGGAGCGAATCTTCCATGCTCCGCACAGCGCGCCCTGCTAGGCTTTCTTGTGCTCGCGCCTGGTACTCGGGTACGAGAACCAGGCGACCACCCAGGCGGCCAGGATGCAGCCCATGACGCAGCAGATGGTGGCGGGGAAGCCGGCAGCGTCGTTGACGAGGCCCCAGACGATGGAGCTGACGCCGATGCCGACGTCGCTCGCCAGCAGGTAGAGGGCATTGGCGGCACCCCAACGCTCGGCGGGAGTGTTCTTCACGGCCACTGCCTGATTGAGGGGCATGCTCACGCCGAGACAGACGCCGTACAGGATGCCGGCCGCGTAGTAGGCGAGATCGCTCGATCCGGCCACGAACAACAGCAGGAAGCCGGCGAGCCCGCAGGCGGTTGAGGCGGTGCATATCTTGATAGGGGCCACACGATCCATGAACGACTTCGACTTGAGGCGCACGGCTATCATGCTCAACGCCGAGAGCGTGTAGAACAGCCCGGGGTTCGCCACGCCCAGAGACGTGCCGTACAGCCCGACGAAGAAGATGCCGAATCCGAACGCCGGGCTCAGCACCACCATCGGCAACGCACCTGGCAGCGCACTCAGCTCGAAGAAGCGCCCGAGGCCGCGAGCGGAGGGCTCGGGCGCAGCGCCACGTGCCTGCCGGTTATCGGCGACGCGGGCAGCGCACGGGTCGGTCGCGTGGCCTCCCCGCGCGCTGCCGTGCTCCAACTCTCGGTGCTCCTCGTGGAGACGCCGGTATGCCGCGGTGGCGGGCAGGCGCGAGGGGTTGCGCTCGTAGCGGCAGAGCGCGGCGAGCATCAAGCCGAGCGCGGCGATCACGGCGAGGCCCAGGTAGAGGTTGGCGGCGGGGTCGGTGTTCACCAGGAACAGCGCCAGCGCAGGGCCAACGGACATGGCGAGCGCCTGGCCCAGCCCGTAGTAGCCGATACCCTCGCCCAAGCGGGAGAGGGGCAGCACGTCGGCTGCGGCGGTTGCCGAGGCCGTGGTGGCGGCCGAGAAGCCCACGCCCTGCACGATGCGGCAGACCACGAATACGGCGTCGTTGGAGCTTACGGCAGGCACCAATGTTCCGGCCAGCAGCAGCGCCGCCCCGCCGACCATCACGCGCAACCGGCCAGCGCGGTCGACGAGCGGGCCGCACACGATGCGCGCCGCTGCGGCCGCAGCCGAGAACACGGCGGCCAGCACGCCGGCGAAAGCAGCGCTGCCGCCCATGTGCGCGATGAACACGGAGGTTCCCGAGTTGAGGCCCTGGCCCACCATGAAGCAGCAGAGCGTGCCCGCCACCACGATCACGAACAGCGGCGACCACAGGCGCTCGCGGCTCCGCGCCCCGCGGCGGTCTTGCGCCCCGGCTCTCCAGGGAGCTGCACCTGCGCCAGGCGATCCGATGGGGGGCGTGGTTGCCGCCAGCGCCCAGCGCGTCGGGGTTGCCGAATTCGGCAATCCCTTCGAGCGCGTCGTACGCGTCGGGCTCCTCGAGTGCGGCGGCACCCTCGGATATATGAGCAGTTTTTGAGTCCATGATGTCATCCTACGCCTTTCGGCGTGCTCCGCATCATACCGAACGCTTGATTTCCCGCTCTGCACGCAAGCCGGTTGCGCTCGGGACGGTCAAAAACCGCGCAGGTCGGCTCTATCGTGCCGGCTTCCTCGCCACGTGGACCGCGGCGATGCCGCCGGTATAGTTCTTCCAAGTCACATCTTCGAATCCGGCCTTCTCCATCATGGCCGCCAAGCCCTGCTGGTCGGGGAACGCCTTGATCGAGCGCGCCAGGTACACGAAGCCCTCGCGGTCGCCCGTGATGAGCCCGCCCCAGAACGGGATGAGGTGCTTGAGGTAGAACCCGTACAGCGCGCGCCACACGCGGTTCGGCGGCGTGGAGAACTCCAGGCACACGAGCGAGCCGCCCGGCTTGAGCACGCGGAACATCTCGGCGAGCGCCCGGTCGCGCTCGGGCATGTTGCGGATGCCGTACGCCATCGTGATGGCATCGTAGCTGGCGTCGGCATAGGGGATGTCCTGTGCGTCCACCACCTCGAAGTCAACCGGCACGCCGCCCGCCTTGCCGTCCGCGTAGTGCATGCGCGCCACGTCGAGCATCTCGTTCACGAGGTCGGTGCACTGGATGTGGGCCGGGCGCTTCGCGCGCGCTACGGAGAACGTCACGTCGCCCGTGCCGCCCGCGATGTCTAGCACGTCGGCGTCCGCCTCTATGGGAGCCTGGCGCATCATTCCGGCGAGCCATGCCTTGTACGCGCCGAAGCTCGACACGGCGTTGAACCGCTCGTACTTCTTCGCGATGGCCGAGAATATCTCCTTCACGCGCGCGGACGAGAGGTCTGCGGGCGCTTCCTTGCCGGTGGCGGTGTCGATGCTCACAGGTGGCGCTCCATCAGGTAAACGTGGTCGGTCGATTGGCGAAGCCCCAGTATAGCGCGACGCTCCGAGAAGTCGGTCGTTATCTTGCAGGTTCTCCTTAGATGGTCGGCCAGATACGCCACCGCAAACCCAATGGCTGGACAAAATCGAAGGCTCTGGTAAGGGGGAGGCGGGTTGTAGGAGCGTCCTGCTTACGCGAAAGCACGAAACCGCAGGTCGCAATAATCCGTGACGAAGCGGGCGAACGGGGAGGCCCCAAATCCCCCCGTTATGTCCATGATGAACTTGGTTATAAAAAAGTGCGGTCGCCGGGGAAGGCAGCCGCACTCTCCTACTTCTCCTTGCGATCCCGCAGCTCGCCCAGCTTGCGGGCCTCGCGAGCGCCCTTCGCGCCGCCGGCCCCCTGCAGGCCACCGGCGTCGCGCGGCACCGTGCGCGCCACCTCGCCGCGGGCCAGGGCCTGCTCGCGTTCGCGCTCCTCGGCCATCATCTGCTCCAACAGCGGGTCGCGCTCCACGGTGCGCGCGGCCTCGGCGCGGATGGCGGCGTAGCGCCCGGCCTCCACGCCCGTGCCGGCGCGTCCGGCTTCCAGCTGCGCGTTCGCAGCGTCGAAGGCCTCGTTCGTGTTCGCCTCGGAGAACCCGGGCGCCACCACGCTGCCGAACGCGGCCACCTGCGCGCCGGCCTCGTCGGCGAGCGCGCGCCCGTCGCCCATGCCGTCCACGGCCAGCCCCTTGAACGTGCAGTTGGGCGTGCCGTCGGCGTTCCAGGCGGGCGAGAGCTCGCCGGTGGTCTGGTCCGGGTAGTCGAAATCGCTCTGCGCGGGCCGCCATGTGCCGGTCAGCTTCGCCAGCGCGTTCGCCGGCTCGTTCGTGAGCCACAGCTTTGCCAAGTGCTTCGCGTGCACGGGCTTCACGTCGAACGCCCAGTTCAACTCCGATTTCTCGGCCACCGTGTTCTCGGACAGCCGCTCGAACTCGGCCTTCAGGGCCCCCAGGCGCGCGTCGATGCGGCCGGTGCCGTTGTACAGCACGTCGTCCAGCCGGTTCATCTGCTCGCGCGCCTCGCGGATGCGCTTGTCGGTGGCGGCCGCCATTCCCGCGTCTAGGATGCCGTGCTCGCCCTTGATGCGGTTCAGGTCGAGCGCCGCGTCGTAGGTGGCGTCCACCATCTCGTCCACGCTCATATAGGTGCTCTCGTAGTTCATGATGTGCTTCCACGAGGGCAGGATCATGCGCTCGCGGTGCTCCTCGAACGTGCGGGCGCGCAGCTTGTAGCCGTACTTCTCCGGGTTGTCGAACGCGATGGACCCCACGTCCAGAAACGGCGCCATGGGCGAGGTCAGCACCACGAGCCGCGGGTCGTACCCCACGCGCTCGTACAGGTGCTGCACGTAGGCCCCGGTCTCGCGCACGCTGGCGGCCGTCTGCTTGGGGATGCCCGTCATGAAGTACAGGTCGAACCGCTCGCAGTTAGGGTGCGAGAGCGCGTCGACGATGGTGTCCTCCAGCTCGGCCATGGTGTAATGGCCCTTGCCGAACGCCTTGCGCACATCGTCGTCGTGGCTCTCGGCCGAGATCTCCACCGACCAGTTGCCCAGGTTGTCGTCGAGCAGCTGGTAGAACTCGTCGCCCCCCGGCGGCGGGCCGAAGAACTCGAAGCCGATAGGGTTGTGCACCTTGCCCTTGAGTCCGGTGATGAACTCGTGCGTGTACGCCTCGCCGGCCTGCAGGAAGTCGTTCAGCACGAAGATGGGGCCCCACACGTGGTTCTGCACGTTCTCGATGTCGCGAATGAGCAGTTTCGGGTCGCGCCACGCCACGCGCCGGCGGCCGAAGTGGTTCTTGAACGCGTAGGCGCTGCCGCCGCAGGTGGCGCAGTTGCGCGCGCAGCCGCGGCACGTGAGGCTGGCCGTCACGGGGTAGGAGAGCCACCCCTTCATGGGCAGGTAGCTGGTCATGTCGTGGTGGCGCAGCACGCCCTTCATGGGGTAGGCGTAGTCGAGCGAGATGGCATCCATGTCGTCGGGCACCCAGCTCAAAGGGTTGATGCGGATGGCGCCCGAGGCGTCCTTCCAGGTGAGGTTCGGGATGTCGCTCAGGTCGCCCACCGGCGTGTGCGTCTTGGCCGCCCGCGCCACACGCTCGATGAGCATGCGCATGGGCTCCTCGGTGGAGTCGCCGCGGAACACGTAGTCGATGCAGTCGTACTTGATCAGGTCCTCGTGGAAGATCGACGACGACAACCCGCCGAACGACACCGGCACGTGCGGGTGCAGCCGCTTGAGGATCTTCGCCACCTCGATGGAGCCGTGGCAGTGCGGCATCCAGTGCAGGTCGATGCCGAACATGTGCGAGTCCAGGCGCGCGAGGTTCTTCTCCACGTCGAAGTTCTTCTTGTGCAGCATCATCGACGCCAGGTTGTAGATGCGCGAGCGCAGCCCGTGGCGCTCCAGGTACTCGCAGAGCGTCGTGAGCCCCAGCGGGTACATCTCGAAGATGGGCGTGGAGGGAACCATGTCGGACACGGGCCCGTACATGATGGAGCGCTCGCGGAAGTCGTAGGTGGCGGGCGCGTGGATGTATGTCATGTCTAGTGTTTGCATGCGGCCATGAAGTATAGCAGGTTCCGCCGGCCTTGCGGCCGACGGAACAACTCGACGCTGCGCGAGACAGGGACAGGGCGAGACAGGGGGAGAGACAGGGGGACGGTTCTCTTGTCGCACCGAGTTCGTGCGACAAGAGAACCGTCCCCCTGTCTCGCGCCACCCCGCCACCCCGCCACCCCGCGATCCCGCGATCCCGTGAATCTCGGGCACGAGGGGGCTTCTCGCTGACTTACTGCGCCAACCTGGGGGCGTATGCTTCGCCTCCCGCCACGCTTCTTCCCCCGGCCGATTGCCCTGTGTGCTTTCGCCGGAGAGCGCACCGGCAATGCTATGATACGCAGCACACGATTATTCTTAGAGATTGGTGGGCCGTCATGCTGTTGTGCGCACAATATATTCTCCCCATCACTTTAGAACCGTTCCAGAACGGCGCCGTGCTCGTGCGCGACGGCCGCATCTGCGACATCGGCACCACCGACATGCTGAAGCTCCGCTACCCCGACGAGGAGGTCGTCGATTACGGCTTGGCCGCGCTCATGCCGGGCCTGGTCGACCTGCACACCCACCTGGAGAACTCCGTCATGCGCGGCATCGTGCACGACGTGCCCTACACCACCTGGATCACGTCCATGCTGGAGAAGAGCGCGAAGATGGACGTGGGCGACTGGTACGACTCGGCCATCCTGGGCGGCCTCGAGGCGCTCTCCAGCGGCATCACCTGCGTCGCCGACATCACCGCGACGGGTGCGGCCTGCACGGCCACGCAGAAACTCGGCATGCGTTCGGTCATCTACCGCGAGGTGGGCGCCATGGACAAGCGCCGCGTAGACTACGCCATGCGCGCGGCGGAGAACGACATCATGCACTGGCGCGAGGAGGTCGACTCGTCCCGCATCACCATCGGCATCGCCCCGGCGGCCATGTACGTGTGCCACCCCTCCATGTTCGGCAAGGTGTCCGACTTCGCCCGCCGCGAGAACGTGCCCGTGGCCATGCACATGGCCGGCAACCGCGAGGAGTTCAACTTCATCAAGTACGGCTCGTCGCCGTTCTCCGTGCACACCATGGACCAGAAGCGCGGCTACGTGGAGGTCCCGCCGTGGCTGCCAACGGGCACGACGCCCGTGCGCTATGCACTGAACTGGGGCGCGTTCGAATCCGACAACGTGCTGGCCATCCACTGCGTGCATGTGGACGACGAGGACGTGAAGAAGCTCAAGGAGTACGACGTGGCCGTGGCCGTATGCCCGCGCTGCAACGCGCAGCTGGGCATGGGCGTGGCGCCGCTCACCGAGTTCTTGCGCTCCGGCCTGCGCACCGGCATCGGCACCGACTCGCCGGCCGCCACGGACTCCACCGACCTGCTCACCGAGATGCGCATCGGCATGCTGGTGCAGCGCGCCGTGAACGTGGGCCAGTTCCTGGACTCGGCCACCATGCTGGAGATGGCCACCATCGGCGGCGCCCGCGCGCTCAAGCTGGACGACAAGATAGGCTCTCTCGACATCGGCAAGCGAGCCGACATCGTGGCCGTGGACCTGTCCGGCTCGCACCAGACGCCCACCACCGACCCCGTGTCGGCCGTGGTGAACACGTGCAGCGGCGCCGACGTGCTCATGACCATGGTGGACGGCGTGCAGCTGTACGAGAAGAACAAATGGCATGTTGACGTGGAGGTGGCGAAGAACATCGCCCGCGTCATCGAGATCCGCGGAAAACTGAGGATGTAGCAGCATGGCGAAGCAGCAGAAGCTCACGGCGAAGCAGAAGAGCGAGCGCATCAAAGCCGCGCAGGAGCGCGAACGGAAAGCGCAGGAGCAACGCAGGCGCGCGGAGAAGACGAAGCGGATATTCACCGTGGTCATCTGCGTGATCCTCGTGCTGGCGCTGGGCATTCCCACCATGGCCCTCATGGTCATGGGCGGGGGATCGTAGGACGCTGGCTACTGGGGCTCACCTGCCGTGTTCGAGTGATTCGCCCGGCCCGTGCGCGGACGAGCACCGGCGGCGCGCCCGCAATGCACGCGCCCGGCCCGTGGCGCGTACCCGGCTCGCGCTTGCGGCGCGCACGACGCGCCGCCTAACCCCTTGTTTTTTCTGTAGAGCGCCCGCAGATGCGTTGCCCGAACGCGTTTGTGATACTATGAGTCGTTGCCGCGCGGGGCGCGGCTGATACGTTGAGAGACACCGCGCAAAGGGGTTTGCTTTGTTTGGTATAGGTCCATTTGAGCTTTTTCTCATCCTGCTGTTCGGGTTCCTCATCTTCGGGCCCGACAAGCTTCCGGCCATGGCGAAGACGCTGGGGAAGGCCATCGCGAAATTCAGGGACGCCCAGGAGGAGATGAACAAGGTCATCAAGACGGAAGTCTACGACCCGAATTCCGACGAGCCGTTCAAGAACCCGCTCGACGCTTTGGCGAAGGTGGGAGAGATCGGCAAGGACGAAAAGAAGCAGGCGCCGGCCGCCTCCGGGAAGCAGGAGAGCTTCTCCGAGCGCAAGGCCCGGTACGACAAGGAGCGCGCCGCCAAGAAGGCCGAAGAGGCGAAGCAGGCTACGACGGCCGCGACGGCCACCGCCGCCGGCACTGCCGCAGCGGCGGCGGCGAAGCCCGTCGCACGGCCTGACGGCTCGTTCGCGAAGCCCGAGGAAGCCAAGCCCGCCCCGACGGCGGCGGCCGGAACGTCCCCGGCGAAGGCCGAGGCTGCGAAACCGGTGGCCGAGCCGAAGGCGAAGCCCTCGGCCGACGAGCTGTACGGCACGAAGCCGGTCGCGAAGAAGCCGGCCGCAAAGTCCGCGACGAAGCCCGCAGCTGCTTCGGGGGAGAAGAAGCCCTCGGCAGCGAAGTCCACCGCAGCGAAACCCGCAAAGACCGAGGCCGAGAAGGCGGCGGCTCGCTCGGCTGCTGCGAAGAAGGCCGCGGCGACGCGCGCTGCTAAGAAAAAGGCGGCTGAGGAGGCCGCCAAGGCCGCGCCCACGACGACGAACGAGAAGGGGGAATAAGCCATGCCTATCGGACCGGCACGTATGCCCCTTTTCGACCATCTGGGCGAGCTGCGCATGCGCCTTGTGCGCATCGTGGCGTGCCTCGCCATCGCCGTGGTGGTGTTCTACATGGCCACGCCCACGATGGGCCAGTTCCTGCTCCAGCCCATCTTCGATTTCCTGCCCAAGAACGCCGACGGCTCGCTGGCGCTGATCGCGCTCGACCCGTTCGAGTCGTTCGCCACGCGCTTCAAGATATCCATCTGGGCATCCATCGTGGCCTGCTCGCCGGTTATCCTCTGGCAGATCCTTGCATTCTTCCTGCCGGCGCTCAAGCCGAAGGAGCGCAAATGGTTCGTCCCGACATTCGGAGCGGCCGTGGCCCTGTTCGTGTTCGGAACGGTGTTCTGCTATTTGGTCATCCTGAACCCGGCGTTCGAATGGCTCACCGACCAGGCGGCCGGCCTGGGCGAGATAGCCCCGCGCATGTCGTCCTACATCGATATGATCATCAAGTTCGAGATAGGCTTCGGCTTCGCCTTCGAGCTGCCATTGGTGGTGTTCTACCTGGTGATCTTCGATATCGTGCCGTATAAGAAACTGCGCGGCGCGTGGCGCACCGTGTACGTGGCGCTCATGGTCATCTCTGCTATGGTCACCCCTGACGCCTCGCCCGTCACCATGCTGCTCATGTTCGCGGCGCTGCTGGTGCTGTACGAGGGCAGCCTGCTCATCTCGCGCATCGTGCTGGGCAAGCGCATCAAGAAGCAGAACGAGGAGCTCGCGCGCGAAGAGGCCGAGGAAGAGGAGCTGAAGCAGGAGATGCTGGCCAGGAAGAAGGCCAGGGCAGCGAAGAAATAACCGTGCCGACAATCAGGCCCGCCGCTTGATCGGCGGGCCTTTTCGTTAAGGAGCGCATCATGCACGAACTGGGCATCATGACGGGCGTCCTGGACGCCGTTCAAACGTCCGCGAGGCAGGCCGGCGCCGACCGGGTGCTCAAGGTGAGCCTGTCGGTGGGCGAGATGACCGAGGCCATCGAGGACGCGCTGCGCTTCGCCTTCGAGGCGCTTTCGGAGCAGCAGGAGTACGCGCTGTGCGCCGGCGCCGAGCTGGACATCGCCATGGTCCGTCCACGCAGCCGCTGCCTGGAATGCGGCGCGGAGTACGACCACGACCGTTTCCATATGCTGTGCCCCGAATGCGGGAGCTTCGCCACCGAGCTCGTCGCCGGCCGCGAGCTGCAGATCGACTCGATAGAGGTGGATATCCCCGACGGCGAGGAAGAAGGGGCCGCCGCCGCGGAATCCGTTTCTGCCGACGCGTAAGTTTGCTATGCTGGGCGCGACCAATAAGGAGCCATCATGCAGATAGATATGAAACAGCCCATCCTCGACAAGAACGACCAGCTGGCCTCCGAGCTTCGCGCGCGGTTCGCCGAGAACCGCGTGTTCGTGCTCGACCTCTTGGCCAGCCCCGGATCGGGCAAGACATCCACCATCCTGGCCACCATCGACGCGCTGCGCGACGAGTTCAACATCGCCGTCATCGAGGGCGACATCGCCAGCAATGTGGACGCCGAGCGCATCAAGGCCCAGGGCATCCCCGCCGTGCAGATCAACACGGGCGGCGCGTGCCACCTGGAGAGCGCCATGCTCAAGCGCGCCGTGGACGTGCTGGATCTCGCGCGCCTGGACCTCATCATCGTGGAGAACGTGGGCAACCTCGTGTGCCCCACGGATTTCGATCTGGGTGAGAACGCGAAGGTCATGATCCTGTCCGTTCCCGAGGGCGACGACAAGCCGCTCAAGTACCCCGGCGTGTTCCAGGTGGCCGAGGCCGTGGTGCTGAACAAGGTGGACACCCTGCCCGTGTTCAACTTCGACCGCGAGGCGTTCGAGTCCGCCGTGCGCCAGCTGAACCCGCAGGCTCCCATCTTCCCCATCGCCGCCACGAAGGGCGACGGCGTGGAAGCCTGGGCCGAGTGGCTTGCCGACCGCATCCGGGAGATCCAGTAACGGGGGAGCGCCCGCAACCGTGTTGAAACAATCGGCGCCCATACTGGCCGCAACGGCAGGCGCGAGCGAAAGGCTGGCATATGGAAACGAGCGAGCGGTACCGCCTCTGCGTCGAGGCGCTGCAAGGCTATGCGGACGACGCTGGGTTCTCCGACGTGGTCATCGGGCTGTCGGGCGGAATGGATTCCAGCATCGTGGCGGTGATGTGCGTGGATGCGTTCGGCGCCGATCACGTGCACGGCGTGCTGCTGCCGGGGCCGTACTCGAGCGAGCACTCGGTGGAGGATGCGCGGGAGCTGGCGGGCAACCTGGGCATCGAGGCGCAGGTCGTGTCCGTCTGCGAGCCGTACGAGGCGTTCGAGCGCGTGCTGGCGCGCGCGTGCGGCGGCGAGCTCTCGGGGTTGGCGGCCGAGAACACGCAGGCGCGCTGCCGCATGGTATGCCTGATGGCGCTGTCGAACGCACATGGCTGGATGCTGGTTAACACGAGCAACAAGAGCGAGGCCATGATGGGCTACTCCACGCTCTACGGCGACACGGCCGGCGCGTTCGCCCCCCTCGGCGGCCTGTACAAGACCGACGTGTACGCTGTGGCCCGCTGGCGGAACGTCCAGGCCGAGGCCGCGGGCGCGGTGCCGCCCGTGCCCGAGCGCGTGTTCGCGAAGCCGCCCAGCGCCGAGCTCTCGCCCGGCCAGGAGGACGAGAAGAGCCTGGGGCTGGACTATCCCACGCTCGATGCGCTGCTGCTGGCGCACGTGGAGCGCGGCCTAGGCGCCGACCGGCTCGTTGCCGAGGGCTTCGACGCCGCCACCGTCCAGCGCGTGCTGTCCACCGTGCGCGCCACCGCCTTCAAGCGCGCGCTGGAGCCCCCGTTCCCCGACGCGGCCTTCTACGCGTAAAGGGGCGCCACGCCTTTATTCCTTGGCGGCTTCCTTGCGAAGATTGCGTGACAACCCTCCGTCGTCCTGCCGCGCCCGCCCGTGCGGTCACTATACTCGGCGCATCCGGTAATGAACTGCAATTCCCATCAAAGGAGCCGCCGCCTCATGGAACGTCGGGCATTCTTCAAACTCGTGGGTGCGGGTGCCGTCGTCGCGGCGGGCGGGGGCTTGGCTGCCTGCTCGTCGGGCGCGGTGCCGTCGCCGCTCGCCCCCGCCGCCTCGGAGGAAGAGGGGCCGCGCGTCTTCGAGAACCCCGACGTCAGCTTCTCGTCCGACGTGGACGTGCTCGTGGTAGGCAGCGGCATCGCCGGGCTGTCAGCGGCCATGGCGCCGCTCGAGGCTGGGCGCTCGGTCATGATCGCGGAGAAGCTGGAGCTGCTGGGAGGCGAGAGCTACTCGTCCACGGGCGTCATGCACGTGTCCGGCAGCGCGTTGCAGAAGCAGGCCGGCATCGAAACCACGGCCGAGCAGGCATGGGACACACGCCGCCAGGAGTTCGCCGATGCCGGCATCACCGATCTCGACTTCGCCAAGCGGTTGTTCGTGACCGCGCCGGAATGGGTCGACCATCTGGTGGACGAGTACGGCGCCCAGTTCGAGAACCCCGGCGACCACGTGAAGGCGGGCGCGTCGGATCGTATCCTGTTGCCGAAGCGCGGATTGGGCGACATGGAGAGCATCATGACGCCGCTGCGCGACGGGCTCTCGTCGAAGGGCGCCGCATTCGTCACTGGCTTGCGCGCCTCGGCGTTCGTGGTGGATGCGTCCGGCGCGGTATGCGGCATGCGCTTGCGCGATGCGAAGACGGACGCCGCCACCGACGTGCGGGCGCACGCCGTGGTCATGGCCACCGGCGGGTTCGCCTCGAGCCAGCCGCTCGTACACGCAAACGTGCCTGCCCAGGAGCGTATCGGTTGCTACACCACCGCCTCGATGGGCGAGGGCCAGCTGCTGTGCGCTCACCTGGGAGGCCAGCTGGGCGATATGGGCAAGGCCGCGCCCCTGACGAGCGACCTGCCCGAGGCTGCGGCCTGGGGCCTGTTCGGCCCTGTGCTCATCGTGGATGCGCTCGGGCGTCGCTTCGCGCGCGAGGACGACCTGAATGCCGCCGCCGATGCCTGCGTGGCCGACGACCGGGGCTACTGGTGGACGCTGTTCGGCAAGAAGCTGTCCAGCGGCGCCCAAGCGCGCAGCATCGCGCAGGTTACGACGAAGAACGCCAAGCGCTTGGCAGGGCCGTTCGACGACGTGGAGGCGCTGGCGGGCGGCCTGGGCATCGCGCCCGAAGCGCTCAAGGCGGTGTTCGACGGTTACGGCGAGGCGGTTGACGCCGGCAAGGACGATGCGTTCGGCCGCACGGCGTTCCTGCAGGAGATCGAGCCGCCGTACTACGCGCTCAAGCAGTTCCCCGTGCGTTACAAGACACGCGGCGGCGTGCGCACCGATGCCGACGGCCGGCTGCTGAACGCGGCGGGCTCAGCCATCGCGAACGTGTACGCCTGCGGCTCGGTGGCGGCCGGCAGCGTGGGGGGGTTGGCGACGAACGGGGCGTTCGGGTTGATCGTGGGGCGGGCGGTGGCGAAGGCGCTCGACGAGGGGGATGCGGGGAAGTAGCTTTCGGCTCGAAGGATGGTCGCGACCGCGGCGGGGAGGCCTGCGGCTCGGGCAGTCCTGGGCTCGCACGAACAGCCCGCTGGGCTGTTCGGCTCGTGCGGAACTCGCTGCAGGCCTCCCCGCCGCGGTCGCGACCTCGCCTTTGCCGAAGACGAGCAAGGGCGCCTCGTTCGGTCGGCAGGTAGAGAGAGGGCGGGGCCCCGGCCGGAACGGCCGGGGCCCCGCTTGGGGAGGGGTGGAGGGTCGCCTCGTTTACGCCTTCAGCGCCTCGACGACGGCCTTGCCGCTGACCAGGCCGCTGCCGGCGTTGGGGGAGAGGTCGCTGCCGCTGTCGGCGACGGTGGAGCCGCAGCAGTACACGTTGGGGATGGGGTTGCCGTCCTTGTCCGTGAGCTGGCTGTCCGTGGTGATCTTCATGCCGCCGTGCGTCTTATAGCGGAAGGGGAAGTGCTTCATGGCATAGTAGGGCGCGGCGAGCGACTTCAGGAACAGCTTCTTGCCGAACTCGGTGTCCTCGCCGGCGGCCACCATGGCGTCGTACTTCTCGAACGTCTCCTTGAGCGTGCCGGCAGGCACGTCCATGGCCGCGGCCAGCTCGTCGAGCGAGCCGCACGGGCCCACGAGGCGGTCGGGGCTGCCTTTCATGTTCAGCTCGACGTTCCACTTCTGACTGCCGTTGATGGTCTGGTCGTCGAAGATGGTCCACCAGTAGCCCAGCTCGAGCTCGGCGGCCTTGTCGGGCGAGTCGTGGCTCTGGTCCTCCTTGATGAAGCGGCGGCCCTGCGGCGTCACCTGCACCTGTGGCGAGAAGTAGCCCCACACCGTGACCTGGGCCAGGTCGCTCATGCGGTTGGCCTCCATGTCCATGTGCGTGTACACGCCGCCCAGCGCCCGGCACATCTGGTGGCCTTCGCCCATGGAGTGCACGGTGAGCGGCCCGAGGCGCTGCTGGCTGGGCAGGTAGGCGGACACCATCTCCTGGTTGCACGAGAAGCCGCCCGTGGCCACGATGATCTTCTGCGCCTTGATGTCGACGGGCTTGTTGTTCTTCTCGTCGTTGAAGCGCACGCCGATGGGGGTGCCCTCGCCGTCCACGATGAAGTTCGTAGCGCGCAGGTTCAGCTTGTACGTGGCGCCCTTCTCCTCCAGGCCCTTCTGCAGCGGCGTGAGCACGGCCTGCATGTCGCCGATGCCGTTGCCGGGCAGCAGCATGGACGTGGGCGCGCCCGTGTCCATGTAGTCGGTGATGGGCTGGAACACCGCGCCGTAGTCGGATGCCACGCGGTCGGCCCATTCGGTCTGATAGACGTAGACGTTGTGCTTGTAGTCCATGTCATCGGTCTCGCCCTTCTTTTCCAGAATGGGAGCGTAGGCCTGCCACTTCGTCTCCGGGTCGCCCTCGATGCCGGCGTCCTTCTGCATCTTGGAGCCCGCCACGTTCATGACGCCGCAGGCGATGAAGCTCTCGCCGCCCACGCGGTCGAGCTTGTCTACGAGCATGACCTTGTGGCCCGCCTCCACCGGGTCCATGGCCGCCGACATGCCGGCGATGCCCGTGCCCAGGATGAGCACGTCGGTCTCCTCGGTGAAGTTGACGGGCGCGGTGCCCACCACGGCGTCGCCCTCGCTCGCGCTGCCGCCCTTGCCGCCGCCGTTGGGCGCGCAGCCGGCCAGCGCGCCGCCAGCCACGAGCACGGCACCCGAAGCCACGGCTGCCTTGAGGAAGTTGCGTCGGTTCATGCTGCTCTCCATAATAATCCTCCCTGTTCCCTCTGCTTGTCCGCCTTGCGCCGGTCGTTGCCGGGCGCAAGGCGGAATCCCTGTCGATCGTCCTCGCGACGATGCCCCCACTCTAGGTCCGCGGGCCGCCCCCGTCACCGTCCGTTTCGGGCTATATTGCCTTCTGCTGCCGTTATCCTGCGGTTTCGCCTCTCGCACGTGCAGGCGTTTCCGGTATCATGGGCGCATGATGAATGCGGGGAGGGGAAAGCGCGCCGCAGGGCACGCGTCGAGCGCAGAGGGGTCGGGGCGCGCAGCGCCGGCCGCTTCGCCGCGCGCGGTGGACCCGCGGCTGTTCTCGCTCGTGGTGATCGTGGGCTACGGGCTGTTCCGTGGCGTGAACGCCAACTCCTACCTGTCGGCGTTCGCCTCGGTGGAGGCGCCGTTCCTGTTCGTCCCCGACCTGTTCTTCAACGTGGTGGTGGCCTGCTCGGTGGTCGTGTGCTCGGTCACCGTCATCGCGCTGGTGCTGCGCGGGCGGCTGGGCCCGCTGTCCATGCCCTACGTGGCGCCCGCGGCGCTGTTCGTGGCGGCGAGCCTGTGCGCCCTGTTCGGCGTTTTCTCATGGATGCCATCCGATCTGGCGCTCATCGTGCCGGGCGTGCTGCTCGGGGCGGCGTCGGTCATGCTGTCGCTCGTGTGGGTGGAGGTGCTGGCCTGCCAGGAGCCGCGCGCCATCGTCACGCAGATCGCGCTCAGCATGCTGGTGAACATGGTGACGTCGTCGGTGCTCTCGGGTCTGTCCGGCGGCGCGCGGGCGGCTGCGAGCTGTGCGGCCCTGGTCGTCATGGTGCTGTGCGCGCGGTACGTGCGGCGCGCGTTGCGCACGGGTGCGGCGGGCGCGAGGGCAGGCGGCGCGGTCGTGACGATGGCGGTGGGAAAAGGCGCGGCGGGCGATTGCGCGGGCAAGGCGGCGCGCGGGCATCTGAAGGCCGCGCCGCGCGGATCGTACCGCGACGCGTTCTTGGAGCTGGGAGACTCGCTCGTTGCGTTCTGCGTCATGGAGGCCGTGATCGGGCTGCTCAACAGCTTCATGCTGGCCGGGTCCGTCACGTTCGCCGGGTCGGGCTCGGTGTCGGGGGTGGGCATGCTCATCGGCATCTTGGCGTTCTGCGTCGTCGTGTTCGTGGTGCAGCGCATCCCGCGGGTGTCCACGGCGTTCCGCGTGCTCATGCCATCATCGCCTCGCTCTTGGTGTTCCTGCCGTTTCTGGGCGAGCAGTTCAACCTCTTCTTCAGCACGGTGCTCTTGGGCGGCTACTACTTCATTGCGCTGCTCATCACGTATGTGGTGGCCGAGACGGCGCACGTGCGGAACCTGTCGCCCTACGTTCTCATGGGGGCGGCCGCGTGCCTTGCGCGCGTCTGCCTGGCCGCGGCGCTCTTGGGCGGGTACGCCATCGGCTCGCTGCCGGGCGGCCTGTTCGGCGAGAGCGAGCACCTCATGCGCTACCTGGTGGTCATCATGGCCGTGATCTACGCGCTGTCGCTGGCGGCCGTGCTCGTGTCGCGCGACCGGCGCCGCCGACGGCGCGGCGATGCGGATGCGGCGGGCTCGGTTTCGGCGCCGGCGGGTGCGGCCGTGGCGGCGCCTGCCCCGGCCATCGCGGCGGCCGAGGGCGATGACGCATTCGATGCGCGATGCGCGGCCGTGGCCGCAGCGGGCAACCTCACCGAGCGCGAGGCGGAGATCATGCGCTATCTGGCGCGCGGCCGCACGAAAGCTCATATCGCCGGCGTGCTGTACGTCAGCGAGAACACCGTGCGCAGCCATGTGCGCAATATCTATGCCAAGCTCGAGGTCCACACCCGCCAGCAGCTCATCGACCTCGTGGAGGAAGAGCGCGGCGCGGACGGCGGCGGCGAGGCTCCCGGCTCCCGGTAGGCGCGTTCGGATACTCCAATTACCTCGGTTGGTGTATGGCGCGGCGGGGCCGGGTCGCGTACCATGGCAGACATGGAGAACTTCCTTGTGAACAACCGCCCGATGGCGCCCAAGGACTGGGCGGTCGACGTCGCCGTGATGCTGGCGGCGTTCCTGTTCGGCTGCGGGCAGCTCATGCTCACGGCTTCGTCCATCGTGATCCCCGACCTGGAGTTGCGCCAGTACCTGGGCATCGTGAACGTCGTGCCCGACACGTCGGTGTTCGTGGCGCTGGCGCTGACCACGCTGCCGCTCGCGGCGCGGAGGCGGTTCCCATGGCCCGTGTTCCTGTTCGTGCTCATCACGTTCCTGGGGCTGCAGAGCGCGTTCCGCGGCTTCTCGCTCACGGTGGTGGGCCCCGTGGTGGCGCTGTACACCATCGCCTGCGAGCGCGGGCGCACGGAGGCCGCCGTCGCCGTCGCCCTGGCCGTGGCGGGCGTGCTGTTCGCCGACGCGCCCTCGCGCACGGCGAGCCTCGCCTTCTTCACGCGCTTCCAGAACGTCGCGCTCCTGGCGGCTGCGGCGCTCGCGGGCTACGCATACCGCACGCACCGCGCCTACGTGGCGGAGACGGAGCGGCGCGCGCTCGAGGCGGAGCGCTCGCGCGAGGAGGAGGCGGCCCGGCGCGTGGAGGAGGAGCGCGTGCGCATAGCCCGCGAGGTGCACGACATTACGGCGCACTCGCTCTCCGCGGTGAGCATCCAGGCGGCCGCGGCCGAGCGCCTGGTCGACCGCGACCCGGCGGCGGCAAAGCTCGCAATCGCCGCTGCGCGCACGACGGCGAAGGACGCCCTCGAGGAGATCCGCGGCATGATAGGCGTGCTGCGAGCCGGCGACCCCGCGGCCGAGACGGAACCCACGGCCGGCACCGAGCGCCTGGACGACCTCGCTGCCTACTTGCGCCGTGCCGGCGTGGACGTGGCGCTGGATGCGGGCGGGTACGACCGCGCCGCCGTGCCGGCGTTCGTGGACGTGGCACTGTACGGCATCGCCCGCGAGGCCGCGACGAACATCGTGCGGCACGCCGGCGCGCATGCGGCGACGATACGCCTGGCTACGGGGCCGACAGGCGCGAACCTGTCGGTAGAGGACGACGGCAGGGGCGCGGCGGCCGAGACGGACGGGCGCGGCCACGGCATTGCGGGAATGGCCGAGCGCGTGGGGCTTCTGGGCGGCACGTTCGCAGCCGGCCCGCGCCCGCGCGGCGGGTTCCGCGTGGAGGCGCGCATTCCCCTGGGAGCGGAGAAGGAGGCGTCATGATCGAGAGGCATCTGCGAGAGGCGCGCTCGGCGGCGGGGGAGGTGCCGGTCCGCTCGGCGGGCGAGCGTCCTCTGCGCTTAGTGGTGGCCGACGACCAGGACCTCGTGCGCAGCGGGTTCCGCCTGATCCTGTCCTCGTACGACGGCTTCTCCATCGTGGGGGAGGCGCGCGACGGCGAGGAGGCCGTGGAGCTCGCTCGCCGCCTCGTGCCCGACGTGGTCCTCATGGACATCCGCATGCCGCACCTGAACGGCATCGAGGCCACCCGCGCCATCACGGGCGATCCGGCGCTCGCCGACGTGCGCGTGCTCATCCTCACCACGTTCGACATCGACGAGTACGTCTACGACGCGCTCGCGGCCGGGGCGGGCGGCTTTCTGTTGAAGGACGCCGAGCCCGACGACATCGCCGCCGCCGTGCGCGTGGTGGCGGCCGGCGACGCGCTCATCCAGCCCTCGGTGATGCGGCGCCTGGTGGAGACGTTCGTGCGCATGCGCCCTGCGGCCGGTGCCGGCGTGGCCGCAGGGGAAGGCGGCAGCGCGTTCTCCGCGCTCACCGAGCGCGAGCGCGAGATACTGGTACAGGTGGCCCGCGGCATGACGAACGACGAGATAGGCGCCGAGCTGTTCATCTCGTCCGCCACGGTGAAGACGCACCTCGCCCGCATCATGGCGAAGCTGGGCGCCCACGACCGCGCACAGCTGGTGGTGAGGGCGTACGAGGGCGGCCTCGTGAGGCCGGGCGAGCGCTAGCATCGGTCACGGCGCGGCGGCATGTGCGGCCGCGCCCGTCGGTCGGCGATTGCACCGCAGCGCCGCGAAGCGATCGTGCTGCCGCCTCGCGTCCGCTTCGCAACCCCGCCCGCGCCGCCTCGTTCGCGCTGCAGAATCGTCCTGCTCCCGCTCCCGCCGCCCTGCAAGCGCCGCCCGCGTCTGTGCTGCAGCGCTACGCCGCGCCCCTTCGCAACCCCGCCCGCGCCGTCCCGCGCCCGCCTCGCCGGCCACTCCCCAGACCGTTTTTGTGCAAAAGCACAAAAACTTTCAGGAGTCCATCGAACGAATTGTGGCGATTATGCAAAACCTCAGTCAAGGGCACTGAGATTTCCTCAATTTTGCTTGCATTCGCTAACGAGGCTGCTATGATAACGCAATGTTTAGCACTCGTTACCCATGAGTGCTAGCAGTCACCGCAACGGAGTGGTTAAATAGCAAACGTGCTACAACCAGTTTCGGACAAGAGACGGACGAAAGGAAGGCTACGTTATGAACTTGAAACCATTGGGTGATCGCGTCATCATCAAGCAGGACGAGGCTGAGGAGACGACGGCATCCGGTCTGTATCTCGCTACCGAAGCGAAGGAGAAGCCCCAGACGGGCACCGTCCTGGCCGTGGGCGAGGGCAAGCTCGACAAGGACGGCAAGCTCATTCCCGTGCCGGTCAAGGAAGGCGACAAGGTCCTGTACGGCAAGTACGGCGGAACCGAGATCACCGTCGACGGCGAGGACGTCATGATCCTGCGCGCCGACGACCTGTACGCGGTGTTCGCGTAAACCGAAGCAACCCAAGCTAACGCTGAAAGGATAGGCACACTATGGCTAAAGAGATCAAGTTCGAGGCCGACGCGCGCAGCGCGCTCGCGGCCGGCGTCAACAAGCTGTCCAACGCCGTCAAGGTGACGCTCGGCCCCAAGGGCCGCTACGTGGCGCTCGAGAAGTCCTACGGCGCCCCCACCATCACGAACGACGGCGTGACCGTGGCCAAGGAAGTGGAGCTGGAGGACCCGATCGAGAACATGGGCGCCCAGCTGGTCCGCGAGGTTGCCGTGAAGACGAACGACGTGGCCGGCGACGGCACCACCACCGCAACGCTGCTGGCCGACGTCATCGTGTCCGAGGGCCTGCGCAACGTGACGGCCGGCGCCGACGCGCTGGGCATCCGCCGCGGCATCCAGAAGGCCACCGACGCCATCGTCGACGCCATCAAGGCCGACGCGACGCCCGTGTCCACCAAGGAGCAGATCGCGAACGTCGGCACCATCTCCGCCGGCGACGCCGAGATCGGCGAGAAGATCGCCGAGGCCATGGACGCAGTGGGCAACGACGGCGCCATCTCCGTGGAGGAGAACGCCGCCTCGTTCGACTTGGAGCTCGACATCGTCGAGGGCATGCAGTACGACCGCGGCTACATCTCGCCGTACATGGCCACCGACATGGAGAAGATGGAAGCCGTCCTCTCCGACCCCTACATCCTGCTCACCGACCAGAAGATCACCAGCATCCAGGACATGGTCCCGCTGCTGGAGGAGGTCATGCGCTCCGGCCGCCCGCTGTTCATCGTTGCCGAGGACGTGGAGGGCGAGGCCCTGGCCACCATCCTGCTGAACAAGCTGCGCGGCACGTTCAACTGCGTCGCCATCAAGGCCCCCGGCTTCGGCGACCGCCGCAAGCGCATCCTGGAGGACATCGCAGCCGTCACGGGCGCGCAGGTCATCGACAAGGACTTCGGCATGACCATGGCCGACGCCACCATCGACATGATGGGCCACGCCAAGACGGTCAAGGTCACGAAGGACACCGCCCTCATCGTGGACGGCGCCGGCGACAAGAAGAACATCGAGGACCGCATCCACCAGATCCGCGCCGAGCTCGAGCGCGTCGACTCCGACTTCGACCGCGAGAAGCTGCAGGAGCGCCTGGCGAAGCTGTCCGGCGGCGTGGCCGTGCTCAAGGTGGGCGCCGCGACCGAGTCCGAGCTCAAGGAGAAGAAGTCCCGCATCGAGGACGCCCTGCAGGCGACCCGCGCGGCCGTGGAAGAGGGCATCGTCGCCGGCGGCGGCGTGGCGCTCGTGGACGCGCTGCCCGCGCTCGACAACATCGCGTCGGTCGACAAGGACGAGGAAGTCGGCGTGGCCATCATCCGCAAGGCGCTGGAGGCCCCGATGCGCGCCATCGCCCAGAACGCGGGCTTCGAGGGCAGCGTCGTGGTGGAGCGCGTGAAGGGCATGGGCAAGGGCGAAGGTCTGAACTGCGCCAACGGCGAGTACGGCAACATGATCGAAATGGGCGTGAACGACCCCGTCAAGGTCACGCGCACCGCGCTGCAGTCCGCTGCCTCCGTGGCGGCCCTCATCCTCATCACCGAGGCCACCATCAACGACATCCCGAAGGACCCGGATCCGGCGGCCCTGGCTGCCATGGCCGGTGCCGGCGGCGGTATGGGCGGCATGATGTAAGACCCCCCGGTTCCGGCAGCCGCCCGGCCGCCGGAACCACCTGAGACGCTGCGGGCGCTTACGCGCCCGGCCAGCGTATCCCTAACTCGGAGAACGGGGCGGCCGATGGGCCGCCCCGCTTCGTTTTCTGGCCGGCGCGTTGCTTTTCACGCCAGCCGCCGGGTCGCCCACAGCTTCGGGTGCGATGAGGGCGATGCGGAGGCGGGGCTAAATGTCGCCCGCCCGGCTAGCGCTCCTTCTTCGACACGAGCAGCAGGATGCCGCCTACCACGGTCACGAAGATGAGCGTGCACACGCCGAACGCCACCGTGTTCGGCTTTGTCCCCTGGTAAACGCCCCAGCAATGGACGCTCATCGGGATCATCCAAGCGAGCGGGATGATGGCCCATCCCACCGAGATAGTGGAGATGAGGCAGAAGATAAATGCGATCAGCCTGAGCGTCCGGTCGCTCTCGGTCGTTGCCGACGGATAGTAAACGGGAGCGACGACGGGTTGCCCGTAGGCGGGGGCGCGGTAGCCTCCCTCGGGGCAAGCCGTCGGCTGGGCGTCCGCGAAATCGTTGGTCCACTGCATGCCGTCCCAATAGCGAAGCCTCGTCGCGTTCCCTGACGGGTCTGGATACCATCCAGCCTGCTGCGTTCCCATGCTGCCTCCCCCGGCGTCTATGAAAGTGCGGTAATGCCTTCCAGTATAGCCCATCGGCTCGCATAGCCGCCCCGTAGCACGTGCTGTTCGACGCGGATAGGCCTGCTTATCGATACGCTCCGCCCTGCGCTCGAGGTCAGGCGTTGTCCCCCCCCCCTATCGGGCGGAATCCTCGCCCTGTTTATTGCCGGTTGCAATCGGCGGCGGAAAGACCGCACGCATCGGTTCCATGTGACTGTTCGGCTACGTCGCGGCTTGAACGCCCCTGTTGGACTACAATACGAACCTATGGAAGAATTCATGCACATAGCCGGGCATGTCCTGGAGCATTCCGTCGCCGACACGCTGTACCTCGTTCCGTTCCTCTTCGTCACCTACCTGGTGATGGAGTGGCTCGAGCATAAGACCGGCGGCAAGGCGCAGGCGGCCGTGCAGCGCGCAGGAGCCGCGGGCCCCATCGTGGGAGCGGTGGTGGGCGTGGTGCCGCAGTGCGGGTTCTCGGCCGTGGCGGCCACGCTCTGGGCCGGGCGCGTCATCACGCTGGGCACGCTGTTCGCCGTGTTCCTTTCCACGTCCGACGAGATGCTGCCCATCTTCATCGCCGAGCAGGTGCCGCTGGACGTCATCCTCAAGATTCTCGGCGCGAAGATCGTCGTGGGCATGGTCATGGGCTTCATCGTGGACGCCGGCATGCGCCTCGCGCGGCGCATCGATGCGCCGCTGCACATCCACGACTTGTGCGAGCGCGACCACTGCCACTGCCATGACGGCGAGGGCGGCATCCTCAAGAGCGCGCTCAAGCACACCCTGCAGGTCACGGTGTTCATCTTCATCATCACCATCGTGCTGAACGGCGTGTTGGAGGTGGTAGGCGAGGACGCGCTGGGCGAGTTCCTCAGTGCGAACCCGGTGCTCTCGGTGTTCGGATCGGCGCTCGTGGGCCTTGTGCCCAACTGCGCGGCCAGCGTGGTCATCGCGCAGCTGTACGTGAGCGGCGTGCTGGGCTCGGGCGCGATGCTCGCCGGCTTGCTGGTGAGCGCGGGCGTGGGCCTGCTCGTGCTCGTGCGCACGAACCGCCACTGGAAGCAGAACGTCGCCATCATCGGAGGCCTGTACGCGATGGGCGTGTTCTGGGGCCTCATTGCGAATGCGCTCGGCATCGTGTTCTAGGGCCGCAAGCGCGGTGGCAAATGCAGTATTCCGGTCATTTCTGTGCAAGCTTCTGACCTGGAACGATAGTGCATAATACCAGTTCAAAGCGCAGAAAATGAAATGCACAAAAATGCACGGTATATTACATCCAGGCCAGATCTTCTTCGGAATCCGAAAAAGATTGCCGATGGGCCTCTGGCATCCGAAGCGCCCTCACCGCTATAGTATGACCAGACCGCAAAACGAGAGGAGCATCGCCCATGACCGCACTTGAAGCCGGCATGACGCGCGACGAGGCGTTCGCGCTGTTGCAGGAGCACAACAAGGACCCGTTCCATATCGAGCACGCCGAGACGGTGGAGCAGACCATGCGCTACTTCGCGCGCGAGTACGACCCCGAGAACGAGGAGTTTTGGGGCATCGTGGGCCTGCTGCACGACCTGGACTGGGAGGAGCACGACGACGAGCCCGAGCTGCACACCATCTACGCGGCCAAGGACATCGAGGCCGCCGGCGGCTCGCCCGAGCTCATCCGCGCCATCCAGAGCCACACGTCGGATTTCAACCCCGAGCTTCCCAAGCCCGAGCTGCAGATGGAGAAGGTCCTGTTCGCCACCGAGGAGCTGACGGGCCTCATCGGCGCGGCCATCGTCATGCGCCCCAGCAAGAGCGTCATGGATTTCGAGGTGAAGTCGCTCAAGAAGAAGTTCAAGGACAAGCGCTTCGCCGCCGGCGTGAGCCGCGACGTCATCCGCAGTGGAGCCGAGATGCTAGGCTGGGAGCTGGACGAGCTGTTCGCCCGCACCATCGAGGCCATGCAGTCCTTCGCGCCGGACAAGGACACGTTCGTTCCCGCCGAGGGGTAAGGGAGACCTCCCGAGATCGCTCGCGCCCTCTTGCCGCAGATGCAGCAGGAGGGCGCACGTTTTGCGCTTGGGCGCACGCTCGGGCAGAGGCGAGGCCGGCAAGCGCGCGGCCGGAGGTCTTCCGAGCTCTTCCCAGGCCCTAAGATTCGTCCACTTCCCTCAGCCGGCGCCGCATGGTGCCGTGCTTGCGGCTGACGAACAGGTACGCCGCCAACGCGACGATGGCCACCAGCGACATAGCCTCGAACAGGCCGCGGAAGCCCAGCACTGGCTGCACCAGGCCCAGCAGCAGCGGGCCCAGGCCCACGCCCACGTCCAGCAGGATGTAGAACGTGGAGTTCGCCAGGCCCAGCCGGTCGTCGGGGGCGATGCGCACAGCCAGCGCCAGCCCGCTTGCCTGCACGGTGCCCACGCCGAAGCCCAGCAGCGCCGCCGCCGCGAGCATGGCCGCGGGCCGGTACACGGTTGCCAGCAGGCCCATCCCGACGATGAACGCGATGAACGCCGGCACCATGACCACGCGGTCGCCCTTGCGGTCGAACAGCTTTCCCGTGAAGGGCCGCGTGACGAACGTGGCCACGGCGTACACCACGAAGAAGAAGCTGGCAGGCTGTTCCAGACCGCTCTCGGCGGCAAACGGCGTGAGGAACGCGAGCAGGCTGGAGTAGCAGAAGAACAGCAGCGCGCACACGGCGCCGATGGGCAGCACGCTGGACTCCAGGTAGTTCCCCAGGTCGAAGCGCGGCACGCGGAAGTCGCCGGCACGCTCGTCGCGCTCGTCGCGCGCTATCTCCTCGGCAGCCTCCTCGATATCCGCGTCGCTCTCCTGCGCCGCCTCGGGCACCTTCAGCTGAGCGGCGGCCAGAAGGCTCAAGCCGGCTACGGCGGCTGTAGTCACGAACAAGGGGAAGAAGCCGGCGTTTTGCGAGAGGAACATGCCCAGGAAGGGTCCGATGGCCGCTCCCAAGGTCACGGACAGCATGTAGTAGCCCACCCCCTCGCCCTTGCGGCTGTCCGGCACGAGCGCCGTTACGATGGTGCCGATGGTGGTGGAGCACACCCCGTAAGCGAAGCCGTGCAGCAGGCGGGTGGCGAACAGGGGGGCGAACCCGAGCCCGGCCAAGTAGAGCACCGAGAACACCACCTCGCCGATCGCGCCCATGACCAGCAGCCGCTTGCGCCCCACCTTGTCCATGATGCGGCCGCTGACGAGGCGCGCCGCGAGGGCACCGATGATGAAGATGCTCGCGGCCAGGCCGGCCGTGGCTGCGGGTGCGTCGTAGGTTTTCATGGCGTAGTCGGCCACCACGACCATGAGGCCGTAGTAGTTCACCATGAGCAGGAAGTTCACCGCCGTGCCCAGCGTGAAGTCCTTCGTCCAGAGCCTCGCCTGCGTTGCAGCCGACATGCTAGCGCGCCGCCTTGTCGTTCGGTGCGCCGGTCAGGTTCGCGCCCTGGGAGCCCGTGCCCGGGGTCTCCGCTGCGGGTGTCGTGGCTGCCGATTCCCCGGCGCCAGGCGCGTCCGCCGCGGCTGCCATAGCCCCGCCGGCCGCTCCTGCGCCGGGTGCGTCCTTCGCGATGAGCACGGCTACGGGCGACCCCTGCACCACGGCATAGCTCACGCTGCCCAGGTACCCCTTCACGCCGCCCTTGCCGCGGCTGCCCATGACGATAAGGTCGCAACCCTCGTCCTCGGCGCATTTCAGCAGCAGGTCGGCCGGCGACGTGCCCTTCAGCAAGTGCGCGTGGGCCCTGTTCGGCACGCGCTCGGCCAGCTGCTGCAGCGCGGCGTGAACGCGGTTCGCCTCCTCGATAAGCGGCCCCTCGGCACCGGTGCCCAGAGCGAACAGCTTCAGCACGTGCACGAACACCAGCTCGATGCGCTCATCCTGCGCGCCGATGGACTGGGCGAGATCGAGGGCTTTCGCAGAAGGGGTCGATCCGTCGTAGGCGACGAGAACTTTAGAGCACCACATGGCTATCACGGCCTTTCGGGAGGGCGGGCTGGCGGAAGACGGCGGGGATGCCGCGCGGAAGCGCCGCAGGTTACGCATACCCCTCGATTGTAGTACCGCCGAGGCGGCGCGTATGTTACGGCTTCGTTTCAACCGGGAGGCGGAATGTGCCTGGCCGGCCCCCCGTTCAGCATTTCGCCGGGGCACCCTTTTGCGGTGCCGCAGACTGCGCTCTTCTCGTGCGCAGGCGGGTGTTGCGAACATTTTCATTGACCGTCTCACCCGCCCCGGCTAGAATAGATACTCGCGCATTGCAGACGTGGGCCGTTAGCTCAGCTGGTAGAGCAGGGGACTTTTAATCCCAAGGTCGCGGGTTCGACTCCCTCACGGCCCACCATTTCAACGTCTGCGCAGACGGCGCCTGGCAAGACGCGCCGCGTTGCAAGCGCTCCGCACCAAACTGGGCCATCGTCCAACGGCAGGACTCTGGTTTTTGGTACCAGCTATCCAGGTTCGAATCCTGGTGGCCCAGCCAGTTGGTCGGTTGCAGCCGTCGTAGGTTGCGCGACCCCAAGCCGACAAGGCGGCTGCGCTTGGCGCGAATACCTGGCGGTCCCGTTTCTCCGGCGAGGACCGCGCGGCATCGAACCGCACGCCTGGCAAGCAGGTGACTTCGAACCAGCGGGTTTGTTGGTGTTGTGCGCTCGTTTATTTTCTTCTCCCTTTCCCCGAAACTTTTGGTATCATCTATGGTTGCTGTTTAGTGACGATTTGCTTGAAGGAGCACTTTTGACCAAAGAAGATGTTATCGAGCTCGAGGGGACCGTCCTGGAGGCGTTGCCGAACGCTATGTTTAGGGTGGAGCTCGAAAATGGCCACAAGATATTGGCCCATATCTCCGGCAAGATGCGTATGCACTACATCAAGATCCTCCCGGGGGACAAGGTGACGGTGGAACTGTCCGTCTACGACTTGAACCGCGGGCGCATCACGTACCGCTTCAAGTAAGCGCGCGAATCTGCACGGCCTGTGAACCAGGTGTGCGCATTTTGTGTGCCATGCGGCACACGGCAAGCACGAAAACAACCGCCTGCGGCTGGGCGTATGTATAGATTAAGGTACACATAAACCGAAAGGAATTGATTATGAAGGTACGTCCTTCGGTCAAGAAAATGTGCGACAAATGCAAGATCATCCGACGCCATGGCAAGGTGCTCGTCATCTGCGAGAACCCGCGCCACAAGCAGCGTCAGGGCTAGGAAAGAGGAGAATCATCTATGGCTCGTCTTGTTGGTGTCGACCTTCCTCGCGACAAGCGCGTTGAAATCGGCTTGACCTACATCTACGGCATCGGTCTGACCACCTCCAAAAAGATCCTCGCCGAAACCGGCGTGGATCCCGACGTCCGCATCAAGGACCTCACGGAGGACGATCTGACCAAGCTGCGCGACTACATCCAGGAGAACATCAAGGTGGAGGGCGACCTGCACCGCGAGGTTTCCCAGAACGTCAAGCGCCTCATGGAGATCGGTTGCTATCGTGGCCTGCGCCATCGTCGCGGCCTGCCCGTTCGCGGACAGCGCACGCACACGAACGCGCGTACCCGCAAGGGTCCTCGTAAGCAAATCGGCGGAAAGAAGAAGTGAGGTAGCTTAAGTGGCAGCAAAGAAAAACGTGCGCACGCGCATCAAGCGTTCCGAGCGTAAGAACATCGCCGTGGGCGCCGCGCACATCAAGTCTACGTTCAACAACACCATTGTGAGCATCACCGATCCCCAGGGCAATGTGATCTCCTGGCAGTCCGCCGGCACGGTTGGCTTCAAGGGCTCCCGCAAGTCCACGCCGTTCGCCGCGCAGATGGCCGCCGAGGCCGCCGCGAAGACGGCCATGGAGCATGGCCTGCGCAAGGTGGCGGTGTTCGTCAAGGGCCCGGGTTCGGGTCGCGAGACGGCCATCCGCTCGCTGCAGGCCGCCGGCCTGGAAGTCTCCAGCATTCAGGATTGCACACCCATTCCGCACAACGGTTGCCGTCCGCGCAAGCGTCGTCGCGTGTAACTGAAAGGATCGAAGTATTATGGCTCGTTATACTGGAGCGGACTGCCGTTTGTGCCGTCGTGAAGGTGCGAAGCTCTTCCTGAAGGGCGACCGCTGCTACACGGACAAGTGCGCGATCGAGCGCCGCAACTACGCGCCCGGCGAGGCCGGCAAGAAGCGTATCAAGGAAAGCGAATACCGTCTGCAGCTGCGTGAGAAGCAGAAGACCAAGCGCATCTACGGCGTTCTGGAGAAGCAGTTCCATCACTACTACGAGATCGCCGGCCGCCAGCAGGGCGTCACGGGCGAGAACCTGCTGCGCATCCTCGAGAGCCGTCTGGACAACGTGGTGTACCGCCTTGGCTTCGCGAAGTCGCGCGCCGAGGCCCGTCAGCAGGTGCGTCACGGCCACATCACCGTGAACGGCCGCCGCGTGGACATCCCGTCGTTCCGCGTGAAGGCGGGCGACCTGGTGGCCGTGGCCCCCAAGGCCAAGGACCTGCTGGTCATCAAGAGCGCGCTCATCTCCAACGAGCGCGTGCAGGTGCCGGCCTGGCTCGAGGTCGACATCGAGAAACTGCAAGGCAACGTGCTTGCTCTCCCGCAACGCGATCAAATCGATCTGGACATTCGCGAACAGCTCATCGTCGAACTTTACTCGAAATAATCGCGGCATAGTAAGGAGGCTTACACAACATGACAGAGTTCATGAGGCCTACGGTAACAACGGAAGAAGTCAACGAAACTGTCGCGCGTTTCGTCGTGGAACCGCTCGAGCGTGGCTACGGCTACACCTTGGGCAACTGCATGCGCCGCGTGCTGCTCTCGTCGCTGGACGGGGCGAAAGCCACCGCCATCCAGATCGAGGGCGTGCAGCATGAGTTCACGACGGCCGAGGGCGTCATCGAGGACATCACGGACATCGTCTTGAACGTGAAGGGCCTCGTGTTCTCGGCACTCAACGAGGATATCGAGGAGGCCACGGCCCATGTGTCCGCCGAGGGCCCCTGCACGGTGACGGGTGCCGACCTGGACATCCCCACCGAGTTCACGCTGGTGAACCCCGAGCACGTCATTGCCACGGTTGCCGACGGCGGCCAGCTGGACATGACGATCCGCATCGGGGTGGGTCGCGGCTACGTGTCCGCGGAGCGCAACAAGCGCACCGAGGACCCCATCGGCGTCATCCACGTTGACTCGTTGTTCTCGCCGGTCCGCCGGTGCACGCTGAACGTCACCGACACCCGTGTGGGTCAGCGCACCGACTACGACAAGCTCGTGCTGGAGGTTGAGACCGACGGCTCCATCGCGCCCTCCGAGGCCGTGTGCCGTGCCGCCAACATCATCAACCAGTACATGGGGGCGTTTTTGGGCCTGTCCGACATCGTGGACGAGGAGGAAGGCGAGGTTCCTTCCATCTTCGCGCCCGAGGGGCAGGAGTCCAATGCCGAGCTGGACAAGCAGATCGAGGACCTGGACCTTTCCGTCCGCTCCTACAACTGCCTGAAGCGCGCCGGCATCCATTCCGTCCGCCAGCTCGTCGAGTTCTCCGAAAACGACTTGCTGAACATTAGGAACTTTGGTGCGAAGTCCATCGAGGAAGTGAAGGACAAGCTCATTTCCATGGACCTCAATTTGAAGCTTTAGGAGATACGAGATCATGAGACACTACAAGAAGGGGCGCAAGCTGGGCACCGACACCAGCCATACCAAGGCCATGAAGAAGAGCCTGGTGTGCGCGCTGCTGGCGAACGACCGCATCAAGACGATCGACTCGCGCGCCAAGGAGATCCGCCCCGACGTTGACAAGATCATCACGTGGGCGAAGAAGGGCGACCTGCATTCCCGCCGCCTCGCCATTGCGGCGCTGGGCGACAAGGAGCTCGTGCGCGAGATCTTCGAGAAGGTCGCGCAGGGCATGTTCCAGGACCGCCAGGGCGGCTACACCCGCATCATGAAGCTGGGTCCCCGCAAGGGCGACGACGCCCCCATGGTTATCATGGAGCTGGTGACCGAGCCGGTGAAGGCGAAGAAGGACGAGGCCAAGCCCGCTGCCAAGAAGGCTGCGAAGAAGGCCGCCCCGAAGAAGGTCGAGAAGGCCGACAACGAGGCCAAGGCCGAGGAGACCAAGGTGGAGGCCGAGGAGGCCAAGGCCGAGGAGGCCGCCGACCAGGCCGAGGAAGCCGCCGCCGAGAATGCGGAGGCCGCCGAGGCCGAGGCCGTGGAGAAGGAGAAGGCCGAGTAGCCTTTCCCCGACCTGCGCATAAGCACTGCATCCGAACGGGAGCCCACGGGCTCCCGTTTTTGCGTATGCCAAAGCTCGGCCAGTGCCGCCACCAATGCGTCAAGAACGCGTTTTCCCGCGGTTGCGCGGCGGTTCCGCACGCTGGACTACCATAAAGGGGAGCGGGCGCACGGCGCGGCCCGCCGGCAATCCGCAGCTAGGAAAGAGGCTCCTATGGAAGACCGTGGACCCGCAGACGGGAAGCCTGCAACCGACGGCAAGATGAACGTGGCATGGCACATGAAGGACATGGCGGGCGAGCTGCAGCAGCACGCGCAGGACGCTTTCGGCGACGTGGGCGACCATGCGCAGGGACTCGCCGGCGAGGTGGCGCATCACTCCCAGCAGGCCGCGGTCGAAGTGCGTCGCGAGATACCCGTGCTCATCGAGCACGTGCGGGATACCGTAATCGACCTGTTCGGCAACGTGCGCCACAACGCGTCGCGGAAGTGACGGGCTCGCCGCCCTGCTGGTTCGTCGCGGTAGCGTCGCGCCGCCGCCCTGCCGATGCGTCGGACGCCGTCTCCGGTCCCGAATCCAAGCGTTGCACGTTCGTCAGCGTGCGGAAACCGGTCCTGTCGGGGCGGTGGCTACAATAGGCTGGACAGCTTACCTTCCCCTGGCGGGATTCCCGACGAAAGGAGCCGAACCATGGCCGAGACCACGACGAAAGAGGATATCCGCATCGACGCGGACGAAGCGGACGAGCTGAACCGCGAGGCGGCCGACGACCTCGAGCGCATCGAGCGTGCCGTCAAGCAGGAGGCCGAGGAGTACGTCGAGGCCGTCGACGGCGACGGCAACGAGAAGGAGTCCGTGGAGGCCGCCGCCACCGCGTTCGACTTCGACGAGGCGGAAGGCGAGACGGAGCGTCTGGCCAACGACGCGTCCGAGCGCGACTAGCCGTTCCCGGCAGCGCAACGGGCGCGCCGGTGCGACGCGGGCGTCGCGAAGGGCGCCCGTTCCGGTTCGCCTGGTGCATCCTGCGCTCCCTGTGCGCGAACCGTTGCGGCGCCGTTTTCCCCCGGAAGCCGACGCCGGGCACCCCATCCCTAGAATGGGGATGACACAGAACCTTCCCGAAAGGAGCAGAAATGGTCGATCAGGCTTACAAGACGGGCGACGCGTCCGTCGATATGAAGAACGGCGCAAAGGACATGGCTCACGACGTGAAGAACAACGTGAAGGACGCGTTCCACGAGGCGAAGGCGGGCGTGAACGAGCGCCGCGCCGAGGACGCCGCCGCCGACCGCGAGCATCAGGTGGCCCAGCAGACGGGAAGCACCGACGCCGCCATGCGCGCGCAGCAGCACGAGAACCGCAAGGACCAGAAGTCCGAGGGCTTCATGGACTCCGTCAAGGATTCGCTCGGCAAGGCCGGCGAGGCCATCAAGGAGGCCGCGTCCGACGCGAAGGACAACATCAAGCAGGGTGCCGAGAACATGAAGGAACGCATGTAGCGCCCACGCGCCCTCCTGCCCCTCCGAAGCCCGTAGCATGAGCTGCGGGCTTCTCTTTTCCATCCGCTCGGCCGCGCCGTCTGAAAGGCAATTCCATGGGTTCTTCCGCTGCATCTCCCTCCCCAAGCCGGACCGTCCGGGCCGGTCATGGCAAGGGATTCGTCCTCATCGCCGCCGTGTACCTGCTGGGCCTGTTCATTGGCGCGCTCGACACCGGCATCGTCACGCCCGCGCGTACCGTCATCCAAGGCGACCTCGGCATCACCGACCAGATGAGCGTGTGGATCATCACCATCTACACGCTGGCGTACGCGGCGGCCATCCCGGTCATGGGCAAGCTGGCCGACCGCTCGGGGCGCAAGCGCATCTACCTGGTCAGCATCGCGCTGTTCGGCGCAGGGTCGCTTTTGTGCGGTCTCGCGCAGGACGTGGGAAGCTTCTGGATGCTCTTGGGCGCGCGAGCCGTGCAGGCGATCGGCGGAGGCGGCATCGTGCCGGTGGCCACCGCCGAGTTCGGCACCACGTTCCCTCCCGAGAAGCGCGGGTTGGCGCTGGGCCTGGTGGGCGGCGTCTACGGCATCGCCAACATCTTCGGCGCATCGGCCGGCAGCCTGATACTCTCGCTGTTCGGCCAGACGAACTGGCAGTTCATCTTCTACGTGAACGTGCCCATCTGCGCGGTTATCGTCGCAGCAGGGGTGTTCGTGCTGCCGAACACGCGCGCCGAGGAGGTGAAGCCCATCGACGGCTTGGGTATCGCGGTGCTCGTGACGATGGTGCTGTCGCTCCTGTACGGCCTGAAGAACCTCGATTTCTTCAACGTGGGCGCTTCCCTCGTGTCGACGGACGTGTGGCCGTTCCTGCTGGCCTTCGTGGTGCTGCTGCCGCTGTTCGTGCTCATCGAGCGGCGGGCGGCCGACCCGGTGCTGAACCTCTCGTACTTCCGGAACCGCGATATCCTCGTCACGCTCGTGCTGTCGGTGATCACGGGCGTCATCCTGATGGGGATCATCTTCATCCCGCAGTTCGCGGAGAACGTGCTGAAGCTGCCCTCGGGCAGCGGCGGCTACGTGGTGATCGTCCTCGCGGCGTTCGCGGGCGTGGGGGCCCCGGTATCGGGCAAGCTCATCGATCGGTTCGGCGTGAAGGCCGTGCTGGCCTTCGGGCTTGCCGCCTCGGCCGCCGGCGCGCTGTTCCTGGCGCTCGTGGCGACGCGGTTCGCGAACCTGGCGACGCTGATCGTCAGCCTGGTGGCTATCGGCATCGGGATGGGCTTCACCATCGGCACGCCGCTCAACTACATGATGCTGGCGAAGACGAAGGAGAGCGAGTCGAACTCGGCGCTGGCAACGTTGTCGCTCGTGCGCTCGGTGGGGACGGCGGTGGCCCCGGCCGTTCTGGTGGCGTTCATCGCGCATGCGGGCATGGCCGTGCCCGATCGCATCATGGGCGTGCTGCCCGACGTGCCGAACGGGCCTTCGATGGCGCAGCTGGCAAGCGGGGAGGGCGGGGGCGCGGGACTGCCTCCCGACCTGCAGCAGCTGATGGAGAATTCGGACGTGACGACGATCGTCGGCAGCGTGAAGACGTTGGCGAAGACCGAGATAGCGCAAGCGGCGACGGCCGCCGGGATGCCGTCCGAGGCGGTCGATGCCGCCGAGGACCAGTACCTTGCCGCCATCGACGAGCGGGCGGGGACTATCGAGGACACGTTCCAGAGCACGCTCGACGAAGGGTTCCGCGGAGCGTTCCTCCTGGTGGGGGCGTGCTCGCTGATTGGCTTGGCGCTGCTCGCGCTCTATCGGGAGGATAGCGGGTCCCACGGGCGCGGGAGCGGCGAGTCCGCGGAGGCGCGGCGCGGTCGCTGACGGCGCCTTCCGCTGAACGCGCGGAATTGTCACCCCATGCGCGGCGGGCGGCCGGCACTTGTGGCATACTGCCAGCATGCGCATCAACGTCAGCTCCTACATCCCCGGAACCTCGCCGATCCACGCGTGCGACGCGCGCGTGAAGATCGTGCTGCTCGCGATGTACTCGGTCATGTTGTTTCTCGTGGACACGTGGGCGGGGCTGGTGCTGTGCGGCGCGCTGTTCGCGGCGGCGGCGGTTTCGTCGCGCATTCCCCTGCGGCGGTTCTTCGCGCTGCTCGTGCCCGTGTACGTGCTCGCGGCGTTCGCGGTCGTGTTCAACGGGTTCGCCTTCGATGTGGGCCAGGCCGCTCCGGGGGCGGCGCCGCCCTTGATGGGGCAGGAGCCGGGGCTCTTCGGCAGCCTGCCGCCGGTGGCGCTCGTCGGGTCGTTCGGTCTCGTGCCCGCAGGCCTCGCGCGCGGATGCTTCTTCGCGGTGCGCATCGTGCTGCTGGTCACAGCCAGCCTCGTGGTCACGTACACCACCACGTCCACCGCGCTCACGGACGCGCTCGCCGACTTCCTGCGCCCGCTGCGGCGGCTGCGCGTGCCGGTGGACGACATCGCCATGGTGTTCTCGCTGGCGCTGCGCTTCATCCCCGTCACGGCCGAGGAGCTCGGTCGCGTGCACGACGCGCAGCAGGCGCGCGGCGCGTCGTTTTCCGAGGGCGGCCTGTGGGAGCGCCTGCGTGCTTGGCAGACCGTGCTCATCCCCCTTTTCGTGGGCCTGTTCCGCCGTGCCGACGCGTTGGCCGTGGCCATGGACGCCCGCTGCTACGGGGCCCAGCCACATCGTACCTCCCTGCATGACCGTCGCCTTGCGGGCCGCAGCCTGGCCGTGCTCGCCGCCGGCCTCGCGCTGTGCATCGCCGTCGCCGTGCTGCTGTAGGGCTCTTGCGGACGGGCCTTGCCCGGAAGGGGCGCCGCCGGCCAGCCTGTCGCCCTTTGCCCGCCCGGCAAAAAGCGGCGGCCGCACAGCGGTCGCCGCTTTTTTTTGAAAGTTGCGGCCCGGCCGCCGGGAGGGAGATGGCGTCCGGGCCGTTGCCGGGCCGGCCTACTCGGCGCCGGCCAGCTTGCGGCCGGTCACGTAGCCGAACGTGAGGCACGTGCCGCCCAGGTTATGGCCGGGGAAGTGCGTGGAGTAGCAGTTCGTGTACATGTCGCCCACCGTGGAGCCCAGGCAGTACAGCCCGTCGATGACCTCGTCGTCGGCGTTCATGGCCTGCAGGTCCTCGTTGCAGCGGATGCCGCCGGTGGTGGACAGGAACCACGGCGTGCACTCTATGCCGTAGAACGGGCCCTTCTTGATGGGCAGCAGCAGCTCTTTGCGCTTGCCGAACTCCTCGTCGACGCCTGCGTCGCAGTAGCCGTTGTACGCCTCGATGGTCTTGAGCGTCTCGTCCTTCGGCAGGCCCAGCTTCTCCACCAGCTCCTCCACGGTGTCGGCCTTGATCATCTTCACCGGGATGTCGCCCGAGCCGTTCATGTTGATGGTGCCGGGGCCGTCCACCACGGTCTGCCAGTAGGCGCGCACGTCGTCGGGCGTGTCGAACACCTTCGGGCCGTCCACGTAGCGGTGGTTCTGCCAGCCCGGCTCGTTCGCGTAGTCGTCGTCCCAGATGGCGAACGCGTGGTTGCCCTTCTGGTGCATGAGCGCCAGGCCGCCGTGCGAGATGACGTTGTCCTCGTTGTCGTAGCGGCGGCCGTCCTCGTTCACCATGAGGCCCTGGAACGCGCGCACCTGGCGCGTGATGGAGCGCCACTGGAAGCAGAAGATCATGGGCGCGGGCGTCTCGCTCTTGTCGACGGCGGCGCCGGCCCAGTACGCCATCTTGTGGCCCGAACCGTTCCAGATGCCGCCGAACTCGGTCTGGTGCGCCGCCCAGGGAATGAACTTCTCCAGCATGTCCTTGTCCTGGCCGAAGTCGCCCGTGGCGATGACCACGCCCTTCTTTCCGTTGAACCGCACGTAGCCGTCCTTGCCCTTCGCCACGACGCCCACTACCTTGTCGCCGTCCTTCACGAGCTGCTGTGCGTCCGTCTCGTAGCGGATGTCCACACCGGCCTTCTCGCAATACAGCGCCATGTTCGCGCACACGTCCTGCTGCGGGTTGTCGTCGGGGCCCTTGCCGTTGGGCCCGTCGAGGAACTCGTGCGTGCCGGGGAACTCGCCGTTGATGTTCTCCGGGTCCTCGTACCAGTGCTCCATGACGGGGGTCAGGTCGTCGCCGCCCACGGAGCTGGCCGTGGTCATGCGGTCGATGAGCCAGTCCATGGCCTCGCCCGAGCGGTTGAAGTGCAGCATCCACTTGCGGCCGTCCACGCGGTAGGAGTGATAGCCCATCATGCGCTTGTAGCGCTGGGCCACTTCCTCGACGGAGCACTCGTAGCCCTTCTCCTTCGTCAGCTTCGAGTTCATGGCGTAGATGGAGCCGCCGCGCCCGATGACGTGGTCCATGCGCTCGAGCATGACCACGTTCGCACCGTTCTCGGCGGCTGCGAGCGCGCAGCACAGGCCGGAGAACCCGGCGCCGATGACCACGACGTCGGCGTCCACCGTCTCCTTGATGTCGCCCTCGGCGATGGGATCGGGCGCCGTCTCGAAATCGTAGGTGCCGCCCGCGGCCTTGCCGTCGGAGGCCGACGTGCCCGCCTTGCCCTCCTTCGGCTGCGCAGCGCAGCCGGCGAGCGTCCCCACGCCCGTGACGGCGGCGGTAGCCACGGCGCCCGTGGCGAATGCGCCCTTGAGGAAGCTGCGGCGGTCCATGCTCGTCTTCTCGTTCTCCATGTGAAACCCCTTCCCTCCGGCGGAACGCGTCCAGCGCGCCCGCTCCCTGCCCGGCGCCCTCCGCACCGTGCGTTGCCCGCACCCTAGCACGCGTGGCGTGCGCTCCGCTTCGCCCATCGCAGGGAAAAAGCCGAATCGTGCGTTTTCACCCTGCGGGGTGAGGCGCGACGCGGTATGCTTGTGCGAGGGACAAAGGGGAGGGCCCATGAAGGGAAGCCACGTTCGCCACCTGTTCAACGAGCCGGGCGACCGCGAGCGCGTGCGCGCGGAGCTCGGCCACGCCGCGGCGGGAAACGCCCGTATCGCGCTGGCCATGGCAAGCTACATGGTTTGGCTGATAGCCTGCTGTACCGGGCCGGCCGTCGTGCTCGGGGCACAGGGGTCGGGAGGCGGCGAGATGCTCCTGCCGGCATGGCTGGGGCCGCTCGCGTGCATGGCGGCGGCGAGCGCGGTCATAGCCGTGTGGTTCAAGCGGACCCGCAAGGTGCCGAGTGCGACCTCGTGGACTGTGGCATTGGCGTCGCTTATGACGCTCGCGGCGGCCCTTCATCTGGTGTGGGCGCTCGACACCGGGCTGCCGACGGCTGCGCGGGGCGCGCTGTACCTGCTGGCGAGCCTGGTCATGGGTGTGGGATGCGCGCTGTTCCGCGTGGAGGTCGATCGCGTGTTCGGCTGGATAGGAACGCAGCAGACGTTGTACCAGGGCATGCTGGCCACCGTGGCGACGGCAGCCGTGCTCGCGATGCTGGCGGTGGCGGGCCGGGTATCCGGGTCGGGCGACCTGCCCCTGCTGGCAGCGCCCCTCGTGCTGCCGTTCGCGGGCGCCGCGCTGCTGCGCTCCGTGGTGGGCGGCTTCCCCCGGGCGCGTTACTACGGGCATGGGCGCGACGTGCCGCTGCCGTTTCCCGCGAAGTTCGCTGCCACGTCGTGCGTGCAGGGTCTGGCTGCCGGCGTGCTGTTCGCGGGAATGTTCGCGTTAGGCGGCGACGGCGCCGGGGTGGCCGCCGTCTTTGCCGGGGCGGGCGGCGCGGAGGCCGTGGCATGGACCTCCTCGTTCGGGAGCACGGCGCTGTGCTCTGTGGGGCAGCTTGCGGCGGTGGCTCTGCTGTTCGGCACGCTCGTGTTCCTGCGTCTCGACTTCAACCGGCTGGTGTACAAGGTGGCTTTCCCGTTCGTGGCCCTCGGCTTCGTTCTGCTTGCGCTGCTGCCCGATGCGACGGCGGTGGGCAGCGCGGTGCTGGCTGCCGGGTTCTGCTACCTCGACCTGGTGCTGTGGAGCCTGGGCGCCTGCCTCATGAAAAACATGGGGCTGCCCGCCACCTGGATCGCCAGCTGTCCGGGTGCCGCGCTGTTCTGCGGCGTGGTGGTTGGCGCAGGGCTGGCCTTGGGCTTTTTGGGCGCCGAGATGTCGCCCGATGCCGCGCTGCTCGCCAGCTGCGTGGCGTGCCTCGTGCTGGCGGCGGCCCTGTTCCTGTCCAGCGGCAGCAACCTCAAGTACGGCTGGGGCACCGTGCGTCCCGGCGAGAGCAGCCTGGCGGCGGGCGACATGGCGGGAGTGGTGAAGTTCGTGGCCACCGAGCGTGCGGTCACGCAGCGCGAGAGCGAGGTCATGCTGCTGCTGGCCGAGGGCAAGTCGCGCCGCGCCGTGTGCGAGGCGCTGTCCGTGTCGCCCGACACGGTGAAGACGCATGTGCGCAGCATCTACCGCAAGCTCGCCGTGCACTCCCAGCAGGAGCTCATCGACTACCTGGCGCGCGAGCGGGAGGACCTGGCCGCCGACGGCTCCGAGCATCCGCTGGGGGCGTGAGGCCGCCGCGCGCCCTTTCATGCTATGCTGCGTCTGCCGATTGGTCCCAAGGAGGTTTCCCCGTGCTGCAGATAGGCGAGTTCTCCCGGCTCTCGCGCATATCGGTGCGCATGCTGCGCCACTACGACCAGGTGGGTCTGCTCAAGCCCGCCGAGCAGGACGCCCAGACGGGGTACCGTCGCTATGCCGTGTCCCAGCTGGCGGAGGCGAACCGCATTACCGTCCTGCGTGACCTGGGGTTCCCCATCCGGGAAATCGGGCGGCTGGTGCATGCGGACGACAGGGAGCTGGCCCGCGCCCTGGACGATCGCGCGCGTGAGCTCGAGGAAGGCATCGGGCGTGAGCAGCGCCGACTTGCCGACCTGCTCCGTTTCCGGCAGGACGTGGAGGCCGGCGGGTCCGCCATAAGCTGCGAGGTGGCGCTCGTGTCGGTTCCCTCCTACCAGGTGGTGGCGCTGCGCATGGAGCTGGAGGGCTACGGCGAGGAACGGCGGGCTTGGGAGCGGCTGGGCGCATTCATGAGAGAGCGGAAGATTGCGCCATCCGAACCTTACACGGAGTACTGCGAGTTCTGCGACGAGGGGGCGGCGGCCGATGCGGGCGGCGATGCTGCAGGCGGTGCAGGGGACGCGATCGCCGCAGGCGGCGCGCCCTGCGGTGCCCCATCGCCCGTCACGGTGGAGGTGGCCGTGGCCACCGATGCGCACGGCGAAGACGACGGGCCGCTGCGCTTCTACCGCAGCGCCGCGCTGCCGCTTGCCGCGAGCATCAAGGTGTACGGCCCCTACGAGAACATCGCGCCCGTGTACGCGTCGTTCGCGCGGTGGCTGGAAGATCATCCCGCGCTGCGCATGGCCGGCCCCACGCGCGAGGTGGCCCATCGCGGCCCGTGGAACGCGGAAGACCCGCAGGACTACCTTACGGAGTTTTTGGTTCCCGTCCAGAAGACCGCTTGACCCTCCCACGGTGTCAGCCCCTATGCTCCTCATCATGTGCCGCCGCAGGGGCGGCCATCGCGAGAGGAGCAATCCATGCAAACGTTTTCCGTTCATCCCGTCGGCGTCGTGAGCGGGGGAGGGGAGGGGCCTGCGCAGCTGCGCATCGACCCGGCGTACCGCGACGGCCTGCGCGGCCTCGAGGGCTTCGGCCACGCCGTCGTCATCTGGTGGGCGCACGAGGTTGACGACCCCGAGCTGCGCGCGCTCACCGATGCGGGGCGCCCCTACACGCGTCTCGACCACGACCTGGGCATTTTCGCCACGCGGAGCCCGCTGCGGCCCAACCCGCTGGCCCTCACGGCCATCGAGCTGGCCGCCGTGGACGCGGACGCCGGTATTGTGGAGACGCCCTACCTCGACGCCGCCGACGGCACCCCCGTGCTCGACCTCAAGCCCTACACCCCCAGCATCGACCGCATCGAGCACCCCATCGTCCCCGCCTGGTGCGCTCACTGGCCCGCAAGCACGGAAGCCTCCGCCGATTTCGACTGGGCGTCCGAGTTCCGCTTCTAACGCGACGCGGAGCGCAGAAGTAATAAGTTCGTAATTTGACAAATCGTAACTTCATAAAGCACCGTAGCCATCTGATTCCCGCGGAAAAGCGCCTCTTGTTCCTGTTCTCGAAGTCCGGGTTCACCGAAGCGTGCCGCAACCGTGCGAATGAGATCGGCGCGACGTTGGCGAGCTTGGCCGAGTTGGGGTTGCAGAAAACGCTTCGCCGCCAATGCTTGCCCGGGTACCCTCGATCGCGCCGGTCCGGCTTTACCGTTCGCCTTCATGGTTGTGGGAAACGCTCGCAGAATGGGGGATTGCGCTTCCGACGTGCTATGATTGCCGGGAAGGTCACGCTTCGGCGGAACGGTCCGGCGAAGCGGATTGGACAGACTACGAGGAGGCATTCATGAGCGTCATCATCGATGTGTTCGGTCGCGAGATCCTGGACTCGCGCGGCAACCCGACCGTGGAGGTGGAGGTCGTGCTGGAGGACGGGGCGTTCGGCCGCGCCGCCGTGCCGTCGGGCGCTTCGACCGGCGCGTTCGAGGCCGTGGAGCTGCGCGACTGCGACAAGGGCCGCTACCTCGGCAAGGGCACGCTCGACGCGGTGGCCCACGTGAACGAGGAGATCGCCGAGGCGCTCATCGGCCTGGAGGCCGACGACCAGCGCACCATCGACGACATCATGCTCGAGGTGGACGGCACCGACAACAAGGGCGCCCTGGGCGCGAACGCCATCCTGGGCGCGTCGCTGGCCTGCGCGAAGGCCGCGGCCGAGTCCGCTGAGCTGCCGCTGTACAAGTACGTGGGCGGCGCGAACGCGCACCTTCTGCCCACGCCCATGATGAACATCCTCAACGGCGGCGTGCACGCCGACAACAACGTGGACTTCCAGGAGTTCATGATCATGCCGGTGGGCGCGGACAGCTTCGCCGAGGCCCTGCGCTGGTGCGCCGAGATCTACCACACGCTGAAGAAGGTGCTGCACGACGCGGGCCTGGGCGGCGGCGTGGGCGACGAGGGCGGTTTCGCCCCCAACTTCAAGACGAACGAGGAGCCGCTCGAGTACGTCACGAAGGCGTGCGAGGCCGCCGGCTACAAGCCCGGCGTGGACATCATGTTCGCCATGGATCCGGCCTCGACCGAGTTCTACGACGCCGACAAGCAGAAGTACGTGCTGGCCGGCGAGGGCCGCGAGCTCACGAGCGCCGAGATGGTGGACTACTGGGAGGCCCTGGTGAACAAGTACCCCATCATCTCCATCGAGGACGGCATGGCCGAGGAGGACTGGGACGGCTGGAAGGCGCTCACCGAGCGCATCGGCGACCGCGTGCAGCTGGTGGGCGACGACCTGTTCGTCACGAACTCCAAGCGACTGGCCAAGGGCATCGAGATGGGCTGCGCGAACGCCATCCTCATCAAGGTGAACCAGATCGGCAGCCTCACCGAGACGCTGGAGGCCATCGAGATGGCGAAGCAGGCCGGCTACGCCTGCGTCATGAGCCACCGCTCCGGCGAGACCGAGGACACCACCATCGCCGATTTGTCCGTGGCGTGCAACACCGGCCAGATCAAGACGGGCGCGCCCTGCCGCTCCGACCGCGTGGCGAAGTACAACCAGCTGCTCCGCATCGAGGAGGAGCTGGACTCCGCCGCCGTCTACGCCGGCATGAGCGCGTTCTACAACATCAAGCGCTAAGCCGGTTGCGCACTGTGCGGGCGGCTCGCCGTGGGGAACGGCGGGCCGCCCGCTTTGTAGGTGACAGAATAAAAAGGGGATTCTACCAGGGGGTTCGTCCAATGTTGGAAGCACGTGCCGTCACGGCTGGAACCGAGGATGCGCAAGAGGTGGAGCGGTTGCTGGAAGCCGCGTTCCCACCGTATGAGCGCCCGCCGTTCTCGTTTCTTACCACGCAGGCCGAGCGCGAGGAAGTGTCGCTGCTCGCCTATCGCGACGAAGGGCTGTTCTGCGGATTCGCCTTCATGATAGAGGACGCGAGGCTGGCGTACGTGCTCTTCCTCGCCGTTGGCGAGGGGGTTCGCTCGAAGGGCTACGGCGCGCGCATGCTCGCCGACATCGAGCGGCGCTGCCCCGGCAAGACCATCGCGCTCGACATCGAGCCAGTGATCGAGGGCGCCCCGAACGTTGTCCAGCGGCAAAGGCGCCGCGACTTCTACCTGCGCAACGGCTTCGCGCCCACGGGCATCGCGAACTGCTTCGAAGGCGACGTGTACGAGGTGCTCGCGAAGGGTCCGGGTTTCGAGTCGGACCGCTTCCTCGCGCTGATCAACGAACTGCCGGAAGGCGAGGACAAGACGCTCGCCCCGCTCGAACAGGCGGTGCCGGCCTATGCCGAGCGGCTGCTCGCTGCTCGATGAGCGCCCAGAGAAGCGCTGATTGATGCAACGGTGACGGATGCCTCCAAGGCAAGGGTTTCTGCCCTTGCCGGCAGCGGGATTGTTCCGCAGGAGGCGGCAAGCGCAGGGTGCTTGCCCTGCGAAACGGCCTATGACGGAGCTTCGGCGTTTCCTAGAAGCCCAGGTGTGCGTCCGCGTCCGGCTCGGGGTTGTGCAGCAGGCCTTCCTCGAGCATGCGGGCGCCCACGGCCAGGTACTCGTCGCCCGCCGCGGTGCACAAGCGCGCGATTTCCTCATCCGACAGCGTGCGGTTCACGCGCGCGGGCATGCCCATAACCAGGCTGCCGTCGGGAAGCTCTTTGCCCTCGGATACCAGCGCGCCGGCGGCCACCACACAATTCGCGCCCACCTTCGCCCCGTTCATGACGATGGCGCCCATGCCCACGAGCGCGTTCGGCCCTATCTCGCAGCCGTGTATGACGGCGCCGTGCCCTATGGTGCAGTGGTCGTGGAGGATGGCGGGATGATCGCGGTCCACGTGGACGACGGCGTTCTCCTGGATGTTCACCTCGTCGCCGATGATGACGGGCGCGTCGTCGGCGCGGATCTGGGCACCGGCCAGCACGCAGGAGTCGCGCCCGATGGTCACGTCGCCCACGATGCCGGCGGCGGGGGAGAGGCGCGCGCTCGGGTGGATGCGAACGTTGCGGTAGAGGGAGGGCTTGGCTTCGGCGTGGGTCATAGGGATTCCTTTCGGTCGATTCCCTTCCTATTATAACGGCGCTTGCGAGGTGCCGACTGGTTTCGGTGGGCGCAGGAGAGGAAGCGGGGGAAATGCGGCAAGGGGAGGTGGGCTCGGCGAAGTCGAAGGTCGGTGCGGGCGGAGGGCGCGGCGAAATCGAAGAGCGGCGCGCACGGGGGCGGCAAAGTCGCCGTCCGTAACTATACTTTCAGCGCTATAATAGTCGGCATGGTATATCGAAGGTGCGCAACGGCCCGCGTCGGCGAAGGCGGCGGGGCGGGGCGCGCTTTTTCAGGAAGGGGACGAACCGATGAAGGAAATGATCTCGCTCGAAGAGGCCCGCGAACTCGTGCTCGCGAACGTGGAGCCGTTGCCGCAGGAGACGGTGCCGGTGCTGGAGGCGGTGGGCCGCGTGGCAGCCGAGGACCTGCGCAGCGACATCGACATCGCCCCGTTCGCGCATTCGGCCATGGACGGTTTCGCGGTGCGCGCGGCCGAGCTGGCTGCCGCGAGCGCCGAGGCGCCGGTGGAGATGGACGTCATCGCGGAGGTTGCGGCCGGCGACGTGTACGAGGGCTCCATCGGGGAGGGCCAGTGCGTGCGCATCATGACGGGCGCGCCGGTTCCCGACGACGCCGACGCCGTGGTGAAGTACGAGATCGTGGACGTGGTGACCGGTGACGGCAAGCCAGGAAGCCGCGTGGCGTTCACCGCCCCCGTGAAGGAGCGCAACAACGTGCGCGAGGCGGGCGAGGAGGCCAAGGCCGGCGAGGTTGTGGTGGAGGCCGGCGAGGTCATCGGCTCGGCCGGCGTAGGGTTCCTGGCGGGCTGCGGCGTGGTGGAGGTGCCCACGCACCGACGCCCGCGCGTGGCCATCATCTCCATCGGCAGCGAGCTGGTGGACCCCACCGAGGTTCCCACGCCCGGCAAGATCCGCAACTCGAACAGCTACGCGCTGGCCGCGTGCGCCCAGGCCGCAGGCTCCGCACCCACGATCCTGCCCATCGTGGAGGACACGCTGGAGGCCCTCGCGGCCGCCGTGTCCGCCGCGGCCTGCGAGTACGACTTCGTGGTGACGAGCGGCGGCGCCTCCAACGGCGACTTCGACTTCATCAAGCCCGTGGTGGAAGAGCTGGGCGAGCTGCTCATGACCACCGTGAACATGCGTCCCGGCAAGGCCCAGACGTTCGGCGTGGTGCAGGGCACGCCCGTGTTCGGCCTGCCCGGCAACCCGGCGGCCGCCTACGTGGGCTTCGAGATGATCATTCGCCCCGCGCTGCGCAAGATGCAGGGTTACCGCCATTTCACGCGTCCCGTGGTGAAGGCGAAGCTCTCGCGCGACGTGAAGAAGAACGATCCGCGCCGCATCTTCCTGCGCTCCACGTTGTACAAGGACGATGCGGGCGAGTACGTGGTGGCGCCGGCGAAGAACCAGAGCTCGGGACTGTTCGGCGTCATCCAGCGCAGCAACTGCATGGCCATCATGCCCGAGGGCTTGGAGTCGCGCACGGCCGGCTCGCTCATCGACTGCATGCTGTTGGACGTTTCCGAGGAGGTCAGCCTGTAGGTTCCGCCGGCCTGTCGGCCGCCGGAACAGCCGACGCTGCGAAGGGCCGTGGCACGCCGCCTTCGCGCGATCCCGGAAGCTCGCGTACCCAAAGTACGCTTCGCCTCCGCGATCTCACGAATGCGACGCACCACGGCCCTTCTCGCTGACTTACTAACGCCAACCTGCGAGAAAGGAACGACCATGTCCGAACAAGCTCTGACATTCGCTCTTATCACCTGCTCCGACACGCGCAGCATGAAGGAGGACACCGCGGGCGCCGCGCTTGAGGCGCTCATCGCCGAGAAGGGGTGGACGTGCGCGAGCCACGTGGTAGTGCGCGACGAGCGTGCCGACATCGCCGCGGCCATCGTGGCCGCCTGCGACGAGCTTGATGCCGATATCGTGCTGACCTGCGGCGGCAGCGGTCTTTCTTTGCGCGACGTGACGCCGGAGGCCACGATGGACGTGTGCGAGCGCAACGTGCCCGGCATCGCCGAGGCCATGCGCGCCCACTCGCTGGCCATCACCCCCTACGCCATGCTCTCGCGTGCGCTGTGCATGCAGCGCGGCCGGCACCTGGTGATCAACCTGCCCGGCAGCGAGAAGGCGGCCCGCGAGAACTGGGACGGCATCGTGGCCGCCCTGCCGCACGCCGCCAAGATGATGGCGGGCGGCGGGCACTAGGAAGGTTCCGGCGGTCTGCCGACCGCCGGAACGAGCCGACGCTGCGGCCGGCTGTGGTACCCGATCTTCGCGCGATCCTGGAGACTCGCGTACAAAAGTACGCTTCGCCTCCGCGATCCCACGAATCTCGGGTACCACAGCCGGCCTCGCTGACTTACTGTGCCAACCTGTGCGTCCCCTAAAACCCCACCGTCAAATGCAGCTGGTAGAACTCCACGCGGGTGACGAGCACGGCGGTCAGCAGCAGCAATGTTCCTGCCCCGCTCAAGGCCAGGGCCGCCTGCGGGCTGCGGCGGGATCGCAGCGACAAGGCGGCGCAGATGCAGCCGGCGGTGCCTGCGAGGGCGTGGAACGTGATGGCCGTGCCGTAGCCCGGCACGAGCGCGCTGGCCACCAGCTCGTTGTTCGCCACGTCGGCGAGGCTCTGCTGGTGCAACGCCAGCACGACCGTGCCCGCCGCCAGCGCAACGGCGCTCACCGCCACGAGCACGGCGTCGTACCGTCGCCGCCCGGCGCGTGCCAGGTGCAGGAACAGCAGCCCGAGCATCGGCCCCGCCAGCAACGCCGAGAACCACAGGTTCGTCGGCGTGAACCAGGTGTCCCAGGTGGGCACCGTGTCCACCGCATAGGCAAGCGACGTGCAGGCCACCAATGCCGCGCCGGCTGCGCAGGTCAAAACGAGCCACGGCTTCGCCACTGAATCGGGGAAGTGCTGCTTGAAGGCCGCCATCCAGTACGAGCCGGCCAGGAACAGGAAGGCCACGGCCGCCAGCACCTCGTTCGACAGCGGCGAGCGCCCCACGCCCGAGAACACGTGCAGCGCGTTGGCCGGCGTGCCCAGGTGCGTGGCCGAGGCGATGAAGCCCACGAGCACCACCGAGAACGGCAGCGCCGCCAGGCGGTCGATGCGCACGGCGGCCTCGTGGTCGCGCTCGAGCAGGCGCGCCAGGGCGAGCGCGATGAACGCGATGGTGCCGGCCGGCGCCAGCGTGGTGAACAACGCGAGCGAGAGCTCGTCGAAACCGCTGGTCATACCTATATCTCCTGGTGATTCGCAATATACCCGCCCTCTTGGGCGGCCAGTACGGCCGCGGGCGAGGGGAGGATGAAGAGGTTCGGCCACGTGGCGTCCTCCGGCGGTAGCGGCAGGATGGAGCGCACGACGCCCGGATGCCGTGCCGCGAGCTCTGCCGGGTCTCCCCATTCGAGCGCCCGCACGGGGCAGGCCTCGACGCATACGGGCCCCAGCCCCTCGTCCAGCCGCGCGCGGCAGCCGTCGCACTTCGAGCTCTTCTTCAGGTGCTGGTCGATGAAGGGGGCGTGATAGGGGCAGGCCATGGTGCAGTACCCGCAGCCGATGCACTTGCGCTCGTCGGGCCACACGAGCCCGCGGTCGTCCTTGTGCATGGCGCCGGTAGGGCACACGCGCGTGCAGGCGGGGTCGCCGCAATGGTTGCACGCGAGCGACAGGTGGTAGGCGAACACGCCTGTGGCAACGGCCATGCCCGCCTCGGTGCCCGCGCCCGCCGCGCCGGGCCGCTCCCACGTGCCGCCCTCGTAGTCGATGACGCGCCGGAACATGGCCTCGGCCCCGAGGTCGCGGTAGTCCTTGCACGCCATCTCGCAGGTCTTGCACCCGGTGCAGCGCGTGTTGTCGAAGAAGAATCCGAACGTCATGAGCGGCCCTCTGCCATGCTCCCCTGCCCGCACGCTCCTGGAGCGGGCATCCCGCCCCAGTATACCGGAAGCGGCCGCGCCGGGGAGGGAGGGGCGCGGCCGCTTCTTCAGAGAGGTGCGGGGCCCGGCGGCCGCAAGCGCTGCCGGGCCCCGCGGAAACGGTGCTGTTACGCGGGGACGTTCGTGACTTCCTTCTCGTTCGCTATCGCCCCCGTGGTGTCGCCGGGCTCCTTGGCGGCCGGGCAGGGGTTGATGGCGATGGACGGCGTGGTCTCGTCCGGCGAGGGCATGGGGGCGATGCCCGCCACGGTGCCGGTGTGGGCCGCGCGCAGCTCCTCGATGTCGCCCCATTCGAGCGCGCGCACCGGGCAGGCGTCCACGCAGATGGGGTTCAGGCCCTCGGCCACGCGGTCGGCGCAGCCGTCGCACTTCTGGGCCTTCTTGGCATCGTCGAGAACGGGCACGTTGTAGGGGCAGCTGGTCACGCAGGCGCCCACGCCCGTGCACTTCTCCTGGTCGATGTGCACGAGGCCCGTCTTGCCGTCCTTCTCGATGGCGCCCGATGGGCACTTGGCCATGCACGCCGGCATGGCGCAGTGGTTGCAGGCCAGCGACACATGGTAGGCGAACGTGTCGGTGGTGTAGATGCCGTCGCCGGCATCGATCCACGAGCCGCCCTCGTAGTCGTATACCTTGCGGAACGCGATGGTGGCGGGCAGGTCCTTGTAGTCCTTGCACGCCATCTCGCAGGTCTTGCAGCCCGTGCAGCGCGTGCTGTCGAAATAGAAACCGTACTGGGTCATGGTTGCGTTCCTCCTTTACGCTTTCGCTACTTGGACGATGAGCGAGTGCACGCCGTTGCCCTTCGCGAGCGGCGAGGGATGGTAGGGGGTGATGGTGTTGATGCAACCGCCCTTGTCGATGCGGTCGCCCGCCATGTCGGCGTCGTGCCAAGCGCCCTGCGGGATGCCTACGGTGCCGGGGATGATACGCGGCGTGACCTTGGCCTCGATAAGCATCTCACCCACGGGGCTCTTCACAGAGCACTTATCACCGTTGGCGATGCCGCGCTCCTGAGCGTCCAGATCGTTGATCCAGATCTGCTGGCGGCAGGCCTGATTGAGCTCTTCCACTCCGCCGTAGGAGGAGTGCGTGCGGGACTTGTAGTGGAAGCCAGAGGCGTACAGCGGGAATTCGTCGGTGGTGCTGCCGTAGCCTAGGTAGCCCGGGTCGAACACGGGGATGGGGGTAACGACGTCGCACTCGGCCAACTCGAGCTTCGCGGCATCCTCGGCAAGGCGCTCGGCGTAGATCTCGATCTTGCCCGACGGCGTCTCAAGCGGGTTCTTGGAGGGATCGGCCACGAAGTCGACCAGGCCGATGACCGGCTCGAGCTCGCGCTTGTAGTGCCCCTGGGCCTTGATTTCGTCCCAGCTGGGCATGTTGCCGTCCTTCTCGGCGGACTTCTTGTAGATCTCCTCGATCCACTGCTCCTGCGTCTTGCCCTCGGTGAAGTCATCCTTCAGGCCCAGCTTGTCGGCGATACCGGAAACGATGTCATACTCTTTCTGGGCATCGCCCGGGGCATCCTGCGCCGGGCCGCCCACCACGACGCCGTTGTAGTACTCGGCATAGCCGTTGGCCGCCATGTGCATCTGCTCGGCGCGCATGGCGTCGGGCAGCAAGTAGTCGGCGTACTTGGCGGAGTCAGTCATGACGGTGTCGATGACCACGATGCACTCGAGCTTGCTCTCGTCCTGCAGGATGTCGTGCACGAGGTTGATATCGGAGTGCTGGTTCGAGATGCAGTTGCCGCCGTAGTTCCAGAGGAACTTGATGCCGGTCGAAAGCTTGTCGGCGCCGCGCACGCCGTCCTTTGCGGCGGTCATCTGCTCGCCGTGGTCGGCGGCGTTGAGCCACTGGTAGCAGTTGATAGCCGTCTTCACCGGGTTCTCGCCCTTGGGCATGCTGCCCAGGATGCCGCCCGGCTCGGCCTCGCGCATGCCCGTGTTCGTGCCGGGCTTGCCGATCATGCCCGTGAGGATGGGCAGCATGCAGATGGCACGCGAGGTGTTCTCGCCGTTGTTGTGGCGCTGCGGGCCCCAGCCCTGCACGACGAACAGCGCCTTTGCGGACGCGATGTCGGCGGCCAGCTGGCGGATGCGATCGGCGGTGATCTGCGTGATGGGGGCAGCCCACTCTGGCGTCTTCTCCACCATGTCGTAGCCGGTGCCCATGATGTAGTCCTTGTAGGACTTGTTCTGCCCCTTGGCGGACTCGGGCATGGTGTCCTCGTCGTAACCCACGCAGTACTTGTCCAAGAACTCCTTGTCTACCTGGTCGTTCGCGATCAGCTCGTGGGCGATGGCGTTCACGAGGGCCGCGTCGGTTCCCGTGCGGATGGGCAACCACTCGTCAGGGTGTCCGGAGCTCGTCTCGTTCAGGCGGTAGTCGATGTTGACGATCTTCGCACCGGCCTCGCGCACCTTCGCGAAGTCGTAGACGATGTTGGCGCCGCCCATGCGCGTGTCGGCCGGGCTGTTGCCGAACATGATGACCAGGTCGGACTTCTCGGCCTCCGACATGGACGAGGCGTACACGCTGTCATAGGGGTTGCAGCCGTCGCCGTAGGTGTAGGGCATGCCGGACTGCATCATGTTCGTGGAATAGTCGGCGTAGCTCTTCAGGTAGCCGCCCATCAGGTTCGCAAGGCGCGGGAACAGGCGGCTTGTGGCGGAGGAAACGCCGCTGCCGTAGTTCATGTACACGGCCTCGTTGCCGTACTTGTCGATGGTGTTCTTGAGCGCGTCGGCGATGCCCTGGTATGCCTCGTCCCAGCTGATCTCCTTGAACTTGCCCTCGCCGCGCTTGCCCTCGCGCTTCATGGGCTTCATGAGGCGGTCGGGCGAGTTGATCCAGCGGCGGATGGTGCGGCCGCGCAGGCAGGCACGGGCCTGCAACCCGGCGGCATCGCCCACGTTGTCCGTTTCGGCGTAGACGATCTTGCCGTCCTGCACGTGCCAGCGCAGCAGGCACGAGCCGCCGCAGTTGACGACGCACTGGCTGTAGACGATCTCGTCAGCCGTCGCGGCGCCCCCGTCCTTGGCGCCTTCCTCGCTCTTGGGGGCGCAGCCGTACAGCGCGCTTCCGGCGGCCCCGGCCAGCGCGAGCCCGGCGAGCGAGCCCTTCACGAACGTGCGGCGCGACAGCGTCGCTGCTTCGTTCATTGCCATGGTTTCCCTCCTTCTCCTTGGTAACTCCTCCAAGGGCCACGCTACCGAAATAACAGGGCAGCAGAATCACACTTTGCATGTGATTTAAGCGTTTGTCCAGTTCAGGGAGGTGTGGTATCACCCCATTCGCCGGGCGGCCTGCACAGTGCGCAGGTTGCCCGGTGCTGCTTTATACTATAATGGACGCACAGGGCAAGGAGATCGAGGCAGGGGAGGGCCGACTTCACGTGGCAGAAGGCGCCGCGCATACGCATGTGTCCAGTTGGGGGTACGCGTGCTTCCTCACGGTGAACGCCACGTCCATCTGGGGCGGCGTGTTCCCGTTTCTGCCGATGGAGTTCCAAACGGCGGAGGTCACGCTCACGTTCTTCCTCGCTCAGTCGCTCGCGTTCTGGGGCGCGTTCGTGGCAAGTGCCGTGGGGTCGTACCGTTTCCCGCACGGGGCGCGGCGCATGCTGGTGTCGTTGAGCGCCATCCTCGTGTTCGCCGGGTCGGCGTGCCTCATCGGCGCCATGTACGTTTTCGAGGCCGTGCTCGTGCTCGTGGCCGCGGGCGGCGTGCTCTTGGGCATCGGGTGCGCGGGCCTGTTCATGCTCTGGCAGCGTTACTTCGCCTCGCTGCCGCCCGCCCAGGGCAACGTGCGGCTCGTGGTGGGCACGGCGCTTGCTCCCTTCATCTACTTCGCGCTGTACCTTGTGCCCATCGCCCTCACAGCGTTCCTCGTGCCGCTCGTGTTCGTGCCCTTGTGCGGTCTCTGCATCGCGCTCTCCGTGCGCGAGATGCGCATGGACCAGCCCATGTTCGAAGATGTGCCGCGCCAGCATCCGCAGGTCTACCGCCAGGTGGTTTCCGACTACTGGCGCAGCGCGCTGTGCGTGGGATCGCTCGCGTTCGCCAGCGGGGTCATCCGCGGCATCGCCCTTCTGCACCAGGAGATCAGCTTCGTGGTGAACAGCGCTTCCATGCTGGGCTCGTTCGTGTCGGCTGCCGTGCTCTTGCTGCTGTGGCGGCGCATGAGCTTCCGCTTGGGGCTCACGTCGGTGTTCCGTGTGGTGTACCCGCTGGTCATAACGGGCTTTTTGCTGCTGCCGTTCTTGGGCGCGGGCTACCTGAACCTGTTCGCCGCCTTCACCTACATGGTGTTCTCGCTCGTGCTCATGCTCATGATGATGCAGTGTGCGCAGGTCTCGCGCGACCGCGGCATCAACCCCGTGTTCATCTACGCGTTCTTCGGCGCCGTGGTGTACCTCATGCAGGCCGTGGGCTTTCTGCTGGGGTGGGTGAGCGACTTCGTGTCGGTGGACGGGTTCGACTGGTTGTTCTTCGTGGCCATGGTGTCCAGCTACGTGCTGGGCATCACGCTGCTGGTGTCCACGGGCACGCTGTTCAAGGCCGTGGCATCGAAGGGCACCGTGACGGCGGATCCCATCGAGTTTTTGCGCCGCGGCTCCGCCGACGCCGACGGACGGAGCCCCGCTTCCGGCCCTGCAAAGGACGGCAAGCCCGCCAAGCCCGCCAAGGCCGCGCCGAAGCGCCGCAACCGCCCCAGCGCCTCGGACGACGCCGGCGCCATCCGCGACCGCACGTCCAAGCAGTGCCGCGCCATGCAGGAGGCCTTCGGCCTGTCCACGCGCGAGACGGAGGTCATGGAGCTCATCGCCCGCGGCAACAGCATGGCGAGCATTGCCGAGCGCCTGGTCATCAGCGAGAACACGGTGCGCACCCATGCGAAGCACATCTACACGAAGCTCGACATCCACAAGCGCCAGGAACTGTTGGACATGCTCCACGAGCGGGAGGGGTAGGGAGCTGCGTGCGGGAAATCGCTGATTGCGATCAGTGCACAGGGTGCCTACTTCGCGAATTCTACAGGTTCTGTTACAGAGCAGTGAACGTGCTCCGAAAAGGCACGGCAAAGACGAGAAAGGCTACTTAAATGAAGGAAATTACGATTGATGTATGGGCGATAGTGTCTGAACTGATCGAGCGGGTTCCCGGTTTGCTTATAAATCGCGAGGCATTTTTGAGGGATGTATTTCGCGATAAACTTAGTCCTGATCAGTTGAATAGAGTGGTTGAACTTGGCGATTACGGAGATGTTTCGCTGGATATGCTCGACTCGGCGGCGAATTCTTGCATCAACAAAACGCGCTTAACCACTTCAGGAGCTTCGTTCGTCGCGGGCTTACCGAGTTCGCTTCCGACGCTTCCCGCCACTGTAACCGCGGACATAACGCAGTCATTCGCTTTTTATGTTCGCATTGCGCAGCAGCTTTCTTACATATATGGAGAAGCGAACGACTTTACAAAGATGCAAGATGACGACAGGATGACGAAGCTTCTGCTGTACATCGGGGCTATGTTCGGCATCGAGGCAGCGTCGCAAGTGCTTGCCTTGATGAGCTATAACGCAGGAAGAATACTTGCCAAGAAATTCGGTCAGGTTGCTGTAACTAAAGTTCTTAATGGGGTCCCATGGAAAGTGGCGAGAACGATTGCCAAAATGCTCGGGGTCAAGCTGACGAAAGGCGTTGTTCAGAAGGGTATCTCCAAGGTCGTACCGGTTCTTGGCGGGGTCGTGTCGGGTGCTTTAACTTACGCAACATTCGGTCCGATGGCGAAGAAACTTCAGTGTGCTCTTCGCGATAACCTTAAAGCATCCGAAGCGGAAATCGAGGAGCTGTACGAAGTTATATCTTCGGAAGACGATATGGATATTGCGATCTCTGTCTGCAGCGATGTTATTGAAAGCGAGGTGTTGGACCCCGCAGAGTTCAAGGAGGATGGCTCCAAGGAGAAAAGCTAAGCAGGAGGTCACTGATATATCGGGCTCCGCCCACCTTGAAACGCGAGCGGCTGGTTCTCCCAGTGCTATTCTACTAGGTAGTTTCACTTATAATCCTCTTGCGGAAGCTATGCATGGCTTCCGCAGCTGGTCGTCGCTGGAACCGGACACCGGCGCAGTGCTAATGCTACCTATAGCTCCCAGTATCATGCCACCGGATCCAGCGGCGCCCGTCCATCGCCGATAAGATTGATGCCGACAGGCTCCGTAGAATACTGCTCGAGGACAGGCGCCCTGCGACAAGGCCAGCTTCCATTCATCGAGGAAGGGGAACTATGGAGCGGGCGGAGATGGATTACGACGTGTATGTCGGCGTGGATGTCGGGAAGACCAAGCATTACGCGGTGGCGCTCGACGGAGCAACGGGCAAGCGGTTGTTTTCCCGACCCTTCGGCCAGGATGAGGCGAGCATTCGCGAGCTGCTGGAGGATGCGAGCGGCTACGGCAAAGCGCTCGTGACCGTCGACCAATTCGGCAACATCGGACGATTGGTGGTGGCGGTCGGCAAGGATATGGGATTGGACGTTGCCCATATCACCCCCAAGGACTTTAAAGACATCTCTACGACCTACAAGGAAGGAAAATCGGACGCCAAGGACGCCTTCATCATCGCCGACGTGTCCCTCAGCACCCCGAGGCTGATCCGGCCGGTCGGCACGCGCGACGGTGTGATCGCAGAGATCAAAGTCCTCAACTCGCGGCGGGCGGATATCGTCAAAGAGCGCACGCGCTACTACAACCGCCTGCACGACCTCCTGCTTCAAGCGTCCCCGCCCCTCGAGCAGCTTTTCGAGGGCGAGAAGCTCCATTCAGGCCTGGCCGTGAAGATGTTCGAACGCTACGGCGGCCCGCGCGGGCTCAAGCGCGCCGGCAAGGCCCGCGTGTCAAAGTGGGCAGGAAGCGTCAAGTGCCAGAAGAACCGTGGCCCGGCGATGGCGGAAGAGGTATTCGAGGCGCTTGGCACCATGACGGTTGAACTCCCGGCGACCGAGGTCATCGAGATTCAGATCAAGAAGCTGGCCAGGCGCATCCTCGAGCTCGACCAGGAGGAATCCGAGCTGGACGCCGCCATCGAGGAGCGCGCAGATGCGGTGCCCGAGACGGCGATCCTGAAGAGCATTCCCGGCATCGGTCGCGTCCACGGGGCGACGATCGCCGCCGAGATCGGCGACATCAGCCGCTTCCCAGACGCGAACCACCTGGCTTCCTACGGGGGCATCGCGCCCGTGAAGGAAGAGTCGGGAACGAGCGTCAAGAAGAACAAGCGGAGAAAGAGCGGGAACCGGAGGCTCAAGAACGCGCTCATCCAGTCGGCGCAGATGGCGATTCGATTCGATCCCAGATGCAAGGCCTATTACAACAGAAAGCGCGCCGAGGGCTTGAAGCGCAAACAGGCGCTCCGAGCCCTGGCGCGACGGCGCGTAGACCTCATCTACGCGCTCCTGGCGAACGGCACCTTCTACGAGCCGTCGCATCGCGCAGCAGCCTAGTCCTTTTCCGAAAGCAGGTCCTTTGCGCTCCTCGTATTATAGAGCATGGGGGGTAGATTTTGCACACCCTGATCCCAGTCGGGGCAACAAGAAAGCCTTTCTTTTCCTCGAGGATCGAGCGGAAATGTCGCCTATAATATCGATCTGGACGGGCTGTGCATGGCTCGTCCGCTGGTCGTCGCTGGAACCGGACACCGGCGTTGCAATATTGCTCTCCGAGAGCCTAGCAAATCATGCCACCGGTTCCAGCGGCCCCCGTCCATCGCCGATAAGATTGATGCCGACAGGCTCCGTAGAATACTGCTCGAGGACAGGCGCCACGCGACAAGGCCAGCTGCTCCGTCTAGGGAGATAAATCAAAGAGTAAGGAAAGCTTCTGACAACGGAGGCTTGGTTGGTTGTGCGCCAAACAGGCTGGCAGCCGTCTCTTGACCGCAGTTTTCAAGGAATCCACGCCCCGTGATTTGCTTTTATTTCGTTATAGATTGATACTGGTGCGCGAAAACGAACGGCGATCGAGCGAGGACGACAGCAGCATGACGGCACAAGAGCTACCGAACGGATTCACCGGGTTCGCGAACCGCAAGCCGGGCTTCGAGCCGGCCAGCGCCAGCGTGGGGCACACGCCGGTGGGAGGCTACACCACAGGCGGCGGCGCGTCGCTCGCGGGCGTCCCAGCTGGCTACGAGCGGGGCGCGCAGGGGGCGTTCCAGTATGCACGCGACCATGCGCGGCCCGACACGGGCGCGGCGAGCTTCGACCCCGACAAGCTGCGCCTCATCCCCGACACCGACCGTCGCTGGGCCTGGACGGAGATCGATTTGAACGCTTTGCGCCACAACGTGGCGTCTCTCAAGCGCCACGTGGGACCCGGCGTGCGCGTCATGGCCGTGGTGAAGGCCGACGGCTACGGGCACGGTGCGGTGCGCTGCGCGAAGACGGCGCTGAACTCCGGCGCCGAGTATCTGGGCGTGGCCACGGTCAACGAGGCCATCGAGCTGCGCGAGGCACTGGTGAATGCGCCCATTCTCGTGCTCTCTCAGCCCCCTGACGAGGCCATTCCCCTGCTGCTGGCCTACAAGGTCATGCCGAGCGTCTACACGCCCGACTTCGCCATCCGCTACGCCGAGGCGGCCGACGCCTTCGGCATCCGCGCGCCGTACCACCTGGCCGTGAACACGGGCATGAACCGCATCGGCGTGCGGCACGACCAGGTGGTGGAGTTCCTGTCGCAGGTGAGCTTCCACCGCGCGCTCGACCTGGTGGGCACGTTCACCCACTTCGCCACGGCCGATGCGCCCGAGACGCTGGACTTTCACATACAGACGAAGCGCTTCCTCGAGGCTATCCAGGGCATGCGCGTGGCCGGCGTCGACCCCGGCATCATCCATGCCGCCAACTCGGCTGCGGCCATCCGCTATCCCGACGTGCACTTCGATATGGTGCGCCCCGGCATCGCGTTGTACGGCCTGCACCCGTGCCCGGAAACGCGCACGATGATCGACCTCAAGCCCGTCATGAGCGTGCACGCGCGCGTGACCGATGCGCGGCTCGTTCCCATGAGCGAGGGCGTGAGCTACGGCATGAACTACCGCAGCCCCGGCAGCGTGAAGATATGCACCGTGCCCGTGGGCTACGCCGACGGCCTGCGCCGGGGGCTCTCGGGCCGCACGGACTTCATCGTGTCCGGCCAGCGGTTCCGCCAGGTGGGCAACATCTGCATGGACCAATGCATGTTCGAGGTGGACATGCGCATCTACGGCACGCGCCGCCGCGTGGACCCGCAGATCGGCGACGAGGTGGTGCTGGTAGGACGCCAGGGAGACTCGGTGATCACGCTCGACGACATGGCGAACACGCTGGGCACGATCCACTACGAGCTGTCCATCGGGTTCGCGCAGCGCATGCCCAGAGTGTACGTGTAGGCTCTCGCAAAGAGCAGGGAGAAGGGGGATTCGCATGCCCAAGCCGCATATTCCGCTGGAGGACATCCGCGCACAGGTGGAGGCCTGCCGCAAATGCCCGCTGGCCGACGGCCGCACGCAGACGGTGTTCGGGGTGGGGAACCCCTCGGCGCGCGTGCTGATCGTGGGCGAGGCGCCGGGCAAGAACGAGGACTTGCAGGGCGAGCCCTTCGTGGGCAAGGCTGGCCAATATCTGAACGAGCTCTTGGCTATCGCGGGGCTGGCGCGCGAGGACGTGTTCATCGCGAACGTGCTGAAGTGCCGGCCACCCGGGAACCGCGACCCGCGCCCGGAGGAGATCGAGCTCTGCACCCCGTACCTGCGCGAGCAGACGCGCACCATCGACCCCGAGTTCATCGTCACGCTGGGCAACTTCTCCACGAAGTTCATCCTGAAGACGGAGATCGGCATCACGCGCCTGCACGGCACGCTGCAGCGCGCGGGCAAGTTCAAGGTGTTCCCCATCTTCCACCCCGCCGCCGCCATCTACGACGGCTCGAAGCGCGAGGCCCTGGAGAACGACTTCGCCACGCTCGGCGAGCTGCTGCGCGCGAGCGACGCGGAGAAGGCGGCGGCGCCTGCCGAGCAGGTCGACAGCTCCGCGACTCCTGCGCAGCCCGCCTCTGTTGCCGCCGAGCCGCCGGCGGACGAGACCTCCGCCGTCTCGCAGCCCGCGGTGGAGCAGCCGCATCTGCTCTAGGGAACACCGATATCTGCGTCACCTGCCCTGCGCTTCCGTACCCCGCTAACGAAAGTTTTCTTTCGTTAGCGGGCATTGTGGCAGCGTGGCGTGACAAGGGGGTGTGACAAAGGGACTGTGACAAAGGGACGGGGATAATGTCACGCTCTGCGACTGGCAACGACGCCGAAACTCTTGCAGGAGCGTGACATTATCCCCGTCCCTTTGTCACGCCGAAACTCGTGCGGGAGCGCGACATCAACCCCGTCCCCCTGCCACGCCCTACAGCCATTTCTTCCTCTTGAAGATCACGAGCTCCACCACGATGATGACGATGCATATCACGATGATGGCCTGATAGCCCCATTGCCAGTCCAGGCCGGGCATGTTCGCGAAGTTCATGCCGAACCAGCTGGTGATGAGCGTGAGCGGAGCGAACAGCGTGGTGATGACGGTGAACCACTGCATGGTGTCGTTCTGCTGGATGTCGATCTGCGTCTGGTAGAGCTCGCGCAGCTGCAGGCTGTACTCCTTGAGCGTCTGAGAACGCTTGAGCAGGCGCTCCACCGTTTTCTCGAGCGAGTGGAACAGGCGGGCCTCCCCGTTGGTGAGCAGCTTGTTCTCGTTGTCGCCGATGGTGCCCGTCATGTCCACGAGCTGCTGGTAGAACGTGTCGATGCGCAGAAGCCGCCGCCGGAAGCCCAGCATCTTGCGGTTAGCCACGTTGCCGCAGCGGTCGATGATCTGCTCCTCCACGTCCTCCATGCGGTCCTCCACGTCTGCGAGGTACGCCAGGTCGTCCTTCACGAGCAGCTTCATGAACTCGAACAGGCAGTGCGCCGGCGTGGGCTCTTTCAGCACGCCGATGCGCTCGATGTCGTCGAGCAGGCGCGTGCACACCTGCCCCTCGTCGATGAAGATGAGGTTCGTCTTGTTCAGGTAGAAGGCGAACTTGAGCGTCTCGCCCATGAGGTTCTTCTTGTCGGGCACGGCGAACGACCCGATGAGGCTGTCGGGGAACACGTCGAGGTAGGTGCTCTCGGCCTCGGTGAGCGTGCGCAGTGCCGAGAGCGTGTCTGCGCCGGCCACGCCGAGCTTGGCGAACTCCTGGGTGGTGATGACCTCCACCACCGACGCCCCCGGCTCGATGGGCTGGTCGAGCGGCACGGCTTTCAGCTGCTTGGTCAACACGTATTTCTGCGCCATGGCTCTTTCCTCCTCGATGGGCGCCGATGCGGACGGCTGCGCCGCGCTGCTCGGCGGAAGGCCGCGGCCGATTTCGCCGCCACTCGCCTCGTCGAGGGATGGGCGGGGCTGCGCATACCGGCTGCGCCCTCCATCGATTATAGGTTCCCTGCCACCTCGGCGATTTTCTCTCCGCTGACCGCTCGGTAACCTGTTAGAAACATGGGGACGGCGGGCATGTTGCTATAATGGCGGCCATACTTCTATGGGGAGCGGCACCGCGCATCGTCCGGTGCTGCTTCTCTCTATGAGACGAGAGAGGGCGAAGCCGTGTATCCCATCGAACGAGTAGAACCGCTCAATGCGGAAGTCACCCGCATGGTCGTGCGCGCGCCCGAGATAGCGCGCAAGATCAGGCCGGGCCAGTTCATCATGCTGCGCATCGACGAGCGCGGCGAGCGCATCCCGCTCACCATGAACGAATGCGACCCGGTCGCGGGCACCGTCACCATCGTGTTCCAAGCGGTGGGCGCCACCACGATGCGCCTCGCGCAGCTGAAGGCGGGCGACGCGCTCTTGGACTTCGCCGGCCCGCTGGGCAACCCCACCGAGCTGGAGGGCGCGCGCCGCGCGTGCGTCATCGGCGGCGGCCTGGGCACGGCCATCGCGTACCCGCAGGCCAAGTGGCTGCACGAGCACGGGTGCGAGGTGGACGTGATCACCGGCTTCCGCAACAAAGACCTCATCCTGCTGGAGGACGAGATAAACGCGTGCTCCGCGCGGCAGATCATCATGACCGATGACGGCTCCAACGGCAACAAGGGCCTGGTGACTCAGGCGCTGCAGCAGCGCATCGACGAGGGAGCGGACTACGACCTGGTGCTGGCCGTGGGACCCGTCATCATGATGAAGTTCGTGGCCGCCACCACGAGGCCCTACGGCATCAAGACGCTCGTGAGCATGAACCCGCTCATGATCGACGGCACGGGCATGTGCGGCGGCTGCCGCGTGAAGGTGGGCGACGAGTACCTGCATGCCTGCGTGGACGGGCCGGACTTCGACGGCCACCTGGTGGACTACGACGACGCCATGCGCCGCGGCGTGATGTACCGCAGCTTCGAGGGCGCAGCGCGCGAGGCGGCCGAGGGCCGCGACTGCAACGGCGGAACCGACGGCGAGCGGAAGGGGGCGTAGCATGGCGACCAGCTACGAGGTGAACCGGCAGAAGGAGAAAACGCCCGTTTCCGAGCTCGATCCGGCCGAGCGCGCGAAGACGTTCGACGAGGTGGCGCTGGGCTATACCGAGGAAGAGGCGGTGGCCGAGGCGCGCCGCTGCATCCAGTGCCCGAACACCCCCTGCGTGGGCGGCTGCCCGGTGGGCGTGCCCATCCCGCGGTTCGTCGAGCAGGTGGCCGAGGGCAACTTCGCCCGGGCGTACGCCATCGTGAAGAGCGCGAACTCGCTGCCGGCCATCTGCGGGCGCGTGTGCCCGCAGGAGACGCAGTGCGAGGGCGTGTGCACGCGCGGCAGGAACGGCGAGCCGGTGGCCATCGGCCGCCTGGAGCGCTTCACATCCGACTGGGCGTTCGCGCATCCCGAGGAGGCGGCCGCGGCCATGGACGGGCTGCGCGAGGAGTGCGCTGCGGGCGACGAGCTCGCCTGCAGCATCTGGCGCGGCGCGGAAGGCGCGGTGTCGCAGGACCTGGCCGGCAAGCGCGTGGCGGTCATCGGCTCGGGTCCGGCGTCGCTGACCTGCGCGGGCGAGCTGGTGAAGCGCGGATGCGACATCACGGTGTTCGAGGCGCTGCACAAGGTGGGCGGCGTGCTCACCTACGGCATACCCGAGTTCCGCCTGCCGAAGGACCTCGTGCAGCGCGAGGTGTCGAAGCTGGGCGACAAAGGCGTTTCGTTCGAGGTGAACGCCCTGGTGGGCAAGCTCTACGACATCGACGAGCTCATGGAGGACCGCGGCTTCGACGCCGTGTTCGTGGGCACGGGCGCGGGGCTTCCCAGCTACCTGGGCATCGAGGGCGAGGGCCTCAACGGCGTGTCGGTGGCGAGCGAGCTTCTGACCCGCGTGAACCTTATGAAGGCGTACCAGTTCCCCGAATACGAGACGCCGGTGTACGCGGGCAAGAAGTGCGTGGTGGTGGGCGGCGGCAACGTGGCCATGGACGCGGCGCGCACGGCGAGGCGCCTGGGCGCCGACGTGACCGTGGTATACCGCCGCGGACGCGAGGAGATGCCGGCGCGCGCCGAGGAAGTGCACCATGCCGAGCAGGAGGGCATCAAGTTCCAGCTGCTGACGAACCCGGTGCGCATTCTGGGCGACGAGAGCGGCTGGGTGTCGGGCGTCGAGTGCGTGCGCATGGAGCTGGGCGAGCCCGACGCGAGCGGACGCCGCCGCCCCGCGCCGATCGAGGGCAGCGAGTTCGTCATCGACATCGACATGCTGGTGGTGGCGGCAGGGTCGAAGACCAACCCGCTGATCGCGAAGACCACCCCGGGGCTCGAGGTGACGCCGCGCAGCCTGATCGTGGCCGACGAGCGCACGGGCGCCACGTCGAAGCCGGGCGTGTTCGCCGGCGGCGACGCGGTGATCGGCGCGGCGACCGTCATCCTGGCCATGGGTGCCGGCAAGCGCGCCGCGGCGGGCATCGGGGAGTATCTGACGCAAGAGTAACGCGTTTATCCATCGTTTTCTGGAACGAGTGTTTCACGTGAAACACTCGTTCGTTTTATTGAGGAGGCCTTCCATGTCGTTCGACCCGATCGCCTACATCAACGAGCCGCGCTGGCTAGAGTCGCGGCTCGGGCTCGATCGCATTCGCGAGCTGCTCGATCGGCTGGGCCGGCCGCAGGACCGCCTCAAGTTCGTGCACGTGGCCGGCACGAACGGCAAGGGGTCGACCTGCGCCTACCTCGCCTCCATCCTGCAGGCCGCGGGCTTGCGCACGGGGCTGTTCACCAGCCCGTACCTCATCGCGTTCGAGGAGCGCATCCGCGTGGACGGGGCGAACATCTCGGCCGACGACCTCGCCGAGGCGACGCTGCTCGTGAAGGAGCAGGCCGAGGCCATGGCGGACCATCCCACCGAGTTCGAGCTCATGTGCGCTGTGGCGCTCGTGCATTTCGCGCGGAGCGGCTGCGACATCGTGGTGCTCGAGGTGGGCCTCGGGGGGAGGCTCGATTCCACGAACGTCATCGACGCGCCCGAGGTGGCCGTCGTCGCGCGCATCGGGCTCGACCATACGAAGCTGCTCGGCACCACGCTGGCGGCCATCGCGGCCGAGAAGGCCGGTATCGTGAAGCCGGGTTCGGCCGTGGTGTCCTGGCCGCAGGAGCCCGCGGCAATGGCCGTGATCGGGGCGGCGGCTGCGGCCGCGGGGGATTCGCTGGTCGTGCCCGACTTGGCGCGCTTGGATGCCGGTCCGGTGGACTGGGCGGGTCTCGGAGCGCCCATGCGCCCGTTCTCCTACGGGCGCTTCGCTGACCTGCGCACGCGGCTGCTCGGCAGCTACCAGCCGGCGAACGCGGCGCTCGCCATCGAGGCGGTCGAAGCGCTGCGTGCCCGGGGCTGGGTCGTCGCCGACGATGCAGTTCGCCGCGGTATCGTCGAAACCGCGTGGCCCGGGCGCTTCGAGATCGTGCGCGCGGCGGCGGGCGAGCCCACGATTGTGGTGGACGGCGGCCATAACCCGCAGGGAGCCCGCGCGCTCGCCGATTCGCTGGCAGACGTATTTCCCGGCCGCAAGCCCGTGTTCGTCGTCGGCGTGCTGGAGGACAAGGACTACCCGGCCATGCTGGAGACGGTGCTGCCGCTCGGCGCGGCGTTCGTGTGCGTGGCGCCCGACAATCCCCGCGCGCTTCCTGCCGACAAGCTGGCCCGTGCCATCCGCTGGACGGGCCAGGACCTCTTGGGATGCTCGGCATGCACGCGCCCCTACGTTGCGCGCGACATGCCCGACGCGCTCGCCCGTGCCCGCGAGCTGGCCGGCCCGGACGGCCTCGTGTGCGCCTTCGGCAGCCTTTACTCGGTAGGGTCGGTGAAGGCGGCGCTCGGGACGCCGGCTTGAAGGCTCTACCGCAGGGTCGTCCCGCGTAGCAAGGGCTTCGCTCTGACGTCGATCGGGACCGTCCCCTAGGTCGCGGCAAGGGCGGATCCCTTGCCGCGCGTTCAACCCGCGAGAACCGGTGGGGCGGAGCTTTCGCTACAGCTTCTTCGAGGGCGCATCCTGCGGCGCCGGCGTGCTAGGATGGAGACGCTACAGGGAATCGACGTATGCCACGAGGTCGCCCACCGTGTTCAGGCCCTCGGGTTCTCCGAAGTCCACCTCGCAGGCCTCCTCGAGGTCGCAGATGAGCTCCACCATGTCGAGCGAGTCGATGCCGAGGGAATCGAAGGTGGACTCCGCGGTCACGGTGGACGGGTCGATGTCGAGATTCTCCTGCAGGATGTTCGTGATGGTGTCGATGGTGGCCATGGGCCTTCCTTTCTATGGGAAAACGTCGGCACTCATGGTAGCAGACGCGGGGGGCGTGCGCAGCCCCGCGCACGGAAAGGGCGGCGCTCGGAGCTCGGGCTCCGCGGTAAGGAGACGGCGATGTGCGGACGGTTCGTCATGATCCCGCGCGACGTGGTGGAGCGCATCGTGCGCGAAGTGGAGCAGGGCTTGCCGCCTGACGTGCCCGACTACGAGCTGGCCGGCCTGGACGCGTTCCCCGGCGCGTGCGTGCCCGTGGTGGTGCCGGGGGAAGGCGCGGGCGGGTCGGGGCGCCTGGCGGTGGCGGAGCTCGATTAGGGGTATCCGGTGAGCTGGGCGAAGCGGCCCGTGTTCAACACGCGCGTGGACACGGCCACCGGCCCGCGCGGCCAGATGTGGCGCGAGTCGCTTGAGCAGCGCCGCTGCGCCGTGCCCACGCTGGGCTTCTACGAGCCCCACCGAACCGAGCGCGCCGTGAGCCCCAAGACGGGCCGCGAGGTGAAGGTGCAGTGCGCGTTCGGCCTGCCGGAGAACCCGGTCACGTTCTTGGGCGGCATCTACGAGGACGGCCATTTCTCGATCATGACCTGTGAGCCCAACCGCTGGGTGCGCGACGTGCACGACCGCATGCCCCTCGTTCTGCGCCCGTCCGAGCTGGGCGATTGGCTGGGCCCGCGCTATGCCGACTTGTTCGACCGCCGCGACGTGGAGCTGGCCTGCCGCGTGGCGTGACCGGACGAGGCGCGTCCCCTACGCCAGGTCGCCGCGCGCGGCGAACACGGCGGCGATCACGTCCTCGAACAGGTCGACGTTCGAGGTGGTGTACGGTATGTTCGACATGACGCTCACCAGGTAGCGGCGTCCGTCCTTCGCCACGATGCCCGCGTCGCACAAGGCGTTGTACTCGCCGTTCTCGAACGATTCCATGGACCAGCCCGGCTTGCTCTGTACCTGAACGCCCTCGTCCTTCAGAGCTTCGCGCAGGTAGGATGTCTCGTCCCTCTCGAGCAGCCCCGCGAGCCACTGGGCCGTCTCGGTGCCGGAGGCCAGGTACTCGCTCGCGTTCGGCCACAGCCGCACGCCGTCGCGCACCGTATAGTGCGGGAACCACGTGTCGTAGGCCAATGCCGGGTCGACGCCCAGGCCCTCCAGGTACGCTGCCAGCGCGTCGTCGCTGTAGTCGTAGCGCAGGGCGCCGTAGGTGTCGTTGCTGGAGAACAGGATGGCGCTCTCTATCATGCTGCCTATGAGTTCGGAGCCCTGCGAGGAGAACACGCCCGACTCGCTCATGAAGCCGCTCGTGACGAAGTCGTCGCGGGTGGCGAGGCCCGTCTCTAACTGGCTTTGGCAGAAGTAGACGCAGTACGGCCCCTTGAACGAGCTGGCCCCGTAGAACACGGCGTCCACGTTGCTCGCGATGCCGCGGCCGGTGCCCAGGTCCACAAGCGCGAACCCGAAGGAGCGGTCGTTTTCCGCGAAGGGGGCGAAAGCCTGGTCGATCGCCGCTTTCGACGCGTCGGACAGCACGGGCTGCACGGCCACGGCGCTGCCCTCCGCCGGGGCGGGGGCGAACGCTTGCGGCTCCGTACCCGTCGGAAGATCCAGCTCGGCCAACCCCGTCTCGACGGCGGGCAGCGCCGCAAGGCGCTCCTCGGGTGTGGGAGGGCTCTCGGCCTCGGCCTCGGCGGCGGGCTCCTCTTCCGTCGGGGTAGCAGAGCAGGTGCTGAACAGGTTTGATATCCCGAAAAAGAGCAATGCGCACGCGGCTACGACGCCTGCGACGAGCACGATCCTCCGCAGCGGGTTCTGGTCGGGCCCGCCGCCGGCGTAGAGCGTGGGGGCGGGGCGCGCGGAGGAGCGGGTCGCCGGGCGCTTGGACGGGCGGGCGGCGACCTGTCCGGCGGGATGGGCGTCGGGCCGCGGTGCGGTGCGGTTCGCGGGGCGCTTTGAAGCCGGGGAGGTACGCTCGGCCGGTCGGGACGCTGGGCGTTCGGTCACGTGCGCGGAAGGCCGGGCCGAGGGGCGCTGCGGGCGGTTCGACCGGGTCTGCGGCCGATCCGCATCCCCGTTCTCGGGCGCCAATGCCTCGCCGCACGTGCGCGTCTGCGCGTCCTCCGGGGTCGACGACCTCCGGTTTCCCGCATTTTCCGCGGCCGGGCCGATCTGCTCGGCCGTCTGGCCGGGGGTGCTCTCCAGGTAGTCCCGGGCGGAGAGCACGACCCGCCCCGCCCGGGCAGGGCGGGGAGAACGGGAGGACCGAGCGTCATCGTGCTTGTTGGGACCGGTCACCGTTCTCCCCTTCGGATGCTAGGCTTCTTCGCGCTGCTTGAGCAGGCCGTAGCCGCCGTCGTCGCGGCGGTAGAGCACGTTTACCATGTTGGTGTCGCGGTCGGTGTAGGCGAAGAAGTCGTGGCCCAGTAGGTCGATCTTCACGAGCGCCTCCTCCTCGGTCAGCGGCTCGAACTCGATCTCCTTCACGCGCACAACCTCTTCGTCGGCTGCGAGCTCCTCCATGAGCTGGTCGAGGTCCTTGGTCGGCACGGGCTCGGTGCGGATGGTCTCGTCCACGGCGCGCAGTTTGCGGTCGATGACCTTCGTCTTGTACTTGCGCAGCTGGCGGACCACCTTGGCGGCGGCCACGTCGATGGCTGCGTACATGTCCTCTTCGCATTCCTCCACGCGGATGATATGGCCCTTCGTGCGCAGGGTGACCTCGCAGCAGGCAGGACGGGGATTCGCGGGATTCTTCTCCACGTACAGAACAACCTCGGCAACGAGAGGGTCGATGTCCATGACCTTCATCGAGTTGCCGATCTTCTCCTCGGCGTATTGACGCAGTGCATCGGTTACGGGCATTTTGCGTCCGGCTACGGTAATGCTCATAGCACTCACCTCTTACCTCGTGGCGAATAAAAAAAGCTTGGCCGGAAGCCCTGGCCGAGGTCGTGCGGGGCGGATACCGATATGCCGCTCATGCAAGACCCAAGTCGACTCCTCACGCCAAACTGATAGGTACAGCATAGCGCAAAACGCCCGACTGCGGCAGGGTATTTTAGAGTCGTTGGCAAAACGGCGCACGCGGCGGGGGCATGCGGGGTGCCGTCTTGGAGAGAATGCGCTACGTTGTGAAATCGGGTTGGAAACGAGTGGCGAATACGTGGCCCACGAGGGTGTATAAGGGATAATACGACCTTCAGGCATTGTCGACAGATAGGGCGGACATGGCATCCACACCGGCCAAAGAGCAGAAGCTGTTCATCAACGAGGTGCAACGCCATCAGGCGCGCTACCGCAAGCTCATCCAATTCACGCACTCTTCGACGAAGGCCGCGGGCGCCATGCTCCTGGCGGCCGTCGTGGCGCTGATCGTGGCGAACACCGGGGCGTACGAGGCGTTCCTGGACTTCTGGCACACGGAGGTGGGCGTTTTCTTCGGCGACGGGTTCGCCGGCATGTCGCTCGGACACATCATCAACGACATCTTCATGGCCATTTTCTTCCTGCTGGTGGGCCTGGAGGTGAAGTACGAGCTCACGGTGGGCGAGCTCACGAACATCCGCCAAGCGCTGCTGCCCATCGTGGCGGCCGTGGGAGGCGTGCTGGCTCCCATCGGCATCTACCTGGCCTTCAACGCGACGAACCCGGAGACGGCGCACGGCTGGGGCGTGCCCACGGCCACCGACATCGCGTTCGCGCTGGGCATCCTGGCGCTCTTGGGCAACCGCGTGCCGAACGGCGTGCGCGTGTTCCTGAGCACGTTGGCCGTGGCCGACGACATCATCGCCATCTTGGTCATCGCCATCTTCTACGGGCACAGCCCGTCGCTGCCGTGGCTGGCCGTGGCCGCCGTCGTGCTGTTCGTGCTCGTGCTCATGAACCGCAACCACATCTACTCGCTCATTCCGTACCTGCTGGTGGGAGCCGTGCTGTGGTACTGCGTGTATATGTCCGGCGTGCACGCCACCATCGCCGGCGTGCTGCTGGCGTTCACCATTCCCTCGGGGTCGCGCGTGAACATCAAGAGCTTCCTCACCTGGTCGGGCGACAAGGTGCGCGAGGCGCGCTCGGCCTACCAGCCCGAGACGCCCGTCATCGCGCAGGGCGGCTACATCGAGACGGTGCAGGACCTGAGCCGCGTGGCGCGCCAGGTGGTGCCGCCGGCCACGCGCCTGGAGCACCGGCTGTACCCCTGGGTGTACTTCGGCATCCTGCCGCTGTTCGCCCTCACGAACGCCGATGTGAGCTTCCTGGGTGTGGACGTGGGCGCCATGCTCTCGAGCCCGGTGCTCTACGGCGTGCTGCTGGGCCTGCTCGTGGGCAAGCCGCTTGGCATCATGCTGTTCAGCATGGCGGTGGTGAAGTCGAAGCTGGCGTCGCTGCCGGAGAACGTGAACTGGTTCCACATGCTGGGCGCGTCCATCCTGGGCGGCGTGGGCTTCACCATGGCCATCTTCGTGGCGAACCTGGCGTTCCCCGACGAGGGCCTGGTGGCCACGGCGAAGCTGGGCATCCTGGCGGCGTCGCTCCTGGCCGGGGTGCTGGGCTTCGTGCTGCTGCTGCTGCAGGCGAAGGCGGCGCAGAAGCGCGGCGTGGCGTACCTGTCGTCGAGCGCCGACGACATCACGCGCCAGACGGCGGGCGACGAGGCCGCGCGCGAGGCTGAGGAACTGCTGCGCGATTTGGAGGATCCGGCGATCAAGGACGAGGTCGAGGCGGCGAAGAAGCGCGGCGGCGTGTTCGAGATAGCCGTGGACTTGGGACCGACCGGCCTTTTGGGCGGCGGCTCCATCGGGGACGTGCGCGAGGCCGTGCGCAACGAGGTGGTGCGCGTGCTGCGCGAGGAGGGCAAGGACGACCTCCTGGAGAAGGTGCAGGAGGAGTTCAAGGAGCACGCCGGCGAGCCCCCGCTGGCCAGCGTGGAGGAGACGCTTCTGCGCGAGAGGGGCGAGGACGCCCTTTTGAGGGCGATTCGCCGCGAGAGCGACGACGTCGTCGGCATGAGCGGTGGCAAGGGCGGGGACGAGGACGAGCCGCGGGATTAGCGGCCTCCGGTATCCGCGCAGGGGGGGGCGTGCCGGTGCCCGGTATGCGCCCGTCCAGGCTGCCGTGCTCCCGTTCTCCGCGCGAGCCGTGCTGCACCTGCGCCATGCCGCGATCGCCGGTGCCGCGCTTCCGCACGGCCGCAGGCTGCGCTGCGCGCGAGCCCCGAGGAACGGTTGGCCGGAGCCTCGCTGTCCGCGTGGCTTCTGCATGGGGATCGCGCCCGCCGTGCGAACCCTGCGCTATACTGTACGGTCGAAAACGCCATGCGAACGAAGGGAAACCATGGAAGCTGCCGCCATCGTGCTCGCCGCGGGTGCCGGAACCCGCATGAAGTCGAAGAAGCCCAAGGTCGTCCACGAGGTGCTGGGCAAGCCGCTCGTGCGCTGGGTGGTGGACGCCGCCCACGAGGCCGGCATCAGCCGCGTTGCGACCGTCGTGGGCCACGAGCGCCAGCAGGTGGAGCCGCTTGTGGAGGCCGACACCGACGTGGTGGTGCAGCCCGAGCGCCGCGGCACGGCCGACGCCGTGGCCGTGTGCGCCGAAGCGCTCGCCGGCTTCGACGGCTCGCTCGTGGTTCTCTCGGGCGACTGCCCGCTCATCACCGCCGACACCATCCGCCGGCTCGTGGACATGCGCGAGCAGGCCGACGCGGCCGTGGTGGTGCTCACCATGGAGCTGGAGAACCCCTACGGCTACGGGCGCATCGTGCGCGACCGCGTGGGCGCCGTGGAGCGCATCGTGGAGCAGAAGGACGCGAACAGCGCCGAGGCCGCCATCTGCGAGTGCAACTCCGGCTTCTACTGCTTCGACGCCCGCGCGCTGTTCGACGCGCTCGGCCAGGTGGACGACGACAACGCCCAGGGCGAGTTCTACCTCACCGACGTGCTGGCCATCTGCCGCGCCGCCGGCCGCCCCGTGCTGGCGCTCCCCACCGACGATCCGTCCGAGTGCCTGGGCGTGAACTCGCGGGCCCAGCTGGCCGAGGCCACGAAGTTCGCCCAGCGCCGCATCAACGCCGCGCACCTGGCGGCCGGCGTGACCATGACCGACCCCGACCAGGTGTGGATTGGGCCCGACGTGGTCATCGAGCAGGACGTGGAGCTGCTGCCGCAGACGTTCCTCATGGGCAGCACGTCCGTGGGCGAGGACAGCGTGATCGGCCCGAACTCGCGGCTGACCGACACGGTGGTGGGGCGCGGCTGCACCGTGGACGAGACGGTGGCCGTGGAGGCGCTCATCGACGACGGCGCCTCGTGCGGCCCGCGCGCCTACCTGCGCCCGGCCGCGCACCTGTGCGAGGGCGCCAAGGCCGGCACCCATGTGGAGATCAAGAAGTCCACGGTGGGCAAGGGCTCGAAGGTGCCGCACCTGTCCTACATCGGCGACACCACCATCGGCGAGGACGTGAACATCGGCGCCGGATCCATCACCTGCAACTACGACGGCAAGAAGAAGTGGCCCACCGTCATTGGCGACGGCGCGTTCGTGGGGAGCGACACCATGATGGTGGCCCCGGTGAGCATCGGCGCGGGCGCCATCATCGGCGCGGGCTCCTGCATCACGAAGGACGTGGCGGCCGACGCGCTGGCCCTGACGCGCCCCGAGCAGCGCGAGATTCTCGGTTGGGCCGCCAAGAAGCGCGAGCAGCAAGCCCAAGGGTAGGTCTGCCGCTTCCTGCCCAAGGGTTCTTCGCGAAAACGGGGTCGGAAAGTCACCGTTTTGGCCGCTGTGAAGTGTTTTGACGCGCCCGGAGGCCTTCCGGGCGCGTTTTTCGTGGAGCACAAGCGCATTTCCCCTGGTCGGCGAAAGCACGTGTCCCCCTTTAGGCGTCCGAGAGCTTCACGGCGTCCAAAACTGTGCATCGAGTTCCCCGGAAGGTCGAGATGCCCCGAAGGGGGGCAATTCCCGATCAGGATATTTCGTTGCGGTCAATCTGCGAAGATACCGAAGTTGTCACTGTGCGGGCACCCTGCCTGCGGATACAATAGTGCCCATGTGAGAGGGGGCGACTGCTGCGGCGGGCGCGGCGGCCCCGCGGCAACATGAAGGAGCGCGCACATGACGGAAGTGCAGAAGAGCATGGCCTTGTTCTCGGGGTCGGTCAACCCCGAGCTCGCCGACGAGATAGCGAAGCACCTGAACGCCTCGCTCGGCAACGTGAAGCTGGAGAAGTTCGCGAACGGCGAGATCTACGCGCGCTACCAGGAGAGCGTCCGCGGCGCCGACGTGTTCCTCATCCAGTCGGTGTGCGGCGCCGAGGGCTACGACGTGAACGACGCGCTCATGGAGCTGCTCATCATGACCGACGCCGCCAAGCGCGCCTCCGCGCGCTCCGTGTCGGCCGTCATCTCGCACTACGGCTACGCGCGCCAGGACCGCAAGGCCGCGCCGCGCGAGCCCATCACAGCGAAGCTGGTGGCCGACCTCTTGGCCGCGGCGGGCGTGGACAACGTGATCACCGTCGACCTGCACCAGGACGCCATCCAGGGCTTTTTCGACCTGCCGGTGAACCACATGACGGCCATGCCCATTTTCGTGGACTACTACCGGTCCATGGGCTTCGACCCCGAGCAGCTGTGCGTGGTGTCGCCTGACGTGGGCCGTGCGAAGGCGGCGAAGAAGTTCTCCACCATGCTGGACTGCGACATCGCCATCATGCACAAGGATCGTCCGAAGCACAACCAGGCCGAGATCACGGCGCTCATCGGCGACGTGAAGGACAAGGTGTGCATCCTCAACGACGACATGATCGATACGGCCGGCTCGCTGGTGGCGGCCGCGTCTACCCTCAAGGCCAAGGGCGCCGCGCAGGTGTACGCGTGTGCCACCCACGGCCTGTTCAGCGGTCCGGCGTACGACCGCATCGCCAACTCAATCATCGAGGAGGTCGTGGTGACGAACGCGGTGCCCGTGCCGCTGGAGCGCCAGACCGGCAAGATCAAGGTGCTGTCGCTGGCCTCCCTGTTCGCGAAGACCATCAGCAACGTGTACGACAACGGCTCCGTGGCCTCGCTGTTCGAGTAGGGCGCAATGTACCTGATCGTAGGCCTGGGGAATCCGGGCGAGGAATATGCGCACACGCGCCACAACGCCGGGTTCGACGCGGTGGATGCCATCGCGGGCGAGGTGGGAGCGCGCTACTGGAAGACGGAGTGCGGGTCGCTCACGGCCAAGGGAGCCTACCGCGACGTCGACCTCGTGCTCGCCAAGCCCCAGAGCTACATGAACACGTCGGGCGGCCCGGTGAAGCAGCTCATGAACGCCTACGGCGTGGACGCGGAGCACCTTATCGTCATCCACGACGAGCTGGACATCGACCCCGGCACCGTGCGCGTGAAGTTCGGCGGCGGGCACGCGGGGCACAACGGCCTGCGCTCCATCTGCGACAAGCTGGGCACGCGCGATTGGAGCCGCGTGCGCGTGGGCATCGGCCGCCCGCCGGGACGCATGCCCGTGGTGGACTGGGTGCTGTCGCTGCCAAAGAAGGAGGCCGCCGACGACTTCGCCTACGCCGTGGACCGCGGCGCCCAGGCCGCGCTCTCGCTGGTTACGGCGGGCTTGGAGAAGACCCAGCAGGCGTTCAACTAGGGGAAGCGCCGATTCTCGCCGCATTGGCGTTGGTGCCGTAAAGCAAGGGCTGGGCCCTCGTTGGAAACCTACGGTATGTTACCTGTTGAGCGGCAAAGGCAGTGCCCCTGCTCTGCGGGACGGCTGCGGCGCGCCCAGCGCTCGCCCCGATGCGGATGCGCGGGTTTGCGCTTCAGCAGCTCCTTGTCTGCAATAAAGCCGTTTCTCGCTCATCTCATCGTCACTATCCACTCCACGAGCAAGAACGCCGTGATGAACAGCAGCAGCGCGCCGATGGCGCGCGCCTGCTGCTTGTCGGCTCCCAGCTTCCGCTCCAGCTCGCTCGATCCCGGATGGGAGTTCACGAACTGCAGCCCCTTGCCCGTGATCAGCATGTACAGCGAGAACGCGAGCAGGCCGAACACGATTGCGCCCATCCCCAGGTCGACGAGCAGCTGCGCCACGTCGACGGGCGCAGCGAACCCGGCTTCCGCGAAGCACATCGCCACGCTTGCCGCCTGGAAGAGGTCGAGCACGGCGAACACGCCGGCGACGACGGGAAACGACATCTGACCGCCGAAGCTGTCCGACACGAGCCAGTCCTCGCGCCCGGTCGCTCGCTGACGCTCGAAGACGGCGAACAGGAGAGCGGCCGCGATCTCGATGACGAAGAGAATGCCAGCGCCGACGAAGAGCTCTGCTTTTGATCCCCAACGGTCGGGCCCGCCCACGTCGAAGTGCACGGGAACCGTCTCCGACAGGAACGGCTGGGCGGCGGCGGTGAGAACGAGGGGAAGCGCGGCGAGCGCGATGAGGGCCGCGATGCGCCAGCGACTCCGCCGTGCAGGGACTTGACCGTCGGCATCGCAGTTGTGCTCGGAGTTGGAAGACATGGCCGCCGCCCTTTCGAACGCTCGCATAAGCATATTTAGCAATACTAAGTATAGACGAAGGGGAATCAACGAGGCAAGCGGGTCTCGGGCGCTGCGTCCTGCCGGGCGCTTGACGGCAGGACACCTGCCCAGGGAGCGCACCTCGGCCGCTCCGTCCGGAGCGTTTCCCCGATTTAGGAGCGTTTGGGCCGCGGCGCTTGGGCTATACTTGAAGGGATGGCGAAGGTACGGAGGCAAAGGAGGCTGCGGTGCGGGAGTTGGTCAAGGGCGAGCGGGGGCGCGTGTACGCGCTGTTCGCCATCGTGATGCTGGCCTCCGCCTTCGGCAACCTCTCGCAGACGGCCGTGAACGCCATGATGCCCGAGATCATGGGCGAGTTCGCACTCGACGTGAGCTTGGGCCAGTGGCTTACCACCAGCTACATGCTGGTGCTGGGCATCGCGGTTCCCGCGGCCACGTTTTTGGGGAAGCGGTTCACCACGCGCCAGCACGTGTTCATCGCCCTGACGTTCTTCCTGGTGGGGGCCCTTGCCGACTGCCTGGCCTCGAATTTCGCCGTGCTGCTGGCCGGGCGCATCTGCCAGGCCGTATCCACGGGGCTTCTGCTTCCGCTCATGCAGACTATCGCCATGACGCGCTTTCCCGAGGGTCGCCGCGCCACGGCCATGGGCATCGCGGGCATCGCCATGGGCTTTGCGCCGAACATCGGACCGACTGTCGGCGGGGCCTTCAGCTTCTCGTTCGGATGGCGCAGCTTCTTCGTGCTGCTGCTGGCAGGCGTGGTGGTGCTGGGGGTTGCCACGGCGCTGCTCGTGCGCGGCGGGGAGGGCAACCGCAGCGAGCGGTTCGATACGCTGTCGTTCATGCTGTCGGCGCTGGGCTTCGGCGGCTTGCTGCTGGGGTTCTCCGAGGCGAGCAGTTTCGCGCTCACCAGCCCGTTCGTCTGGGGCCCGCTCGTGGCGGGCGCGGTGTTCCTCGTGCTGTTCGTGCAGCGGCAGAAGCGCGTGGAAGATCCGCTCATCAACATGGACATCTTCAAGTCGGGCCAGTACACGGTCGGTTTCGCGGTGTTGTGCCTGCTGCATGCCTCGTTCATGGGCGTGACGCTGGTCATCCCGTTGTACGTGGAGGGGCCATGCGGCGGCACGGCGCTCGACGCGGGGATCGTGCTTTTGCCCGGCACGTTGGCGGCGCTGTTCCTGAACCCGCTGGCCGGCGTGCTCACCGATCGGTTCGGCATCCGTCCCGTGACGCTGGCATCGGGCGCGCTCTTGGCGGTCGGATCGGTGCTCATGGTGTTCCTGGACGAGGAGACGCCGCTCGCCGTCACCACGTTCTGCCAGGCCGTGCGCGCGTTCGGCGTGTCGGGGCTCATGGGCCCGCTCATCTCGTGGAGTCTCGCCGGCCTGCCGGGGCGTATCGTTACCGACGGCAGCTCGTTCTCCATCGCGGGGCGCCAGGCGTGCGCCTCGCTCGGCACGTCGGTCATGGTGCTGCTCATTGCCCTGGCGGGCACCTCGGCTGCCGCGGCCTCCAACCCTGCACTGCCCTACCAGCTGGCGTTCGCCTTCTCGGCTGTGTTCGCCGTGGCCACGTTCGTCGGCATCGTGGCGAAGGTGCGCTAGGGCCGCTTCGAGCACGCTCTGGGACGGATAGCGCTGCTGCGGCTCACCTGCTCGGGTATCGTCGAACCAGGCTGTGGCTGGCGCGGGCACGTTGATATCAGCGCAACGACCGGATGACGGCTTTTCGGGACGCATGGCGGCATGGGCAAAGATATATGTTGACAACATAGATGTTTCGGGAGTATATATGTTCATGTCATATAGCTGTAGACGACAGAGCGGGCGAACGGCGAATGCCGGCAGGTCGCGGAGGAACGACGACCGCCGCAGAAGGGGCGGCCAGACGGCGTAAAGCTTGCGGCCTGCTGAGGCAGCGCGACGGAAGCGCCGCGTTGGCCGGTGCAAGCCGCTAACCCGCCGAAGAGACGGCCGACGGGCCGAGTAAAAGGAGGCGACGCGCATGCCGCGAGGCGACTGCGGAGGAGAGGGTGCCCGGCAACCGTGCTGTCGACGGCGCGGCGGGGGCGGCGGAGCGTTGGTGGAGCCGGCGGCGTTGGCGGCCCTGCTGTATGCCGGCGGCTACGGCTACGACATGCGCCGCACCATCCTCGACATGACGGACGGCGAGGTGGACGTCGACGTGGGCGGGCTGTACCGTTCGCTGCGGAGGCTGGAGGACGAGGGCGCTGTGGCGTCGCGCTGGTGCGAGGACGCCTCCGGCCCACGCCGGCGCGAGTACGAGCTCACGGAACAAGGCCTGGAGCTGGCCGAGCAGTGGCTCGACGCGCTTCGGGCACGCCAGCGGCTCGACGAGCTGCTGGTGGGGTTGCTGGAAGGCGGCCTGAACGCCGCCGGCCGAATCCGCGAGAGCGCGCAAGCGCCGAGCGAAGGCTGAAGAACTCCGGATGGCGTCGCAATAAGCTGTAGGCGATGGGCGCGAAAGCTCTTGCCAGCCCAGCGAAACGGCGGATGGCGGCGCGGGCGCGAAGGCGCGCAGATGGCTGCCGCCGTCCGTCCTGCTGACTCGGCAAGGCGGTGTCTGCGCGGGCGTTCGGGAAACGAGAAGGGCACGACCCGAGGCGACGAGGCCTCGGAAGACGATAAGCGGAACGGCGACGTTCCGGGAAAGAAGGGTCATCATGGGAGAAACGCTGAAACTCGCGGTGCCGACGATGGGCGCAGCCGACCTTGCATCCGAGCGCTCGGGCCATTTCGGCCACTGCGACTGCTTCACCATCGTGGACATCGAGGACGGCGAGATCAAGGGCACGTCAGAGCTGGCGAACCCGCCGCACGAAGAGGGCGGCTGCCTGCGCCCGGTGGGCCTGCTGGCCGACGCCGGCGTGGACGCCATCGTGGCGGCCGGCATGGGCATGCGCCCGATGATAGGCTTCAACGACGCGGGCATCACGGTGTACTTCGAGAACCAGACGCCGAACGTGGGCGAGGTCGCGAAGCTCGTGGCGGCCGGCAGCGTGCCGATCATGGGTGCCGAGAACGCCTGCAACCACCATCACTGAGTTCGCAAAACGATCGATTGCGAGGGGCGCCCGCCGAACGGCAGGCGCCCCTCGTGCGTTCTAGGGAGAGACTGATTAACGTAACGACGCCCTTCTTGATTGCGCTAGGTTTGCAGCATTTGAACACGGCCCTTTAAATACGACTGAAAGAGTCATGGACTAAATCAGAGGCTAGAGCATGCTTGAACGAATTTCTGCCGACACGAATCCGAGAAACCTCTGGTGGCGAAAAGCCGTCCCCGAGGTTCGCCGTCGAAAACATGCCATAGCCTCCGACTTCGTCCCGCCCCTTCTGCGGTGCTTTTCTGCTGTGCCCTTTTGGCGGCTCTAGGGAAGCACCGTTAACCAGTGTCTTCCTAGGGGATGGCGTGCACGTATGCCATGCAGACGTGCTGGGTTTTGGGCGCAGGGCTGCCTGGTCGTGCTATCCTGCTCGGTGAGAGAAAGGAGCGGGCTTGGGCCGCGGAGAGGAACAGGGACGAAGCGCAGGGCAAGGCGGGACGTACGTCGTGTCGGCGGCCAGGTCATTGCTTGGCGCCACGCGCCGCGTGCTGCCCGATGCCGTGCCGTCGCCGTCCGCGCCTGCAGCGGCAGACGCGCAGGCGCCGGTATACGGCTGGATTGCCGGGGCCTGCGCGGCGCCATCCAAGGGCGACCGCTACGTGGTGGAGTTCACGGGCAGGCGGGAGTTCCGCATCCTAGCCTACGTGGACCGCTTCGGGCGCGCGTTCTCCACGGACCGGCCGCTCACTGCGCCGCCTGCCCGCAGGCCCGATCTCGACTTCGCGCGCTTTGTCGACGAGGGTCCCGCGGACATGGGCCGTGGCCCTGCAGAGACGTGCGCGGACGGGCATACGGCCGTCCGGGGAGCGCGCACCGACGCGGAGCGCGGCCCGGGGGCTCGCCCGGACGGGGAGCACGGCTGCGTGGAGGTGCGCACGGGCGGCGAGGACGAGCGGCAGGTGGCGCGGTACTTGTGCAAGGGCGGCCGCTACACGTTCACGGACACGTGGTTCGACTTCGGGCCGCACGCCGCAGGCCTCTCCTACGACGACGCCCTCGCCCGCGCCTACCTGGCGTTCGTGCACCGGCCCCGGCTGGGCGGGGCGGAGGTGCCCGAGAGGGGCACGGCCTTCGTCCACGAGCGTCTGCGGGAAACCCCGCTCCTACCGGTCCTGCGCACCATCGTCGACGAGGTGCGCAGCGCTGAGAGCGACCCGGTGGTGCAGCCGCCCGCCCTGGTGAGAGGCCTTGTGCGGTGGCTCGAGGAAGCCGGCCTGGACGGCCTGCGCCCGCCGGCCGTGCCGGACGAGGCGCTGCGGCTCGTGCGCACCGCGCGCTACGCCAACCTTTACTACATAGCGCAAGAGGACGAGGACGCGGCCGTCGACCGCCGCACCGTCTGGGCCCTGGAGGCCGCGCTCAACCGGTTCACCCTGATGGAGGAGGCGTTCGGTGACCGCGCGACGCTGGCCGGCGACGCGGACTGCGCACGCTGGGATGCCTACCTGATAGAGACGGCGGGGGCGCAGGCGTTGGGCGCCGAGCGCCTGGCCGGCACGCCCCGAGGGTCCGATGACGGTGAATGGGAGGCGCGTTGCCGCCTGGCCGGCGTGCTTGAGCGGCTGAAGCTGCCGGTGCGCATCGAGGCGCAGATGCAGGCGAACGTGGCGGAGGGCCTTGCAGCTTTCCGGCTGACGGTGCCGGACGCCGCGCTCATGCCCGCGCGCCGATGGGTCGAAGGCCCGGCAGGTGCCGGCTGGGAGGACGTGCCGACCGCCGAGCGCGACGCCCAGGCGCGCCGCTACGCCATGCACTTCGGCCTGGCGCTCGCCACCGCGGCGTTCGAGGCCTCTCCGGCCATCCGCCGCGTCGACGTGGCGGCCTGCCCGCTCGGGGACGGCGCTCCGCCTGCCGCGCCCGATGGCTGCGAGAACCCTGCCTCGCCGGACGCCGAGTTTCCCGCCGATCGGCAGGAGGCGGCCTACTACCAGGTTGCGCTCACCCGCCGGGCCTACGAGGAGTCGGGCTGCTTCCGCAGCGCCCTCGAGGGCGACCCCGCGCCGCTGCTCGCGTATTGCGGCGCCGTGTGCGACCTGCCCGGGGCCGACCCGTTCGCGCTCATGCAGGCGCTGCCCTCCACCGTGCGGCGCCAGGAGCTGCCCGAGCTGGACGACGCGCCCCTGCCGCAGGCCGTGCGGCCCGTGCTCGGCGCCGACGATGCGCGCGACCTGCGCATCGCGGCCGAGGCTCGCCGCCGTCGCGTGGGAGAGGGGTTGGCCGACCGCATCGCGCGCGCCGGCAGCGCCACCGAGGCCATTCGCATCGTGCGTAAGGAGCAGCACGCCGCCCGCACCCTCGGGGACGACCAAGGGGTCTCGGCCTGCACGCGCCTCATGGCGGCGCTCGCGGAGGGAACGCTGGACACCGAGGACCAGAACGCCGCGGTGACGTGCTTCCTCGGCGAGGACCGCTGCCTGGCCGCCCTCGCCCGCGCCCGTGCGCTCGCCCCGCGCGACCCCGCCGAGGCGGTGGCCGTGCTGGCGGACGCGGTGTCCGAAGCCGCCGCGCTCGACGGCTACACGGACGGCGCCGTGACCGCATACCGTGCGTTCGACTCGTACGCGGCGCGCGTGCGGTACTCCCGCGCCCTGCGGGCCGTGCGCCAGAGGGGCGCCGGCGGTTCGCAACCATCAGCCCCGTCCGACGCGCCCGCTGTGCCGACCCTCGCCGCTCGGGCGGCCGCGGACGCGGGCAGGAGCATCCAGCTGGCGCCCGACTCGTTCTTCCTCTGCCATTTGGAGATCGTCACGCTGCTGGAGCGCTCGTTCGACCGCGTGGACGACGCCTTGCGCTACGGCAGGCGCGCCATCGAGCTGGCGCCCGCCTCGGCCGGCGGTTACCGCCAGCTCGGCCGCGCCTACATGCTGGTGGGCGATATGGACAGCGCTGCGGCCGTGCTGGAGGCGGGCCTGGATGTGGCCGCGCAGCCGAACGACGTGGCCATTGCCTACTACCAGCTGGCCTATGCGCTGTGGAAGGCGGGCAGGCCGCGCGCGGGTGCGGCCTGCTACCTCAAGTCGGTCATGACGTCGCCCGTGATGGCGCTGCAGGCCGTGGCCGAGCTCAAGGAGCTGGCCGCAGAGCACGGCATGGAGCCGATCGAGCGCGATGCCGTGGATGACGAGCTGCGCAGCGCAGGGATAGTGCTGGCGCCGACGGAGGAGATGTTCGAGACCCTGGACGCGGGTGCCGCGGCCGCTGTGGACGCCGGCCTGTTCCCGGTCGCCCGAAACCTGTTGTCGCTGCGCCTGCACTACCGCCCGGACGACGCTCTGGTGAACGTGCTGAAGTCGCTGGAGTGAAGAACGCGTTTACGGGATGATGGGCTTGGGCAGGATCTCGCTTAGCTTCTTGCGGTTGCGCAGCAGCAAGAGGAATGACTCCTCGTCGGCTGTGAGGTTGCCCTTGGTGTGCGTGAGGATGCTGAGCGCCCGCGCGAACGAGCAGTCCTTCACGCGCAGCGCCGTCATCTGCTTCAGGCGGCACTCCTCCTGAACGGTCAGCGCGGAGATGACGGCCACGCCCATGTGGCACCTCACCGCCTGCTTGATGGCCTGCGTGCTTCCCAGCTCAAGCCGTATGTTCAGATCCTGGTGGTTGAAGCCGCTGCGCGCCAGGGCCAGCTCCATGACCTTGCGCGTGCCGGAGCCCTGCTCGCGGGTGATGAGCGTCTCGGACGCCAGCTCGCTGAAGCTGATGGACTGGCTCGTGCTCCATGGATGGTCGCTGGGCACCACGACCACCAGCTCGTCGTGCCAGAACGTCTCCACGGTGAAGTTCGGCTCGTCGGGCACAGGTCCTTCGATGAGCGCGACGTGCAGCCGCTTGTCCATGATCTCGCGCGCGAGAATCTCGGTGTCGGCTATCTGCACGTCGATGTCGGCATCCTGTTCGTTCGTGTAGTACTCGCGCAGGAAGAAGGGCAGGAGGTACTCGCCGATGGTGAACGTGGCCCCGATGCGGATGCCGTGATGGCAGGTGGCCGCCTTGAGCACGGCCTCGCGCGCCTCGCAGATGAGCTGCACGATCTCCTTCGCGTAGCCGTAGAACACCTCGCCGCTCTCGGTGAGGGTGACGCCCCGGTTGGTGCGGTCGAGGAACTGCGTGCCGTATTCCTTCTCCAGGTTCTGGATGTGGATGCTCACGCTTGGCTGGCTCATGTGCAGTCGTTCGGAAGTGCGGGTGATGTTGCCGGTGTAGGCAACGTCCTTGAATACGAGAAACTCCTCTAAAGAACTCATGCCGCCCCCTCATGCTTTGCAAAAGGCCGACAAGGCCCCTTGTTAGACAACGAACGGTACCCTCCCCGGAAAAAAGTATAAGTACAGCGGTGGTAATTTGGCCATAGAGAGAACAGGGGATGCCATACGTAATTCCGATTCCAGGGAAACGCTGCCTCCCACGTTGCCGAATCCTTGTCCTCCCCTTGCTGCGCTCATGGTGCCGCAGCAGAGTATCACCAGATGAACCGATGGTTTTCTTCTTCATTGCACAGAGGGGGCCCAGCGTTTGCGCAACCATTCTACCGCAAGTCATAGCCGCTTCTTATGACGCTATCGCAAAACTGAATTTTACACTTCGGCAACCGTGCCGTAGCTTTAACGTCATGCCGATGCATCACGCCGAGACGGTTTTTCCACCGATGTGCGCTCCGGAAAAAGGGCGTAGGGGGGCGGTTTCAATGACGGTTGACATGCTCGTATCCGTGTTCATTCTGCTTGCGATGTTCGGTTTCTTCGCGCTGTCCTTGAGGAAAGCCTACAAGTTCGCGCACATGCAGATCCATGCGCGCCTCGACCTCTATCCCGTTCCCAAGGAAGGCGGCGGGCGGGCGGCCTACGGCGGCTCGTACATGGAGGAGCCCGAGTGGTGGACGAAGCCGCGCAAGATCGACCGGGTCAACGAGGCCGTCGACATCATGAAGGAAATGCTGTTCATCAAGAAGCTTTTCGTGCACCAGCGCGTGCTGTGGTGGGCGTCGTACTCCATGCACCTGGGTATCTACGTCATGCTGGGATGGTCGGTGCTGCTGCTGGTCAGCGTGGCATGGCATCCCGACTGGTACGTGCTCGTGGTGACCGTCGTCGGGGTCGTCGGCTTCGCGCTGTCGACGGTCGGCTGCGTGCTGCTGCTGGTGCGCCGCGTGTCGGACCGCGTGCTGGCTAAGTACACCACCCCGCTCGAGTACTTCAACATCGTGCTGCTGCTGACGGTGCTGCTCACCGGCGCGTACTCGTGGCTGTTCGTCGCGTCGCCCTTCGCGGTGGCCGCGCAGGTGTTCACGCTGAGCGCCACGGACCTGCCGCCCATCGTGCTCGTGCACCTCGCGCTGCTGGGCATCATGTTCCTGTACATCCCGCTTTCCAAGATGAGCCACTACGTGGGCAAGTTCTTCTGCTTCCACAAGGTGCTGTGGGACAACGATCCCAACCTGCCGGGCAGCTCCGTGGAGCGCCGGTTCGAGGACGCCGCGGCGCATCCTGCCCATACCGGCTGGTCGGCTGCGAAGCAGCAGGCGCCCACGTCCGAGTCGTCGAAAGGATAAGCGGTCATGGCCATGGAATACAAGAACGTGCGGACCACGGACATCTCGAAGCGGGAAGGCCTGCTGAGCGCCCTCGACGACTTGTCGCCCCTGCCCGCGCCGTACGACAAGAACGGCCTGGAGCCCGCTTTCAAGGACCCGAAGCCCGAATGGGCCGAGACGAACTGCTGCTCGCTCGACGGCTTCTGCGCCATCGACACGATGAAGCGCCCCGAGACGCAGGAAGAGGAGGACGAGCTCAAGGTCAAGTTCCTCAAGGGACTGGAGAAGCTGTTCCTCGACGCCAACAACAAGTACCTGCAACCGCTCAGCTTGACGATGGAGTACTGCGCGAAGTGCAACACGTGCTCGGAGGCGTGCCATGTGTACAAGGCGGCGAACGGCGACGAGATATACCGTCCCATCTTCCGCGTGGACGTGCTGCGCAAGCTGTACAAGAAGTACTTCACCCGCTCGGGCAAGCTTCTCGGCTCCCTCACCGGGGCGGACATCGACCTGGATTGGGAGACCATCGCGCGGTTGGGCGAGTCGGCCTACCGCTGCAACCTGTGCCGACGCTGTGCGCAGGTGTGCCCGATGGGGCTGGACAACGGCATGGCAGCCCGCGAGATACGCAAGATATTCAGCATGGAGATGGGCCTGGCCCCCACGCCCGTGCACGCGAAGGGCACGCAGCTGCAGCTGAAGACGGGTTCCTCCACGGGCCTCACGAGGCCGGCCCTGATGGACACGCTCGAGTTCATCGAGGAGGACACCTACGAGCGCACGGGCCGCAAGATAAAGTTCCCGCTCGACAAGAAGGGCGCCGACGTGCTGCTCTTCCACAACGCGGGCGAGTTCATGGCTTGGCCCGAGAACCCGGCGGCCTTCGCCATCCTGCTTGACGAGGCGGGCGTCGACTGGACGCTCAGCACCGACGTGGTGGGCTACGACAGCGTGAACTACGGCATCTGGTACGACGACGTGCAGGCCAAGAACGTGGCCATGGCGCAGTTCGAGGCGGCCAGGAAGCTGGGCGTGAAGCGCATCGTCATCGGCGAGTGCGGCCATGCCCACAAGGCGGCCGTCGTGGGCGCCGACCGCATGGCCGACAGCCAGGAGCGCGGCGTGCCCGTGGAGAGCTTCCTGCCCATGATGGCCGAGTTCGTGCGCAACGGGCGCCTGAAGTTCGACCCTTCGAAGAACGACTTCCCCGTCACGTTGCACGATCCGTGCAACATCGTGCGCCAGATGGGCATCGTGGAGCCCCAGCGCGAGATCCTGCGTGCGATAGCGCCGCAGTTCCGCGAGATGACGCCCCACGGGGTGGACAACTACTGCTGCGGCGGCGGCAGCGGGTTCGCCATCATGAACTCCTACAACTTCGGCGACTTCCGCACGAAGGTGAGCGGGCGCATGAAGTTCGCCCAGATACTCAACGCGTTTGCGGACGAGATGGAAGACCCCGACATAGTGAAGTACGTCTGCGCTCCGTGCTCCAACTGCAAGGGCACGATACGCGACCTCCTTCAGGCGTACAAGGCCACTGCGCGCTACAACGTGCAGTACGGCGGCATCGTCGAGCTCATGGTCAACGGCTTGGCGAGCATGGATCGGCCCTACTTCGAGTTCCTGGAGGAGTAGGCGCTGCCCGGGGTCGCGCAAAAGGCGCGCGGCCCCGGGGTTGACCGGGTTTCACGCGCGTCTGCTGGGGAGCGGGCGGCTGGGGGATGAGACGGGAGCGGGACTATGCATACCATCGTCGTGGGGCTGAGCATCAAGCGCGCACCCCTTGAGATTCTTGAGCAGCTGAGCGTGCACCACTCGCAAAACGAGCTGTGCGTGCAGGATGTGAAGGCGGCCGCCGGGCTCGCCGGCGCCGTGGTGCTGAGCACGTGCAACCGCCTGGAGTTCTACGGCGTGTGCGAGGACGCCGACGAGGGCGTCGCCCGGGTGCGCGACTTCATCCTGGGCCAGGGGGGCGCGGCCGATGCAGCCCCGGCGCGGCAGTTCCGCGAGCTTTTGTACGCCTTCACGGACGGGCGCGCCGTGCGCCACCTGTTCGAGGTCGTGTGCGGCCTGGACTCGCTCATCGTGGGCGAGACGGAGATAGCCGGCCAGGTGTCGCGTGCCTACCGGGCCTCCTGCAAGGCGGGGGCAAACGACAAGATGGTCAACGTGTGGTTCCAGCGCGCGCTGTCGCTGGGCAAGAAGGTGCGCTCCGAGACGCGCATCAGCCGCTACTCCACCTCCATCGGGCGCATTGCCGTGGAGCTGGCCGCGCGGGAGCTGGGCGGCATCGCGGACAAGCGGGTGCTCATCCTGGGCGCGGGCGAGATGAGCGAGCTGACCATGAAGTACCTCGTGGCGCAGGACGTGTCGGTGGCCATGGTGTCGAACCGCTCGCTGGAAAAAGCGCAGCGGCTGGCCGGCCAGTACGGCTTCGGCGCCTGCTCCCTCGACGAGATGGACGCCTGCCTGGAGCAGGCCGACGTGGTGTTCTCGGCCACGGCGGCGAAGAGCTGCCTGGTGGGGCGCGAGCGCCTGGCCGCGATCATGGAGCGCCGCGCCGAGCGGCCGCTGCTGTGCATCGACATGGCCCTTCCGCGCGACATCGACCCGGCGGTGCGCGACATCCCCAACGTGAGCTGCTACGACATCAACGAGTTGCGCGACGTGGCCAACCGTCACCAGAACGAGCGCCTGCGCGCGGCCAAGACGGCCGCCCAGCTCATCGACGAGGCGGCGGCCGACTTCGAGCGCTGGCAGCGCTCGCTGGAGTACATCCCCACGATCGACGCGCTCTACCGCCAGGCCGACCGCATCAAGGCCGACAAGCTGGAGCGCGCCATGGGCAAGCTCTCGGGCCTCACGCCCAGCCAGAAGCAGGCCGTGCAGTGCCTGGCCACGTCCATCGCCCACCAGCTGGTGCACGAGCCCGTGGCGTCGCTCAACGCCATGGCGGGTTCCGAGAAGAGCCGTGCGTACGCCGCCATGCTGCAGGAGCTGTTCCACCTCGATCCCGAGGAGGAGCCTGCGAGTGCGGAGGCGCCGGTGCCTGCGGAGGCGGGAGCGGGCCCCGGGGATGCGTTGACGGGAGGTTCGCGATGAAGCGCCTGGTCATAGGCACAAGAAAGAGCGAATTGGCATTATGGCAGGCGAAGTGGGTGCGCGAGCGCCTGATCGAGGCGCATCCCGGCCTGGAGGTTGAGCTGGCCGAGACGGACACGGCGGGCGACCGCGACCTGGCGACCCCCCTGCCGCTCGTGGACGGAAAAGGCGTGTTCACGGCCGAGATCGAGGAGGGCCTGCGCGACGGGACCATCGACCTGGCCGTGCACAGCCTGAAGGACCTGCCCACCGAGCTGCCGGAGGGTTTCGAGATCGGTGCATACTGTATACGCCACGACCCGCGCGACGCGTTCCTGGGCAAGGACGGCATGACGCTGGCCGACCTGCCCGAGGGAGCGCGCATCGGCACCTCGAGCCTGCGCCGGGCCGCCCAGGTGCATCGCGTGCGCCCCGACGTGGAGTGCGTGAGCATCCGCGGGAACCTGGCCACCCGCTGGCGCAAGCTGCAGGAGGACGAGGGCATGGCCGGCATCATCCTGGCCGTGGCCGGGGTGGCGCGCCTGGGATGGCGCGACCGCATCACCGAGTACCTGGCGCCCGACATGGTCATGCCGGCCGCGGGCCAGGGCGTCATCGCGGTGGAGGTGGCCGCGGGCCGCGACGACGCCGCCGCGCTCGTGCGGGCCGTGAACCATGCGGAGTCCGAGCGCGCGGCGCGTGCCGAGCGCAGCTTCCTGGCGGCGCTCGAGGGCGGCTGCCAGACGCCCATCGGCGCGCTGGCCGTGTGCACCGGCGACGTGGTCAGGCTCTCGGGCATGGTGTGCAGCCTGGACGGCAGTCACATGGTGCGCGTGGAGCGCACGGGCACGCAGCCCGAGCGCGTGGGCCGCGAGGCCGCCGAGGACGCGCTCGCGCGGGGCGCGGCGGATATCCTGCCCGCGGGCGCCGATCGGGCGGGGGTGTGACATGCCGCATTCGACGGGAGAGACCCGGGTATACCTCGTGGGCGCCGGACCCGGCGACCCCGGCCTGCTCACGCTCAAGGGCCGGGCGGCCATCGAGCGTGCCGACGTGCTCGTGTACGACCGGTTGGTGTCGCCGCGCCTGCTGGGCTACGCCCGGCCGGACTGCGAGCTCGTCTACGTGGGCAAGACCCCCGACCACCACACGCTGCCCCAGCACAAGATCAATGCCCTGCTGGTAAAGAAGGCGCTGGCCGGCAACGTGGTCGTGCGCCTGAAGGGCGGCGACCCGTTCGTGTTCGGGCGCGGCGGCGAGGAGGCGGAGGAGCTGCGCGACCACGGCCTGCCCTACGAGGTGGTGCCCGGCGTGACGTCGGCCATCGCCGCCCCCGCGTATGCGGGCATCCCGGTGACGCACCGCGACGCGGCCTCGTCGTTCACGGTGATCACGGGCCACGAGCGCGACGGCAAGGGCACCTCGGCTATCCCGTGGGGGCAGGTGGCGCGCCTCAAGGGCACGCTCGTGTTCCTCATGGGCATGGAGAACCTGCCGCGCATCGTGGACAACCTCGTGGGGCACGGCATGGATCCCGCCACCCCTGCGGCCGTCGTGCGCTACGGCACCTGGCCGATGCAGCGCACGGTGTGCGCCCCGCTGGCCTCCCTCGAGGAGCGCGTGGGCGAGGAGGGCATCGAGAACCCGGCCGTGATCGTGGTGGGGCAGGTGGCCGCGCTGCGCGAGCGCCTGTCCTGGGCGGAGCGCAAGCCGCTGTTCGGCAAGACCGTCGTGGTCACGCGGGCCCGCCACCAGGCATCAGCCCTCGCGTCCTCCCTCGAGGAGCGCGGCGCGCAGGTCCTCGAGTTCCCGGCCATCGAGATAGCCCCCCCGACCGACCCGCGCCCGCTCGCCGAGGCGGTGGCCGGTATCGAGGCGTACCACTGGGTCGTGTTCACGAGCGCGAACGGGGTGGACGCCTTCTTCGCCGAGGCCGCGGCCCAGCACCTCGACGCCCGCTGCCTGGCAGGAGCAGAGGTGGCGGCCATCGGCACGGGAACCCAGGCGGCGCTCGCGGCCCACGGCATCACGCAGGTCCAGGTTGCGCGGGAGTTCTGCGCCGAGGGTCTCGCAGGGCTGCTGGCGGATAAGGTGCGCGCGGGAGAGCGCGTGCTCATCGCCCGTGCCGAGGAGGCCCGCGACGTGCTGCCCCGGGCGCTCGAGGAACAGGGTGCCCTGGTGAGCGACGTGGCCGCGTACCGCACGCAAGCGGTGGCGGAGGGCGCGGAGGCGCTCGCGGCCGCCCTGAGCGCGGGCGACGTGGATGCCGTCACGTTCACCAGCTCGTCCACGGTGACGAACCTGCTGGCATGCCTGGGGGGCCCGACGCTGCTCGAGGGGACGGACCTGTACTCCATCGGCCCCGTGACTACGGAGACGCTGCGCGCAGCGGGCCTCGAACCCCGCGCCCAGGCGGCCGAGTACACCATCGCGGGCCTCGTGGCCGCGCTCGTCGATTCGCAAGAAGGAGAGCTCCCATGAAGATGCGCAAGCGCCCCCGCCGCCTGAGGGAAACGGCCGGCCTGCGGGCCATGGTCCGCGAGCACCACGTGCGCGTGGACGATCTGGTCTACCCGCTGTTCGTGTGCAGCGGCACGGACAAGCAGGAGCCCGTGCCCTCCATGCCCGGCGTGTTCCACTACTCCCTCGACCGGCTCGGGCCGGTGCTCGACGAGGTGGCGGGCAAGGGCATTCCCGCCATCCTCCTGTTCGGGCTGCCGCCCTTCAAAGACGCCCGCGGCACGCAGGCCTATGCCGAAGACGGCATCGTGCAGCAGGCCGTGACCCTTGCCAAGGAACGGCAGCCCGGGCTCACCGTCATCACCGACGTGTGCCTGTGCGAGTACACCGACCACGGCCACTGCGGCCTGGTGGACGGCGAGCGCGTGCTGAACGACGAGTCGGTGGAGCTGCTGGCCGCCACGGCCGTGTCCCATGCCCGGGCGGGGGCCGACATCGTGGCGCCGTCCGACATGATGGACGGCCGCGTGGGGGCCATCCGCGACGCGCTCGACGAGAACGGCTTCGCTCACGTGGCCGTCATGTCCTACGCGGCGAAGTTCGCCTCGGCCTTCTACGGGCCGTTCCGCGAGGCGGCCGACTCGGCGCCGCAGTTCGGCGACCGCAAGAGCTACCAGATGGACCCGGCGAACGGCGACGAGGCCCTGCGCGAGGTCATGCTCGACGTGGAGGAGGGCGCGGACCTCGTCATCGTGAAGCCGGCCATGGCCTACGGCGACGTGCTGTACCGCACGAAGCAGGCCTGCGGCCTGCCCGTGGCCGCCTACTGCGTGAGCGGCGAGTACGCCATGGTGAAGGCCGCGGCCGCGCAGGGGTGGATCGACGAGCGCCGCGTGGTCATGGAGGCGCTGCTGGGCTGCAAGCGCGCGGGCGCCGACCTGCTTATCACGTATCACGCCCTCGACGTTGCCGGGTGGCTGCACGAATCGATGTGACCGACCGCGCCGGCAAGACGGCCGGCGCGGGGAAGAAGGAGGTGTGCCGGGCATGCTCGACACGACGAGAAGCGAGGAAGCGTTCCGCATTGCCTGCCGGGTGATACCGGGAGGGGTCGACTCGCCCGTGCGCGCCGCGCGCGCGGTGGGGCGCAACCCGGTGTTCCTGGCGCGCGGCGAGGGCGCGCACGTCTGGGACGTCGACGGAAACGGCTACGTGGACTACGTGGGCTCGTGGGGCCCGCTCATCTGCGGGCACGCCCATCCTGCCGTGGTGGAGGCCCTGTGCCGCGCAGCGCAGCAGGGGTCTTCCTTCGGCGCGCCCACCGAGGCCGAGACGGCGCTGGCCGAGGAGATACGCCGCGCATACGACGCGGTGGAGATGGTGCGGTTCGTGAACTCCGGAACCGAGGCAACCATGAGCGCCCTGCGCCTGGCGCGCGGCGCCACCGGGCGCGACTACATCGTGAAGTTCGAGGGCTGCTACCACGGCCACTCCGACAGCCTGCTGGTGAAGGCCGGCAGCGGTGCGCTCACCAACGGGAATCCCAGCTCGGCCGGCGTGCCGAAGGAAGTGGCCGAGAAGACGCTCGTGGCCCGCTACAACGACAGCGAGAGCGTGGCCGCGCTGTTCGACCAGTACCGCGAGCGCATCGCCGCGGTCATCGTGGAGCCGGTCGCGGGCAACATGGGCGTGGTCCCGCCCGATCCCGGCTTCCTGCTCGACCTGCGCGCGCTCACGCTGGAGCAGGGAACCGTGCTCATTTTCGACGAGGTGATGACGGGCTTCCGCGTGGACTACGGCGGCGCCTCGCGCTATTACGGCGTGCTGCCCGACCTCGTATGCCTGGGGAAGGTCATTGGCGGCGGGCTGCCGCTCGCGGCCTTCGGCGGGCGCGCCGACCTCATGCAGGGCTTGGCCCCCCTCGGCCCGGTGTACCAGGCGGGCACCCTCTCGGGCAACCCGCTGGCCGTGGCGGGCGGCTTGGCTACGCTCAAGCTGCTGCAGGAGCCCGGCACCTACGAGAACCTTTTCAAAACCACCGCCGACCTGGCTGACGGCCTGGAGGGCATCGCGCGCGATTGCGGCGTGCCGCTGCAGGTCAACCGCGTGGGGGCCATGTTCTCGGCCTTCTTCGCGGACGAGCCGGTGGTCGACTACGAAAGCGCCTGCAACGCCGATGCCGACAGGTTCGCGCGCTACTACCGGGCCATGCTGGAGGCGGGCGTGTACCTTGCCCCGAGCCAGTTCGAGGCGGCGTTCGTCTCGACGGCCCACAGCGGGCAGGACATCGCGTTCACGCTGGAGCAAGCCGAGCGCGCGATGCGCGCCCTTTAACGCATCGCGCGGTACGTGCGTGCAGCTCGAAGACGAGTTCGCAACGGGAAGGAGGTGATTGGTATGTATATGGTTTCTCTTGACGAGGAGGCGTGCACCGGGTGCAACTCATGCGCAGACGGTTGTCCCGCGGGCATTTTGGATTTCGACGGGGAGAAGGCCTCTATCAAAGGCGACCCGTGCGACTGCATGGGCTGCGAGGCCTGCACGACGGTATGCCCGTCCGGCGCTATCACCGTGATGGAACTGTAGCGCCAACGAACCCCCCGGAAAACAGGAGGATATTATGGCAGAGAAGAGAGAAACCCCCCAGCTCGACGAGCTGGAGAAGGGTCCGTGGCCAAGCTTCGTGACCCAGATCAAGCGCGCCGGCGAGAAGAACGCCATGGCCGACGATCTGCTGGGGCTGCTCGAGACGTCCTACGAGGACAAGGTCGGCCACTGGAAGCACGGCGGCATCGTGGGCGTGAAGGGCTATGGCGGCGGCGTCATCGGCCGCTACACCGACATGCCCGAGGAGTTCCCGAACATCAGCGAGTTCCACACGGTGCGCGTGGCCCAGCCGAGCGGCTGGTTCTACACGACCGACATGCTGCGCGAGATCTGCGACGTGTGGGAGGAGCGCGGCAGCGGCCTCACGAACATGCACGGTTCCACCGGCGACATCATCTTGCTGGGAACGACCACCGACCAGCTGCAGCCCATCTTCGACGACATCAGCGACCGCGGCTTCGACCTGGGCGGCTCCGGTTCTGACCTGCGCTCGCCGAGCTGCTGCGTGGGCCCCGGCCGCTGCGAGCATGCCTGCTACGACACGCTTGACATGTGCTACGACCTGACCAACGAGTACCAGGACGAGATCCACCGTCCCATGTGGCCGTACAAGTTCAAGTTCAAGATGTCCGGCTGCGCGAACGACTGCGTGGCGGCCCAGGCGCGTGCCGACTGCTCGATCATCGGCACCTGGCGCGACTCCATCATCATCGACCAGGACGAGGTGAAAAAGTACGCCGCCGACGGCCTGGACATCCAGATGGACGTGTGCCACCGCTGCCCCTCGCACTGCCTGACCTACGACAAGGATACGCAGGAGCTCTCGGTGAACGCCGAGGAGTGCACGCGCTGCATGCACTGCATCAACGTCATGGGCAAGGCCATCAAGCAGGGCAAGGAGAAGGGCGCCACCATCATGATCGGCGCGAAGTCGACCATCGTGAAGTCCGCCTTCATGTCGTGGGTCATCGTGCCCTTCATGAAGATGGAGCCGCCCTACACCGAGTTCAAGGAGATGATGGACCGCATCTGGGACTGGTGGGACGAGAACGGCAAGACGCGCGAGCGCATCGGCGAGCTCATCTACCGCCTGGGCATGGGCGAGTTCCTGCGCGCCACGGGCATTCCGGCCGTTCCCCAGATGGTGTACCGTCCGCGCGCCAACCCCTACGTGTTCTGGCAGAAGGACGAGATCGAAGTCTAGCGCGCTCGCGCTTGAACCGTATTGTTCCCGTTGAAAGATGAGGTGAGTTACATGCCCAAGATCGACAATGGACCTCCGGACTACCGTAAGAACCTGCCGCCTATCGTGGAGCAGAACTACGGCAAGTGGGAGTACCACGAGTCGCCGCGTCCCGGCGTGCTGAAGCACGTGGGCCCGGCCGGGGCGCTGTACAGCGTCCGCTGCGCCTCGCCCCGCCTCGTGTGCGTCGACTTCATCCGCGACGTGTGCGCGCTGGCCGACAAGTACTGCGGCGGCTACCTGCGCTTCACCAGCCGCAACAACATCGAGTTCCTCGTGTCGGACGAGCAGAACGTCGAGCCGCTCATCGAAGAGTGCGAAGCTCAAGGGCTGCCCGTGGGCGGCACCGGCGCGTCCATCAGCAACGTCGTGCACACGCAGGGCTGGGTGCACTGCCATACGCCGGCCACCGACGCCTCCGGCATCACGAAGGCGGTCATGGACGACCTGTTCGAGTACTTCAAGCGCGACGACCTGCCCAACAAGCTGCGCATCGCCATGGCGTGCTGCCTGAACATGTGCGGCGCCGCCCACGTGAGCGACATCGCGCTCGTCGGCATCCACCGCACCGTGCCGCGCATGGACCACGAGGCCATCCGCAAGGGCACCGAGATTCCGAGCCTGGTGGCGTGCTGCCCCACGGCGGCCATCCGCCCCGACCCGAAGAACAAGAGCGTTACCATCGTGGAGGAGCGCTGCATGTACTGCGGCAACTGCTACACCATGTCGCCTGGCATGCACATCATGGATGCCAAGAACGACGGCGTGGCCATCCTGATCGGCGGCAAGGTGTCCAACGCCCGCACGGCGCCCAGCTTCTCGCGCATGGTCATCCCGTTTCTGCCGAACAACCCGCCGCGCTGGCCCGAGGTCACCGAGGCGGTGCGCCACATCGTGGATCTCTGGATCGCCAACGCCCGGAGGGGCGAGCGCTTGGGCGAGTGGGTCGAGCGCATCGGCTGGGAGCGTTTCTTCAGCCTGTCGGGCATCCCGTTCACCGACAAGCACATCGACGACTACATCTTCTCGCGCGAGACGTTCAGGACGTCGGCGGCGTTCAAGTACTAGCGCTTCGAGCTCTCAATCCGCGTCGGCGGGGCCGGCGGAACCGGTCGGCGCGGATTGGTCAACGATAGCCGACGACATCGCTTATCGCTGATCGAGTGTTTGAGGGACGAGCGGCATGCAGCTGCTCGAACAAAGAAAAGGGGATATTATGTCAACAAACAATACCAAGACCAACGGCGGGGGCCTCAAGAGCCTCTATTTGAAGGAGGACTGGTGGGCCGTATGGATCGGCCTCGGCATCGTCGTCGTCGCCCTGGTCCTTTGGGCAACCGGGCAGTCCGGCATCCTGGGCGCCCTCAACGTCAAGTTCGCGGGATACAGCGACTTCTCGGGCCTGCTGCCGTGTGTGACCGGGATCTTCCCGAACGCGATCATCCTTTACGTCGTATTGGCCGTCATCTTCTCCATCGTCATGGGCATCATGGGCAAGAACGTGCCCAAGTTCTTGGGCGGCTTCACGCTCCTCTACGTGATGGCCATCTTGGTCCAGATCCTCTCCGCTTGGAGCCTGGCGAAGCAGTTCAGCCTCGAAGCGCCGGTCATGGCCCTGATCGTGGGCATCATCATCGGCAACTTCGTGAAGATCCCGGACTGGTTCGAAGCCGGCATGCGCACCGAGTTCTACGTGAAGACCGGCATCGTGCTCATGGGCGCCACGCTTCCCTTCACGCTGATCCTGCAGTCCGGCCCGGTTGCCCTCATGCAGGCCACCATCATCGCCGTGTCCACCTTCCTGGTGATCTACTTCTGCGCCTCGCGCCTGTTCAAGCTTGAGAAGCCGTTCGCGGCGACGCTGGCCACCGGCGGTTCTATCTGCGGCGTGTCGGCCTCCATCGCCATCGGCTCTGCCGTGAACGCCAAGAAGGAGCACGTGTCGGTGTCCATCTCGATGGTTGTTATCTGGGCTACGATCATGGTGTTCCTGCTTCCCGTCGTCTGCCGCGCCCTCGGCTTGTCCGACGGCGCCTCCGGCGCGTGGATTGGCACGTCCGAGTTCGCGGACGCCGCCGGCATGGCCGCGGCCGCCCAGTTCGGCGACGGCGCCATCACCACGTTCACCCTCATGAAGGTCGTCGGCCGCGACATCTTCGTGGGCGTGTGGGCCTTCATCCTGGCCATCATCTCCGTCACCATGTGGGAGAAGGGCGAAAGCGCCGACGGCACCCGCCAGAAGCCGTCCGCCGGCGTTATCTGGGAGCGTTTCCCGAAGTTCGTCGTGGGCTTCTTCATCGCCTCCATCCTCATCACCGTCGTGACGTTGGCGAGCACTCCCGACGTTGCGGCCACCATCGACAAGCAGGTCCTCAGCCCCATCAAGGGCCTGCGCGGCTGGGCGTTCATCCTGTGCTTCCTCTGCATCGGCCTGACCACGCGCTTCAAGGCGCTCGCCGCCACCGGTTGGAAGCCCTTCGCGGCCTTCACCTGCGGCGTCGTGGTCAACGTGGCGCTCGGCTTCCTGTTCTCCACGATTATCCTGAACAGCTACTGGACGACCGTGGGACTCGGGTAAGCAATGGACGAGCCAACCGTAGTCAAGCATACCTGCATTCAAAGCGCCTGCTTCTTCCTCCCGTTCTTCGAGGCGGGGGAGTGGCGCCGGAGGGGGAAATCGCCTTGGAAGTCCGTCAAGAAGATCGAGGCGACTCCGGATGCGATTCGCGAGCTCGCGGCCTACACGAACCGGTGCATGTCGCACAGCGCGGCCGTCATGGAGTTTTTGCTCAGCATCCATGACGACTGGGAGATCACCGTCAAGAAGGACGGGGTGTGGATGGAGACGGAGACGATGATCTACGAGGACATCCTGCCCCGGCTCGAAGAGGCGGGGATCAGCGAGAACGACTACGCGCTCTACAGCGAGTACACGCGCAAATGGGGCATGATCTAGCCCCGGAGGTTCATGCTTGAAGCCGCAGGCGGTCTCGCTAAAACGGGGCTGCCTGCGGTTTTTTCACCGCAGGGGCGACGCGAGGGGAAAGGGGTCAAGATGAGAGCTTACGAGCGTATCGTGGAGGTGCTCGGCGACGAGGCCGACGCGGAGTCGCGCGAATGGGTGCGTCGCAAATACACCATCAGAGTGCGCGTCGCGGGGGTTGCCGCCTTCGCGCTGTTCGTGATGATCATGGGAATGTCGGGCACCCCCTGGTTCGCCATCAGCACGTTCATCCTTCTGCCGCTCATGATCGTCGCGGTTTTCTTCGGGGTGTTCATGAGGGGCTCGGTGAACAAGGGGCTCACGCGCCTCATCGACGACGACTGCGACCCGCTCCTGTGCGCTCGTTGGACGCTTGCCCTGCTCGAGAAGGACAAGAAGAACGCCGACCCGCGCAGCGGGCTGTTCAGCTATGCCTACGCCCTGCGATGGCAGGGCAAATGGAACGAGGCGGCCAAGCTCATGCGGGCTCTGGAGGACGACGCCGACCCCCAGGGGATGTTCCTCTACCACAACCTTCTGGCGTACTGTGCGTGGGACAAGCGCGACCTCAAGGGCCTCACTGCCGAGGTCAAGGCTTTGAAGGAGCTGCCCGCCGAGGGGCTGTCGAAGGATGCTGCTTCCCACATTGCCGAGCACGTGGCCCTGCGCGATATGCTGTCAAAGGAGCTTAACGGGAAGCCGTCCAAGGCGGCGGCCGGGTATCTCCAGGTTGCCGATGACCCCAAGGCCCTCCCCGCGCATCGCGTGCTGTTCTCGCTGAAGGCGGCGGGCTGCCTGGCCGATCCTGCCGAGCGGCATGCGCGCCTTGCCTACGTGGCGGAGCATGGCGGTACCACCTGGTGCACGGCGGAAGCGAGGAAGCAGTTGGAGAAGGAGTCCCGCAAGGAGCTCGCCGGTGCCCCTGCGGGCACGGCGTCCTAGGCGGGCACGAGGGAAGGGGCCAACGTGTCCGACATCACGAAAAGCGGGGTGCGGGCGCTTGTCGAGGCCGGCGACGAGACGGCTATCCTGGCGCTGTTCGACGAGGACCCGCATCGGGTGCAGCGCTTCCTCAAGCGGCTGGCCTGCGCGCCCGACGTGGCGCACCACGCGCGCACCGTCGCGTGCTTCCGCATGCTCTCGCGCGAGCGGTCGGCGGGTATGCCCGAGTTCTTCCGGGAGACCATCCGGCGCAGCCTGTGGGAGATGAACGAGGAGGGCGGCAACGTGGCGTGGTCGGCGCCGGAAATCGCCGCCGCCGTGGTGGCCGGCGCGCCCGAGCGTTACGGCCGGTTCGCCTCGTACCTGATCATGGCCGCTCTCGACGAGCCCACGTTCCACCCGAGCCTGCTCGCCGCCGCCGACCTCCTGGCCGCCGCCGACCCCGCGCTGGTGGAGGAGTTCCTGCCCCAGCTGGAGTCCCTGCGCCGCTGAGCCGGCGGGCGTGCTGTTATTAACGGCGGAACTCGTTACACGAATGCAAGGAAACTGGAACCGACCGAAGGTCCGTCTCTACAAAAGGGTTGCGCAGGCGGTCCGCTCGGCTTCCAGCAGCTCTTCCAGGAGGCGCTCGGCGGCCTCTTCATCGGCGGCTTGCACGAGGCGCTGGACGCGGCCGTCGGTGGCCTGCTGCCAGAAGCGGAGGCGGGCGGGCTCGTCGGGCAGGGCGGCGATGGCGCGCGGGCGCCAGGCGGCCAGAAGGTCGAGGTAGGCCTCGAAGCCCGCGGGGATGCGCTCCTCCAGCTCGCTGCGCAGCCGGCGCGCCGTGAGCGGGCTCGCGCCCTCGGTGGACACGGCGATGGACAGCTTGCCCCGGCGCAGCACCGAGGGGAGGAAGAACGTGCAGAGCTCCGGCCGGTCGGCCACGTTCACCATGAGATGGGCCTCCGACGCGTCGCGGTAGGCACGCGCGTTCACGTCCTCGTCATCGGTGGCCACGAACACGATGTCGGCGCCGCGCAGGTCGTCGGCATCGTAGGCCTTGGCGCGCCAGGCGCACCGGCCCGCGTCGACGAGCGCGCGGAGGGCGTCCGTGACCTCGGGCGCTACGACGGTGACGGCTGCCTCGGCGGCCAGCAGCCCCTCGACCTTCCGGGTGGCGACGGCGCCCCCGCCCACGACGAGCGCGGCGCGGTCCTGCAGGACGAGCGAGACGGGATACGTTGGCATGGCGCCCCTTTCCCCAAGGCGTGATCGGGCTTGGCGCCCGCGCCTGCCATTGTAGCGCACACGGTGGCGGACGGCTGCCGAAGCGCGGGGCAAAAAGCATTAAAAATGATGGTTGAACAGGTATTAAAGGTGGTCATCGCGTTTCGTAATGCCTTGATGAAAACCTTTTATTTTACAGGTGGCGAGCAGGATGATTTACTGGTAGCTGCGTGGGGAAGGGCAACGGGTTCGGCCCGGTACGCCTTCCTTGGCACGCGCCCTATCGAGGAGGAGGCTCGTATGCAAAAAGGTGCTGCAGATCCTGCCATCAAGCAAAAAGTTCTCGATTACCTTGACACGGTGGAGAAGGCGAAGAGCAAGGAGATAGCCAAGGCGATCTCCGAGGAGAAGTCCGCCGTCGACCTGGCCGTCAAAGAGCTTGCGTTCGAGGACAAGGTCGAATACCTCTACATCACCACCACGTTCGTCGCCCTGAAGGGCAAAGTCGCCCCTCCCGAATAAGACGTGCTCATGGGCACGGTCTACGGGGAGATCGACGCGAGGAGAAGTTCTCTCTTCAAGGCTTGGAGGGCGTGTTTCGACGGCGGGTCCGAATCCGCCTTCCCTGTTGCGGCGGGGAAGGCGGGCCGGTTTTCCAATCCCGCCGCCTATCTTGCCGACGAGTGCGCAAGCGACGTGCTCGCCTGGTTGGCAGACGCGGGGGAAGAGGCGGATATTCCCGCCTCGGTGGCCGACTGGTGCCGCCTGCGAGCCGTCCAGGAGACGGATCAGGCGCATGCGTTGCGCCCTCTTCTCGATCTGAAGCAGGTTGTACGCGACGCTGTGGGCGTCGCAGCCGGCGACGAAGAGCTCGCCTCGGTGGACGAGCGCATCGACGCCTTGGGGCGCTACGCGTCCGACCGGTACGTCGAATCTCGGGAGAAGCTGAACCAGATCAGGTTGGACGAGATGCAGAGAGGTGAGGGTCTCATGAACAGAAGGCTGGCCCGTGAACGGGCCCGGCGCGAGGGGGACGCGGTATGAGGATCGTCGGCCCCCTGATCTTGACGTTGGCCCTCGCCGCCGTGGCCTGGGTGGGCACGCAGTACGCGGGCCTCTACGCCGTGTTCGGCATCGTCATTCCCTATCTCGCCCTGGCGAGCTTCGTGGGCGGGTTTGTGTTCCGCCTCGTGAAGTGGGGTAAGTCGGCCGTGCCGTTCCGTATCCCCACCACCTGCGGCCAGCAGAAGTCGCTGCCGTGGGTCAAGCAGAACAAGATAGAGAACCCCTCGTCCTTCGCGGGCGTCGTGGGCCGCATGCTGCTCGAGGTGCTGGTGTTCCGGTCGCTGTTCCGCAACACGAAGACCGAGAAGCAGGGCGAGGCCCTCGGCGTGGGCTCGGCGAAGTGGCTGTGGCTCGGCGCGCTCGTGTTCCACTGGTCCATGCTGATCATCGTGCTGCGCCACCTGCGCTTCTTCCTGGAGCCGGTGCCGGGGGCCATCGTGGCCCTCGAAGGCGCCGACGCGTTCTTCCAGATCGGGCTGCCGGCACTCTACCTCACCGACCTTTTGATCGTGAGCGCGCTCACGTTCCTGTTCATCCGGCGCGTCGTGATCCCGCGCGTGCGCTACCTGTCGCTGCCGAACGACTTCTTCCCTCTGTTCCTGCTGCTGGGCGTGGTCATAGCCGGCATCGCGATGCGCTACTTCTTCCGCGTTGACATCGAGGGCGTCAAGGAAGTGGCCATGGGGCTGGTGACGCTGCATCCGGTGGTGATAGCCGGCATCGGCTCCATATTCTACGTGCACCTTTTCCTGGCGAGCGTGCTCATCGGGTACTTCCCGTGGAGCAAGCTCATGCACGCCGGCGGCATCGTGCTGTCGCCCACGCGCAACCAGGCCAACGACAGCCGCGCGGTGCGCCACGTGAACCCGTGGAACCCCGACCTGCCCGTGCACACGTACGCCGAATACGAAGACGAGTTCAAGGACAAGCTGGTCAAGGCCGGGTTGCCGCTGGATGCGGAGTGAGGGCGATGGCGAAACTACCGAAACAAGACGAGCTTCTGGACTTCTCCTTCGACGTGCCCAAGACGGGCTGGATGCACACGCCCACCGAGTTCAAGGAGGGCATGTACTGCTACGGCACGAAGCCGAAGAACCTCGAGGTCGTGGGCATGCCGAACGGCCACGACTGGTCGCCGGCCGACGAGGACTGGCATTTGCCGGAGGGCTGGAAGGACATCGTCCTCAACGGCATGGAAGACCTCATGAAGAAGTACCGCTCGTTCAAGCTGTACATGGACGTGTGCGTGCGCTGCGGTGCCTGCGCCGACAAGTGCCACTTCTACCAGGGCACGGGCGACCCCAAGAACATGCCGGTGGTGCGCGCGGAGCTGCTGCGCTCGGTGTACCGCCGCTACTTCACCACGTCCGGCAAGCTGCTCGGCGAGCTGGTGGGCGCGCGCGACCTCACCGAGGACGTCATCAAGGAATGGCACTACTACTTCTACCAGTGCACGGAGTGCCGCCGCTGCTCGGTGTTCTGCCCCTACGGCATAGACCAGGCCGAGATCACCCTCATGGGCCGCGAGCTGCTGAACCTGCTGGGCCTGAACACGGAATGGATAGCCGGGCCGGTTGCCAACTGCTACATGAAGGGCAACCACGTGGGCCTCGAGCCCCAGACCATCATGAGCAACATCGAGTTCCTCATGGAGGACCTGCAGGACATCACCGGCAAGACCATCAACCCGTCGTTCAACCGCAAGGGCGCCGAGATCCTGTTCGTGGTGCCGTCGGGCGACTTGTACGCCGAGCCCGGCACGTACACGTTCATGGGCTACATGCTGCTGTTCGAGCAGCTGGGGCTGGACTACACGCTGTCCACGTACGCATCGGAGGGCGGCAACTTCGGCTTCTTCACGGCCAACGACATGGCCAAGCGCCTGAACGCGAAGATGTACGCCGAGGCGAAGCGCCTGGGCGTGAAGTGGATACTGGGCGGCGAGTGCGGCCACATGTGGCGCCTGGTGAACCAGTACATGGACACGTGGAACGGCCCGGCGGACTTCCTGAAGGTTCCCGTGTCGCCCATCACCGGCACGCGGTTCGAGAACGCGGCCTCCACGAAGATGGTGCACATCACCGAGTTCACGGCCGACCTGCTGTACCACGACAAGATCAAGGTGGACCCGAGCCGCAACGACCATCTGGTGGTCACGTACCACGACTCGTGCAACACCTCGCGCGCCATGGGCCTTTTGGAGGAGCCGCGCTACATCATCAACAAGGTGTGCAACCACTTCCACGAGATGCCCGAGGAGACCATCCGCGAGAAGACGCTGTGCTGCGGCAGCGGGTCGGGCCTGAACGCGGGCGAGAACATGGAGCTGCGCATGCGCGGCGGCTTCCCCCGCGCGAACGCCGTGCGCCACGTGCGCGACAAGTACGGCGTGAACACGCTGGCGAACATCTGCGCGCTCGACCGCGCGTCGTTCCCGGCCCTCATGGACTACTGGGTGCCCGGGACGAAGGTCATGGGCGTGCACGAGCTGGTGGGCAACGCGCTCGTGCTGGACGGCGAGGGCGAGCGCACGCTCGACCTGCGCCTGGAGGAGCTGCCGAAGAAGCTCGCGCCGGCGCCCGCGGAGGGCGCGGGGGCGGCGCGCGACGGGGAAGGCGGGGCGGACCATGTATAAGGGAGGAAGGATCATCGCCTTCGCGGCGCTGTTCTGCCTGGCGGTGCTGTCGCCGTTCATCGTGAACCTGGCCAACGCCGCGCCGGCCCCCGAGACGAGCCTCGACACGCCCGCCATCAACGCGCAGCAGGCGAAGGAGTGCGTGGCGTCGACGGAGTACATGAAGGACAACCACATGCAGCTGCTCGACGAGTGGCGCAACGACGTGGTGCGCGACGGCTCGCGCGAGTACGAGAGCGCGTCGGGGCAGGTGTACGAGAAGAGCTTGGACGGCACCTGCCTGGAATGCCACTCGAACCGCGAGGAGTTCTGCGATTCCTGCCACGACTACGCGTCGGTCGATCCGTACTGCTGGGACTGCCACGACGGCGAAGCGTCATGAGGCGCGGGCGGCCAAGGCGTTTCACGGGGGCGATGAGAGGAGCCGGGTACCGGTCATGAAGAGACGTGATTTTCTGATAGCGGGAGCTGCGCTCGGCGTTGCCGGCCTGGGGTGCCTGGGCGGCTGCAGCTCGTACACCGGGACGGCCCGAGCGTCCGCAGGCGGCGTCGAGGGCCGGCATTGGGGGTTCGTGGTCGACGTGGAGCGGTTCAACCGCGAGGCCGACATGGGCAAGATCCAGGCGGCGTGCCATCATGCCCACAACGTTCCCGACATCGGCGATCCGAAGGAGGAGGTCAAGTGGATATGGGGCGAGCCTTTCGAGGCCAGCTTCGCCGACATCCACTCCGAGCACCCCTCGCGCGAACTGGAAGAAGCCACCGTGCCGGTGCTCTGCAACCACTGCGAGGAGCCGCCGTGCGTGCGCGTGTGCCCCACGAAGGCCACGTTCAAGCGAGACGACGGCATCGTCGAGATGGACTACCACCGCTGCATCGGCTGCCGGTTCTGCATGGCGGCCTGCCCCTACGGCGCGCGCAGCCTGAACTTCCGCGATCCGGGGCCGTGCCTCGACGAGGTCGATCCCTCCTATCCCACGCGCACGAAGGGCGTGGTGGAGAAGTGCATGATGTGCGCTGACCGCATCGACGCGGGCGAGCTGCCGCTGTGCGTGGAGGCGTCGAACGGCACCATCCTGTTCGGCGACCTGAACGATCCGGACTCCGACGTGCGCCGTGCGCTCGACGAGTCGTTCGCCGTGAGAAGGCGCACGTCGCTCGGCACCGGCCCGAGCGTCTACTACATGATCAAGGGAGGCGAGGCGCATGCTTGAGAAGGCTTTGCGCGGCTCTAAGGGCTACTATGCCTGGGTCGGCATCCTGCTGCTGGGCATCGTCGCGGGCGTGGCCGCCTATGCGAACCAGCTGGCGAACGGCCTCACGCTCACCGGCATGAGCCGCGACGTATCGTGGGGCCTGTACATCTCCCAGTTCGTGTTCCTGGTGGGCGTGGCGGCCTCGGGCGTCATGGTGGCCATCCCGTACTACCTGCACCATTTCAAGACCTACGCGAAGATCGTCGTCATCGGCGAGTTCATGGCGGTGGCGGCCGTGCTCACGGCCGTGCTGTTCATTGTGGTGGACTTGGGCCAGCCTATGCGCGTGCTGAACGTGATCCTGTTCCCCACGCCGAACTCCATCCTGTTCTGGGACATGTGCGTGCTCTCTTCGTACCTGGTGGTGAACCTGGTCATCGGGTGGACGGTGCTCGGCGCCGAGAAGAAGGGCTTCCCGCCGCCCCGGTGGACGCATGTGCTGAGCATCATCGCCATTCCGCTGGCCATCGGCATCCACACGGTCACGGCGTTCTTGATCTCGGGTTTGGCGGGGCGCGAGTACTGGCTCACGGCCATCATGGCCGCGCGTTTCCTGGCTTCCGCGTTCGCCGCAGGGCCGGCGCTGCTCATCGTGCTGTGCCTGGTGCTGCGCAAGACCGCGCGGTTCAACGTGAGCGACAAGGCCATCGACTCGCTCGCGAAGACGGTGTGCTACGCCATGATCGCCAACGTGTTCTTCTTCATACTCGAGGTGTTCACGGCCTTCTACAGCAACATGCCCGGGCACAAGGCTCCCATCGAGTACCTGTTCTTCGGCTTGGACGGCCATGCGCAGCTCGTTCCCGTCATGTGGCTGGCGGCTGTGCTGGCCATCGGGGGCATCCTGCTTCTGCTCGTGCCCAAGCTGCGGCGTTCCCACAAGGTGCTCGTGCCGGCGCTTGCGGCGGTGTTCTTCGCCTGCCTGATCGACAAGGGGCTGGGCCTCGTGCTGGGCGGCTTCGTGCCGAACTCGTTCGAGCAGGTGGTGGAGTATATCCCCAATCCGAACGAGCTCCTGGTCATCGTGGGCGTGTACAGCATCGGGGCGCTCGCGCTCACCGTGCTGTGCAAGGTGGCCGTGGGCGTGCGCGCCGAGAACGGCGACCTCGCCCCGGTGCCGGCGGCGCCGAAAGGCGCGGGCGCGGAGGCGGGCGACGGCCGCGCGGAAGGTGGCGTCGCGGTGGGCGGTGCCCTGGAGGAGCCGGCCGCCTCGTAGAGACGAGCATCGGCCGGCGGAGCAGTCCGTCGGCTGGTCATAGATGATGCACGACGATCAAAGGAGGATAGCTATGGCTGAGTTGGTGGTTGGAGATCGCACGCTCGCGCTCGACGAGGACGGGTTCCTCGAGGACGCCAGCCTGTGGGACGAAGAGGTTGCGGAGAAGCTCGCCGAGACCGAGGACGTGGTGCTGACCGACGAGCACTGGGAGGTCATCAACTACCTGCGCGGGTACTACGCCGAGTTCGGCGTGGCCCCCATGGTGCGCAAGATGCTGAGGGACACCGGCAAGTCCAACGCCGAGATCTACGAGCTGTTCCCCAGCGGCCCCGGCAAGGGAGCCTGCAAGATCGCCGGCCTGCTGAAGCCGACCGGCTGCGTGTAGGCCTTCGCGTCCGGGCGCGTTGGAGGGAGACGCGCCCGGACGGGGGACGTTTTATGTCAGCTATAGAGACGACAGGCCCGGTTGTGCCCCGGGTCATGATTGCCGCGCCCCATGGCAGGAGCGGCAAGACGGTCCTCACGCTGGGGCTGCTGCGCGCGCTGCGCCGGCAAGGGTGCGCTGTCCAGCCCTTCAAGAAGGGCGCCGACTTCATCGACCCTGGCTGGCATACGGTGGCAGCCGGCAGGACGAGCCGCAACCTTGACCGCTACTTCATGGAGCCCGACCAGATACGCGCCGTGGTGCGCGGGGCATCGGCGGGCGCCGACGTGTGCGTGGTCGAGGCCGCCATGGGCCTGTACGACGGGCTGGATGCCGAGGGCAGCACGTCATCGGCCGAGATAGCTAAGATCACGGCCACGCCGGTCGTCCTCGTGCTGGACGTGACGCGCATGACGCGGACGGCGGGCGCCCTCGTTCTGGGATGCTGCGCGTTCGATACGGACGTGCGCATAGCGGGGGTCATCTTGAACCGGGTGCGCGGGGCGCGGCAGCGCGCGCTGGTCACGGAGGTGATCGAGCGCACGTGCGGCATTCCCGTGGTGGGCGCGGTTCCGGCCGATGCGCGGCTCAACGTGCCCGACCGCCATCTGGGCCTCGTGACGAGCGGCGAGACCGATGAGCGGGAGCGCCTGCTCGACGGTATTGCCGACGTGGTGGCGGAGTGGGTGGATCTGGATGCCGTGAGGGCCATCGCGGCGAGCGCGGGGGAGCTGCCGGCAGCGGAGGCATCGACCGACGCGGTGCCCCAGGCGGCGTGGGCGGCCGCGCACGGCGAGGCTGAGAGCGAAGTCGCCGCCTCCGCCCCTACCGGCGCGCAGGCAAGCGGGGTTACCGGCCCTGCTGCACCGGCTGGAGTCGTGCGCGGGGATGCTGATGCCGCGCGGGCGACCATCGCCGTCGTGCGCGACGAGGCGTTCTCGTTCTACTACCCCGAGAACCTTGCCGCGCTCGAGCGCGCGGGCGCGCGCCTGGTGTTCGTGCGCAGCCTGGGAGACGAGGCCTTGCCGTTCGACGTGGACGGGCTGTACGTGGGCGGCGGCTTCCCCGAGGAGTTCGCCGAGCAGCTGCAGGCCAACGAGGCTTTCCGCCGCAGCGTGCGCGAGCGCGCCGAGCACGGCCTGCCCGTGTACGCCGAATGCGGCGGCCTCATGTACCTGGGACGCCGCCTGGTGCATCGCGGCCGGAGCTACGACATGGCGGGCGTGCTGGGCTTGGACACGGTCGTGCAGGACAGGCAGACGGCGCACGGTTACGCCCGCGCCGTCGTGGACGCGTCCGGCTCCTGGCTCGATCCCGGCATGGTGCTCGTGGGCCACGAGCACCATCACTCGCAGGCGACGGACCTCGACCCCGCTCTGCGGTTCGCCTATGCGGTGGAGCGCGGCCGCGGCATCGTGCCCGGCTTCGACGGCGCGTGCACCGGCAACGTGGTGGCCGGCTACCTGCACGTGAACGCCCTCGCCTCGCCTGCATGGGCCCCCAGCTTCGTGCGGGCGGCCGAGCGTTACCGCGCGCTACGCAGCGCGCGATAACCATCTCGAAGCGGCTGCGCGGCAAGCCTCCCCCTGGGCGCCGCGCACGCCGCCACCGTTCCTTCTCCGTGCTCGGTCGCCGGATGCGCTACAATAGCGGGCAATCGAAACGCACGAGACGAAAAGGAACTCTCCATGGCAATCCAATCCCCCGAAGGCACGCGCGACCTGCTTCCCGACGAGGCGAAGTTCTGGGCGCGCTTCAAGGCCGTGGCCGCGGACATCTTCGGCCGCTACGGCTACCTGCCCATCGAGACGCCGCTGTTCGAGCAGACGGAGCTCTTCGTGCGCGGCATCGGCGAGGCCACCGACGTGGTGTCGAAGGAGATGTTCACCGCCATCTCGGGCCAGAACCTGCAAACGCTCCTTGACGGCGGCTCCATCAAGGCGAAGAGCCGCCTGTCGCTGCGGCCCGAGGGCACGGCCGGCGTCGTGCGCGCCGTGGTGCAGCACGACCTGGTGCCGCAGGGCGCGCAGCCGGCGAAGCTCATGTACGCAGGCCCGATGTTCCGCGCCGAGCGCCCGCAGAAGGGCCGCCAGCGCCAGTTCAACCAGGTGGGCATCGAGTGCCTGGGCGCCGAGGAGCCCAGCGTGGACGCCGAGGGCATCATCATGCTCATGCGCTTCTACGCCGCCATCGGCATCCCGGTGGAGAGCACGCGCCTGCTCGTGAACTCCATGGGATGCGACGCGTGCCGCCCGGCCTACCGCGAGGCCGTGCGTTCCTACCTGGCCGAGCATGCGGGCGAGCTCTGCGAGGAATGCAACCGCCGCGCGGAGATCAACCCGCTGCGCGCGTTCGACTGCAAGAACCCCGGATGCGCCGCCGTCATGGAGGGCGCGCCGAAGATCACCGACCACCTGTGCGACGACTGCCGCGAGCACTACGAGGCCGTGAAGTCCTACCTGGACGGCGCGGGGCTCGCCTACGTGGAGGACCCGAAGCTCGTGCGCGGGCTCGACTACTACACGCGCACGGTGTTCGAGGTGCAGGTGACCGAGGGAATGGGCAGCCAGAACGCCATCGGCGGCGGTGGGCGCTACGACAAGCTGGCCCAGGAGGTGGGCGGCCGTCCCACGCCCGGCTTCGGCTGGGCGCTCGGCTACGAGCGCTGCGTGCTGGCGCTCGAGGCGGCGGGCGGTGCGTTCCCGCCGGCCGCGCGCTGCGACTTCTTCGTGGCGTGCGTGGACGACTCGGTGCGCGCGGAAGCCTTCTCGCTCGTGCAGGCCCTGCGCGACGCCGGTTTCGCCGGCGAGGTCGACCACCAGCACCGCAGCCTCAAGAGCCAGTTCAAGCTGGCCGACAAGCTGCATGCCTCCCATGTGGCCGTGCTCGGGCCCGACGAGCTGGCCGAGGGCAAGGTGAAGGTGCGCGACATGCAGACGCACGAGGAACGCCTCGCAGACTTTGCGGAAGCGAAGGCGCTGCTAGCCCGCTTGTCCGCCGAGCCCCAGGGCTGCGAGCCCCCGAATATCGAAGACGTGTTCGGCGCGTAGGGGCCCTGCACGCCGCGCGCGGGAAGCCCGGTGCCGCATGCGGCCGCGCGTTTCGGAAGCCGTTCTAATCGACGACGTTCTGCGGGTGGCCGTCCACGAAGGCCCCCACGTTGGCGGCGACGGTTGCCAGCAGGCGCTCGCGGGCCTCATGGGTGGCCCAGGCGATGTGGGGCGTGACGACGATGTTCTCGCCCTTCGCCTGGAGCAGGGGGTTGTCGGGGCGCATGGGCTCGACCGATACCACGTCGGCGCCGAAGCCGGCCAGCTTGCCCGAGCGCAGCGCGTCCACCACGGCCTGCTCGTCCACGAGGGAGCCGCGCGCGGTGTTCAGCAGGTAGGACCCTTCCTTCATCTTGGCGAGCGCTGCGGCGTCCATCAGGTGCTCGGTCTCGGGCGTGGCCGGCACGTGCAGCGAAACCACGTCGGCCGTGGCCAGCAGCTCGTCCAGATCCACCTGCCGCACGCCGTCGCCTTCCAGCTGCGGCTTGGGCGAGCGGTTCTCGAACACCACGGGCATGCCGAAGGCGCGGGCGATGCGGCCCACCGCCTGCCCGATGCTGCCCATGCCGACGATGCCCATCGTCTTTCCCGCCAGCTCCACGAGCGGCGTGCTCCAGAACGAGAAGTCCTTGGCGCGCGTCCAGCCGCCGTCCATGACCAGCTGGGAATGCTCGCCCACGTGCAGGCACAGCTCCAGCAAGAGCGCGAACGTCATCTGCGCCACGTCGGGCGTGGAGTAGGCCGGAACGTTCGACACCACGATGCCGCGTGCGCGCGCCGCATCGAGGTCGACCACGTTGTAGCCGGTGGACGTGAGCGCGATCATCTTGAGGCGCGGCGCCCAGCCGAGCGCCTCGGCGTCCCAGACCGTCTTGCTCGATACGACGATGCCGGCTTCGGCCACGCGCTGCGCCAGCTGGTCGCGCGGCGTGCGGTCGTACACGGTGACGGTGCCGTACGATTCGAGGGCGTCCCAGCTAAGGTCGCCGGGGTTGTTCACGTATCCTTCGAGAACCGCGATGTTCATGGGCGCTCCTTCCCGCAGGTGCACTGTTCGGCTTGCTCTGCCGGCGATTGTAGCACCGCGTGAACGGTGCGGCCTTCCGGGTGCCGAAGCGATGCGATGCGGTAACGCGGGCGGCTGCCCCTCGGGGCGGGAGGCAGGGAAGCGGGTGGCCTGAAAAGGATCGGCCCGGCGAGAGGGGAGCTCGCCGGGCCACAAGGAGGGGGATGTGCGGCGTTCTTGGACGCCGCTACTGCTTTGCAAGGGGTTACAAGCAGTGCAAGTTGAAAGGAGGGGAGCCTTTTCACTTGCTGGGATCAGTATATAAGTTGGCCTTGAAGAACATATGGGCTGCACGTGCGCGTTTTGTCGATTATCGCCCCGTTTGCGTTACGCTCCCGTTACCTGGCGGGAGGCGGAGGGCGGAGCTGGCTGCCATGCCGTATGGGGCCGGGGAAGCTCGGAAAAGGATCGGCCCGGCGAGAGGGGAGCTCGCCGGGCCACAAGGAGGGGATGATGCGGTGCCTATTGGGCACCGACTCTGCTTTTAAGGGGTAAAGCAGATGCAAACTGAAAAGGAGGGGAGCCTTTCGTTTGCTGCCGCCTAGTATAAAAGTTGGCCTTGAAAAACATATGACGGAGGAGTGGCCGTTTTGTGAATTAGAGGGCTTGAAAGTAACAATTAGGTAAAGTTGCCGGCTTTTCCGTCCTTCCGTCAGGCGCCGCCTCCCGCAGGATCCGCCTCGCCCCCGTCCGGCCCGCCGACCGGCGCGTCGTCCGCGCCATCGCAGTCGACCTCGCACGCGATGCCCGCCGCCACGGGTACGAAGTCGCCCGCTCCCGGCGCCACGTCGCCGACGCCGCGCCGCAGGTACGCCCGCAGCGCCCGCAGCGCCGCCAGCTGCTCGGGTGCCAGCGCCCCCGACGCGCGGTCGGCCTTGAGCCCGGCCGCCAGCATGCCCAGGAAGCGCGCGCTCACCACGGCCACGATGGTGGTGGCCAGCACCAGCTGCACGCCGGCCAGCTGCTCGACCGCCCATGCTGCGCCCGAGAGCCCGGCGCCCTCCAGGGCTCCGGCCAGCCCGCGCGTGGCCAGCAGTCCCACGGCCATGGGAAAGGTCATGCCCGCGTAGCCGGGGTGGAACGCGACACCGAAGAACTTAGGCAGCTTCGCAACCACGTAGACCAGCGACACGGCCTCGCAGGCGAACAGCAGTCCCATGACCACGAGGTTGGGGTCGGGGAACACGTTCACATACGACACGAGGCACATGCTGCACGGTCCCAGCATGATAGCCTGCGAGTGCATCATGGCCTCGGCCACCTCGCAGCGCTTCATGCGCCACAGCATGAACGGCGTCACCGCCACGTAGATGGCGATTCCCCACACCACGATGCCCACCGCCAGCGGTTCGGGCATGAACGGCATGCCCGCCACCGTTGACACCATCACCCCGTTCGTGGTGACGTACCAGCTGGGCATGAACGTCTTCCATTCGAACCGCCGCAGGAAAAACCGGGCGAAGAACACCGCCACATGCACGCACAGCAGGCCCAGCATGGCGAAGAACACTGCCTGCGCGGCCGCCCATGCGGCCGGGAACAGCTGTGCGTAGAACACGCACAGAACCATGACCAGCATGGGAACCGTCGGGTAGAGTGCGGCCAGCATGGGGTTGGCGTACTCGGCCGCCACCACGCTGCGCAGATGGAAGGCGATCTTCAACGCGTACAGCACCACGACCGCCGTGGCGGCGGCAACGGCGAGCCAGTGCACGATCGGGAATCCGAGCGTGTCGTACACGCCGCTCAGCACCAGCAGGCCGAGCGCGGCCGGCACGACGGGGAGCGGCAGCTTCGAGACCTTGTCCTTGACGTACATGCTTCCCCCTTCGTCGGTGCGCCCGCACGGGTGCGCGGCCCCATGATAAAGCCGGGGGTCCCTCCGATCAATCAGGTAATTCCCGCCGGGGCAAAACGGTCCGTAGGAAAGGATCGGCCCGGCGAGAGGGGAGCTCGCCGGGCCACAAGGAGGGGATGATGCGATGCTCTTGGGCATCGCTACTGCTTTGTAAGGGGTACAAGCAGTGCAAACTAAAAGGAGGGGAGCCTTTCGCTTGCAGGGCCCATTATAGACGCAGGGGTTGAAAAACCTATGGTGCAGGCGTGTTCGTCTTGTGCAACGGCCGTGCACGGTCGGTGAATTGCAGGCTGGGTCCGCACGGCTGCCGCTCGCGGACGCTCGGCAACCGCTCGCGTGCAAGGCACCTGGCCGGCCGCCGTGCGGCCGTTTCGGCTCCTTCTGTCGAAGGAACGGGTTTTCCCGACGCCCGCTGCGCGTGCCGCGACGTTTGGGTATCATAGTGGAATCGAAGAAAGGAGCCTCCATGCCCGATATCGCGCTGCGCTTCCACAAGGACATGCTCGTGCTGTCCGCCCCCCTCGCCGCCGTGCTCGCCCGCCAGGGTGTCGACGTGGCACGCGACCTGGAGTACCTGAACCTCATCGAGCCGGAGGCCGTGCGCGACGCGCTGCGCTTGGAGTCCATCGCCGGCGCCCAGTGCCTCGTTGCCGGCACGGAGGGCATCGCGCCCGCCCGCCTGGCCCACCACGGCATGGAAGACCGCTTGGGCGACCTCGCCCGCGCGGCGCTCGGCATTGTGGGCTCGCTCAAGCCCCAGCACGTGCTGGCGGAGGTGGGGCCGTGCGGGCTGCCGCTCGACGGCTCAAGCGCGGCATCGCTCAACGAGAACCGCAGCCAGTACGCCCGCGCCGCACGCGCGTTCGAGGGCGCTGCGCTCGACGCGTTCCTGTTGGGAGGGTTCGCGAACCCCGTCGACCTCAAGTGCGCGCTCATGGGCTTGCGGCAGGCGAGCGACCTGCCCGTGTTCGCGGCCATCGACGTGGACGGCGACGGCCTCGTTGCCGACGGCCGCATGGCGGTCGAGGAGGCCGTGGCCCTGATGGGCGAGTTCGGCGCCTCCGTGGCGGGCATCACCACCGGCGCGCCCGCCGATCGGGCCGCGGAGCTCGTCGAGCGTGCCTGCGCCTCGACCGACCTGCCGGTGCTCGTGCAGCTGCGCGTGGCCGACCATGCGCCGCGGCAGGGGGCCTCCACGCCCGAGAACCCCTACTACTGCCCCGACGTCATGGTCGACGCCGCCGCGCGCCTGCGGGCGGCGGGCGCCCAGTTCCTGCGCGCCGTGGGCGATGCCACGCCGGCCTACACCGGCGCGCTGGCCGCGGCCACGGACGGCTTCGACGTCGTGGCGCCCCGCGGCGCCGATCCAGCCGAGGACGAGGACGATCTGGCGACTCTGCTGTCTGCCGTGCGGGGGAGGTAGCGCATGGCCTCCGGCTCCAACATCGAGCGCAGCCCGCACTACGGCGCCCTGCAGGACCTGGTGGACGGCCTGTTCGCCAGCGCTTCGGCCGACGACGCCGTGCGCCGCCTCGACGCGGTGATAGCCGCCGAGGCCGCCGACCTCCCCGACGACCTCATGGAGGTGGTCAGGCTGCTCCCCCCGGGGTCCTACACCCGCCAGCGCCTCTGCGACCAGATCAACTCGTCTATAGGCGGACACGCCTGGGGCCAGGTCTACGGCACGGTGGAGTAGGCCCCTCTCGCCATCGGTTCAGATCGGGCGTTGAGGGGCCTGCGCTTGGGAAGCCCCTCGCGCACCAAGCCCCTCCGATCAAGAGCGCCCTGCATTTCTGAAGTTCCTGTGATGCCCTTCGTGATTCACGAATGGAAGTCAATTTGTAACATATATCCCCCTTGTTTTCCTTCTCGCTCGCAGGTACTATATGTCCACGCTAGATCGATAATCCCCCACAACATATTGTGGAAAAATGACTTAAAGACAGTGGAAACTCGGGGCATAACCGCGGTAAAACCACTGTTCGCAAAAGGAAAACGGCAGAGAGGAACGGCACGCATGGTCACCACCATCATCAAGCGCGACGGGCGCACGGCGGAATTCAACGAGGGCAAGATCGCCGAGGCGGTGGAACGCGCGTTCCAGGCATGCGGCGCCATGCAGGACCGCACGGCTGCCGAGGACATCGCGCGCAAGGTGGTGGAGAAGCTGGAGAGCGGCGCCATCGAGGGCGTGCCCACGGTGGAGGGCGTGCAGGACCTGGTAGAGGAGACGCTTATCGAGTCCGGCTTCGTGCAGACGGCCAAGTCCTACATCCTCTACCGCGCCGAGCGCAGCCGTGCCCGCGACGTGAACAGCCGACTCATCCAGACGCTCAAGGACATTACCTTCTCCAAGGCCAGCGACTCGGACATGAAGCGCGAGAACGCCAACATCGACGCCGACACCGCCATGGGCACCATGCTCAAGTACGGTTCCGAGTCGGCCAAGCAGTTCTACGAGATGTGCGTCATCGATCCGAAGTTCGCGCGCGCCCACCGCGAGGGCGACATCCATATCCACGACATGGACTTCTACACGCTCACCACCACGTGCTGCCAGATCGAGCTGAAGAAGCTCTTCAAGGGCGGCTTCTCCACGGGGCACGGCGTGCTGCGCGAGCCGAACGACATCACGAGCTACGCGGCGCTCGCGTGCATCGCCATCCAGTCCAACCAGAACGACCAGCACGGCGGGCAGGCCATCTGCGACTTCGACTACGGTTTGGCCGAGGGCGTGAAGAAGACGTACCGCCGCCTGTACAAGAAGCACCTGGCCGAGGCGGTCGACCTGCTGGTCGACGGCGTGGTGGACGATGCGCGCGCATTCGCGCAGGACGTGCTTGCGGCCGTCGAGGAGCAGACGGGCCTCTGGGCCAGCCTCAAGATGGACGAGGGCTTCGAGGCTGCGGTGCGCGAGGCGCTCGTCGCAGCCGGCGTGGGCGAGCCGCTTGCGGACAAGGCGCTCGCCTACACGGCGAAGAACGCGCACGCCGACACCGACCGCGCCACGTTCCAGGCCATGGAGGCGCTCGTGCACAACCTGAACACCATGCACTCCCGCGCCGGCGCGCAGACGCCGTTCAGCTCGGTGAACTACGGCATGGACACGTCCCCCGAGGGGCGCATGGTGGTGAAGAACATGCTGCTGGCCACCGAGGGGGGCCTCGGCTCCGGCGAGACGCCCATCTTCCCCGTGCAGATCTTCCGCGTGAAGGAGGGCGTGAACTACAACCCCGAGGACCCGAACTACGACCTGTTCAAGCTGGCCATGCATTGCTCGGCAAAGCGCCTGTTCCCCAACTTCAGCTTCCTGGACGCGCCGTTCAACATCCAGTACTACCAGGGCACGCCGGAGACCGAGATCGCCTACATGGGCTGCCGCACGCGCGTCATGGGCAACGTGTACGATCCCGACCGCGAGGTCACGCCCGGGCGGGGCAACCTGTCGTTCACGTCCATCAACCTGCCGCGCCTGGCCATCCGCAGCAAGGGCGACCTTGACCTGTTCTTCGACCTGCTGGACGCGAAGCTGGCGCTCACGGTGGGGCAGCTCGACGAGCGCTTCGAGATACAGGCGCGCAAGAAGGTGTACAACGCGCCGTTCCTCATGGGCCAGGGCGTGTGGATCGACTCCGAGAAGCTGGCTCCCGGCGACGAGCAGCGCGAGGTGCTGAAGCACGGCACGCTTTCCGTGGGCTTCATCGGCTTGGCGGAGGCGCTCGTGGCGCTCACCGGCCAGCACCACGGCCAGTCGCAGGCGTCGCAGAACCTGGGGCTCGAGATCATCGGGCACATGCGCGGCTACCTGGACCGTCTGTCGGCCGAGCGCAAGATGAACTACGGCCTGATCGCCACGCCCGCCGAGGGCCTGTCCGGCCGCTTCGTGCGCATGGACCGCGCGCGCTACGGCTCCATCGAGGGCGTCACCGACCGCGACTACTACACGAACGGCTTCCATGTGCCGGTGTACTACGACATCAGCGCGTTCGACAAGATAGAGATCGAGGCGCCGTACCACGCGCTCACGAACGCGGGCCACATCTCCTACGTTGAGCTCGACGGCGACCCGTCCGAGAACCTGGAGGCGTTCGAGGCCGTCATCCGCCACATGAAGGACAGCGGCATCGGCTACGGCTCGGTGAACCACCCGGTGGACCGCGACCCGGTGTGCGGCTACAACGGCATCATCGGCGACGTGTGCCCCAAGTGCGGCCGCACGGAGGAAGAGCACGGCATGGCCTTCGAGCGCATCCGCCGCATCACCGGCTACCTGGTGGGCACCCTCGACCGCTTCAACGACGCCAAGCGCGCCGAAGAGGCCGATCGGGTCAAGCACCAGATGTAGGTGGCTCCGGCGGCCTGCCGGCTGCCGGAACTACTCGACGCTGCGGCCGCCCGTGGTGCCCGATCTTGCGGCGATGGCGGAGGCTCGCGTACCGAAGCACGCTTCGCCTCTGCCATCCCTACGATCTCGGGCACCACGGGCGGCCTCGCTGACTTACTACGCCAACCTGTTCGATTATTATGCGCCCCTCGGGTGCATGCGAGGCTGCTTATGACTGCTCCCAACACTATACGTCTCTTCGGCACGGCCCCGGACTCCATCGTCGACGGGCCGGGGCTGCGCTTCGCCGTGTTCGTGCAGGGGTGCACGCACGGCTGCCCCGGCTGCCATAATCCCGAGAGCCAGCCGTGCGCGGGCGGAGAGGAGCGCGACATCGACGGTCTTGTGGCCGAGATCGCGGCCAACAAGCTGGCGCAGGGCGTGACCATCTCGGGCGGGGAGCCTTTTGAGCAAGCGGCCGCCTGCGCCGAGCTGGCGCGCCGCTGCCATGCGCTCGGCCTGAACGTGTGGACGTATTCGGGCTACACCTACGAGCAGCTGGCCGCGGGCGTGCCCGACCCGGCGGCGCGCGACCTGCTCGAGCAGACCGACGTGCTGGTGGACGGCCCGTTCGTGCAGGCGAAGCATTCCTTCGACCTCAAATGGCGCGGTTCCTCCAACCAGCGGCTCGTGGACGTGCCCGCCACGCGGCGAGAGGGCCGCATCGTGCTCTGGGAGCCGCGCGAGGTCGAGCCGCCGAAGCCCCCTTCCTGGTAAGCATCGCGCCCTTCCCTTTTCCCCTTGCACAAAAGGACGATCATGTGATACTATCCTTTCAATCATTTGATTGAAAGGATAGGCTATGAGCGACGATATCACTCCTTCCGAGATCAAGCGCATCCGCAAGAAGTACGGCTTGACGCAGCAGGCGTTCGCCCGGCTTCTCGGAATCGGCGAGGCCAGCATGGTGCGCTACGAGAACGGCCAGCCTCCCAGCAAGGCGAACGCTAACCTTATCCGCGCCGCCGCACACACCGCTTTCATGCGCGAATGCCTGGAGCGCGATGGCGAGTCCATCCCGCCCGCGCAGCGCGAGAGCGCGGAGAAGGTCATATACGCGATGGTCACATTCGATGACAAGGGGGAGATCATGGATATCAACGAGATGTACATGCTCACGCTCGAGCAGGAGATCCTCAACGAGAAGGCCGCCGAGATCCTGGCGGAGGTGTCGCGGCTTCGCCGCGAGGCGGAGAAGCGGGGCGACGAAGAGGGCATGCTGGTCTATGACGATGTCATTTCGCTGATCGCCGAGAGGAAGGGGCAGATCATCAGGGAAGTGGACGGGAGCGAGAAAAAGCTCGCGGAGATACGCGGGGCCATCGACGGGCTCGCGCGCTTCGCGCGTTTCCATGCGGCGAAGGCCGCATGATGAAAGCCGATCCGGGCGCTTTCAGCGAGGAAGAGTTTGCCGGCGAGTTTCAGTCGATAGCTAAGCACCTCGTGCTCGAATCGCGTTGCGCGCCGTCTGCACATCCCCGGGCGGTTCTGCTCGGGGGGCAGAGCGGAGCGGGGAAGACAGCGCTCCACGAGCTTTGCGTCAAGGGTTTCAAGGATGGGAGCATCGTCATCAACGGCGACGAGTACCGCTCACACCATCCACGCTTCGCCGAGCTGGACGCCCAGTACGGGCCCGAGGCGGTGGCTCATACCGCCGCATGGGCGGGACAGATGGTAGAGGCGCTGGTCAAAGCTCTGTCATCCGCCCGCTGCAACCTCGTCGTCGAAGGAACGCTGCGCACCTCGCAGGTGCCGCTGGACACGGCTGCGCTGCTACGGGGCAAAGGCTATCGCGTGTCGTTGGCGCTCATGGCCGTCAAGCCCGAGATATCGCTCGTCAGCTGCCAGATCCGCTACGAGCTCATGCGCATGGCCGGCACGACGCCGCGTGCGACCGATCCCGCCCATCACAACAAGATCGTTGCCGACATCGTCCAGAACGTGGGCGTCTTGGAAAGCTCGGGCCTGTTCGACGAGATCCGGCTTTACTCGCGCGAAAGAGAGTTGCTGTACCCGCTTGAGGGGGACGCGCGCCGCGCCGCCGACGTGCTCGAGGCGGTGCTCTTCGGCCCGTGGACTCCTACGGAACGGGAGCACTACGAGTTCCTGGAGGCAAAGCTCGCCTCGCTGCAGGGAGGGGCGTCCCTCCCGTCGGAGCGGCCTTAGAGCCGCGGGACCGGCCGGAGGTGCACGAGGCTGGCCGCAGGGGACGCCGAGGTCGCCCCGAGCCGCCCAGAGGTCGCCCGGAGCTGCGCCGGGGGTCGCCGGTGAGCCACACCGAGGTTTCCGGGGGTCGCCCTTGTGTAGTCCCGTACTTGGTAACATGCCCGTTAGGTTCGTTTCGCGGCATTCCGTGGTAGGATAAAAACATGGAACAACTCGAACACTATATACAGGGCATCGTGCACGTCGATTGGCTGACCACGGCCTTGGCGGCTGCCGTCATCCTCGCGGTCACGGCCATCTTCGCGCGCCTTACCGTTCGCTTCATGCGCAAGATGCTGCACTACAACGAGGAGAAGAACCTTCCCTCCAGCTCCATCTTCGTCAACATCGCCCGCGGCGCCGTATGGCTGCTGGGCGTGTGCATCATGCTGTCCACCTGCTACGGCGTGGACGTGAGCGCCGCCATCACCGCGCTCGGCATCGGCGGCATCGCCATCTCGCTCGGCTTCCAGGACACCATCGCCAACCTCATCGGCGGCTTGCAGGTCAGCCTGCTGCGCATCATCAAGCCCGGCGACAACATCGAGGTGGGCTCGTCGTCCGGCGTGGTGAAGGACATCACCTGGCGCCACACCACCATCAGGAACAGCAAGGGGGAGGAAGTCGTCATCCCCAACTCCATCATCAACAAGACGGCGCTCACGCACCTGCCGCCCACGAACCAGGTGAGCCTGCCCATCGTGGTGGTCACACCCGGCGAGCACCTGAACGACGTGGCGGCGGCCATCGAGCACGAGGCATCCGAGGCGGCGGGGTCGGTGGCGAAGCTGACGAAGGAGCCGAAGCTGTCCTTCTCGGCCATCACCGACGGCGGCTATGTGGGATCCATCACGTTCAAGGTGGCCGACAGCCGCACGAGCGCCCGGGCGGGCGATGCCGTGCTGCGGGCCGTGGCGCCCCTCACGCGCGCCGGAGCGCCCGAGGCGGCCGGCAAGGTTCTCGAGGAGGCTCGGCAGGAGGCCGAGGAAGCATCGGAGGAGGCTGCCGAGAAGCCCAAGTCCAAGCCCGCGGTAAAGGCGAGCAGCAGGCAGGCCTCTCCTACGAGCCTGCGCAAGCGCATGGCGCGCATGTTCCGAACGAGCAAAGGGGGTCGATCATGAACGAGAAACGCCTTGAGGGCCCGGGTCCGCTGCATCGCGAGGACGGCGCGCTCTCCGCATGCGGGTGGGCCACCCAGCTGGAGCTCGCCTACGACCGCACGCGCATCAAAGCGCCCGGGTGGCGCATCAAGGAGTGGGACTACTACTTGGTGAACGACGGCGCCTATGCCGTGGCGCTCACGCTGGGCGACCTGGGTTACCTCGGCCTTGTCTCGGCGTCGGTCATCGACTTCGCGCAGGCGGCCTACAAGACCACGAGCGTCATCACGCCCTTTCCGCTCGGACGCTTCCGCCTTCCTTCCACCTCGCGGGAAGGCGTCTCGTCCTTCGAGAACGGGCGCGTGTCCTTCCGCTTCGAGGCAGGGAACGGCGAGCGCCGGCTGCACGCCCGTTTTGCGCAGTTCGACGGCGACGACGACCTCGTGTTCGACGCCGTGCTCTCCGACGAGCCCGAGGAAACCATGGTCATTGCCACGCCGTGGGCCGAGGATCCGCTCGCCTTCTACTACAATCAGAAGATCGTGGCCATGCGCGCCCGTGGCAGCTTCAAGAAGGGCCTGCTGGTACACGGGTTCGCACCCGACGACTCGTTCGGCTTGCTAGATTGGGGCCGCGGCGTGTGGACGCGCGACAACACGTGGTTCTGGGGCGTGGCGCAAGGCTGGCAGGACGGGCGGGGCGGAGCCCGGCCGGGCTCGCACTGCTTCGGCCTGAACCTGGGCTACGGTTTCGGCGACACGTCGGCCGCCTCGGAGAACATGGCGTTCGTGGACGGCGTGTGCCACAAGCTGCACCGCGTGGACTTCGGCGTGCCCGAGAAGCCCGCCGCGGCCAACGCCCGCAAGGTCGCCGACCGCTACGACCTGCTGGCCCCTTGGCACGTCACCGACGACGAGGGCCGCCTCGATGTGACGTTCACCCCGCTGCTCGACCGTGCGGACTGCATCAACGCCCTGGTCGTGCGCACCGACCAGCACCAGGTGTTCGGCACGTTCGACGGCACGGTGGTGCTCGACGACGGCACGCCCTTCCGCATCGCCGGCCTGCAGGGATCAGCCGAGGTCGTGCACAACGTGTACTAGGGTGTGACAGGGGGACGACGGGGATAACGTCACGTTCTTGGGCGCTTTGCGGCCTTGCGTCTCATTGGGGAACGTGACATTATCCCCGTCCCCCTGTCACACCCTTGTCACACGGAGCGGCCCGCCGATCGGCGGGCCGCTTTTCACGTTCCAGGCAGGCTGCTTGTGGAGGCCGGCTTCCTACAGCCCCTCGGTTTCGAAGCGCTTCTTCAGCGCCTCCTGGTGGATGCTGTACTGCAGCGCCATCTCCTTGGCCACGCGCCCGCTCTTCACCAGGTCGAACAGGCTCTGGTCCATCGTGCGCATGCCCTCTGCTCCGCCCGCGGCTATCACGCTGTCTATCTGGTGCGTCTTCTCCTCGCGGATGAGGTTGCGGATGGCCGTGTTCGTGACCATGATCTCGAAGGCGGGCACCACCTCGCCGTCCACCGTGGGCACGAGCTGCTGCGACACGATGGCGTCCAGCACCATGGACAACTGCATACGTATCTGGCGCTGCTGCGAGGCGGGGAAGGCGTCGATGATACGGTCCACCGTGCCGGCCGCGCCCGTGGTGTGCAGCGTGCTGAACAGCAGCTGCGCCATCTCCGCGGCGGTGACGGCCGTGCCGATGGTCTCGTAGTCGCGCATCTCGCCCAAGAGGATGACGTCCGGGCTCTCGCGCATGGCCGAGCGCAGCGCCTCGCCGTAGGTGGCGATGTCGGTGGGCACCTCGCGCTGCGTCACGATGCAGCTGCCGTGCTTGTGGACGTACTCGATGGGGTCCTCCATGGTGATGATGTGCCCGCTGCGCTCGTGGTTCAGCTTGTCGATGATGCAGGCCAGCGTCGTGGACTTGCCCGCGCCCGCCGGTCCCGTGACCAGCACGAGGCCCTTCTGCAGGCGGGCCAGGCGCAGCACCTCGTCGGGGATGTGGAAGTCGGCCGGGTTCGGCAGGCCGAACGGGATGACGCGGATGACGGCGCCGAACGACCCGCGCTGGCGGAACACGTTCGAGCGGAAGCGCCCCACGCCCGCGATGGCGAACGAGAAGTCGTCGTCGTGGTTGCCGTTGTCCACGAAGCTCTTCATGCTGCGGCCGCTCACCTCGTAGATGGCGCGCACGAACGTCTCGGTGTCGTCGGGCATGAGCGGCGCCGAGTCCAGGCGGATCTGCCTCCCGCTCACCTCGTAAGACAGCGGCAGGCCTGCAATGATGAAGATGTCGGACGCCTTCGCATCCACCATCTCCCGCAGCAGCTCTTCAAGTTTCATCTCATCGCTCCTATCGTGTCTGCGCAGCGCCCGACCACAGCGTCTCGCCTGCGCCGCTCTCCGTCCACAGCGTCGTAGCCTTCCACGACGCCACGCTGTAGGTGGCGTCCGCGTGTATCTGCAGCACGACGGCGAGCGCACGCCCGCTGTCGGCAGTGAATTCCGCCTTGACCGTCGATCCGTCCAGCTCGGCATCCGCCGGCAGCGCCGCGCGAACGGCGGCCAGCGCCTCGGCCAGCCCGCCGCCCGCCGCCCGTACCGGTGCCAGCGCGGCGTCGATGTCGGCTGCGAACTCCTGGCCCGCCCGCTCGTTGGCGTACGTGTCGGCGGTGAAGGACGCCTGCCGCTCGGCGGCGGCGTACGTGGCCTGCGCCGTCGTCACCGAGAGCACGGCCATGACGGCCAGGCACAGGATGATGACGAGGGCGAACAGGCTGATGGGCCCTATGCGCACCGATCCGCGTCCCCGCGTGGTCATGCGACATCGCCCCCTTCCGCTGCTGCCGCATCCGGCGCGCGGCCGATGTCCGTGCCCGCGGTGCCGTCGCTCACGTAGCGAGACGTCTCCAGCTCGTAGACTGCCTCGCCGCCGCAGGATACCGTGATGTTCGCGCGGTACAGCGTACCGTCCTCCGTGCGCTCGGGCACGACCTCGCGCGACACGACATAGGCGTCCTCCGCATCGGCTCCCGTGCCCGTCTCCGAGCCCAGCGTGCCGCCGTCGCCGTCGAAAGCCTCGCTCGACGTGCCCGCGAGCGGCGCGGCCGCGAACTCCTCCGCCGCGTTCGATGCCAGCAGCACGGCCTGCGTCAGCTTGCGCTCCTCCACGCCGCGGTTGTGCGCCGCGCCGAACAGCTGCATGAACACCGCCAGCGCGAACGCCAGAAACACCAAAAGCACCAGCGCCTCCACTACGAACGCGGTGCCGTGCCAGGTAGTATCGGAGCCGCGGCGGGCGGCGAGCAGCGAGTCGGCCGGTTTCCTTGCCATGCTAGGCACCTCCCCTCACGCTGCGCAGCGCCACCTGCACGCTGCCGTCGTCCGTGTCCACGGTGAGCAGCCCGTCCTCGTAGGAGAACGCGAAGCGCTGCGAGGCGACGATGGGGGTGGCCTTCTCCGGCGTGTACGCCGCGTCGGCCAGTGCGTACTCTTCCACGATGGAACCCTGGTAGGCGTAGATGCGCGTCTCGAACGTGCCGCTGTCCAGCCGCTCGGTCAGCACGAGCGAGCGGCCCTCGGGGCCCTTGCCCGCGCCGACGGCGTCCACGGAGTCGGCCGCGCGCACGCTGTTGGCGATGAGACCCGTAGCCAGGCGCGACGCGTCGGCCTGCTCGCGCACGTCCACCAAGGCGCGGTAGAGCCCTGTGCCGGCCATGATGGCAATGAGCAGCGCCACGATGAACAGCGCGAACAGCAGCACCGTGAACAGCCGCCCGAAGTTCTGGCCGCCTTCGGCCCGCTGGACCACGCCCCTGCTGGTCAAAGCCTCCATAACCGCATCCTCGTCCCGCCCGGAAGGGCGCTCGCCCCTCATCGCGGAACCACCACGACGCTCGGCATGATGTTCTCGGCGAACACCTCGTAGGTTATCACGTAGTCACCGCGGTTCACACGCAGGCCGTAGCTCTGCTCCAGGTGCTCGAGCGAGGAGGGGTAGGAACCCTCGATGGCGCAGCACTGCTTCGCGCTGTCCAGGATGGCGTTGCGCACGGACACGGCACCCTGCTCGCGCAGGTTCTGACCGACGGCCCCCGCCGCGAACCAGCCGCCCACGGCCAGCGCCAGCACGAGCGCAAGGGCGGCGAGCCTCATGCCCCGCCGGCGCCTCCGCTGCTTTGTCGAACGCTCGTGGTACATCGCCGCGCCCTAGCCGATCGATCCCATGATGCCGATGAGCGGCAGCATGACCGAAACGAGCGTGGCGCCCACGGCCACGGTCAGGAAGGCGGCGAGCGCGGGCTCCACGCCGTCCACCAGGCGGTCCATCTTCATGATGGCATCGTCGAAGAATGTGAGCGACAGGCGGCCCAGCACGTCCTCCACGCTGCCGGAGCGTGCGCCGATGGTGAGCATGCGGGCGTACACGGGCTCGAAAACGCCGCTGTCGGACACCGCCTGCGCCAGGCTCTTCGGCGCGGACAGGTCGAGCATCGCCTCGCGCGCCCCCTCGAGCTGCTGTCTGAGCGTGCGGTGGTCGACCATGGACACGGCCTCCTTCATGGCCGTGTCGGTGTCGATGCCCGAGGCCACGTACGTGGCCAGCGCCGACGTGAAGCGGCTCAAGGCCAGCTGGTACATGGTGTTGCGCGTGAAGGGCATGCGCTCGGCGACGCGCATGATGCTGCGGCGCCCGCCCTCGCTGCGCATGGCCACCGCCATGGCCAGCACGATAACCGTGCACACGAGCGTCACGGCCAGCGCCGCCCACCCGATGCCGATGGAGGCGCCCACGGCGTTGAACGACCCGGCCGCCAGGTTGCCCGACAGGCTCTCGTACACGTTCACGAACACGGGCAGGATGACGGCCACGGTGAAGGCCAGGATGACGGACATGACGCACAGCAGGGCGGCGGGGTAGACGATGCTCGAGCGCATCTTCGCGAACAGCCGCCCCTCCTCGTCGTAGTACACGGCCAGGGTGCGCAGCGTGGGCTCCAAGCGGCCCGACACCTCGCCCACGCCCACCATGTCCACGACGTGGCGCGGGAAGAAGCCCGATCCGTCGAGGGCCCTCGCCAGCGGCTCGCCGGCGATAAGCCGAAGGTACACGGCGTCGCACGCGCGCTTGAAGGCGCCGTCCTCCATGTTCTCGCCCAGCAGGCCCACGGCTTCGTCGGTCTGGATGCCGGCGGCCAGCATGATGGCGACGCTCTCGCAGAACGCGCTTACGGCGCTGCTCTCAAGCACGGTAGTGGCCATAATCTCATTCGCTCCTTGTCCGACTTTGCGCTTCGGGCCCTTGCGGTATCGTGCTCGGCCCGCACTCAGTACGTGTACCGGTCAGTGTATTCCTTCGCGTCCCCCACGTACTTCCCCGACCCGCCGGCGGCGGCAAACGTCAAGTCGATGCGCGTCCACGTGTCGGGGTCGACGCTCACCTCGACGCTCCTCCAGCTTCCATCAAGATATACCAAATTCCATGCATGGTAAATATTATCAGGGGAAACGTAGCCGGTGACGATCTTCGTGGGAATTCCAAGGCTTCGCAGCATGGCGGCTCCCAGGCTCACGTAGTCGAAGCAGATGCCCTTTCCCTCGGCCAACGTGGCGTCGGGGTCGGGCACGTAGCCCGTGGCGTCGGCCAGTCGCTCGGCCTTCTCGGTGTCGTAGCTGATGTTCTCGGCGATCCAGGTGTAGATGCTGCGCAGCACGTCGCCCTCGTTCCGGGCGCCGGCTGCAAGCTCGCTCGCCTTCGTCACGCAGGCGCTGTCCGCGTCGTAGTCGCAGAACACGTTCGGACGCAGGAAGGGCTCGAACTCGCTCGCGAGCACCGCGTCTACGGTGGTTCCGTTGATGGACACGTAGCGGTCGCCCTCGGTGTTCTGCATGACCTGCACGTCGTAGGTGCCGTCGCCCATGGTGAACGGCACGGAAATGGGCGTGCCGTCGCCGGGCAGGTCGTAGTTGCGCTTCACGCCGTCCTTGGTGACCAGCAGCTTCAGGCGGCTCGCGTTCTGCGCCGAGGCCGCCACGTAGCCGAGCGAGGCATGCGAGACGTCTATCATGCTGTCGTGGCCGACCACGGAGGCGTCGGCGTCGAAGGGGGAGGTTGCCAGCGCCGGGCGCTCGAAGGCGGGGCCGCTCGTCGCGCCCTCGCTGTCGCCGGCGCCCACGGTGCCGCCCCCGCCGCCCGGGGTGGCACCACTGTCGGAGTCGCCGCATCCCGCAAGCGGAGCCAATGCAACGGCCAGCAGAAACGCGAGCGCGGTCGCAGAGGCGCGGCGCAACGCCGTCGTCTGGCGGGGCTTGCATGCGCCGGGACGTTTCACGGACCAATCCTTCGTGTTCAGGTTCGGCAGGGCGCAGCGCGACGGGCGGAGCCCTGGAGTCGTGTCCATTATAGCGTGTCCGAAACCGGGTCCTCTGCGCGTTCCGCACGTCCATAATCGTCCCGGCGCCGTCTCGGGAAGAGGCGAGGGAGGGGAAGCGAGCGGTCGTTTATCGCCTGCGAACGGTATTCAACAGGGGGGTCAACGGTAAATTGAGACTCACTATGAGGGTGGAGAGGCGAGCTTTGCCGCCCTGATCTCCATAATTGCGTGTTTTCGAGCAGCAATTATGGAAACGGTATTTGGAAGGAGTGGTCGGGGCACCTCCGGCATTCGATATGTGATCGCATTTGTGGTAAAATCTCATACGGATTTTGCCGTGCTTTTTCGCGGGGCATAATCTACCGCGTCAAGAATGCACATGGCATGTCAGAAAACGTATAGGCGAATCTAACGCACGCGGTGCCCCTTGAGAAGCGGGGCCCCTGAAGAGGTACCTGAGGATTCGGTGATACGTATGAGCATGCTGGAAAAACTAAGCGACGCGAAGAACACGTTCGAGGGCAAGGCGCTGGCCGTCTTCATGTCCCTGGTGATGGTGCTCTCCTTCATCAACTTCTCTTCCTTCGCCGATGCGGCCGAGAACGGCACGTCGCCCGACGCCCCCGAGGCGCAGGCGGACGATCCGTCGAGCGAGCCCGCCGAAACCCCGGCTCCCGAATCCGCACCTTCAGCCGAGCCCGAGGCCGCCGCCCCGGCGGAGATCCCGGAGGCTTCCGAGCCGCCCGCGCAGAGCGAGGCGACCGTCCCGCCCGCGTCCGAGCCCGAACCCGACCTCCCCACCGCCGAGCCCGGCGTGGCCGTGGTGGGCGTAGAGCTCGACCATGCGTACCTCGTTGTTGCCGACCAGGAGATAGCACTGCCGCTGACTTCTTTCAAAACATCGCTCAACAAAGATCTCGTGTTCGAGGTCAAGCCTGACGGCGGCTACCAGATCGACAAAGTTGTGGCGAAGAGCAAAGCCGACGGGACCGAGAGGCCGCTGGAGCCTCAAGCAGATGGATCTTACCGGCTCGCTGCCTCGGAAGTGAGCAGCAACCTCGTTATAAAGCCGGTGGTGGCGCTTGCTCCCGAGCTGGATGGCGCGGTCGACGACGCTGACGGGCCGTCTGCGAAACCTGCCGAGGGCGAATTGGCCGACGGCAGCGATTCGGGTCTCGAAGCACCGAAGTCCGAAGCGGACGGCAATGCCGCAACACCGTTTGGTCTTGACAACACTCTCGGAGTTGAAGCCATCGGCGTTCCTACCGAGCTTACCGTAGATCCAGCGACGCTCAAGCTCAATGTCGGCGCTTCAAGCAAGCTCAAGGCCATTGTCGAGCCGGTCGGATCCAATGGCAAAGTTGTCTGGACTTCGAGCGATCCAAGCGTGGCGAAGGTTACCGATGACGGCACGGTGAAGGCCTTGTCGGGCGGCACAACCACCATCACGGCGCGTTCGGTTGCCAACCCGGCTCTTGCAAACGTATCCGTGGTTACCGTAACAGAGTCGCGTACTGTGAAGTTCAAGACCAACACGGGCGAGGGCGAGATAAAGAGCCTCGCCACAACGTCAGAGGTCGGTTCAACCATAATCATGCCCGAGCTCCCCGATGGGGCTGTTAATAATTGGCCTGCGAACAGGGTTTTCGTGGGATGGAGCGTTGATCAGCGTGCGGTTACCTCGGGCGGCAAGGACCACTACACTAATCCTGTCTTCGCTCCCGGATCGTCCTATGTCGTGCCCTCCGGAAAAGGCAATATCGAACTTTACGCGATCTACTCGGCGCAAAATATCGGTGCGGATTTTTACTTGCGTATCGACGGACAATTCCCGGCAGAGCCGCAGGGACACAGCAATTCTGGGTACGTCAAGATTGGCTGGGTTGAAAATGCTATCAAGGTCGGCAAGTTCGTCACCGACACCACTGGCGCGATGGTGAGCGCCAACCTTGCTGCAACGCCGAATGACGCGATGATTCAGAAGGCGTGTGCGGGCAATCCGAAACTGAGCTTCGATCCGGAGACGCAGACCGTCATCTGGTATGTTATCAAAAACGAGGAGACGTGGCATGTCGACGGTGCTATCCGCGACAAAGCGTCAGTAGTGCTGGCCTACAGTCCCAATATTCCTGCTGGAGAGACTTTGAGCGGCACCTTCCCCAATACAAAGGCCTATGCCGCAGGCGCTTCGGTAAAGGTTGAAAGCGGAAAAGCCGACTGGCGCGCCGGCTACACGTTCAAGGAGTGGAATACAGAACCCGATGGATCCGGTACCTCCTACCAGGGTGGTTACTCCATCACCCTGAACGAATCGAAGACGCTCTATGCCATTTGGTCGCCGAAGGACGGTACGAACTACCGTATCCAAGACTATCTGCAAAACGCCGACGGATCGTGGCCCGACGAGCCATCGCATGCCACATCGGCCAGTGGGAAAACGGGCGCTACGGTGTACGCCGATACGACGAAATCGTACACCGGCTACACTTTTGATGCCGGTAACGACAAGAACGTGCTGACCGGCAAGGTGGCGGGGGACGGCTCTCTCGTGTTGAAGAGGTACTATGCTATCAACACCTGCAAGGTCACGTATCTTCCGGGCGATTACGGAGCGTTTGATGCTGTTACGTACGAGGCCAAGTTCGGCACCGCAACGCCGGAGTTCCAAGGTGAGAAGGACGAGAACGACAAGCCGTTGGGCAAGCAAGGCTACAACTTCGCCGGGTGGGCGCCGAGCGTGACCGAAACGGTGGAGGCTGAAACGACCGAGTACGTGGCCCAGTGGACGGAGATGCCGGTTATCAACGTCCTGGTCAAAAGCGAGGATAAGGAAGTGGTGTACAACGGTGCCGAACATGTGGTCGACGTTGTTTCCGAGAACCTCGTTTACGAAGGCTTGCCTGCGGGCTACAAGATCCACAACCTGAGCGCATCCGGCCGCGGCACCGAGGCGGGCGAGTACGATATCGCCATCGACGGCACCCCTGTCGTTCTTAACGAAAAAGACGAGGATGTTACCGGTCGGTTCTTCATCGCGCGCAACAAGAACAAGCTGACGGTCAAGAAGGCCCCGCTCACCATTACGGCCCCCACGAAAGAGAAGGTGTACGACGGCACCCCGCTGACGTTCGACCTGAACGACATTATCACAGGCGAGGGCCTGGTCAAAGGTCTGGTCGATGGCCAGCAACTGGTCGGCATCGACCTGTTCGGCTCCATCACCGATGCCGGTACGGTGGAATCGTCCGTTCTCCAGGCGGTCATTACGAGCGGGTCTGAGAACGTGACGCGCAATTACAACATCACTTGCGAGCCGGGCACGCTGACCGTGAAAGAGTTCGAGGGCGAGATCGTTGCGACTACCGAAGGCGGCGAGTATCCCTACGACGGGGATTCCCATGGAGCGACGGTGAGCGTTAGCAGTCTGCCGGAAGGCTATACGCTGGTAACAGCTTCCTCGAACGCCAGCGCGACCGATGTGACCGAAGAGCCCGTGGTGGCGAAGGTCGACACGCTGCGCATCATCAACAAGGCCGGCGTCGATGTGACGGACAAGCTTAACATCGTCAAGAAGGAGGAGGGCACGATTGTCGTCAAGCCTGCCAAGCTGTACGTGAAGACGCGTACTGCCTCCAAGCCCTACGACGGTACCCCGCTCACGGCCGCCGGTGAGATGACTGGTTTGGTGAACAACGAGACCGCCGCTTTCACCACCACTGGCACGGCCACCGAGGTCAATGCGCCCGAAGGCACCCCTAACACGTACACGATAGACTGGAACGGCAGCGCCAAGAAGTCCAACTATACGGTCGAGGAGGATCTTGGCACGCTGACGGTGAAAGAGTTTGCCGGCGAGATCGTTGCGAAGGCCGAAGGCGGCAGGTACCCCTACGACGGGAACCCCCATGGGGCGACGGTGAGCGTAAGTGCTCTGCCAACAGGCTACACGCTGGCAGAGGCCTCGTCGAGCGCCAGCGCGACCGATGTGACCGAAGAGCCCGTGGTGGCGAAGGTCGACACGCTGCGCATCATCAACAAGGCCAGCGTCGATGTGACCGACAGGCTGAATATAAAGAAGATCGACGGACAGATCGAGGTTACGCCGGCGCCGCTGGCTGTGAGGATCGTGGGCAATTTCGCCCTTGAAGCCTATACCGGCGAAACGTTCACGGTCGACGGTTTCATTATCGATACCCCCATCGGGGACAAGGCGACGATCGCTCTCAAGGAGGGTGTGGCCGCCCATGCCGAAGGTGCGGATGCGGGCACGTACCCCATGGGCCTGACGGCCGACAGCTTCAACGTCTCGTCTCGCAACTACGAGGTGACGTTGGAGGTTGTGGACGGCTTCTTGCGGATATCCCCGCTTGACACGCTCGAGGTGGCGGCCGAGGACGTCAAGGAACTGTACGACGGCAACCTGTACGGCATCGAGGCCGTTTCATCCGCCAAGGACGGACGTACGTCCGTAAAGTACTACAACGAGGCCACCGACGCATTCGACCTTGATAAGTCGCCGGTGTTCAAGGATGCCGGCACATATACCGTGCGGTTCCAGGCAACCAACCCGAACTACAGCAACGTTGCCGAAGGCTCCGCAACCGTCACCATCGAGAAGCGCACGGTGACGCTGGAGAGCGCGAGCGCCTCTCGGCAGTACAACGGCGAAGCGCTTGTAGCCCCCACGGTGAAGGTGGGCGGTGACGGGTTCGTTGCCGGCGAGGAGCCTGCTTACGAGGTGACCGGTTCCGCGACCAACGTCGCCGACACGCGTGACGAAAACAACGAGTTCGCTTATACGTTCCCCGAGGGCGTGAACGCGGACAACTACGAAGTGACCACGCTGTTCGGCACCCTGGCCATCACGCCGGCGCCTTTGCTGGTAACGGTGACGGGCAAGCATGCATCGGTTCCCTACGATGGGGGCCTGCATGAGGTCGACGGCTTCGGCGACGATGCCGCAGGCAAGGCGACGATCGCTCTCAAGGAGGGTGCGGCCGCCCATGCCGAGGGCACGGATGCGGGCGAGTACTTCATGGGCCTCACGCCCGACAGCTTCGACGTCTCCTCGCCGAACTACACGGTGACGCTGAACGTGGTCGACGGCTACCTGCGCATCGACCCGGCGGGGGAGATGTCCGTTTCGGCCAGCGACGTGGCTAAGACCTATGACAGCAACCGCTACGGCGTGAAGGCCGAGGCTTCGGTGGAGGGCGCGACGATCCGCTACTGCGATCCGGCTACGGGCGAGTACACCTTGAAAGAATCCCCGACGTTCCTCGATTGGACGGACGGCCCGCAGACGGTGGAGTTCCAAGCGACCCATCCGAACTACCAGACGGCGTATGGAACCGCAACCGTTACCATCGACAAGCGCACGGTGGTTCTGCGCTCCGGCGATGCCGAGCGGGAATACGACGGAACGGCGCTCGTCAAGCACGAGGCAAGCGTTGTCGACGGGGCGTTCGTCCGCGGCCAAGAGCCCGAAATCGCCTATTACGGCTCCGCGACGAACGTCGCCGACACGCACGACGGCAACAACGGGTTCTCCTACGAGTTCCCTGAAGGCGTGAACGCGGACAACTACCAAGTAACCACGCTGTTCGGCACCCTTACCATCACGCCTGCTCCCTTGCTGGTAACGGTGACGGGCGCGTTCGACAACGTGACGTTTGATGGGAAGCCCCATACGGTGGAGGGCTTCACGGTGGGCGACGAGGCCGCCGGGGGGAAGGCGACCATCGCGTTGAAGGACGGCGAGCGGGCGTATGCCGAGGGCGTGGCGGCAGGCCGGTATCCCATGAACCTGACCGCGGAGCAGTTCACGGTGCAGTCCGATAACTACCGCGTGACGTTGAACGTGATCGACGGCTACCTGAACATCGACAAGGCGGGCACGTTGAGCGTCGATGCCCAGCCGGTCGTCAAAACCTACGATGGGTCGGGCTACGGTGTGGAGGCCAAGGCCTCGGTCGACGGGGCCCATATCAGGTACTACAACGCGGAAACGGATGCGTACGACCTGACGGAATCGCCGAAATACGCGGACGCGGGAACCTATACCGTGAAATTCCAAGCTGCCCTTGATAACTACAACACCGCCGAGGGCGCGGCGACCGTGACCATCAACCCGCGTGCCGTCACGCTGACCAGCGCCGATGCGGCCAAACCGTACGACGGTACGCCGCTGGTCGCCGAGGACGTCATCGTGTCCGGCGGCTTCGTGACCGGCGAGGGCGCTGCGTATTCCGACTTCGCGTCGCTGACCGATGCGGGCACGACGTCCAATACCTTCGACTACCGCCTGAACGAGGGAACGAAGGCATCGAACTACAAGGTGAGGAAAATCCCCGGCACGCTCGAGGTGGAGAAGGCCCCGCTGGCCGTCCGCATCCAGGGCGCTGTGAAATCGGTCGCCTACAACGGCGCGCTCCAAGCGGTCGACGGCTACAAGGTGCTCGACGACGTTGCCGGCAAGGCCTCGATCGAGCTTGCCGGAAACGCCGCCGCCCATGCCGAAGGCGTGGACGTGGGCGAGTACCCCATGGGCCTCTCCCCCGAAAGCTTCTCGGTGACGTCGCGCAACTACGAGGTGACGCTGGAAGTGGCCGACGGGAAGCTTGCCATAAGCCCCTCCGGCGCCTTGACGGTTTCGGCCGAGCCCGTGAGTGCCATGTACGACGGGAAGCGCCAGGGCGTCGAGCCGACCGCATCCCTTCCCGGCGCGAAGATCAGCTACTGGTCCGCCGAGAGCGGCGACTACACGCTCGATGCGTGCCCGACGTACCTCGACGTGACCGACGGGCCCCAGGCGGTGAAATTCAAGGCGACGCTTCCGAACCATCAGGACGCCTACGGCGAGACCACCGTGGAGGTAACGGTGCGCCCTGTCTCGGTGACGAGCGCCGATGGCGAGAAAGTCTACGATGGCAACCCGCTGACGAACGCGACCGTAACCGTGGGCGGCTTTGGCTTCGTGAACGGCGAGGAGCCCGCGTTCGCCGTAACCGGCTCGCAGACCGATGCGGGATCTGCGCCCAACGCCTTCGCCTATGCTTTCCCCGGGGGCGTGCGCGAGGGCAACTACGCGATAACCAAGAACGAGGGAACCTTGACGGTGCGCAAGGCCCCCTTGACGGTAAACGTGGTGGGCAACCACGACACGGTGACGTTCGACGGTAGGTCGCACCAGGTCGACGGTTTTGCCGACGATGCTGCCGGCAGGGCCATCATCAAGCTCAAAGACGGCGTGCTCGCCCACGCCGAGGGCACCGACGCGGGAACCTACCCGATGGGGCTCACGGCCGACAGCTTCGACGTTGCGTCGAGGAACTACGACGTGACGCTGACGGTGACGGACGGCTACCTTGCCATCAACCCGGCAGGGGTCATGACGGTGGCCGCCGACAACGTTTCGAAGAGGTACGACGGCAAGCGGGTGGGCGTCCAGGCGACGGCCTCGGTCGAAGGCGCCGAGGTCAGGTACTTCAACGCGGACACGGGGGCGTTCGACCTCGAAGAGTCGCCGACGTTCCTCGACGCGACGGAGGGTGCCGCCGTTGTGCGCTTCCAGGCCACGCACCCGAACTACGCGACCGTCGAGGGCTCGGCAACCGTGACGATTGACAAGCGGTCGGTGGTGCTGACGTCGGACGATGCGAGCAAGACGTACGACGGCGAAGCGCTTTCTGCAGAGCGCGTGACAGTGTCCGGCGAGGGCTTCGCCGACGGCGAGGGAGCCGTCTATACCGATTTCGCGAGCATCGTCGATGCGGGCAGCGTACCGAACGCGTTCGCATACCGACTTGAAGAGGGAACCCATGCCGGCAACTACGATGTTACCGTCGTCCCGGGCGTGTTGAGCGTTGCGAAGGCCCCGCTGGCGATCACGGTGACGGGCAACCAGGCTGCAGCTGTCTACGACGGCGCGAACCACCTCGCCGAAGGCTACGTCGTCGACGGCGCCGACGGCAAGGCCGAGGTCGTGCTGCGGGACGGCGTGCTCGCCCGTGCCGAGGGAACCGACGCCGGTACCTACCCGATGGGGCTCGCGGCCGACAGCTTCGAGGTGCGGTCGAATAACTACGACGTGACGCTGACGGTGGTGGACGGCTCGCTGTCGGTGGCGCCTGCCAAGCTGCTCATCTCGGCCAACGACGCGAGCAAGAGGTACGGGCAAGCCGATCCTGCGCTGACGGCGTCGGTTGCGGGCCTGGTTGGGGGCGACGCCTTCTCCGGCTCGTATAACGTGACGCGCGTCGAGGGCGAGTCGGTCGGCACGTATGCGATCACCGTCGAGGACGCGGTCTCGGGCGATCCGAACTATGTGGTCGAAGTGGCTCCGGGCTCCTTCACCATCGTTCCCGCCGACGCCGTTTCCCTCGTGGTAGGCGGCGGCACGAAGGTCTACGACGGCACGCCGCTGGTGCCGACGGGCTTCACGCCGTCCGGCTTGGCCGACGGCGATTACGTGGAGGTGGTGTACAGCGGCTCGCAGACCGATGCCGGCTCGAGCGCCTCGGGCCTCGCGAGCTACGTTATCCGCAACGCCGCGGGCGAGGACGTGACGGCCAACTACGAGAACGTCAACGTGGTGCCCGGTGATTTGACCGTGACGCCTGCGGCTGCCATGATCGTCGTGGCCGATGCGGCCAAGGTGGCCGGCGCGGCCGATCCGACGTTCACCGGCACGGTGACAGGGCTCGTCGACGAGGGTGACCTCGGGAGGGTTGCCTTTGTCCGCTCGAACGGCGACGAGGCTCCCGGAACCTACGTCGACGCGCTCACGGCGTCCTTCACCGACAATCCGAATTACACGGTGACGGTCGTCCCCGGCACGTTCACCATCACGGCCGCCCCGGTGGTTCCTCCGGCGCCGGTCACGCCGGCCACGCCGACGCCCGGCACGCCGGTGCCCCCGGTCACGCCGGCCACGCCGACGCCCGGCACGCCGGTGCCCCCGGTTACGCCGGGCGTAACGCCCGAGGGCACGCCTCCGGCTGCAGCGGCGGTAATCGAGGTCCTCGAGGACGCTGTCACTCCGTTGGCTGGCCCGCAGGAGGAGACGATCGGCGACAACGAGAACCCGCTCGCAGGCTTCAACCGGGTGAACTGCTGGGTGCACTACTATCTCATCCTGGGCATCATCGTCACGGTGATCTACGGAGCGGGCGTGCTGGTGCGGCGCATCAACTTCACGCGCAAGCTCAAGGGCTTCGAGAACGACGTGCTCGGCATCGAGGACGAGCAGGCGGCTGCCCCGTTCGCGGCGCCGTTCGCGACGGATGGCAGGGAGGCCTAGCATGAGGAAGAGCAACTGGCTGATACTGGCCGTCTTGGCCGTGGCCGCGGGCCTTTTCCTGTGGCTGTGGTACTACCTGGGCTTCAACTTCGTGGACGACCCGTTCGACCTGGTGCTCGCCGTGGTATGGTGGGCGGTGGTTCTGGTGCTGGTCGTGGGCATCCACACTGCCGAGAAAAGGCGCCGGCGCCGCGTGCGCACGGCCTACCTCGCGCCGGGGGTGCTGTTCAACAGCGAGGCCGGGTTCGTCGACCTCGAAGCGTTCGAGGAGGGTACCACCCTCGCGGACGCGATCGAGCAGACGCTCGTCGGCCTGAAGTACACGTTCGACCGCAAGGATCCAGCCGACGAGGACGAGGCGGCGACAGGGCCCGGCGGCATCCCGTCCTCTGCCGTGAACATCGACGGGCGTTCGGCATCCGGCGAAGCGGCCGCCTCCGCCAAGCCTCGCGGAACCGTGAGGTTCGAGCGCATCGTGCGCACGGACAAGTTCGACAAGGACGATGCCGACAAATGGGAAGGCGAGGTCGTTGACGTGAGGACGCAGGAAGCCACGCCCTTCAAGGGCAAGGAGGAGCTCTCCGTCCTTCTCGCGGCGTAGTCCCGCCAGCCGGCCTCCCGGTAAAGCGCAAAAAGCAGGCGACCCCTCGAATGAACGAGGGGTCGCCTGCTGTAAGAACCGAAGGAGCGCGCAGCGCTAGTCGTCGACCCCGATGATCACCGACGAGGCCTTGACGATGGCGTAGGCCTCCTTGCCCACTTCCAGCTCCAGCTCCTTGAGCGACCCCATGGAGATGGTCGACGTGATAAGCTGGCCGCCCTCCAGCTCCATGATCACGATGGCGTTGACCGCTCCCGGATGAATGGCCGTGATGGTGCCCTTCAGCGTGTTGCGTGCAGAAAGCTTCATTGAATCAATGCACCCCTTTCGGGTCGTCCCCTCGTTCCAAACCGTCCCCTCCATTGTAACGCCCCTGGTGCATTCGTGCGAGCAGAACCGCAACTCGCGAGAGCAAGCCGGCTCTTCCGAGGCTTTACCAAGATTTGACCGGCCCGAGACAGAGGCTTGATGCTCTTTCTTCATCATGTTCCGTGCGGCGCTGCTCCGTCGAGGGCGGCACTGCGCGAAGCGAACAGATACGCGCCCGGGAGGGGCGCCGAGGAAAGGAAGAGCATGAAGAAGCGTTTGGTGATGATGGCGATGGGAGCCCTGCTCGCGCTGAGCGCATTCGGCCTCATGGGCTGCTCCGGCGGCGGCAACGCCGGTTCCGGAGACGGCGGCGAGGGCGATGGCGCAGCGGGCACGGTCCCGTCCGGCGAGGTCTCCGTGTACTCGCGCGAGGACGGCTCCGGCACGCGCGGGGCGTTCGTCGAACTCATGGGCATCGAGGAGAAGGACGCCAGCGGCGAGAAGGTCGACATGACCACCACGTCTGCCGCCATCACGAACTCCACCTCGGTCATGATGACGTCGGTGGCGGGCGACGAGAACGGCATCGGCTATATCTCGCTCGGCTCGCTGAACGACACGGTCAAGGCCCTCAAGATCGACGGCGCCGAAGCCACGGCCGCCAACGTGAAGAGCGGCGACTACCAGGTGGCCCGCCCGTTCAACATCGTGACGAAGGACGGGCTGTCCGATGTGGCGCAGGACTTCATCGATTTCATCATGAGCTCCGACGGCCAGAAGATCGTCGAGGAGGAGGGCTACATCTCCGTTGCCGATAGCGCCGCCGCGTACACCGGCTCCGGCCAGTCCGGCAAGATCGTCATCGCGGGCTCCTCTTCGGTGACCCCTGTCATGGAGAAGCTGGCCGAGGCCTACAAGGCCATCAACTCCGGCGTGACCATCGAGGTCAACCAGTCAGACTCCACCACCGGCGTGAACATGGCCACGGAAGGCACCTGCGACATCGGCATGGCCTCCCGCGAGCTCAAGGACTCCGAGACCGGCGTCACCCCCACGGTCATCGCCCAGGACGGCATCGCCGTCATCGTGAACAATGCCTCCAACGTTGACGGGCTTTCCTCCGAGCAGGTGAAGGGCATCTACACCGGCGAGATCGCGAACTGGGAAGACGTTCTGGCATAAAGCCCGGCGACCCGATTGACAAGGAACCCGCATGTCTCACGTACATCTCAAGGAAGGCATTGCGAAGGCGCTGTTCGTGGCTGCCGCGGGGATTTCGATCCTCGCGGTGGCCCTCATCTGCGTATTCCTCTTCGCGAATGGCGTGCCGGCCATCGCCCAGATAGGCCTTCCGGAATTCCTCTTCGGCACCACCTGGCGTCCCGCCAACGACGTCTATGGCATCTTCCCGATGATCGTGGGCAGCATCTACGTGACCGCCGGCGCCATCATCGTGGGCGTGCCCACGGGGCTCTTGTGCGCCATCTTCCTCTCACGGTTCGCCGGCGGGCGCGTGGCGGCGGTGCTCAAGCCCGGCGTGGAGCTTCTGGCGGGCATCCCTTCGGTGGTCTATGGCTTCTTCGGCCTGGTGGTCATGGTGCCGTTCATTCGCGACAACATGCCGGGGCGCGGTCTCTCGCTTCTGGCGGCCGCCGTGCTGCTGGGCATCATGATCCTGCCCACCATCATCACCGTGACGCAGAGCGCGCTCGATGCCGTTCCCAAGAAATACTACGAGGGGGCCCTGGCGCTCGGCGCCGATCACGAGCGCTCGGTGTTCCGCGTCATCGTGCCCGCTGCGGTGTCCGGCATCATGGCCGGCATCGTGCTGGGCGTGGGCCGCGCGATCGGCGAGACGATGGCCGTCATCATGGTGGCCGGCAACCAACCGGCTATTCCGGGCAGCATCTTCGACGGCGTGCGCACCATGACGGCGAATATCGTGTTGGAGATGGGCTATGCGGCCGACCTGCATCGCGGTGCGCTCGTGGCCACCGGCGTGGTTCTGTTCGTGTTCATCCTGTTTATAACCATGCTGTTCAACGTCATCAAGAAACGAGGTGAGATGAAGTGACCACCCGCAAGCTGACCATAGCCTACGAGGCGGCCGATGCGTCCGCGGCCGGCTCTTCTGGTTCGATCAACCCGAGTGACCGTTTTGATGCGCTCTATCAAGTTGTCGAGGCGCGTCATAACAAAACACGCCGCATCGTGTCGACCCTCTTGCGGTGGATCGTGTACGCGGGCGCTGTCATCACGTCGTTGGTGCTGGCCTTCATCGTGGGGTATATCCTGGTCAACGGCGTTCCCTACCTGACGCCGAGCCTGTTCGAGTGGGAGTACGATTCCACGAACGTCTCGCTCATGCCTGCGCTCGTCAACACGCTCGTCATGGCGGGGCTCTCGCTGCTCATGGCGGTGCCCGTGGGCGTGGGGTCGGCTATCTACCTGGTGGAATATGCGAAGCGCGGCAGCCGCTTCGTGCAGATCGTGCGTACCACCACCGAGACGCTGCAGGGCATCCCCTCCATCATCTACGGCCTGTTCGGCCTGCTGTTCTTCGTGACGGCGCTCCAGTGGGGCCTGTCGCTTCTGGCGGGTGCCTGCACGCTGGCCATCATGGTGCTACCGGTGGTCATGCGCACCACCGAGGAGGCGCTGCTGGCCGTACCGGACGCCTACCGCGAAGGCGGCTTCGGTTTGGGCGCGGGTCGTTTGCGCACGGTCTTCCGCTGCGTGCTGCCCTCCGCCGTGCCCGGCATCCTGGGAGGCGTGATCCTCGCGCTCGGGCGCTGCGTGGGCGAGGTTGCGGCGCTCATTTTCACGGCAGGCTCCATTGCCGCCATTCCGAACTTCGCCGAGGGCGCGGCCGCGCTCTTCGATTCCACCCGCACCCTGGCCGTGCATATGTACGTGCTATCGAGCGAGGGGCTGCATGTGAACGAAACCTACGCCACGGCGGTTGTCCTGCTGGTCATGGTGGTGCTGCTGAACCTCATGGCCACCTTCGCCGCCAAGAAGATGAACAAGGGAGGCACCAATGACTAATGCGACTCTGGAGAGGGCTGCTGTGACGAGCGCCCCGGCCACCTACCTGCCGCATGCGCAGGGCCGGGCGGCCGAGCGCAAGGCGGCCCGCAAGGCGCCCGCCGACGCTCCGGCCAAGATGGGCGTGCGCGACCTGAACCTGTACTACCAGGACTTCCAGGCGCTCAAGGGCATCAACCTGGAGTTTCCGAAGAACCAGGTGACCGCGCTCATAGGCCCGTCGGGCTGCGGCAAATCCACCCTGCTGAAGAGCCTTAACCGCATGAACGACCTTGTGGAGGGCTGCCGTATCGAGGGCGAGATCACCCTCGACGGCCGCAACGCCTACAACGACATCGACGTGAACAGCCTGCGCCGCCGTGTGGGCATGGTGTTCCAGCAGCCGAACCCGTTCCCCATGAGCGTGTACGACAACGTGGCGTTCGGTCCGCGCACCCACGGCATAAAGAGCCGCGCCGACCTGGACGAGATCGTGGAGCAGAGCCTGCGCGACGCCGCCATCTGGGACGAGCTGAAGGACCGCCTGAAGAAGAACGCGCTCGGCCTGTCCGGCGGCCAGCAGCAGCGCCTGTGCATCGCCCGCGCGCTGGCCGTGCGCCCCGAGGTGCTGCTCATGGACGAGTCCACGAGCGCGCTCGACCCCATCTCCACCGCGAAGATCGAGGATCTTGTGGGCGAGCTCAAGAGCAAGTACACGGTGATCATGGTGACGCACAACATGCTGCAGGCACTGCGCGTGTCCGACAAGACGGCGTTCTTCCTGCTGGGCGAGATGGTGGAGGCCGGCGACACCGACGACATCTTCACCAGCCCCTCCGACCCCCGCACCGCCGACTACGTGGCCGGGCGGTTCGGGTAGAAGGAGTGAGGCGCTTTACGCAAATTTGACCTCTCGGAGGCTGCGGCTGCGCGGCGCCTGGCTTACAATAGGCCCAACACGCGGCCGGGACGGCCGGGAGACCCCATGGAGCAACTGCGATGATCTACTACGTTGAAGACGATACCAATATCCGCGACCTTACGGTGTACGCGCTCAAGCAGGCCGGTTTCGAGGCGGCGGGCTTTGCCGCGGCGGGGGAGTTCTTCGTCGCCTGCAAACGGCGCCTGCCGGAGCTCGTGCTGCTGGACATCATGCTGCCCGAGGTGGACGGCCTGGAGATCCTGCACATGCTGCGGGAGGACCCGGCCACGAAGCACCTGCCCGTCATGATGCTCACGGCCAAGGGCACGGAGTTCGACACGGTGAGCGGCCTCGATGCCGGCGCCGACGACTACCTGGCCAAGCCGTTCGGCATGATGGAGCTGGTGAGCCGCGTGAACGCGCTCATGCGTCGCGCCGCCGCGCCGGCCGTGGCGGCCGACGACGAGTTCTCGTGCGGCCCCATTGCGCTCACGGTGTCGTCGCACGACGTCTCCGTGGACGGCGAGAACGTTGCGCTCACGCTCAAGGAGTTCGACCTTCTGCGCACGCTCATGCAGAACGAGGGGCATGTGCTGTCGCGTCGCCAGCTTTTGGAGGACGTGTGGGGCATGACCTACGTGGGCGAGACGCGCACGGTCGACGTGCACATCCAGACGCTTCGGCAGAAGCTCGCGGCGGCCGTCGAGGGCGCAGACGCCTACATCCAGACGGTGCGTGGCGTGGGCTACTGCGTCAAGCAGCCATGAGCTTCCGCATGCGGGGCCTTCCCCGGCGGGGCGGCGCGGGACGGAGCGCCCGATGAGTCCTACGCACCTGCGGGTCAAGAGCCTCTCCGGCAAGATATTCTCGGGCGTTTTGGCGTTCACGCTGGGCGTCATCCTCGTGCTGGGCGTGGTCATGACCACCATCTACTATATGTCCTACGAGCACGACGCCGAGGCCGAGCTCGCCGCCAGCGCGCAGGACGCTGCGGCTTACCTCAACGCGTCGCCCACCACGGCGAACATCCCCGCGCTGGAGGAGCAGTTCGCCGGCCTCACCCGCTACACGCTCATCGCGGCCGACGGCCAGGTGCTCTACGACAGCGCCGCCGACCCTGCCGCCATGGAGAACCACGCCGGGCGTCCCGAGGTCCGCGAGGCGGGGGAGAACGGCCAGGCGGCCACCATGCGCTTTTCCGACACGCTGGGCACCGACACGGTGTACGCCGCCGTGAAGCTGGACGACGGCAGCATCATCCGCCTGTCCGAGTCGCGCCACTCGCTTCTGGCCTTCCTGGGCGATATGCTGGTGCCGGTGCTCGTGGCCGTGATCGTGGCCGCCGTCCTCGTGTTCGTGCTGTCCAAGACGCTCACGCGGCGCATTATGAAGCCCATCGACGCGCTCAACTTCGCCGACCCGCTGGAGAACGAGATATACGAGGAGATGGACCCGCTGCTCATCCGCATCGACGAGCAGCAGCGCCTGCTCAAGCAGCAGAACCGCGAGCTGGCCCAGGCCGAGAACCTGCGCCGGGACTTCTCCAGCAACGTGAGCCACGAGATGAAGACCCCGCTGCAGGTCATCTCGGGCTACGCCGAGCTCATGAAGAACGACATGGTGCAGCCGGCCGATCGCCAGAAGTTCGCCGCCCTCATCTACGAGGAGGCGCAGGCCATGCGCTCGCTCATCAACGACGTGCTCACGCTGTCGCGCCTGGACGAGTCCGCGTTCGGCGACGACGCGGTGCTCATCGACTTGCACGCCGTGGCCGAGCGCGTGGCGGGCCGCCTGGGCAGCTTCGCCGCCGACCAGCAGGTGCAGGTGCGCGTGGAGGGCACCGCGGCGCGTATCGCCGGCAGCGAGACGCTGGCCGAGGAGATGCTCTACAACCTCATAGAGAACGGCATCCGCTACAACCATGAGGGCGGCAGCGTGGTCATGCGCGTGGAGGCGGAACCGCCGGCTCGGCCGGGCGGCGGGCTGCCGGGCGAGGACGCGGCGGGCCAGGTGGTCGTGCGCGTGAGCGACACGGGCCCCGGCATTCCCGAGGAGCTGCGCGAGAAGGTGTTCGAGCGCTTCTTCCGCGTGGACAAGAGCCGTTCGAAGGAGACGGGCGGCACGGGCCTCGGCCTGGCCATCGTGAAGCACGCCGTGCTCTACCATCACGGCTCCATCGAGGTGGAGAGCGCCGAGGGCGCCGGCACCACGTTCGTCCTGCGGTTCCCGGCCGCCTAGCTCACGCGCCATACAACTCACCAGGCGAAAGGCGGCGTGGTAGAAAACGTGCCAGGTATACGCAGGTTTTCTGCAAGGTTCGAGCGGCTTTTCCGCCAGCTTCCTGTATGATCCTCGCGGCTCCGGCGCAAGGATCATGCGTGCTTCTCACGGTCATCTGCACCCTTTCTCAACGGTTCCCCTGCAAGGTCGCGGCGCTATGCTCGTGCGGGCAGGCGAGGGCGAAGGCGCTGCGGGGCCGATCTGCCGGAGTTCCTCCTCCCTTGCAAAGTGATAACTATTTTGTTATCATGCAGCGAAAGGCGGGAAGGATGTACAAAGTAGAGTTGTACCATGATGCAAAGGGGCGATCGGAGCTGCTCGACACTTTGCGCAAGCTGGAGGATAAGAGCAGTACGGACAAAGAGGCGAGGACGGCGTATTTAAGCATGCTCAAGGCTATTTCCGAGCTGGAAGGGCATGGCACGAGGATCGGTATGCCGACCGTTCGCCATGTGAGAGGCGAGATATGGGAGCTCAGGCCGAAATCCCAGCGGGTGTTCTTTTTCTTCTGGAAGGACAATACGTTCGTTTTGCTGCATTCCTATATTAAGAAAACCCAGAAGACGCCTCGGCGCGAGATAATGAAAGCCGAGCGTAAAAAACGCGATTGGATAGCGAGGCATGCCGATGAGTAAAAACGAGGGTTGCTATACCTTCCAAGACTACCTGAAAGAAGCGAAGCTCACTCCTGCCGAGCGCGAGGAGATCCGGCTGGACGTGGAGCTCACGGGGAGGCTGATCGAGGCGCGCGAGGCGCGGGGGATGACGCAGCGCGATTTGGCGGAGGCGAGCGGCCTCAAGCAGCCGGCCATTGCCCGCATCGAGTCGCATCGCTCGGTGCCGCGCGTGGACACGCTGCTCAAGCTGCTGGTGCCGCTGGGCTACACGCTCAAGATCGTGCCGCTCGAAGGCAGCGACCGTCTTTGAGCGGCGACTGGAAGGCGACTGCCCCCGACTCATCGTTCGAAGGCGTCTCCCCTGATCGTGGCGCCGAAAGCGCCGCGGCCCCTTGGAAACGCCGAGGCGCTGGCAACCTCGCGGTTCCCAGCGCCTTCTCTGCGTTGCGTGAAGAGCCCCACCCCCGGCCAGAAGGATGAACCCACCTCAAAAGGTGGGTGCTCGCAGCCCGTTTCCTGGCTTTCGTATCAACGGACACGAATCTCCATTCCGCGCGCTATCTTGAGCTCCCTCATGTTATAGCATCGGTCCATCGCAAAGTATGGCTTCGAGGGCAGGACCTGATTCAGAGTATACGTGCGTTTCAGGCGAAGAAAAGTCTTGACATCCTCCGTCACCCGATATTCAACAGACGCACACAAGCCCCCTGTGGGGTGTGACAAGGGTGTGACAAGGGGGTGTGACAAGGGGGTGTGACAAGGGGACGGGGATGATGTCTCATTCCGCCTGCGCCTAACGAGTTTGGAAGACATCAGGGAACGAGACATCATCCCCGTCCCCTTGTCACACCCTATCCATACAGACGTTCGCATGCTATCATGGTTGCCATGGATACGCTATTCACCGAAATGGAAAACGAGCGCAAGTCGGAAGTCGCCCCTCTGGCAGTGCGCATGCGCCCGCGCTCGCTCGACGAGCTCGTGGGGCAGGACGAGGCCGTGGGGCCCGGCAGCTGGCTGCGCAACGCCATCGAGCAGGATCGCTTGAGCTCGGTCATCCTGTTCGGGCCGGCGGGCACGGGCAAGACGTCGCTCGCGCACATCGTGGCCGAGACGACGAAGGCCACGTTCGTGGAGGTGTCGGCCATCGGCGGCACGGTATCGGATCTGCGCCGGGAGATCGATGCGGCCGACAAGCGCCTGACCATGAGCGGCCTGCGCACCATCTTGTTCGTCGACGAGATCCACCGATTCAACCGCAGCCAGCAGGACGCGCTGCTCCACGCCGTGGAGGATCGCGTGCTCGTGCTGGTGGGCGCCACCACGGAGAACCCGTTCTTCGAGGTGAACTCGGCGCTCATCAGCCGCTCCCGCATCGTGGAGCTGCACGGGCTGTCGGACGGCGACATCGGGGATCTGGTCGACCGCGCCGTGGCCGACCAGCGCGGGCTCGGCGGCCGGTACCGGTTGGATGAGAAGGCGCGCGAAGCCATCGTTCTCTTGGCCGGCGGCGACGGCCGCGGGGCGCTCACCACGCTCGAGCTGGCGGCCGGCATGGTGGAGCCCGGGACGGCGAAGAAGCCTGCGAGGATCACCGAGAACAATGTGCGCGCCGCCACGCCGCATCGCACGCTGCCCTACGACAAGAACAAGGACCTGCACTACGACGTCATCTCGGCGTTCATCAAGTCCATGCGCGGCAGCGACCCCGACGCCGCGCTGTACTGGCTCGCCCGCATGATCGACGGGGGAGAGGACCCGAAGTTCATCGCGCGCCGCATGTTCATCGCCGCGTCGGAGGACATCGGCAACGCCGACCCGCAGGCGTTGCTCGTGGCCGAGGCCGCGTTCAAGTCGGCCGAGGTCATCGGCTATCCCGAGTGCCGCATCAACCTGGCGCAGGCCGCCATCTACCTGGCGCTCGCGCCGAAGAGCAACGCGGCGGAGGCGGGCATCGACGCGGCGCTGGCCGAGGTGCGCAACGGCCCGGCCCGCAACGTGCCCGACCACCTGCGCGACCGCCACCGCCCCGGCTCCGAGAGCTACGGCACGTACCGCTACCCGCACAGCTATCCCGGTGGCTGGGTCGAGCAGCGCTACCTGCCCGACGGTCTCGAGCGCGGCGCCTTCTACCGCCCGAGCGACCGCGGTTGGGAGGCGTACCGCGCCGACGCGGCCGCGCGCGACCGTTTCGAGGCGGGCGGCAACGGGCAAAACCCCACGTCGCGCTCAAAGTAACCGATCGGCTACCGCCTGTGTAAGCCGGGTGAAAACGTGACTCGATCTGTATAGAATCCGAGGTGGAAATGGTATAGTGAAAACTCGCTTTAGCTCAGGAGGCGTTCCCATGGATATCAGCGAAGTCATCAGCATAGCGTTGCCCATCGTCTACGTGCTTGTCGGCGCAGCGCTCATCTGGCTCGTCGTCGAGCTGGTCATGACGGTGCGCAGGACGCGCAAGACCGTCGAGGAGGTCCAGAAGCAGGTCGAGCCCACCCTCGCCAGCGTGGAGCGCATCACGGCCTCGCTCGAGCCCGTGGCGGCGAAGGTCGACCCGCTCGTCGAGCGCGTGTCGCTCACCGTGGACGCCGCAAACCTCGAGATCATGCGCGTGGACCAGATCCTCGAGGACGTGAACGAGATCACCGACTCCGTCTCCTCGGCCGTCGACGCCGTCGACACGGTCACGAGCGCCCCCATGGAGCTGGTGAACAACGTGACGAACCGCATGCGCAGCGCGTTCAAGCCGAAGCGCGCAAGCGACGAGTCCGTGGCGCTCGGCCGCGAGAAGGCCGCCGACGCCACGGTGGGCGACGCGGTGAAGAGCGTGGCGAAGGGCACGGCGGCCGTGGCCGGGGCGGCCGTGGCCGACCAGCGCGAGCACATGGCCGAGCAGCGCGCGGAGCGCGAGGAGAAGGCCGCCGCCAAGCGCGCCGCCGCCGAGAAGACCTCCGAGGCCGCCGCGAGCATGGCCGACGCCGTGACGTCCGCCGCCGCCTCCGATGCCGACGCCGCGACCCGCTACTTCACGTACGAGGGCGGCACCGAGGCCGGTTCGTCCGGGGCGAAGGCGGCTGGCACCGTGTCCGGCCAGGATAAACCTGAGGCATAGCGAGGAGCCGGCCCGGTGGATCCCGAACAGAACGAGCGCGAGCAGGCCAAGGCGCTGAAGGCACGACGCCGCTTCCTCACGGTGTGGACCATCGTGGGGGCCATCCTGCTGACGGGCGTCCTCGTGTACCTCTTCAACCTGTTGAGCGTGCCGGTGGGCATCGTCATCTGGTCCGTGGTGATCGTGTTCTGCCTGCGCGGCCCCGTGAACAAGCTGGAGAAGCTGGGCGTTCCCCGCCTGGCCGGGACGGCGATAGCCTACGTGCTCATGTTCGTGGTGCTGGCGCTGGTGGGCCTGCTCATGTTCTCGCCGGCCTTCGGCGTGGGCGACCAGTTCACGAATCTCATCCAAAGCGTGCCCGGCTACATCCAAACCATCGCGAACTGGGGCAACGACCTGTATGCCCGGTATGCCGACGTGCTGCAGAACGACACGGTGCAAGGATGGATCACCGACGCGTTCAACGCCCTCGTGGCATGGGCTTCCACGTTCGCGCGCGACAGCGCCTCGGGGGTGGTGGCCATCGGCACCGGCGTGGTGAACACGTTCGTGGCGCTTGGCTTCGCGCTGGTCGTGGCGTTCTGGATGCTCATGGAGCTGCCCGACCTCGGCCGCGAGAGCGAGCGCCTCGTCGGCCCGAAGCACCGCGAGGACCTGGAGATGCTGCACGTCACGTTCACGCGCGTCATGGGCGGCTATATCAAGGGCATGCTTCTCCAGTGCGCCATCATCGGGGTGGGCTGCTTTGTGCTGTTCGGCGTCATCGGCATCCCGAACTACGCCGCCCTGGGCGGTATCGCCGGCCTGCTGAACATCATCCCCATCGTGGGCCCGTGGCTGGGCGGTGCGCTCGCGGCCGTGGTGGGCGTGTTCGTGAGCCCCTGGATCGCGCTCGTGGCGCTGCTGGGCACCATCGCCATCCAGCAGATCGTCTACACGTTCGTGTCGCCGAAGATCATGGCGAACTCGGTGGACGTGCACCCGGCCCTCACCCTCATCGCTTTGATGGCCGGCTCGGCCATCGGCGGCGCCATGAGCGGCTTCACCGGCTCGCTCGTGGGTATGCTGGCCTCGATTCCGGCCGTGGCCGTGGCGAAGTCGGTGTTCGTGTACTACTTCGAGAAGCGCACAGGCCGCCAGCTCGTGGCCAAGGACGGGGTGTTCTTCCAGGGCACGCCGGCTGACGGCGATGCCGTCGACCCCATAGCCGACGCCATCGCGCCGCATCCCGACGCGTCGGCCGCGTACGAGCGTGGGGAGCAGCGGAAGGCCGACGCAGAAAAGAAGGCGCGGCAGAACAAAGAACGCTAAACTGTCTCCAGCACGTTTTGGGCGGGCCCGGCGCCTCGGTGCCGCGGGCGCCTTGAGCATAGGGGGCATCGGGGAGGTTTGGCCGATGCGCAGACCAGAGGACCAACGGGAAAGAAAGATAGACGACATGGAGTATATGAGCACTGCCGAGATACGCGAGAAGTACCTGAGCTACTTCGAGGCGAAGGGCTGCAAGCGCTGGCCTTCGTCCTCGCTGATTCCCGACGACCCGTCGCTTCTGCTGACGAGCGCCGGCATGGTGCAGTTCAAGCCCTACTTCCTGCAGCAGAAGCAGCTCGAGGCGCCTTACGTGGGCACCACGACCGCGCAGAAGTGCGTGCGCACGAACGACATCGATATCATCGGCACCACGGGCCGCCACCTGAGCTTCTTCGAGATGCTCGGCAACTTCAGCTTCGGCGCGTACTTCAAGAAGGAGATGTGCGCCTGGGCCTACGAGTTCTCCACCGAGGTGCTGGGCCTGCCCGCCGAGCGCCTGTACTTCACCGTGTACCTCGACGACGACGAGACCATCGAGATCTGGAAGGGCCTCGGCGTGCCCGAGGACCACATCTCGCGCCTGGGCGAGGAGGACAACTTCTGGCGCGCCGGACCCACCGGCCCGTGCGGCCCGTGCTCCGAGATCTACTACGACCAGGGCGAGGAGTTCGGCTGCGGCAGCCCCGACTGCGCGCCGGGCTGCGACTGCGACCGTTTCCTGGAGTACTGGAACCTCGTGTTCACCCAGTACGACGGCCAGGAGGACGGCTCGTTCGTGCCGCTGCCGAAGAAGAACATCGATACCGGCATGGGCTTGGAGCGCATCGCGGCCATCATGCAGGGCGTGCAGTCGAACTACGAGACCGACGTGCTGCGCAGCCTCGTGGGCGTGGGCGAGCGCCTGACCGGCGCCGTGTACGGGGCCGACGCCGAGGCCGACCTGTCGCTGCGCATCATGGCCGACCACAGCCGCTCGGTGACGTTCATGATCGCCGACGGCATTTTGCCCTCCAACGAGGGCCGCGGCTACGTGCTGCGCCGCCTGCTGCGCCGCGCCGTGATGAAGGGGCACCTGCTGGGCCTGGACAAGCCCTTCCTCAACGAGTACGTTGACGAGATCGTGAACCTCATGGGCGACGTGTACCCCGAGATTGTGGAGAACCGCGAGCTGGCTCGCCGCGTCATCCTGTCCGAGGAGGAGCGCTTCGGCGCCACGCTGCGCCAGGGCCGCGCCTTCCTCGACGAGGCGCTGGCCGGGATAGAGGGCGAGGTGCTGCCGGGCGACCGCGCTTTCACGCTGCACGACACCTACGGCTTCCCCGTGGAGGTCACGCGCGAGCTGTGCGGCGAGCGTGGCATCGAGGTGGACATGGAGGGCTTCGGCCGCTGCATGGACGAGCAGCGCGAGCGCGCCCGCGCTGCCAATACGAAGGATGCCGAGGCGGCTTGGTCCACGTACGGCGGCGTGATGAACGAGATCTTGGAGGCCGTGGGGCCCACCGAGTTCCTCGGCTACACGAAGAGCGAGGCGGATGCGCGCGTGCTGGCGATCGTGAAGGACGGCCAGCAGGTAGACGTGCTGGAAGCGGGCGAGGAGGGCCGCGTGGTGCTGGACGCCACGCCGTTCTACGCCGAGAAGGGCGGCCAGATCGGCGATACGGGCGTTCTGGCCGAAGACGGCGTCGTCGTGGCGGTGCTCGATACCAAGGAGCCCGAGAAGGGCTTGATCGCGCATACCGTCAAGGTGATGGACGAGCTGGCAGGCGGGCGCATCCAAGTGGGCGACACCGTTCATGCCGCCATCGACGTGCCCCGCCGCGAGCGCATACGCCGCAACCACACGGCCACGCATATCCTGCACTGGGCGCTGCGCCAGGTGCTGGGCGATCACGTGAAGCAGGCCGGCAGCTACGTTGCCGACAGTCGCCTGCGCTTCGACTTCACGCACTTCGAGGCCATGACGGCCGAGCAGATCGCCGAGGTGGAGCGCCTGGCGAACGAGAAGGTCATGGAGAACCATCCCGTGCGCGCCTACGAGACCTCGCTCGCGTCGGCCCGCGAGGCCGGCGTCATGGCGCTCTTCGGCGAGAAGTACGGCGAGTTCGTGCGCGTGCTGGACATCGAAGGGTTCTCGCAGGAGCTCTGCGGCGGCACGCACGTGTCGGCAACGAGCGAGATCGGTTTCGTGAAGATCACGTCCGAGACGAGCGTGGGTGCGAACCTGCGCCGTATCGAGGCAGTGACCAGCTTCGACGCCCTGGCGTATATGAACCGCGTGGAGGTGGAGCTCAAGGAGAGCGCCGAGGCGCTGCGCGTGCCCCTGTTCGACGTGAGCGAGCGCACCGCCGCCAACGTGAAGCAGCTCAAGGAGCTGCAGACGAAGATGAAGCGCAACCGCCAGACCATCGCAGACGACGGCATCTCGTCGCTGGTGGAAGGCGCCGTCGAGGCGAAGGGCGGCTATCACGTGGTGTTCGGGCGCCTGCCCGAGGCCGACGCAGGGCAGATGCGCAACGCATGGGACGTGCTGCGCGCGCGTCTGGGCAAGCCGGGCGCCGCGGTGCTGGCCACCGAGAAGGACGGCAAGCCCACGCTCTTGGCCGCTGGCACGCCGGAGGCGGTGGAGGCGGGTTTCGACGCCGGTGCCGTTATCAAGGCGATCTCCGGCAACATCAAGGGCGGCGGCGGCGGGAAGGCCGCCATGGCGCAAGCGGGCGGCAAAGACGCCTCGGGGATCGATGCAGCGCTCGAGGCTGCTCGGGAGATGCTGCTGTAAGGCTCTGGGCTGGGGCTGTCCGACGCGGCACGCGCTCGGGCAGCCTTGGCTCGCGCGAACAGCCCGTTGGGCCAGCTTGCACACGACCAGGAAAGGCCCTTAGCATGCGCATCATGGCGCTCGACATAGGCGAAACGCGGGTGGGCGTCGCGGTGTGCGACCCGGGGGAGCGGGTGGCGTCGCCGGTGTGCGTGCTGCCGGCTGCCGAGGTGCTCTCCTGTGCGAAGCCGTTCCGCCGGCTGCTGGAGGACTGGGAGCCGGAGCTGCTGCTGTGCGGCTTGCCCTATACGCTGGCCGGCCAGGAAGGGCCGCAGGCTGCGCGTATCCGTACGGCGGCCGATGCCATCACGAAGGCGTGCGGCATCCCCCACGAGTTCGCCGACGAGCGGTTGAGCTCGCAGGAGGCCAAACGGAGTTTGCGTGAAAAGGGCATGGGCGAGCGGGAGATGCGCGGCAAAATAGATATGATAGCCGCAAGTCTGTTCTTGCAGGCGTGGCTTGATGCGCGCCGTTAGGCAAGCCGAAAGGTAGAGGAACGTCCATGCCCCCACGGAAGCAAGTCACGTATTCGCAGCGCCCGAACCATGCGGCCCGCTCGGCGCACGCGCGCGGCGAGCGCGAATTCCGCACCTACGACACCAGCTATATCCGCCCGAAACAGAGCAAGGGCCCGAAGATCTTCGCGGCGGTGCTTGCCGTCGTCGTTATCGGTGGCCTGGTTTGGGGCGGGCTCACCCTGTTCAACAGCTGCTCGGGCACGCCGGCAGAGCTCCTTGCCGAAGGCCAGGAGGCCACCGTCGTGGTGGAGCAGGGCTCCGGTGCCAAGGCCATCGGGGAGCAGCTCGTGGAGAAGAAGCTGGTGGGAAGTGCTTCCGACTTCACGAAGCGCGTGAACGAGATGGGCGTGGAGTCCCAGCTCAAGCCCGGCACCTACACGTTCGCGGGCGGAACGTCGCTCGACGACATCGTCAGGCAGCTTGCCGCAGGCCCCGACATGGGCAACGCGCTGACCATCCCCGAAGGCTACAAGCTCTCCGACATCGCCGCGGCCGTCGCCACGGCCTCCGAGGGCCGCATCACGGCCGAGGCCTTCACGGCCGCGGCATCCGATGCCAGCGTGTACGCGGCCAGCTACAGTTTCCTGGCCGATGCGGGCACGAACTCCCTCGAGGGCTTCCTTTTCCCCAAGACCTACGCCGTGGCCGACGACGCAACGGCCGACTCGCTCGTCCGCATGATGCTCGACCAGTTCCAGAAGGAGACGGCGGGCCTCGACTGGTCGTACCCGCAATCGCAGGGGCTCTCCATCTACGACGCCGTGAACCTGGCCTCCATCGTGGAGAAGGAGTCGAGCGGCGACGAGCAGATCCGCGCCCAGGTGGCCGCCGTGTTCTACAACCGCCTGGAGACGACGGGCGAGCCCAGCTACGGCTTCCTGCAAAGCGATGCAACGACCGCCTACGAGGTGGGCCACGATCCCACGCCCGAGGAGGTGCACGCCGAGACGCCGTACAGCACGTACACGAACAAGGGCCTTCCGCCCACGCCCATCTGCTCACCGAGCCTCGACTGCCTCAAGGCCGTGTGCGCGCCCGACCAGGAATCGCTCGGCAAGTACTTCTTCTTCTACTTCGAGGGAGACAGCTACTACTTCACCGAAACGTATGAAGACCATATGGGCACGTTCTCGTAGGGCGTCTGCTCCGAGTATCTGACCGACCCTATCTGCAAAGCAGCCGACCATGCCGCTTCTTGAACCCGACCGCTATTTCTCGCGCCTATCGCACGTCGACATCGAGCGCGACTTGCTGGCGCTCGGCTTCCGCTTCGTGCTGCTCGACATCGACAACACCATCCTCACGCGCGACACGCATGAGGTGCCGCGCGACGCGGGTTTCTGGCTCGCGAAGGCGCGCGACGCGGGCATCGCGTTCTGCCTCGTGTCCAACAACTGGCACGAGGGCGTCTACCAGCTGGCGAACCGCCTGTCGCTGCCCATCGTGGCGAAGGCCGTGAAGCCGCTGCCGCCCGCGTTCCTCATGGCCCTGGGCAAGATAGGGGCCACGCGCGATGCCACCGTCGTCATTGGCGACCAGCTGGTCACCGACGTGCTGGGCGCCCACTTCCTGGGCATGAAGGCCTACCTGCTGGCCCCGCTCGTCGAGCAGGACCTGCCCCACACGCTTCTGCTGCGCAACTTCGAGCGCCTGGTCACGGGCGAGCGGAAGCCCGAGGGAGCTGGCGTTCCGACAGCTTGCCAGCCGTCGGAACCGGCCGACGCTGCGGCTTCCCCCGGCACCCGATCTCGCGGCGATGCCGGAGGCTCGCGTACCGAAGTACGCTTCGCCTCCGCCATCCCCACGATCTCGGGTACTGGGGAAACCCTCGCTGACCTTGGTGGACCTGTGAGCGGGGGGACTGGGAAAGCCCTTGCAGACTTGGGTGGACCTGCGGTGGAAACCGACGAACCTGCTAGAACGGGAGGAGCTTCATGAGCAAGCTGGAAACTGCCGAGAGCCTGTACTTGCTGGGGCATCCCATCGAGCATTCGAAGTCGCCGGTCATGTACAACGCGGTGTACGCGAGGCTGGGGTTGCCGTGGCGCTACGAGTTGGCCGACTTGGCCGGTGAGGAGGAGGCGCGGGCGTTCTTGGCCGCGCGGGACTTCCTGTCGGTGAACATCACCACGCCGTACAAACCGCACGCTTTCGAGGCGGCCACGCACAAGGCGGCATCGGCCAAGCTCGCACGTGGGGCGAACCTGCTGGTCAAGCATGGGGAAGCGCTGCTTGCGTACAACACGGACGGCCAGGGCTGCGTGGCCTTCCTCGAGCGCATGGGCTTCGACTTCGCCGGGGCGTCGGTGGCGGTGTGCGGCACGGGCCCCACGGCGCTCGCCATCCTGCACGCCTGCGCCGTCGCCGGGGCCCGCGAGGTCGTGCTTGTCGGGCGCGACAGGGAGCGCGCGCAGTCCGTGCTGCAGGATTACGTCGACGAGTTCGGGCGGCTGTCGTCGGCCGCGATCGACCTGCCGGCGGCGAGCGAGCACCACCGCAGCTTCCGCGAGGCCTACGACGCCACCGCGTTCAAGTTCGGCAGCTACGCAACGTCCACGCAGGCCATAAGCGCCGCCGACCTCGTGGTGAACGCCACGCCCCTTGGCATGCAGGCAGGCGACCCGGCCCCGTTCGACGGGGCTCTCTTCCAGCCCGGGCAGCGCGCGTTCGACGTGGTGTACGGCCACGGCGAGACGGCCTTCGCCGCCGGCGCCCGCGCCGCTGGCTGCACGGTTTCGGACGGCGCGGGCATGCTCGTGGCCCAGGCCGTGGCCAGTGTGCGCACCGTCTGCGACATCGCCGGCGTCGACGTCGACCTGGACGCGATCGACCTGTTCGAGGTCATGGCCGAAGCGGCGGGGTTCTCGATTCCGACAGCCTAGGTGCTCCGCCGTTCTTCAGGTGGCGAAGCGAAGCCGACATTGGGGGGAGACAGGGGGACGGGGATGATGTCTCATTCGTTGAATGAGACATCATCCCCGTCCCCCTGTCTCCCCCCTGTCTCCCCAAAGGGCGCTTTGCGTCGCCTGCCCTCGTTTCGTTCGCTTCATGGCGATCTGGTACGACGGGCGAACCATCGTTCGCTCTGCCGTGCGGCTGCGGTACAATAGGCGCAAAACGACGACAGCGGGAAAGCGGACCAATATGCGCTACCTAACAGCGGGCGAGAGCCACGGCCCGGCCCTCACGGCCATCGTGGATGGCGTGCCGGCAGGCCTCAAGATCTCCGAAGACCAGATAAACAGCGACCTGGCGCGCCGCCAGTCGGGCTACGGCCGGGGTGGGCGCCAGGCTATCGAGCGCGACCGCGTGCGCGTGACCTCCGGTGTGCGCTTCGGCCGCACCATCGGCTCGCCGGTGGCGCTCACGGTGGCGAACCGCGACTGGGAGAACTGGACCGACCGCATGGCCGCGTTCGGCGACGTGCCGTCCGACCTTATGCGCGAGGTGTGCCCGCGCCCCGGCCACGCCGACCTCGTGGGCGCCCTCAAGACGAACACCGACGACTGCCGCAACATCCTCGAACGAGCGAGCGCCCGCGAGACGGCGGCGCGCGTCGCCGCCGCCGGCATCGCCCGCGAGTTTTTGGCCGAGCTCGGGGTGGAGGTGTTCTCCTACGTGGCCTCCATCGGCGACGTGTCGCTCGACGAAGACGACCCGATGCTCGCCGCACCCGACTACAAGCCGCTCGACATCGAGCTCTCCGACGTGCGGTGCCCGGACGAGGAGGCCACCGAGGCCATGAAGGCCGCCATCGACGCCGCGCGCGAGGCGGGGGAGAGCCTGGGCGGCACGTTCCGCGTCGTGGCCACGGGCCTTCTGCCCGGCGTGGGCGGCTACGCCACCGCAGGCGAGCGACTGACCGGCCGCATCGGCGCCGCGCTGTTCTCCATACCGGCTATCAAGGGCGTGGAGTTCGGCCTGGGATTCCAGGCGGCGCGCCGTCCCGGCTCGCAGGTGCACGATCCCATCGAGCTGGACCCCAAGGCCGGCTTCACGCGCACCCGCAACAACGCGGGCGGCCTGGAAGGCGGCATGACCACGGGCATGCCGCTCATCGTGACGGCGGCCATGAAGCCCATCCCCACGCTCATGACGCCGCTCTCCACGGTGAACCTGGACACGCTCGAGCCCGAGGAGGCCTCGCGCGAGCGCAGCGACGTGTGCGCCGTGCCGGCCTGCGCCGTGGTGGCCGAGGCCGAGGTGGCCATCGTGCTGGCCGACGCCTACCTGGAGAAGTTCGGGCATGACAACATGACCGACATCAAGGCAGCCGTGAAGTCCTACCGGCAGCGCCTGCGGACGCTGTCCCGGTGATGCGCATGAGCGGAACGAGCCTGCCGCCGCAGAACCGCCCCGCGCGCATCGTGTCCGAGCTGGCGAAGCCGGTGTTCTTCGTGGGTTTCATGGGCGCGGGCAAAACGTCCGTGGCGCGCAAGCTCGCGCGCACGTGCGGCATTGCCTCGGTCGACATGGACACCTACCTGGAGCGCCGCGAGGGCAGGCGCGTGCGGGAGCTCTTCGCCGAGGCGGGCGAGGAGGCTTTCCGCGCCATCGAGACCGACGTGCTGCGCGAGTTGGCGGGAAAGGACCCGCTGCTCGTGTCCTGCGGGGGCGGGGCTGTGCTGGCTCCTGAGAACCGTGCCATCCTGGCCGAGCGGGGATATGTGGTGTACCTGCAGGTCACAGCCGACGAGGCGGCTTCGCGCATCAGCGACGTGTCCACGCGCCCCCTGTTCCGCGACCTCGAGACGGCCCGTGCGACCATCGAGGCGCGCCTTCCGCTGTATGAGGACGTGGCCGATGCCGTGGTGAACACGGCCGGAAAGAGCGTGGCGGCCATCGCGCGCGAGGTGCGCGGCGTGCTGGAGAGAGAGGGAATCCTGTGGCAACGAAAGTGATCGTGAACATTCCCGGCGAGGAGCCGTACGACGTGCGCATCGGTGCCGGCGTGCTCGATGCGCTGGGTGCGCGCATGCGCGGCGTCCCATCGCTCGATCAGGCGGAGCGCGTGCTGGTCGTCACCGACGAGAACGTGGCGCCGCTCTACCGCGATCGGGCGAGGGAATCGCTGGCATCCGCAGGCTTCCGCGTGTCGGACATCGTGGTGCCGGCGGGCGAGGACACGAAGTCGGTTGAGGTGGCGAGCGAGATATGGGAGGCCATGGCGCAGCTGGCGCTTGGCCGCGACTGCGCCGTGGTGGCCTTGGGCGGCGGCGTGGTGGGCGATCTGGCCGGGTTCGTCGCCTCCACGTACATGCGCGGCGTGACGCTCGTGCAGGCGCCTACCACGTTGCTTTCGATGGTTGACTCGTCGGTGGGGGGCAAGACGGGCGTGAACCTCACGGCCGGCAAGAACCTCGTGGGCACGTTCAAGCAGCCGGCGTACGTGTGCGCCGATACGGGAGCGCTTTACACGCTGCCCGAGCGAGAATGGGCGTGCGGCTGCGCCGAGGTGGCGAAGTCGGCCGTCATCGATTCCGACGAGTTCTTCTTCTGGCTGGCGGAGGCCGCCGGCGCCCTCGCAGAGCGCGACGAGGCCGTCGTGGCCGAGGCCATCGCCCGTTGCGTCGTGTTCAAGGCCGACGTCGTGGCCGAGGACAAGGCGGAGAGCCGCGGGGTGCGCGAGTGCCTGAACTACGGCCACACGCTCGGGCATGCCGTGGAGGCGCTGGCGGGCTACGGCGCGTTCTCGCACGGCGCCGCCGTGGCCGAGGGCATGCGCTTCGCCGCGCGCCTCGCGGCGGCGCTCGCGGGCGCGCCGCTCGAGTTCGTGGCCGCGCAGGACGACCTGCTGGACGCGCTGGGGCTTCCCGCGCTCGCCTGGTCGGCCGAACCGGCGGATATGCTCGCCGCCATGAAGCGTGACAAGAAGGCCCGCCACGGGCAGGTTCGCTTCGTCCTTCCGCGCGACGTGGGCTCCTGGGAGCTCCGCGACGTGGACGACGCCGTCATCTTGGAGCACTTGGAGGCCTGGGCGCGCTCGAAGGAGGCGCTCTCGTGAAGCGGATACTGGTGCTGAACGGCCCGAACCTCGACATGCTGGGCGTGCGCGAGCCGGGCGTGTACGGCTCGGAGACGCTTGCCGACCTCGAGCGTCTGGTGACGGAGCACGGCGAGCGCCGCGGCGCGGCCGTCGCCTGCTTCCAGTCGAACAGCGAGGGCGAGCTGGTGGAGGCCGTGCACGCCGCACGCGGCGCCTACGACGGCATCGTGTACAACCCCGGCGCGCACACGCACTATTCCTATGCGCTGCGCGATGCCGTGGGCGGCATCGACGTGCCCTGCGCAGAGGTGCACATCTCGGACGTCGATGCGCGCGAGCCTTTCCGGCGCGTTTCGGTCATCGCGCCCGCCTGCGTGGCGCAGGTGAAAGGCCGCGGTTTCCAGGGCTACTGCGACGCCCTCGATCTGCTGCTTGAGGGCGTCTCCGAGCGCCTGGGCGAAGGCTACGAGCAGCGCTACCCGGCCGGCCAGGTAATCGTCGGCGGGCGAGGCTTGCTGCAGGAGGACGAGGAGGGCGAAGCCGTCCCGCTGACGCTGCCTGCAGGGACCGCCCAGACCAGCGCGGCCGACCACCACCAAGCACCGATCGAGAGCCCTGCCGGTCTGCCTCCCCAGCCGCCGGCGCAAGGCGACGTGGGCCCGCGTTTGGATCGCCTCCGCGCCGCTTGCGCGGACGACGGCATCGATGCGTTCCTCGTACGCGACACCTCGAACATCGCCTGGCTCACCGCCTTCGACGGCGTATTCGACGACGAGAGCGCCCATGCCCTGCTCGTCACGCCGAGCGCCGCCGTGCTCCACACCGACTCGCGCTACGTCGATTCCGCACGCGTCGCTGCCTCGGACGGCCCCATCGCCGTCGACGACGCGCGGAAGACCCATGCGAAGTTCGCCGCCGATGCCCTTCAGGGGCCGAGCAATGCCGAAAGATCCTCTGGCGCGGATGCCGCGCCCGAAGGCGTCCGCGGCGGGATCCCTGCGAGCACTCTCGGGAGCACCCCTGCCAACCCTGCGCTACCAGCCGTCCTCGGCATCGAGGACTCCCTCTCGCTCGGCGAGTTCCGCGCCCTCGAGGCCACGCTCGCCGAGGCTCCCGGCTCCGTCCCGATCCTGCGCGAGACGAGCCGCTTCGTTCTCGACCTGCGCGCCGTCAAGGAGCCGACCGAGGTCGCGCGCCTGAGCGCCGCCCAAGCCGTCACCGACGCCGCGTTTGCGCACATTGTCGCGTTCATGCGCCCCGGCATGACCGAGCGGGAGGTCCAGATGGAGCTGGAGGACTTCATGCGCCGCCATGGTGCCGGGGGCCTCGCGTTCCCCTCCATCGTGGCCGCGGGCCCGAACGGCGCGAGCCCCCACGCCGTACCGGGCGCCACGCTGCTCGAGGCGGGCCAGTGCGTCGTGCTCGATTTCGGGGCCCGTGCCTACGGCTACTGCTCGGACATGACGCGTACCGTGTTCCTGGGCGAGCCCGACGAGCGCCTGCGCGCCGCCTACGAGGCCATCCGGCAGGCGAACGAGCAGGTGGAGGCAGCGCTTCGCCCCGGCGTCACCGGCAAGGACATGCACGAGCTAGCCGAGCGCGTGCTGGCGGACCACGGCTTCGCGGGCAAGATGGGCCACAGCTTGGGCCACGGCGTGGGCATCGATATTCACGAGGAGCCGAACCTCTCGCCGCGCAACCCGCACCCGCTCGTTCCCGGCAACGTGGTCACGGTGGAGCCGGGCGTCTACCTAAGCGGCGAGTTCGGCATGCGCCTGGAGGACTTCGGCGTCATAACCCGTGATGGTTTCGCAGTTTTCACCCAATCGACGCATGACATGGTTATAATATAGCGGCAAAATACCTGCGTGCCGCCGCCCCAGACGAGTGCAGTACCGCGGTCGGCGCGAGCTATCGAAAGGAACCAAGGGAATGGCAATCTCTACCGCCGACTTTAAGAACGGCATGTGCATCGAGTACAACGGCAAGCTGTGCACCATCGTGGAGTTCCAGCATGTGAAGCCCGGCAAGGGCGGCGCGTTCGTCCGCACGAAGCTCAAGGACATCAAGACCGGCCGTGTCATCGACAACACGTTCAATGCGGGCGTGAAGGTGGAGTCCGTGCGCCTCGAGTCGAAGAAGCTCCAGTACCTGTACAACGATGGCGCCGACTTCAACTTCATGGACAACGACACCTACGAGCAGACGGCCGTCTCGGCCGAGATGGTGGGCGACGCCGCCCAGTGGCTCAAGGAGAACGACGAGGCCACGCTGCTCTACGCCGGCGACGAGCTGATCAGCATCGAGCCCCAGATGTTCGTGGAGCTCGAGGTCACGCACACCGAGCCCGGCTTCAAGGGCGACACGGCTACGAACACGACGAAGCCCGCCACGCTGGAGACCGGCGTGGAGCTGCAGGTTCCCACGTTCGTCGAGATCGGCGACATCCTGCAGATCGATACCCGCGACGGCCGCTTCATCAAGCGCGTCTAAGGTGCTCTGTCGGCCTGCGGGCCGACAGAAATGCTCGACGCTGCGAGGCCTCCTGGCACCGGATCTCGACCCTTTCATGCTGTTCCCACGTGCGAGAAGCACGGTAGACCGCATGATGGGCCGACCTTGGGTGCCAGGGGGCCTCTTGTTGTTTTTGCCCCGAGCCTGAGAAAGAAGGCGCCGCCTCTCGGGCGGCGCCTTCATGCTAGTACTTCTGGGCGATCTTGATGGCTTTGCGGTAGTCGGCGTAGTCCTCCACGCAGTGGGCGTCCGAGGCGATGTAATCCACCAGGTTGTTCTCCAACAGCTTGAGCGCCGCCCGCTTGCTGTTGCTGCGGAACCCGCCTGCGGCGAAGTTCCCCGACAGCTGCAGCAGGCAACCCAGATCCTTCATCTCCTCGGCAACGCCGATGTCGTTCTGCACGGGCCGGTAGCGCTCCGGATGCGCGATGATGGGCTGGATGCCCTGGCCTTGCAGGTTGTAGATGATGCGCTGCCAATTCGGCGGCAGGCTGGCCACGCCGAATTCCAGTAGCAGCAGGTTCGTGCCCTCGAAGCAGAGGTGCGACGCGTTGTCGATTCCGAAGCTTATCAGGTTCTCCCAGTACACCTCGAAACCCAACGTCATCTGAAAGCCCTGCGAATGCGCGAACCGGCTGAGCACATCGAAGTGGTCGACGATGCGCTGATAGTCGAAGCGCGAGCCCCGGCAGTGGGGCGTGCAGACGATGTTGTCGATGCCCGACTTGCGGGCAGCGTTGAGCATGGCCTGCGACTCGGCGAAGTCGCTCGACCCGTCGTCGACGTCGAACAGGATATGGCAATGGAGGTCGAACATCCGCGGAACCCGCTTCCTGGCAACCTTCGCCTACGAGCGCGTCCGGTTCTTGTGGCGCGGCGCCTTGCCGCCCGGCGTCATGGCCTTGAAAGCGTTGGGCGCGTAAGGGTTGCCCGCTCCAGGGGCGACGGCCTGCCCGTCCGGCATGCCCGTGCGCGGCTGCTGCGCCGCAGGGCGGGAGGACGAGGCACGGCGTGGGGACGTGTGCCCTTCCTTCTCCCAGGACACGGGGTTGTTCAGGTCGGAAGGCATGGCGGATGGCTCGAAGTCCTCCTTGTTCACGCGCTTGCCGTCCTGCGTGTAGTAGGCGTAGTAGTAGCTGCTCTCGTCATCGGTGCAGAACGTCATGACGGTGCCCAGGATGCGGGCATCGGCCACACGGAGCTGCTGGGCGCACTTCGCCACGAGGGAGCGCTTCGTCTGGTTCTGGCGGATGACCAGCAGCGTGCCGTCCACCAGGCTGCTCAAGATGGCGGCATCCACGAACAGCGACACGGGGGGCGTGTCGAAGATCACGTAGTCGAACGAGTCGCGCAGCTTGTCCACCAGCGACGCGAAGCGCTTCGTGCTCAGGATGTCCGCGGGGCTCGGGATGTTCGGCTCGGCGTCGAGGAAGTACAGGTTCGGGATGTGCGTCGGCAGGATGGCGTCGTTGAGCGAGGCCGAGCCCGAGAGGGCGGCGTACAGGCCGCTTGTCGGGTGGATGTCGAGCAGCTTGCCCAGGGAGCGGCGGCGCATGTCGGTCTCCACGATGAGCACCTTCTTGCTCGCCGTGGCGATGGCGTTCGCAAGGTTCGTGGACACGATGGTCTTGCCCTCGTTCTGCTCCGAGGAGGTGACCACGATGGTCTTCACCTTCTCGTCCACCGAGGCGAAGCGGATGTTCGCCAGAAGCGTCTTCGACGCGTTGGAAAGCTGCGGATGCTCGAAGCGCGCGAGGATCTTCTTGCTCTTCTTGGCCATGTTAGTTCCCCTTACCCTTCAGCGCGGGTATGCGGCCCAGGACGGGCAGCCCCAGAAGCTCCTCGGCTTCCTCGGGGCTCTTCACGGTGGTATCGATGAGGTCGAGCAGCACGATAAGGGCCACGGCGAAGAACAGGCCTGCCAAGAAGGCGACGGCGGTGTACATGATGCGGTTCGGGCCCGAGGGGGCGTTGGGAACCTGGGCGGCGTCGACGATGTTGACGGCCTTGAGCTCCATGACCTCCACGGCGGTATCGGCCGTCTGCTTGGCCAGCTCGTTGGCAATCTGCGCCACGGCCTCGGGCTTCTTGCCCGTGACGCTCAACGTGATCACGCGGTTCGTGGTGGCCGAGGTCACCTTGATGTCGTAACCCTTGAGCGTGCTCATGCCCAGCGACTGGGCGGTGGCGTCGATCACGCGGTTCGACTGGGCCATGACGGCGATGTCGTTCGCCAGCTGCTGGCTGGCCGTGGTATCGCTGCTCGTGATGTTCGAGCTCTGCTCGTCGGTTTTGTTGAGCACGTAGAGCGATACGTCGGACGTGTAGTCGTTCGACATGAATCCCCAGCAGTAAATGGCGGTGGCTCCCGCGAAAACGAGCGGGAACACGACGACCAGGTACCACTTCTTCCGAAGCAGGTGGAGCAGTTCTAGCAAGGTCACGGGTTATCTCTCCTTATAAGCCCAGGTACCGCGTTTCCAGGTCGAATGCTAGTCGACCTGACGGTAGTACACGTCCAAAACCGTCTCGTAGACGGCATTCTTGTCGAGGTAGTACTCGGCGTATTTCTCGCCCTGCTGCATCTCGCCCGGGAGCGTGGTCACGTTGAGGCTCGTGATGCCGCTCGAGAGCACCGATGTGGCCAGGTAGCCGAACTCGCTGACGCCCAGGTTGGTGATGGAGTACTCGCCGGCCGTGTTGAACAGGTCCAGCAGCGTGCCCACGTTGCCCTGGGCCATGCCGAGCGCCTGCGCGGCGAAGGCCTTGATGTACTGCACCTGGCGCGCCTGGCGGTCGAGCGAGGACGTGAGGACCGACGTGTCGCGCCACTGCACATAGCGCAGCGCGTTGTTGCCGAACAGCACGGTGTCCTGCCCCTCCACGATGCCCGTGTTGGGGATGCTCTGCAGCGGCGTGAGCGCCACGCCGCCTATGGCGTCGTTCAGCGGGCCGACGCCGCTCAAGTCGAGCGCGAAGTAGTAGGAGATGGGCATGTTGTACAGTACGCGCGAGGCCACGGTGGTGGTGTACTGGCAGCTGGTTTCCCTGCCGTCGCCGTAGCTGTACGCCAGGCACAGCTGCATCTTGTCAAGGCCGATGAACGCGCTGCCCACGAATTCGCCCACTTCCACCATGCTGTCGCGGGGAAGGCCGATGGCGGTGGCCTCGCCGGTTTCCGTATCGAGCGCCATCACCATGACGGCGTCTGCTTGGCCGGCCTTCTCGCCCACCTCGGCGGGTGCCGTGCGGTCGAAGCCGATGATGCAGATGGAGACCATGTTCTCGTTCAGGGCATAGGTGTGGCCGTTGTATTTGACGGTCTTGCCCTCGTCGTAGGCTACGGCGTTCTCGGCGGTTTGGATGTCCTCGGCTTGGGAGGCCTCGTGGATGGCGCCTTCGCCGGCTTTGATGGTGCTCATAATGCCCCAGGCCGTGCCGCCGCCCACCAGGGCCACCACGACCAGTACGACAAGCGCGACGCGAATGCGCTTCTTGCGTTTCGAGTGGCTCCGCTTGCGCTTGCGGATCAGCACTTCCTGGTTCTGGGAGGCCGTCTGCTGGGCAAAGAACTCGGACGAGTCGGCTCGCCCTTCCGTTGGCTGACCCGCCGTCTGCTGGGGAGCCTGGGTGGAGGGGGATCCGCTTCGAGGCGCACGCGAGGGCGGCGTCGGTCGGTTAGTAGGTCGGTTGATCATCTATTAAAACTCCAGTAACGATGTAGCGGCTGGTTGTGTGATTGGTGTCGCTCATGCAGGTGCTCAACTGCACTATTTTATCATCAATTGACAGTTCCGTGTCGCTTCGGGTGTTAACCAGCAGAGAATCCGGATGCATGACGAAGTTGAAGTATTCCTGGCGCACCGTCGGATCGGAGAGGTTGTAGGAGTTCAGGATATGGCGGTCGTCGTACAGGTAGGCCGAGACAACGCGGTAGGTGAGCGCATGCCCCGGCGTGTAGATATACAGCGTGTCATGCTCGTTGAAGAAGTCCTCGTTCTCGAAGTAGTGCAGGGTGGAGAACATGGTGCCGTTCTGCAGGTTGTGGCCGTAGAGCACCGTCACGGGGTCGCTGAAATCGGTGTTGTTGGCCATCTCGGTGTAGATGGCTCCTTCGATGGCGTAGTCGCCGTCTTTGTTATGGTCGAGGTAGAGGAAGTCGTTCGTGGCGCTCTGCAGCACAGGAAGGTTCACATCGGTGCCGGGAACGTGGATCCACGCGTAGATATCGGGGTTCTCCTGCTTCAGCGACGTGAAGTCGATGGGGTTTTCCACCCGGTTGTCGGCGGTATCCTGTGCGGGTTGCTCCACCACCGGTTCCGGCGTGTTCTTCATCTCCTCGGCCACGCGGTCGAGCTCGGCTTGCTGCCAGATCAGATAGCCGCACCCGGCGGCGACGCCGCACAGGAGAAAGGCGAGGAGCACCGCGAGGATGATAATGGAGCGCTTCTTCTTCCTCGCCTCGAGGGGGCTGGCGGCCTTCGCGTGCTTGGGCTGGAGGTCGTCGCTTCGTTGTTCCAAAGGCGCTTTCGGCATAGGAAGGACCGCTCGCTTTCGTAAAGGTGTTTCGTACCTCAAGTGTTGAGGCTATGGTAGCAAACCGTTTGCCCATAAAAGAAGAGACCTGTTGTAAAACAGGTCTCTTCGATACAAGTTCTATATAAGACTTGCGGTGTGCTTGCTACTCGGTGACCTTCTTGCGCAGGGCCACGAAGACAGCGCCGGCGGCGATGGCCGTCACGACGGTGGCGCCGGCAACGGTGCCGAGGTCAATGCCGGTCTGCGGGGAGGTGGAACCCGTGTTGGCCGTCGAGGAGGAAACGACGTCGCCGATCACCACGGAGAAGATGGAGAGGCTGGGGGCCGTGAACGTCAGCGTGCCGTCGGAGGCAACAACGCCCGTGATGTTCTCGCCGGCTTCGCCGTTGCCATACTCAACGTAGACCGTGAAAGCGTGGTTGGCGTACTGGCTGCCAACGTTAAAGGAGAACGTCACGTTCGTGCCCGTGCCGTCGACCACAAACGACATCAGCGGGGTAACGCCCTCGGGAACCGTCTTGGCCGGCTTGTCAGAGGCGACAGGCGCGCTGACGGTGCCATTCTCGGCCTTGACGGTAACGGTGATGCCGCCAACGTTACCCGTTTCATTATTGCCGCTCGGGCTCGGGGCTGCCCATGCAAGCGTCGGAAGCGCAAGCATGAGAGCTGCAGCACAAGCAATCGCTGCAATCCTCTTCTTCATTAAATCCTTCTTTCCTTGGGTGCTCTTCACGCGAACACAGTTTTACAGCCTTGCCCTTCTGAATGATAGCGGCCGTTCGACGCGTTTGTCAATGAGAAATTGATCTTTTGCCTCGTAAACGTAGTAATTCCTCTTTAACGGGGCGTTCTTCGTGTTGTGCAACAAAGAGGCTCGCCAACGGTTGCGGGCAGCTTGCCGGCGTCAATGGCGGGGAAGGGGGGAGAGGCGGCTTGCAGATTCTCCATACGACAACCATATAAGACCGGTTCGTACAACCGTTCTGAAATTGTTGGTTGAGGAAAAGCGGGGGGGGGGGGCTTGATCGAGAAAAACGACTCCTGGAAAAAGAATCTTCACATTTGGCGTTGCTAAACTGTAAACCTCAACCTATCATTTATAATGACAACCGCCAGTTTTATCAGGGAATACATAATCTTTTGCTATGCATTTGAAGTTGTATTTCCATGGCGGCTGGTAAAAGGCCGGTTTTGGAATGTCTGCGTTCTCGTAGGGACGTGCTTTCCAAAACGACGAAGCGAATCCGCGGAAATCATAAAGGGCTGCGCGAGCGCAAGCTGATCGTGCGCGCCCCTCCGCTTCTTTCGAGTCGTTCCGGTCGTGGCGGTTGAACCGCCGGGCATATCTTACAAGCGAGGGATCGTCGCTGGGTGCGCGTCTCGTTGCGAGTAGGAGGATGAATAACGTTGTCGTTTCGCATCGCCTTTCGGCGCATGGCGAAGCCTTACCTTTGTATAAGCCCTTCGGCAGGAGGCTGGCTATGTGGTATGTCGTGCAGGTCGTCGGCGGCAGGGAGCGCCGTGTCCTCCATCTGGTGGAGCAGCTCGTCGATGATGACGTGCTGCAGGAGTGCTTCATCCCCCAGTACGAGATCATGAAGAAGATCAAGGGCGAGTGGAAGCGCCGCTCCGAGATCCTGCTTCCCGGATACCTGTTCCTTATTACCGATAAGGTTGACCAGGCCGCGGACGAGCTCCGCAAGGTTCCCGCGTTCACCAAGCTCCTGGGAAACGACAACGCGTTCATTCCCCTTAACGCAGATGAGATAGCCTTCATCGATTCCTTTACGACCAAAGACCACCGCGTGGTGGAAATGTCGGAGGGCGTGATAGAAGGCGACGAGATCAGCATAACGAAAGGCCCGCTGGTCCACCAAACCGCCCTGGTCAAGAAGATCAACCGCCACAAGCGCCTGGCATACGTGGAAACAACGATGTTTGGCCGCAAGCTGAACCTCAAAGTCGGACTAGAGATTGTCAGAAAACACAACAACAAACCAGTTTGAAGATTCTCCCAACCTGTCGGCTGAGGCCTCCCTCCCTTTCGATGGCTTCGATGTCGAGTTGTCCGAGTCGTCGCCGGCAGTGTATTGTCCCTTCCTCTCACTTCTTGATGACGGAACTGCCGCCGTCGCAGTTGGCGAAAACCCCTTTGTCGATCCCGAAGTCGCGCGTGCTGCTTATTCTCGCGAGGAGGGTCGGCTTGCATACCGCTTCCTAAAGAGGGCGTTCGACATCGTCTTCTCGCTGGGTGTGATAGCCGTGCTGCTGGTGCCATCGCTCCTGCTGTGCCTGGCCATCCGCCTGGAGAGTCCTGGCTGCCCCATCTACTCCTAGAAGCGCGTGGGCCGCGTGGGCAAGAGTGGCGAGGTCGAGACCTTCGACATGTTCAAGTTCAGGAGCATGCACGCCGACGCCGACGACCGTCTGGCCGACTTGCAGGACCTCAACGAGGCTGATGGCCCCCTCTTCAAGATCAAGGACGACCCCCGCGTGACGCGCATCGGCCGGTTCATCCGCAAGCACTCCATAGACGAGCTCCCGCAGTTCCTGAACTGCCTGCTCGGGCAGCTCTCCTGCGTCGGCCCGCGCCCGCCTTTGCCCTCCGAGGTCGCCCAGTACGACGAGCGCGCCATGCGCCGCCTCTCCGTCAAGCCCGGCCTCACCGGCTACTGGCAGGTGAGCGGCCGCAGCGACACGACCTTCGACGACATGGTGGAGCTGGACCTCAAGTACATAGAGGAGCAGGGCGTATTGACTGATCTCAAGGTGATCGCCCGCACGGTCGGAATCATGCTCACGGGGGGGCGCTTACTAGAGGCGCCCCTCCGACCCTGCTGCGGGCGGTGACGCCCCGTGGCTAGGAACGGGAGCCTCTTCTACAGGGCATGCAAAAGGACCTTCGACATAGCGTTCAGCGCGGCTGCGATCGTCCTCCTCGCAGCGCCTATGGCGGTGCTGTGCGCGATGATCTCCGCGGAGTCGCCGGGCGCTCCGCTCTACTCGCAGGAGCGCGTGGGCCAAGGCGGGAGGCTGATCCGCGTGATTAAGGTGCGCACCATGGTCGCCGACGCCGATGACGTGACGAGGCACCTGACGCCCGAGCAGCTGGAGCAGTGGGAGAAGGAGCGCAAGGTGGAGGGCGATCCCCGCGTGACAAGGGTGGGGAGGGTTCTCCGGGCCACCTCGCTTGACGAGGTGCCCCAGTTCCTCAACGTCCTCAAAGGCGACCTGTCGGTGATCGGGCCCAGGCCGATCACGCAAGACGAGCTCGCCTGGTTCGGCGATGACGCGGAGGAGTACCTGAGCGTCCCCATGGGCATCACGGGCCTCTGGCAGGCCACCACGCGAAACGACGCCACCTTCGAGTCGGGTGAGCGCCAGCGCATCGAGCTTGAGTACGTGCGCAACGCCGGCTTCAAGATGGACGCCCGCTGCTTCCTCGGCACGTTCGGGGCTATGTTCGGCAAGAGAAGGAGCGGGCGATGACGGCAGAAAATCGGAGTCGGGGTGGAGTGTTTCCGCCCTACTCTTGTCTGATCAGTGTTTACTACAAAGAAAATGCCGCATTTCTTAAAAACTGTCTCGATTGCATTTTAGCTCAAACGGTCAAACCAGATGAGATTCTCGTCGTCAAGGATGGCCCTTTGACAGAAGAGTTGGATGGTGTTCTAAGTGAATACGACAATGATTATCCCGGTCTTTTTACATTCTTTTGCTATCCCGAGAACAAGGGTCTTTGGCATGCCTTAAGTGTCGGCATTCCTGTATGTCGCAATGAGTTCATCATGCGAATGGACGTTGATGATTGGTCGATTCCTGATCGTGCGGAAAAACAGCTCACGCTGTTTGAATGTCACCCGGAGCTTGGTTGTGTTGGAAGCACGGTGCTGGAATTCGAAGATAACATAGGCAACATCGTTTCACTGGTTGATCTGCCAGAGGCCAATGAAGAAATAGTCCAATTTGGCCAAAAACGTTGCCCCTTCAGGCACCCCTCGCTTATGTATCGAAAAAGCATTTTGAAGAAGGCGGGCGGTTACCAGTGTATGCCATACTTCGAGGACTATGACCTGTATATGCGGCTAAAAAATACAGGATGTGTTTTCCATAATATCCAAGAGCCGCTTGTCTATGTGCGCGTAAGTCGAGATTTCTATGCGCGTAGAGGTGGATTTTCTTACATGCGCGATATGCTTCGCTTCAAGTCGGCTTGCCTCAAACGTAGAGACTACGGCTTGCTCGAGTTCTTGGCATGTACGACCCCTCATATTCTAGTTTGTCTCATGCCAAATATTCTGCGCACTTGGGTCTACAAGAGATTTCTTCGAGCTTCGGCCCCTGCAGATTTACGGGTGGTTGAGTAGCTGTGAATGTGATCAGGAACGTGAAAAGCGGGTTGCGTTTTGCGGTGAATGAGGCAACAAGGGCTCTTATCTGGGATGAGGCGCTGCGCAAGTGTCTTGCAGAATGTTATTATGCGTGGGCGGCACGGCGGGTGAATGCACGGGAAGGATTTGCCGCCCGGACTGCATCCGATCTCCTTGATTGGCGCGCTACAATGGGTTTTCGTTTCGAGTGCTCCCGTGAAGTTTATCGAGCTAATAGCTTCTATGGCATAGGGGAAGCTCTGCGCACGTTCTCTGGAGCGCAGAGTTGCATCAAAGCATGCGTGGAACATGGTGTCCATTTCGGCAGTTACGTAAACGGGCAAGAACTCGAGGGAAGTGGGCTTCCATGTCTCATCACCTTCAGTCCTGCCCGCTTGGAACATATCCGAGCTGTATCTGATGTGCCGGTGGCGATGGTGGGTCCGTATATTGCTTACGCTCCGGATTACCTCGACGAAATTGAAATGGAAAAAGCGCGTGATGAGCTAGGGAAGACACTCCTTGTCTTCCCTAGCCATTCGGTGGATCGAGTGAAGGTCACCTACGAGCTTGCATGTCTCGTTTCAGAAATCGAACGGGTGAAGAGGGAGCAGGAAATTGATAGTGTTCTGATCTGCCTCTACTACCGAGATTTATTGAATGGCGTTGCTGGAGATTACGAGGGCCTTGGCTATCATGTGGTCACTGCGGGCTATCGCGAAGATGCGCTTTTTCTGGCGCGACAGCGAAGCCTCATTTTTCTTGCCGATCTCGCTATGTCCAACAGCGTGGGAACGCAAGTAGGCTACTGCGGTTATCTCGAAAGGCCACATTATATTTTCGATCAAGAGAAGCGTTACGGTTCCGATAGCGCGCTCGATGATTCTGAGTTCAACAATGCCTATGCGAGAAGTCAGGCAGCGGAGAAGGCCGAGGTTGCTGCTGAATTTTCCGTGTTGACTGACTCGCTGACCGGTAAACAGCGCGAGTTGCTGGAGCGTTATTGGGGCTTCTCGAAAGTTAGGTCAAGGGATGAGATGGGCGGTCTCCTCGCTGTCTGCGAGGAGGCGTATCGCGCTAGGTCGAAGGATAGGCAGCGATCTCTTCGAAGCAATCCGCGCCTTGGGCAGTTGCCGTTTGAGGTGTGATATGGGAAATACTATGCGTTTAGGTATGCCGCGTTCGAAGAGCACTAGGAAGAAACGCATTGTCGAGTGGGTCCCGGGCGAGTGGGCTTGGTGCCTAACACTGCTGTTCATGTTTATCCGCTTCTTCACTCAAATATCGACTGTATATCTTTATGTGACTTACACGGCGCTTATGGTCATGCTGGCTCTATTGCACTTAAATGGATCTGAAGAGACTTCTCGTGTGGGCAATGTGAAGCTTAACGGCGCTGTTCTCGGACTCTGCTTTTCCATTTTGGTCATACTTGCATTTAGCCCGTATTCTAAGGAACAGCTCGTTAAGTTCTGTTTGCTGCTTATGGACGTATATATCCTTGTTGCAGTTCTGAAGGTTAATGAAATGGAGTCTGCCACCAAGGTGTTCTATTGGGCAAGCATGGTGGTGGTCGCGGGTACTTTTGTGATGTATCTTGTGTCGCCTGCTTTCTTTTCGAGCATCGAAGGTGCGTTTCAGGGGCTGTTTTACTCTCCTGTCTTTTTTGGCGTACCGGACAATAACGACACCGCAGTTGCTATGTTCCTTCTGGTTTGCTTAGCTTACAAGAAGGGTTGGAAAACAGGGCTAATTCTTGGCAGCATCTACCCATTCCTGTATTTTGGTAGGCAGTACATTCTAATGTGCTTGATTGTTGTTGCCCTTTCGCTACTAGCGATGTTAAAACTCCGTAAAGCGTCATGGCTTCGCGACCAAAAGATCGACGAAAAACTGACCGCAAAGTTCTTCTATTGTGTGTTCGCTGTTTCCACGATTGTCATCATTGGGTTTAGCTATTTCTGGGTTAATGTGATCGTGGAGGACGGTACGTCGTCGTACAAAGAGTCTTTAAACGACTCATCTAACGCAATCCGCATGAATTCAAACGTATATTGTTTTGAATTGATGACAAGAACCCCTGATTTTTTGTTTTACGGGTACGATAGTGATGTATTTGACGAGCTTGGTATTTCGTCAACAGATTATTCAAGTACCGCAAACTACCTTATAAGCGGACGATATCGACTGGTTCAACCGCACGAAGAGGTTTTAAACCTTGTGCTGAAAGAAGGGTTGCTCTTCGCAATTTTTTACTACTTCATTGTCGCCCATCTTCTCAGCAAGATTAAATGGGGAGAAAAAGGTAAGGCGATCCTTGTCGCCTTCTTTATCGGGAGCCTTTTCCTTTCTGGTTTCTTCAGAGATTTTCGACTCCTTGCGTTTGTGATGATCGGGCTTAGCAGTGAAATTCCCTTACGCTCCTTTGCGATTGGAATCACGAGAAACCGCAAAAGGACGGCCACTTCGGGGCAGGTGGCTCGATGAGCTTGCTTCAGAAGATGAATAATAGTCTTTCCGGGCGAGCATTCATTTACACAGTTGGAAACTTTGTGTTAGGCGCTTCCAATTTTCTTGCCTCCGCAATATTTGTACGGATGATGAGCACTTCCGACTATGGTCTCGCAAGTGTATATATCACCTGGGTGGCGCTCGTCTCGCAAATAATTGGCCTTCGGATAGAAGGAACGATTCAAAATGCGAAGCTGACGTACGGAAAAGAGAGTTTAAAGGCCTACTGCTCGTCGATCCTGTTCCTTGACCTGGTTGTCTTTTTGGTGGTTCTTGTTCTGTCGATAATATTCATCGAGCCAGTAGCGTTTTTACTGAACCTTGATCAGGGTGTTTGGTTGCTCGCTGTAATCACTGCGTTTTTTTTAACATGTTCGAATCTTCGTAAATGCTATTGCTCGGCGATTAAGAATGCTCCTGGCGATCTGCTCATATCTTGTATCCTGGCTTTCGCGCAGATCGGTTTGTCTGTTTTGCTCATTTTGTTTTCTGTATGTGACAATTCTTACTTTGATCGTGTTTGGGGCTATTCTGTTCCAACCGTTGCCGTTGGTGTGGGTGTGTGCGTGTTCTTTTTCTTCAAAGGAAAGAGGTTCGTTGCACCCAAGCAATGGAAATTCTGCCTCAGCTTTTCCATTCCGATGATCTTCAACGGCATAGCCTATCTTGTGATCAATCAGAGTGACCGTCTTATGCTCAATTCGATGGTTGGTTCGGATGCGGCGGGAATATATTCATTTGTATACAATATTGCCTTGCCTATCAGCGTGATTACCCAATCTCTTGGGGCAGCTTGGCAGCCTGAATACTATGAGCTGAAGGCGCAAGGCGATGAGGACGCACTGAAAACTCATGAGCGTAGGTATACGTTGAATGTGCTGATAATCACTGTGATATTGATGTGCGTATCGCCGGAAATTCTGAAGTTGCTCGGAACGCAGGATTATTACTCGGGTCTTGTTATCTTGCCGGTGGTTATAGCTGGCTATTTCTTCCAGTTTTTGTATACATGGCCGCTGAACTGCGAGCTTTACCATCGCAATACTGTCGGCATAGCTCTTGCGACACTTGTTGCGGCGGCTTTCAACATTGCGCTTAACATCTTTTTGATACCAATTTGGGGGATGGTTGGCTCGGCTGTCGCGACCTGCGCGGCCTTCGTTCTGCTCTTTGTCATGCATCATATATCCGCGCGGATTATGGTAGACGAATACACTATGACGCTTAAATGGTTTGCTCCCTATGTGATAGCTTGCGTGTGTGCAACCGCTGCACTCACCTTTCTTGTCGATGTACTCGCAGCGCGCTGGGCTTTGAGCTTAGTCCTATGCGTCCTGCTTGTTGTGAGGTTCAAGAAGAATCGATCGATTATTTGATGACGATAAGGGGTGATTCTCTTGTTTTTCATTGATTATAGAAGGCGGTTCGACGGCGAAGTTTTACTTGAATCCGATGTTGTTGAGCGTTCTGTTCCGTCGAGTTTGAAGAGATCTTCCAATGGGAAGTCATTCTTCGTTGGCGAGTTGTTTGAGTGCAGCGAATCTGACTTTTTTAGTAGCCAATGGGAGGAGGAGCCAGATCGGCTGAACGAAGGCTGCTCGGCGCTCTATGCGGTCACTTATGATGAAAAGAGCTGCGTGTTCGCTGCCGACATCAGCGGCAGGGAGCTTCTGTTTTACTACCATACTAATGATCGTCTTGTTCTTTCTGATTCGCTATGGGGTGTGTTGAAGCGAATACAGCCCGGTTTTGAGGGTGTTGACAAGGACTCTCTGGCTGAATCGATTGTCATGGGTGGGGGATTTCCTTGCGATCATTCAACTCCTGTCAAGAACCTCAAGTGGCTCGGGGCGAACTGCATCGGGAGATTCGATGCGCGCTCATGGGCTCTCGACGTGCATTCCTATGGTGATATCCGGAGAAGCGGCGATATTGTGGACGTGGATGAGGCGGTTGAACAGTTCGATGCAGCCATGAGACATATGGCTTGTTGCTTAGGTGAGAGGCATCCTGATGCTGTTTTTGGGTTGGGGCTTTCCGGCGGACTTGATTCAAGAACTGCTCTTCATTATTTGTCGGATGCTGGGCTCGAGCTGGAATGCTTCAACGTTGGTAAGGCGAGGCCCCACGGAGTTCTGCTTGCATCGAGTTTGAAAAGGGCACATGAGCTCGCAAATACTTCAAGAACCAACTATTGCAACGTTGAGTGGCAACCCCACTCTATTCGTTCGAAGATGGATTTAATGCTCGAAAACCAACCTCTTGGCACTGGGGGACATTACACGAACGCTTATAAATACGAAAGCGAAGGGCGCCCGAGATTCGACGTGCTTGTCGGAGGGGGGCAGGCTATAGGGCCTATGCTCGTGGGAGTTTCAGCGTTTAACCATTCGGACAAGATGAGCGTCGATGACTTGTGCGCATATCTTCTTCATTTGGCCATTGGCGAGGTAAGGGCCTATGCCTATACGGAAAATTCCTTTCGAAAGCAGATGCGTCAGTTGGGCGCGAGTGGGGTTGATATCGAGGGCGGCAAGAACCGCGAGCAGTGGGATGCCATCGTTGGAAAGGGGGCTTATGGGAGGACAGCGCGAAAGGTACGCTCATTCGTAGAAGATTGCGCTTTGCGAGGTTATAGGCCGGCCGATATCACGCTGGATTATAGGACGCGAGCGCTTGGCCCAACGGGTCGCAACGGAGCTTATGAGAGCGGACTCGGTACTGAAAAGAGTTACACAATATATACGCCTTTTCTGATTCGCGATGCTTTGAGGTGGGATGCTCCGCTCGTTGAAGAGAGGCGCGTTCTCAAGGAGCTTATTGCCGCGAAAATGCCGGAATACACAGAAATCGGCGAGGAAACGTTTGGGTCTACCAAGATGAATCAATCGAATCTGTCCCTGTTCGCACAGAAAGTTGCCTTCGCGATGCGCGGCAGCGGCATTATGACAGACGACTGGTACTCTAGGCACCCCGCCATACGCAAAGCGTTCCTTGAAGATATGACGAGTCCTTGCAAGTGGTTCTATGAGCTGTTTCCTAGCGCAAGGGATTACGAAGGTATATGGAATATGAGCCCTTCGCGCATGAATTCTCTTTGGGAGGCTAAACGCGTCGTCGACTGTATGGAAAGCAAGCGATATCTCGAATTCAAGTAGATGGGACACGGTTCTGAAATGTCGACAATGAGCATCCTTGCTGTCATTCCTGCACGTGCGGGATCGAAGGGCATTCCCAATAAGAACATACGCTTGGTGGGAGGGCGCCCGCTTGTGTACTATGCTATTAGAAATGCACTTGATTCCGAGTTCGTTACCAATGTGGTTGTGACGACGGACTCCCCTGAAGTGCGCATCATTGCTCAGCAGATGGGTGCACGGGTGCATTGGAGGGAGGCTGCACTGTGCACCGACGACGTGGCGCTCGATGCGGTGGTGGCAGATGCGGCATTCGAGGGCGCATGGGACTGGGTGGTCACCATGCAGCCAACATCACCGACGCTTACGACTGCGACGCTGGACTCTGCTATTCGGCGTGCGATTGACGAAGACTTCGATACTCTCATTTCTGTTGTGAACGATCCGCGCCTTTCGTGGGGAGAGAATGCTGAAGGGGGCATAAGCCCGAACTATGCCGAGCGGCTGAATCGCCAGTGGCTACCTGCTGACTATGCGGAAACCGGGGCATTTGTGATCTCGCGTGCCTCTGTTGTGACGCCGCAGACGCGTATTGGCGAAAAGGTAGGTGTGTTCGAGGTGCCGTCTGGTGAGGGGATAGATGTGGACACGTTCGACGACCTGCGATGCGCGACTGCGCACTTGAGGCGTGAAAGCGTTGCCATCTATGTGAACGGCAATAACATGCGTGGCATCGGGCATATCTATCGTGCTCTTGAGATGGCAGATGAGTTCTATTCAAAGCCCGATATCTATTACGATGTGAACCAGACCGATCCGATTGTGTTTGGTCGTACCGCCCACGAGCTCATCGGTGTGGACGGTATCGCTGATCTGTTCGAACGCTGCCGCAACAAGGACTACACTCTTTTCGTAAACGATATACTTTCCACTTCCATTGACTATATGATCGGATTGCGCTCCGTAGTTCCCGAGGCGAAGATTGTAAATTTTGAGGATGATGGAGAAGGGGCTCTTAAGGCCGACCTTGTATTCAACGCTCTCTATCATGATGATGAATTACCTCATGTTAAAGCGGGTGAGAGGTATTACATCTCGTCGAAAACCTTTCTATTCTACCATCCTATCGAGATCAAGCAGAGGGTAGAGCGTGTGTTTGTGTCATTTGGGGGTGCCGACCCGCAGAACTATTCAGACAGGCTGCTCGCCATTGTCGCAGGGGACGACAAGTACGAGGATGTGGATTTCACCGTAGTGCTTGGACGCGCGAAGCACAATGTCGATGGGTTGTTGGAATATAACTCGCTGCCGAACATTGAGGTCCTCTACGACATGGCCAACATGCCAGAGCTCATGAGCGCGTGCGATGTGGCTGTTACCTCTCGTGGTCGAACCGGCTATGAACTTGCGCTCATGGGAATCCCGTCCATTGCGATGGCTCAGAACAAACGAGAGGAGAAGCATGGCTTTGTTTGCAACGAGAACGGTTTTACCTATCTGGGTTTAAATCCTCCCGATGAAATTCTGAAATCGAATCTTGATATGTACTTAACGTTATCGCGCGAAGCGCGCCAGCGTTTCCAGGACATGCTGCTTTCCCACGATCTGCGTAATGGCCGCAGGCGCGTCATGGGCCTTATAAATAGTCTTTAAAACCGCATCCAAATGACGGAAGGAGCGAAATGAGAGCCACAACCCCGTATCTGATCGCCGAGATGGGTGTCAATTTCTATGACACTGCGAAGGTTGAGGGGATATCTCCCGTAGATGCTGCCAAGCGCTACATCGACGGAGCGGCGGAGGCGGGTTGCGACTGCGCAAAGTTTCAGTCCTACAAGGCGGAAACCATCGTATCGAAGGACTCGCCGGCTTATTGGGACATCACCAAAGAGCCTACTAAGACCCAGTACGAGTTATTTCAGAAGTATGATTCGTTCAACGAAGCCGAGTTTGCAGAACTTTGCGAATATGCACACTTCAAAGGGATGGACTTTACCGCTACGCCGTTCGACTATGCCAGTGCTGACTATCTAGAACGTTATGTCGACTTCTATAAAATATCGTCGTCGGATGCGTCGAACCTTCCCTTTCTCGAGCATGTTGGTTCAAAAGGAAAGCCCGTGGTGCTAAGCGTGGGGGCGAGCTGGTTGTCGGAAGTGGACGAGGCTGTGCGGACTTTGGAGCGTTCGGGTTGCACAGACATTACGATCTTGCATTGTGTGCTGAGTTATCCTACGGACCCAGCTAATGCGAACTTACGTGTAATCGAAACACTTGCCCAAGACTTTCCGAGGCATAAGGTGGGGTATTCGGACCACGTGGCACCCGACTCCGCCATGCAGGTGCTTTCTGCGGCATATCTATTGGGAGCGCAAGTGATCGAGAAGCACTTCACGTTGGATAAAGGTCTTTCTGGCAACGACCACTATCATTCGGGTGATATCGCCGATTTTAAGCATGCGGTTGAAAACTTCCGACTTATCGATAGTGTGCTGGGGAGCGCAGACAAGGTAGTGTTGCCCTGCGAGGAGGAGTCCCGTCGTGAGGCTAGGCGCTCGCTGGTGCTGACACGCGATATGTATACAGGCGAGGTTATAGGTGTGGACGACCTGATGCCCAAACGCCCGGGTACAGGTATTGCGCCCGCCTTTGTTGACGTGATAATTGGGCGGACGGTGAAGATGGATCTTGCAGAGGACACTGTTCTTACATGGAATATGGTGTAGGTTGATTCGACTTGAATGAGATGGTATTGATTCTATGTTGAGTGAGGGGCTGTGCTGCGGAGGGATTTTGCCACTAGCTTCGTTCAGTTGCCCTTACTCGGGTTTTCGGCAGTATGTTACTGGGACGGATCGGGTACGTCCGCATGTTATGTCTGTAATGGCAGAGGGAAGTTGCAAGGTGTTTGGCCGTATCAATCCATGAGAGCGGTGGCGAACAGCCCGATCTCGTTGTCGTGGTGCTTGGCGTAGTCGGGGTTCCGCTCCACGGGGAAACGGTAGCTGTTGTCTCCGAATCCTATCTGTTTGAGCGCCTTTTTAAAGTTTGCACAGTGCTCTGAATCTTCTCGATGTTTCGACTTCTGCTTGGAAAGGAAGTCGTTTCCAAGCTGCTCGATGGTGCTTGCATGTGCCTCTTTGGACTTGACGCGGTATTGCCGATTTGAGTTGGTGAATTAGCTGCTCGGTTTTCTCCGTCGCTCCGTACAGCACGCCAAAGGTGTCGGACGCGCCAAGGCCCTTTTCGCTCGATACTGCCTTCAGTGATGAGTGGGTGTCGTGCACATACGAGAACCCTCTGAGCGGCTTATCAGCTAGGAGGTCGGCGAGCGGTTGCTACCCCCCCCATGTCATTATGTCAGCGAAAAAGTGATAATTTCATTGCGGGGTGGTTTTCTCGATGTTTGGCTGGCTGCTCGATGGTTGGATTGTTGGGCTCGGCTGAAACCTACCTCTCCCCAAAGAACTCCGAGTCGAAAAACTCCGCCAGCGACACGCCGAGGCCTTTGGCTATCTTCTCCAGGTTGACCGCTGCCACGTTGCGCTTGCCGGTCTCCACCTCGCCGAAGTAGGAGCGCGACATGCCTATGAGGTTGGCGAACTCCTCCTGGCTCACCCCGCGCTCGGCGCGCAGCTCCTTGATGCGCAGGCCTATCTTGCTCCGGATGTCGTAGTCGCTCATGCCGCCCCTTTCGCCTTTTCCTCCCATGATTCCCTAAGGCCCGCTATAAGTTGACTCGCTATGGGCGGCATTCTGCGGGGTCGGGCGAATCGGGAGAACGTGCGGGAGGGGAGCGCCCCTAGCGGCTCGGAGGCGCGCCCTTGGCGCGCTCTTCCCCAACCCAAGCCTGCGCAACCTCCACGAACGCCCTCGCTGCGGCGCTGGCCTCTTCGCCTGGGCGCAGGCAGAGGGCTATCTCGCGGTCGACGGGAACCTCGGGCGGCAGGGCGGCCAGGGGGAAGGGGGCGTTCTCGAGGATGAGTGAGGACAGGACGCTGAAGCCCAGGCCGGCACTTGCCAGCGACATGGCGGCATAGTCGCTCACGATGGAGAACCTTACGCGCGGTTCCACGCCGTTTGCGCGGAACACCCCGTCCATCTCCGACGAAGCTCCGCTCTCCAGCCTGATATAGGGCTCGCTGGACAGGGCCGAGGTGGGGAAGAAGGGTGCTTTCGCCAGCGGGTGGTCGGGCGCCACGGCTACGAGCAGCGGGTCGCGAGCGAGAGGCACGGTGCGCAGGTTCAGCCTGACGGGCAGCACGGCGAAGCCAACGTCGTAGTCGCCCCTCCATACAGCCTCCTCGAGTTCGGCCTGATCGTCGATGCAGGCCAGGTCGAGCTCGACGGAGGGGTGCAGGAGCCCGAACTTCTTGGCAATGCCGGGGAGCCATTGGATGGCCGTGCTGGTGAACGTGACCACGCGCACGTTGCCGCCCTCGAGATGGTGCAGGTCGGCCGCGCGGGCATGCAGCCGGCGCTCGGCATTGCAGACGTCCTGGACGAGCGGTGCCAGGTCCGCCCCCTCGGCAGTGGGCCGTGCGCCCCCGTAGTCGCGCACGAGCAAGGTGGTGTCCAGCTCCTTCTCCAGCGAGTTCACCAGGTAGCTCATGCCGGCCTGCGTATAGCCCAGCTCTCGCGCGGCCTCCTTGAAGCTGCCGGTCTCCAAAACTTTCAGGAACGCCTCGTATTTCTGGTTGGCCATGGTTTTCGATCCCCTTCGTAAAGCTGTGATCGGTAGTAACAAGAAATACTTTCAATTGTATAAAGAAAGTCTCGTTTTACTTTCAATTGGACTAAGCATACCATAGGTGCAATCCGGAACAGAGACCGAGGGCCCTGCCAGGCGACAGGGCGTTGCTCTGCGCTGTCCAACGACAGGGCGGAAACAAGAGAGGAGGCGGGACGTGGCGCGCATCATGGACATACGCGGGATATGCATTGCGAGCGTCGTGCTGCAAACCGTCATCTTCGGCTCCGGCAGCGCCTTCACGAAGCTCGCCTACGAGAGCATCTCGCCCCTTTGGGCGCTTGCCATCCGCTTCGGGCTGGCGTCGGCGGTGTTCGCCGTGCTGTTCGGGCCGCGCATCGTGCGGGGGCTGCGCGGCGCGCGCTTGGGCGACTGGCTGCCGGCGGCGCTGTGCATGGCGGTGTCGTACATCTCCTGCAACGTGGCGCTCGACCTGACCACAGCCACGAACGTGGGGTTCCTCATGGCGCTTCCCGTGGTGTTCACGCCCATCTTGGCAGCCGTGGTGCTGCGCCGGCGCTACCGGCTGGTCCACTTGCCGTTCCAGGCGGCGGTCGTGGGCGGGCTGTACCTGCTGTGCTCGAGCGGCGGGTCGTTCGCGTTCGGTTGGGGCGAGCTCTGCGGGTTGCTCACGGCTGTGTCGCTGGCCGGCGCGCTCGTGTTCGGCGAGCGGGGGCTTGCGCGCATGGACGTGGTCACCGTGTCGGCAACCCAGATATTCGCGACGTTCGTGTTCTCGCTGGCCGGCGCGCTGCTGTTCGACCGGCCGCTCGACGTTGCGGCGGTGCAGCCCCTCGCGTGGGGAACCGTGGCGTTCCTGGCGCTGGCCAGCACGTGCCTGACGTTCGCGCTCCAGAACATGGCGTTGAAGCGGCTGCCGTCCGCCACCGTGTCCATGCTGCTCACGGGCGAGCCCATCTTCACGGCGCTGTTCTCGTGGGGCGTGCTCGACGAGACGCTTTCCACGGCGGGGCTTGTGGGCGCGGCCGTCATCGTCGTGTGCGTGGTGGCGGAGACCTGGGTGGACGGGCGTCTGGACGAGAAAGCCGGTGCAGCAGAAGGGGCTGCGGCGGATGCGCTTCCCGCGACAGCGCCTGCGCCTGCCTTCGGCGGCGAGCCGGCGTCGCTGGGCGAGCCCGCCTATGCGGCTGCCACGTCGGTGCGCGGGGCGGTGGCCCTGCCTGCGGCGTTCGTTCCTCCGCATCCGGCATACGAGCAGGAATGACGGTCTTCCGGCAGCGAGGCCCGCGCCAAAAGATGCGGGCCTCGCTGCCGGAAAGAGCGGTGCGGGGCGTCCGGCCGGAAAAAGCCCTGCGGGCGCCCGGCGTGCGACCGTAGAAGGCGCTCCGGTCGCGAAGGACCGAGCCGTCCTGCACGCAGGCCGTTTCAGCTGCATCTTTCCCCGGCGTTCTCTTTTCCCTACAAACCTCCGCCGCTCATTGCCCTTTTCGCGGATTTGGTGCATCATGGTTCAAAGAGCCCGACAGCGCTGCGGCGCAGCGGGCTGAACCGCGACGAAGGAGGCTTCTCATGGCTACCATAGGCGACGGATTCAAGGACATCTTCCTGGCGGGCATCGGAGCGATGGCCATCACCGCCGAGAAATCGAAGGACCTGGTGGACCAGCTCATCTCGAAGGGCGAGCTCACGGTGGACCAGGGCAAGCAGATCAACACCGAGCTCAAGCACAAGGCCGAGGACGTGGCCAGCACGCTGCGCTACGACGCCCTCGAGGCCCGCATGGCCGCCATGACGCCCGAGGAGCGCGCGGCGTTCGCGGCCAAGGCGGCCGAGATCGCCGCGAAGCAGAGCGCGCAGGCGCCGGTCGCAACGCCGGCCGAGGGCGCCCCTGCAGCCAAGGCCGAGGTGGGCGACGCCTCTCCTGTGGAGACGTCGGCCGCGAAGTCGGCCGCGGTGGAGATCCCCATCGAGGGCGGCTCGCCTGCGTCTCCCCAGACGCCCGGCGCGTAGCCGCGGCCCTGCGCGCGTTCGAGAGAGGCGCCCGCCCATGGCCATGGCCGACAACACGCTGCTCAAGTACTTCTTCAGCTCCGGCGCGGAGATCGATCCGGAAGGGCGGTTCAATCTCAGCCGCAAGACGCGCACGCGCCGGCTGAAGGAGATCTACTCCATCCTCCAGAAGCACCATTTCCTGCGCGGCTTCTCGCCGGAAGAGTTCCGCGCCATGCTGGAAGACCTGGGCCCCAGCTTCGTGAAGATCGGCCAGACGCTGTCCACGCGCTCGGAGATCCTCCCGAAGGCCTACTGCGACGAGCTGGCAAAACTCCAGATGGAGTGCGATCCGCTGCCGTTCGACCAGATGCTCGAGGCCCTCGACGACATCTACGGCGAACGTCAGGGCGACATCTTCGACGCCATCGATCCCACGCCGCTCGGCAGCGCGTCGCTTGCGCAGGTGCACAAGGCGCGCCTCGCGAACGGCGATGTCGTGGCGGTGAAGATCCAGCGGCCCGGCGTGAAGGCCACCATGGCGCTCGACATCGACATCATGCGCATGGTGGCGCGCCAGGCGTCGCGCTTCATGAAGGACGACCAGATGCTCGACCTGCGCGACGTGGTGGAGGAGCTGTGGGCCACGTTCCTCGAGGAGACGGACTTCCAGCGCGAGGCGGCGAACCTCCAGGAGTTCGCGCGGCTGAACAAGGACGTGGCGTTCATCGACAGCCCGCACGTGTACCCGGAACTTTGCGGCGAGTACGTGCTGGTCATGGAGTACATCGACGGCATACCCATCCTGGCGACCGACCGGTTGCGGGCCGCCGGTTACGATCTGGAGGAGATCGGCGAGAAGATCCTCGATAACTACGCCACCCAGATCCTCGATCACGGCTTCTTCCACGCCGACCCGCATCCGGGGAACCTCCTTATCCGCAACGGGAAGGTCGTCTACATCGATCTGGGGATCATGGGACGCCTGTCGCCGCACGACCGCGCCGGGTTCGGCAACATCATCCAGGCCGTGGGCATGCAGAGCGCTACCGAGCTCAAAACGGCGCTCATGTCCTTCGCCATCGCGAAGGACAACGCGGCCATCGACCACACGCGCTTCCTGGCCGACCTTGACCTCCTGCTGGAGGACTACGGCTCGTGCGACGTGGCCGACATCGACATCGGCATGTTCCTGAACGACATCCTCATGCTCACGCGCTCGTGCAAGGTCACGCTGCCGTCGTCCATCACGAGCGTGTCGCGCGGGCTGGTGACGCTGGAGGGCACCATCCTGCCGTTCATCCCGAACGAGAACGTGGTGTCCATCATCAACGCGCACATCCAGCGCACGAAGGATCCGGCCGAGGAGCTGGCAGGGGCCATGGAGGACCTGGCGCTGGCGCTGCGCTCGTCGGCACGCGGCTCGATGGACGCCGCCCAGTACTCCGGCGAGGCATTGAAGATGCTCACGCGCGGCCAGCTGAAGGTGAACACCGAGGTGCTGGGCAGCGAGGCGCCGCTCTCGCATCTGGGAAAGATCGTGAACCGGCTGACCATCGGCATCATCATCGCGGGGCTGTTCATCGGCTCGAGCATGCTGTCGCTCTCGAGCATGGAGCCGCGCCTTTTGGGCGTGCCGGTGCTCGCGTTCTTCGGTTACCTGGGCGCCGCGATCCTGTCCCTCTGGGTGGTCGTGGACATCGCACGGAAAAAGTAACGGGCGCCTTTCCTGTCTTTAGCCAACGTTTTACCAGATCAGATAGCCCGCAACCAATAATTGCGGAAAAATCCAACTGGAAGCGGTCGCGCGGCGATTCCCGCAACCGTACCCTTTTGAGTACGCTATGATGAATGAAACGAGAAAGGGTTCGGAACCATGAACGTCGAGATCGCCCAGCGCCTGTCGGCGCGTCGCAAGCAATCGGGACTGTCGCAGGAAGCGCTCGCGGAGAAGCTGGGCGTGTCGCGCCAGGCTGTGTCGAAGTGGGAGCGCTCGGAGTCGTCGCCCGACACCGACAACCTCATCGCGCTCGCGCAGCTCTACGGCGTGTCGCTCGACGAGCTGTTGTATGTGGACGACGAGATGCGCGACGACGTGGCGTTCGAGGCCGTCGACCGCGCTGCCGAGCGCGCGGCGGCTGCCGACGCGCCGAAGCCGGCATCGGGAACGGATGCAGGCGCGGCTCCAGCAGCAGGAGAGGGCGCCTCGGATAAGCCGGGAACCGACGGGGAGGCGGACGGTACGGCGGCTCCGGAGCCTGGATCCGCCGACGGCAAGGAGTCCAAGGTGCGTATCGGGCTGGGAGGCATCCATGTGCTCGATGGCGACGACTACGTGCACGTGTCATGGCGTGATGGCGTGCACGTGAAGGATTCCAAGAAGGGCGACGAGGTGCATGTGGGCTGGAACGGCATCCACGTGAAGGAAGGATCCGTTGCGAGCGTGCAGGGCGCGTGCGAAGGGGACGCCGCCGAGCCCGGTGCCGACGCGAAGAGGTCAAGCAGTCGCTGCACGCTCGAGGACGACGACGGCAGCCAGGTGGTCATCGACGACGACGGCGTGGTCATCAACGGCGAACGCTTCGACAGCTGGCGCGACGCGAACGAGCGCTACGGGTACGGGCACATCCACGAGGAGCGCTGGAACGAGCCCTGCGGCTACACGGTGAACGGGGAGCGCTTCGACACGCTTGACGATGCGAAGGCCAAGTACGGCCCAGAGGTGGGCCGTACCATTCCCGTTCGCAAGCATTACCTGCGCGCGTTCGAAAAGGAGTGGGTGAAGTTCCCCTATCCGCTGGTGATAATCGTAGTGTACCTGCTGTTGGGCATCTTGAACGGCGCATGGGGCGTGGGGCTGTTCCTGTTCCTGACCGTCCCCGTGTACTATATGGTGGGCCACGCCATCGGGCGCCGGCGTATAGCGCCGTTGGTGTCGGGCGTGTATCCTATCGCCGTGGTGGCATGGTTTTGCTATATGGCGTTCCTGCTGAACCAGCCGCATCCCGCCTGGGTGGCGTTCCTCACCATCCCGCTGGTGGAATGGCTCGTGCACAGCCTTTCGCGCTGGTGGCGCATCCGCAAGAGCGAGCGCGCGGCCGCGAAGAACGCGCCTATCGACGTGGAGCCGCAGTAGGGGAGCGGGGGGACGTTCTGCGCCGATCTCGCTTGCGAGTGCAAGGAGCGATTGCGGAAGAATCGTAACAAAGGCTCCGCTGCCATTGCGGCGTTGCGCCGCACGCTGCTATACGAGATGACAGCAGCGCTCGCTTCACCGGGTGGTGCCGGTCATTTACTTAACCCGGGGGCGTTTCGTCGCGTTCCCGGGTTTTTTCTCTGCCCTCTTTTCCCATTCGCCTTATCTGGTGAGCACTTTGATCGCGACCAAAAGAATCCAGATCGCAACCTGAACAATAGTCGCCGTTGCGGCAAGTCAAATACGTCCCATCAAGGCACTTCGCTTTCGTCGGGGCACCATCCGGCAGGCAAACGCTGCTGCTGCCGTCATTCTGGCAAGCGAGACGGTTGGCACACCCTCATTTTATCCTTAAAATAGAACAATATGACTCCTTAATAAAACCATTAAACTATGGTACTATGACAATAGTTCAATAGGACAATGATAGGCATTCTAATAAGGAATGCCGTCGAGTCCGTTCCGGGGAGGCGCGTTGTGGGGACGCGTGCGAGAAGCGAAGGGGGATGGTCTATGCGACAACCTCTCATCTGCTATTTCAACATGGAGAACGCGAGAGAACGAGGAATGGGGAGGAACGAATGAATAGTGATGCTACGTTTTCGCGGCGAACGTTTCTGAAGGGGACGGCTGCCCTCGGTGCGATGGCGGCGCTCACCGGCTGCGCGAGCCAGGAGGCGCTCAAACCGAGCCCCGCCGGCGAGGCCGGTGTCGCATCCGGTGAGGTGCAAGTCCGCCACAACTGGTGCCAGATGTGCGGTCCGGCGAAGACGAAGTGCTCGACGCTTTGCTACGTGAAGGACGGCAAGTTCACGAACGTCGAGGGCAATCCCGAGGCTGGCAACAACTACGGTGTGGGCAGCAGATCGCTGTGCTCTAAGGCGAACGCGGCCGTTCAGGTACCCTATTCGCCGCTGCGCATCATGTACCCCATGAAGCGCACGGGTGAGAAGGGCGAGGGCAAGTTCGAACGTATCACCTGGGAGGAAGCGCTCGACATCATCAGCACCAAGCTGCTCGAGACCAAGGAGAAATACGGCCCTGAGTGCTTCGCTGCCCTGTCACCGCAGGAATTCGCGGTACAGGGAACGATTGCCCAGCGGTTCCTAAACGTGCACGGCACGCCGAACTACATGCACAGCTCCATCTGCATGACGCAGCGCACCTGGGGCGCGCAGGTGACAGTGGGCGGCAAGGCGCTGAATGCCGTGACCCCCATCGGTCCGGGCGAGATGGACAAGACGAAGCTGTACGTCAACTGGGGTGAGAACCTCGAGAACTCCGCGTGCAACCAGGGCGGCCCCTTCAAGCGCGTGGACAACAAGCAGAAGAACGGTATGAAGATCATCGACATCCGCCCGATGCTCGATCCGCTGGCTTCCAAGGCGGACGTGTGGGTTCCCGTACGCCCCGGCACCGACTGCGCACTGGCGTTGGCCATTCTCCACGTCATCATCGGCGAGGACTTGTATGACCACGACTTCTGCAGTAACTGGGTTAACGGCTTCGACAAGCTGGCTGAGCACGTCAAGCAGTTCCCGCCCTCCTGGGCGTCTCCTATCACGGGCGTACCCGAGGAGCAGATCTACGAGGTCGCCCGTATGATGGGCACCATCAAGCCCATGGGTATCGGCTTCGGCAACGGTGTTGGCGACCAGGCGAGCGACGGTACGTCCACCATCCAGGCCATCTGCTCGATCGAGGCCATCACGGGCAACATGGGTATCGCGGGAGGCGGCAACAAGGGCAAGGTCCTGCCTCCCTCGCTGATCAAGACCAAGCCGTTCGACCGTCTCTCCGACCGACTGCCCGAGAGCGAGGAGGACAAGGCGAACGGCTGGCACCCCGGTGCGAGCAAGCTGGTCGCTCCCGAGATCCCCCGTTGGTACCAGGGCCCGCACTCGTGGCACTGCGGATTGACGAGCGCGTACTTCAAGGGCATCATGAGCGTTTTGACGGAGAAGCCCTATCCGATTCGGTGCCTGCTGGCGCAGTCGACCAACCCGCTCTCGGCGACCCGCCAGCCCCAGAAGGTGGTGGAGGCGCTGAAGAAGATCGAGTTCTACTTCGTGATGGACACTACGTGGAACTCGTCGTGCAACTACGCCGACGTGGTTCTCCCCGCTTTGACGCACTACGAGACGAGCGACCAGTTCAACGTGAAGAACATGGCTGGGGGCACGGCCATCGGCATCAACCAGGGGGTCATCGAGCCCATCGGCGAGGGTCGTTCCGACTGGCGCTTCTACTGCGACTTAGCGGTAAAGATGGGCTATGGCGAGGATTTCTGGAACGGCGATTTCGACCAGAACCTGCGCGAGCAACTCGAGCCGTCGGGCATCTCGCTGGAAGAGTTGCGAGAGAAGGGCTGGATCTTCGTCGAGCGCACCGACGGTGCCAAGCCGAGCGACCCTCCGTACAAGGATTACGCGAACATGTTCGCGAGTCTGCCGAACGGCAAGGTGCAATGCTACAACGAGCTGATTGGCGGCAAGCCCGACACGCTCGACATGGGCACCATCGGCTACCTGCCCGAGTACGTTGGACCCACGGAGAGCGTCGCGAGAACGCCTGAGCTTGCGCAGGAGTATCCGATCGTATTCTCGGACGTCCACGCGTATCGTCTGTGCAACCACAGCTACTATCAGGACCTTCCCTACACCCGCGAGCTGCAGAAGTTGCCGTGGGCGAAGGTCAACCCTGCCACGGCAAAGAAGTACGGGATTGCGAACGGAGAGTGGATGAAGATTGAGTCTCCCCATGGCTGGATCAAGCTGACAGCCGAGTACTTCGAGGGCATTGCGCCAGATGTGATCATGGCGAAGCGCGGTTGGTGGCAATCATGCGAGGAGCTCGGGCTCCCCGGGTACGATTTCCTCGATGGCGGGTGCGAGGCCAACGTCCTGTACGACGGGACTCCGGAGAACTTCGACCCGTTCACTTCCTCCATGGGCAAGCAGACGCTCGTGAAGATCAGCAAGCTCGAGGGAGGGGATGAATAATGGCCAAGCAATACGGCTTCTATATGGACACCGAGCGCTGCATCAAGTGCTGGGCGTGCGAGATCGCTTGCAAGCAGTGGAACGGCATCAAAGCAGGAACCATTGCGCGCCGCAAGGTGCACGAGGTGACGAGCGGCACCTTCCCGAACGTCACGCGCACGTTCGTGTCGATGTCGTGCATGCACTGCGGCGAGCCGGCCTGCGCGAAGGTGTGTCCGGCGGGCGCCATCACGAAGCGCGGAGAGGACGGCATCGTGGTGGTGGACAAAGAGAAGTGCATCGGGTGCCACTACTGCTTCTTCGCCTGCCCGTTCGGCGTGCCGCAGTACACCGACGAGGGCATGGACAAGTGCGACTGCTGCATCGGCAACGGCGTGGAGCCCGGCGACATGCCCCACTGCGTGGCCACGTGCCCGACGCAGGCGCTGCAGTTCGGCACCATGGACGAGCTGGCCGAAAAGGTGGGCGACAAGAAGGCCAGGCAGATGGCGGCCGACGCGAAGCCCTCGGTCGTCGTGTCGTGAAAAAGCGGTGCCGAGAGCGCGGGGCTGCGTGTCCCATGGCGCTCTCGGCCGACATGACGGAAAGGAAGAACGACCATGGTTGAGTTGCAGACGACCTGGAGCTGGCTGCCGGCGATATACCTGTTCCTCGGCGGTTTGGGCGCGGGCGCGTTTCTGACGGCGTCCATCTTGCGCCTGGCGAAGCCGGGGCGATTCAAGAAGACCGTGACGGGAGGCGTGTGGACGGCCGTGGCGGCGCTGGCCATCGGGTTGCTGGCGCTCGTGTCCGAGGTGGAGAAACCCTTCCAGGCCATGATACTGTTCAAGAGCTTCGTGAACGGCTCGTCGTGGATGACCGTCGGCGCGTGGCTGCTGCTGGTCACGTTCATCGTGTTCGTGCTGAGCGCGCTGTTCACCACCGACAAGATCGCCGACTGGCTGTCTTCGGCGTGCAAGCCCCTCGGACAGGCGCGCGCGGGCATCAACAAGGTGCTCGCGGTGGTCGGCATCCCGCTTGCGCTCGCGGTAGCGGTGTACACCGGCGTGCTTCTGGGCGCGGCGCCCGCCATCCCCCTGTGGGGAACGTGGCTGCTGCCGGCACTGTTCACCGTGTCGGCGCTCGACACGGGCGTGGCGGCGGTGTCCATCTTCGCGGCCGTTATTGACCGCGACGAGGGCATCGAGCGCGTGCGTGCGACGCTGGAGAAGGCGGTTGTCGGCTTGGTGGTGCTGGAGGCTGCGGTGCTCGCCGCCTTCGTGATCAACATGCAGGGCGCCGGTACCGACGAGGCCCGGGCGATCGGGCTGCTCACCGAGGGCGCGCTGGGCGTGCAGTTCTGGCTGCTCGTGGTGGCCGTGGGGCTGGGGTGCCCGCTCATCGCGGCCATAACCCAGCTCGTGGCGTCGAGGCAGAAGGACAAGATCGGCCCGGCCGTGCCGGTGGGAGGCGCCGCGTGCGCGCTCATCGGCGGGTTCACGCTGCGTTTCGTGGTGCTGGCTGCCGGCCTGCATGCCGCGCTCGTCAGCCCCGCGGCGCTGCAGGCGGTGCAGGGCGCGCTGATGCTGGTTTCGTAAACGACGGTTCGATGGGGGCGCCCGCTTCGGTGGGCGCCCGCGAGGGGGAGGGCGATCATGGACATGCGCGAACGCAACGCCGAGGCCGAGGCTCGGGAGCTCACGTACTCGTTTCTGTCCCATCTGTTCCTCGAGGAGGTGTCGGAGGATTTCCTTGCGCGGCTCGCCGAGGAGCCGCCGTCGCTCGAGGGCGAGCTCGGGCGCTACGCGGCCGGGCTCGCGGGCGCGAACCTCGCGGCGGCGCGCACGGAGGCGGCAGCGGAGTTCGCGGCGCTGCTGCTGAACATGTCGGCCGATCCGGTGTTCCCTTACGAGTCGGTGTACACGAGCGCCGAGCACCTGCTCATGCAGCGCTCGCGCGACGAGGTGCTCGCGGCGTACCGGGCTCAAGGGTTCGAGCGTTCGGGAGATTTGAACGTTCCCGAGGACCACGCGGGCATAGAGCTGGCGTTCATGGCGCGCCTCTGCCGCAAGGAAGCCGATGCGCTGGCTGCCGGCGACGAAGTTGGAGCCGAGGCTGCACGCGAGACGCAGCGGGTGTTTCTGCGCGACCACGTGCTGGCCTGGTTTCCGCAGCTCTGCGCCGATCTGGAGAAGCGGGCGAAGCGGGGTCTTTACCGGGGCCTCGCCGAGACCGTGCGCCAGTTCCTTGCGTTCGAGCGCGAGGAGCTGGGCGTCGGGTAGGGGCGTCGGCCGCTCACGGCGGCCGACGCCCCTACCCGCGGGCTCCGCGCGGCCGGCCTTCCCTCCCTCCCGGGTCGGCCGTGCGGGGTCTCGCGCTTTGCGGCCCCGTGCGGCAAGCGGGGCGAGGAATGCTATCATATGACGATACTACTTGGCGAATGAAGGTGGGGGACTATCCGAGCGTGAGCGCCGCCAATCAAACCGTGCAGATCACCATAGACAGCGACAGCGGCATCCCGCTGTGGCTCCAGTTGCGCAACCGCTTGATCTACCTGATAGCGTCCGGCCGGTTCAAGGCGGGCGACAAGCTGCCAACGGTGCGCGAGCTGGCCGTTGACCTAGGCGTCAACTACAACACGGTGAGCAAGGTGTACCAGGACATCGAGCGCGACGGCTATATCGTGTCCAAGCGCGGCAAGGGCACGTTCGTGGCAGAGCGGGGTCCCGCCGAAGCCGAGGCGGCCAAGTCCGAGGTTGATTTTTTGGCCGACGAGTTCATCCGCCAGTGCCGCGAGCTCGGCGTGCCGCGTCAGGACATCGCCGATTTGGTGGCGGGGAGGCTCGCAGCGGCGGACGAGACGGAGTGAGCGACGGAGAGGCGGAGGAGCGACGATGGGACTGTTCAGGCGTAACCGGATCGAGCACGACGCGCAGGGCGAGCGGAAGGTTGCCGAGACGGAGCTCGAGGCCAACGAGGCCTCTCGTGGCGGCGTGTACCTGTTCTTCCTCGTCATGTTCGCCGTGGGCTTCCTCGTGCCGTTCCTGCTCACGTTCGCGTTCGTGTCGCCGCTGACCATCGCTGCGTCGGCGGCGGTCGGCTTCGTCGTGGCCACTTCGGTTCGCATCGCGCCGCAGTGGGAGCGCGTGGCCGTGCTGCGCTTCGGCCGCTTCAACCGCATCGCGGGCCCGGGCATCTACTGCTGCATCCCGTTCGCGGAGTACGCGGCCATCCACGTGGACCAGCGCATTATGACGGCCTCGTTCTCCGCCGAGGCCGCGCTCACGGCCGATCTCGTTCCCGTCGACGTTGACGCCATCCTGTTCTGGATGGTGTGGGACGCCGAGAAGGCGTGCCTCGAGGTGGAGAACTATCCGAAGGCCGTGCTGCGCTCGGCCCAGACGGCCATGCGCGACGTCATCGGCCAGCTCAACCTTGCCGACATATCCATGCGACGCAAGCAGATCGACCGCGACCTCGAGGAGATATTGGGCAAGAAGTGCGAGCAGTGGGGCGTGACCGTCATGTCGGTGGAGATCCGCGACATCATGATCCCCAAGGAGCTGCAGGATGCGCTGTCGAAGGAAGCCCAGGCCGAGCGCGAGCGCAACGCCCGCATCATCCTGGCCGAGGTGGAGAAGGACATCTCCGAGATGTTCGTGGAGGCCGCCGAGGTGTACGACCGCAACCCCCGCGCCATGAAGCTGCGCGCCATGAACCTGGCCTACGAAGGGGCGAAGGACTCGAAGGGCGTGCTGCTCGCGCCCAGCGCGCTGGCGGACGGGTTCAACATCGGCCAGCGGGCAGGAGGGGGAGAGTAGCGCGGCGGCTCTTTCCCTGCGAACGACGACGAGCCGCTTATGCGGCTCGTCGTCGTTGTACCTTTGCGGAGTTAGAACCGCTCGGCGGCCTCGTGCTTGTCGCTCTTGGCGAAGCGGCTGTAGTCGTAGCCGCCGGTGCCGTTGCCCTTCTTGGAGCGCTGCTTCTTCGCAGGCTTGGAACCCTCGCGGTACGGCTTGTCGAAGGACTTCTCGCCTCGGGCGGAGGCGGGCTTGCCGGAGCGGTCGGAGCGCTTGCCCGGCTTGCCGGCGTTCGCGCGGTCGTAGCCGCCCTTGCCGGAGCGCGGGGCCTCGGTGCGCTCGAAGCGCTTGCCGCCCTTATCCTCGCCGCCCATGCGCGTGCTGCCTTCGGCAGCGTAGCTCTTGCGGGCCGGCTTGCCGCCCTCGCGGTCGTCGGACGTGCGGTAGCCGCCCTTGCCGGCGGGCTTGCCGTACGATTTGCCCGCAGGTCGCTTGCCGTAGGGCTTCGAGCCGCCGTTCTTGGAGCCGCCCTGGCGCGCGCCGCCCTTCTTCTGCTTCAGCAGCGACGGGTCCAGCTCGTAGGTCTCCAGCTCCATGAACGGGATGTCCTTGCCGATCAGGCGCTCGATGTCCTTCAGCGTGCGGCTGGTCTCGCGGGTGACGAACGAGATGGCGTAGCCCTTCTCGCCGGCGCGGCCCGTGCGGCCGATGCGATGCACGTAGTCCTCGGGCATGTCGGGCAGGTCGAAGTTGATGACGTGGTCCACGTCGGGCACGTCGATGCCGCGCGCCAGCACGTCGGTGGCCACGAGGATGGACGTCTTGCCGCGGCGGAAGTTGTCCAGCGCGCGACGGCGGGCGCCCTGGCTCTTGTCCGAGTGGATTGACTCGGCGCGGAAGCCGGCGTCGCACAGCGCCTCGGCGCAGTCCTCGGTGCGGTTCTTCGTGCGTGCGAACACGATGACGCGCTCGGAGCCCTTCTCGCGCAGCACGGCCTCCAAGAGCTCGGGCTTGTTGAAGTTCTTGATGGGCATCATGAACTGCTCGACCGTCTTGGCCGTCTCGCCGTTGCGGGCGATCTCCACCATGGCCGGATCGTTCAGCAGCGAGCCCAGGTTCTTCTGGATGGACTGGTCGATGGTGGCCGAGAACAGCAGCGTCTGGCGGCACTCGGGCGTGGCGTCCACGATGGTGGTGACGTCGGGCAGGAAGCCCATGTCGAGCATGCGGTCGGCCTCGTCGAGCACGAGCACCTCCACGCAGGACAGGTTCACCACGCCACGCTTCATGAGGTCCTTCAGGCGCCCGGGCGTGGCGATGAGCACGTCGGTACCGCCGCGCAGCTCCTTAATTTGGGGGCCGTAGGGCGTCCCGCCGAACACCGTGGTGGTGAAGTGGCCGGTCTTGCGCGAGATTTGCATGCACGTGCGGGCGATCTGCTGGGCGAGCTCGCGGGTGGGGCTCACCACGAGCATGCGCGGCGCGCGGTTGCGGCCCTTCACGCGGGGGAGCGTGCTCAGTACGGGCAGCAGGAACGCGGCCGTCTTGCCGGTGCCGGTGCTGGCGGCCGCGATGACGTCGCGGCCTTCCAGGACGAGCGGGATGGCCTGCTCCTGGACGGGGGTGGGGTTTTCGTAGCCCAGCTTCTCAACCGCCGCGAGGGCGTTCTTGGACAGGCCGAGGTCGGCGAATTTCGTCATAAGGGTATTCCGTTTCTCTTCGACGGGCGTCCGCCTCTGCGGAACCGCTCCGTGGTCGCACCCGCTCCAGCGGCGTGCCTTGCGCTTGACTCGAGCCGCTTTCTGCATCTGTGAGCGTCATCAGCGTGCGCAAAAGAGAAACAAGAAAGAATTTCGTGCAAAGCGACTTACCAGTATGGGGGTTTGCGGGGCGCGCAGCGACGGGAATCTCGCGAAACCGCCCGGTTATGCGCGAAACTCCACAATTGGCGGAGGGGGGCGAGTCGTATCAAAAAAATCTCAGTTCGTGGCTTTTCCAACAGATTATTCCGAAATAAATATTATTCTCATATTAGTATATATTTTGAAGGGGCAAGGGGACTATGACTTCGAAACGTTCGTCAGCGGGAGCGATCGTCATCGCGGTGGCGGTGATGGTTGTGCTGTTCTTCGGCTCGTTCATGGTCGGGCAGTATCCCATCGATCCGGTGGGGGTTGTCGAGATCATTGGGGCCCAGCTGTTCGGCTTCGACTGCTCGCAAAGCGACATGGCCCAGACCATTGTGTGGAAAGTGCGCCTGCCTCGCATCTGCGCCGCGCTGCTGGTGGGCGCAGCGCTCTCCATTGCCGGCGCCGTGTACCAAGGGCTTTTCAAGAACCCCATGGTTTCGCCCGACATATTGGGTGCCTCGTCGGGTGCGGGCTTCGGCGCGGCGCTGGCCATCCTTTTGTCGCTTCCTTATGCGTTCATCCAAGTGAACGCATTCGCGTTCGGCATCGTGGCCGTGGGGCTGGCCTACTTCGTGTGCCAGCGCGTCAGCCGTGGCAAGGATGCCATTCTCATGTTGGTGCTGGGCGGCATGATAGTGTCCACCCTGTTCTCGTCGTTCATCACGTTGACGAAGTACGTGGCCGATCCTGATAGCAAGCTGCCCGAGATCACGTACTGGCTCATGGGCAGCCTGTCCACAGTGAACCTGCAAGACATCTTGTTCTTGCTGCCGCCCCTTCTCGTCGGCATCGCACCTTTGGCCTTCCTGCGCTGGCAGCTTAACGCCATGGCGTTCGGCGACGAGGAGGCGCAGGCCATGGGCTTGAACGTGAAGCGGTTGCGCGGGCTGTTCATCCTGTGCGCGACGCTGCTCACGGCGGCCTCGGTGGCCATCGCCGGCATGATAGGGTGGATAGGGCTCATCATCCCGCATATGGCCCGGTTCATCGTGGGACCGAACTGCAAGGTGCTCCTGCCCATGTCGTTCTTGGTGGGCGGCAGCTTCCTCTTGCTGGTGGACAACGTGGCGCGCAACCTGTTCACCGTCGAGATCCCGCTGGGCATCCTCACGTCCATCGTTGGCGCGCCGTTCTTCTTCTACCTATTGCTGAAGAGAAAGAAGGAACAGCTATGATCTTGGAGGCACGCGGCGTATGCGCCGGGTACCGCGACGTCGACATCGTGCACGACGTGAGCTTCGAGCTGGAGAGCGGGGAGGTGCTGTGTCTGCTGGGACCTAACGGCGTGGGGAAGACGACGCTGTTCAAGTCGCTTCTGGGCTTCATTCCATTCTCGGCAGGCGGGCTGTATGTGGACGGGCGTGCGGTGGACCACCGTCGCCGGAAGGAGACGGCCTCGCTCATCGGCTACGTGCCGCAGGTGCACGAGCCGCCATTCCCATTCGTGGTCATCGATGTGGTGGTCATGGGATCCATCGCACGGGCCGATGCGTTCGCGGGACCGGGGCGCGACGCGTTCGACGAAGCCGACGAGCTGCTGGAGCTGCTGGGCATAGCGTATCTGCGCAACCGTGTGTACACCGAGATCAGTGGCGGAGAGCGGCAAATGGTACTCATCGCCCGCGCGCTCATGCAGAACCCGTCGTTCCTCATGATGGACGAGCCTACGTCCAGTCTGGACTTCGGCAACCAAATGCGGGTGCTCGCGCAGATCTGCGCGCTCGCTCATCGCGGCGTGGGGATCATCATGACGTCGCACTTCCCCGACCATGCGTTCCTGTGCTGCGACAAGGCTGCGGTCATGAGCCGCACGAGCCCGTTTCGCGTGGCGGACGTGGGCGACATCGTGTGCGAGGAGACTTTGGAGGAGGCGTACGGCATTCCCGTGAAGGTGGCGTCCATCGACGTGCCGGAGCATCCCGACGGGACGGTGACCACGTGCGTGCCGCTGTTGAAGACGAAGGCGCATTCGTGTCCGTGCGGGGAAGAGGGCTTGTTCGGCGTTGACGGGAGGGTGCGGTGATGAGCGGTAAGGCGAACGGCTTCGTGGCGGCAGACGCGCCTTGTAGCTTGCATGAGCTGATCGAGGAAACGCTGCACATCACCTGCGCAGATGGTCTGATGCCTACCGTGAGGCGCTTGTGTTTCGGCGCGCGGTGGGCTGTAGTGGAGCTGTCGGATGGACGTGCGGGGCGTGCGTTCACGTTCAACGGGCAGCATGCGGTGTATGGGGCGCTCGACTTCGAGTACATGAGGAGCTTGCAGAGCTTAACGGGCGTGTATGCGGACGATGCGGTGGCGCAGCTATTGGACGAGCACGAGCATGGGGCTGTCGTCGGGGCCGCCGATGATGCGGCGTACCGCTCGCTTCGCCGCAGCGTGGCGCTGGCGGTTGCGAACGCGCTTTCGTGCGAGGTGAATGCACCCGAAGCGCTGACTGAGCGCGGCTTTGTCGTCTCGGATTCGTCCGACCGGTCGTTTTTCCGCCCCGACGACGCCGTGGTGCTGGTGGGCGCGGGCATGCTGCTGCGGGAGGCGGCCGCCATGTGCGCCTCGCTCGACGTGGTGGACCTGCGTCCGCGTGCTGCGCTGCAGAGCGTGCTCCTGGATGCCGATGGCGTGCGCACGGGTCCGGGCACGGTGCGGTTCCATGACGTGGAGAACACCGGGGCGCTTGTCGCGCAGGCCGATGTCGTGGGTATAACGGGATGCGCGCTGGAGAACGACAGCCTGTTCGATATCGCTCGCCTGCCGCGGCGCGCGCGGGAGTTCGTGATGTTCGGGCCGTCCGCGCAAGCGCCGATGGAGTTGTTCGCCGCTCTGGGTGCAACGCGCGTTGTGGCAAGCCGCATTGTGGATGCGGATGCCCTTATCGAGGGCATGCTGGAGGCCTTCGACGCCGCCGGACCGCGCAGCGCGACCGAAGGCTATGTGGTGACCATGCCCGAGCAGGGCAGGGAGTAACGGGAGGAAGGGAGCGCCATGAATGGGGGATTTCGCATGCTGTCGAGGAGATGTTTCGTCCAGCTCATTATGGCGGCGGGCGCGGTCACGGTGGGCGCGGCGGCGCTGAGCGGTTGCTCGCAGGGCAGTGGGGAAGACGGCGCTGGAGCAGGTGACGGTGCCAAGCAAGGCGGTGCGGACACGGTGAAGATCGCGCGTCCGGCTACGGTGACGGACGCGAAGGGCCGCGAGGTGGCGGTGCCGGAACGCATCGAGCGCATCGGCATCACGTGCATGGGCGGAGCGCTCCAAACGATGAGCGTGCTGGGTGGGGCCGACCGCGTGGTAGTGGCGCCGTCGCCGGCCAAGTCCTCGCCGCTTCTGTTGGAGATATTCCCGCAGTACGAAAGCCTTCCCGACGCCGGTACGTTCGATGACGTCAACATCGAGACCATTGCCGCTGCCGAGCCCGACTTCGTGTTCGTGTCCAGCACGTCGGACAAGGGCAACGCGCAGATAGAGGATATCGGCATTGCCACGTACACGCTTTCGACGGCGAACGCATCCGCCGAATCGCTGCGACAGGAATATCAAAACGTTGGCGTGCTGCTGGGCACCGAGGACATCGCGGCCGAGCTCGTGGGGTTCTGGGACGATTTGATGGGGCGCGTGGAGAAGGGCGTGTCCGCTCTGCCCGAGGGCGAGCGGCTCACGGTGTACCGCTGCGCCGCCGCCATCACGAAGGCGAGTCATACGCCGTGGGCCTCGAATTGGATACGCACAGCGGGCGGTGTTCCCGTGGCCGATGACGGCACGACGGGCGACGTGAGCCTGGAGAAGATTGCCGCATGGGATCCTGATGTCATCAGCACCTCGGCGAAGGTGGAGGGACTGCTGAACGATCCGAGCCTGCAGAAGCTGAAAGCCATCAAAAACGGTGCCGTGTACAAGAGTCCGAAGGGTTGCATGGGCTGGGACACGCCGTCTCCCGAGGTTCCTCTCGGGTTCGCGTGGCTGGCGCAGATGCTCTATCCCGATCGTTTCGAAGATATCGACCTCGAGAAGGAGGCGAAAGGCTTCTACGAGAGGTTCTACCACTACGACCTTACTGACGAGGGCTACCAGGCATTCTTCAAATAAACGCCAACATGCGGTCGCGGGGATAGCCTGCGGTCGCGGGAAAGAAAGGATGTGCTACCGATGGACCAGAACATGAATCTGCTCACGCGCCGGCGTTTCGTCGAGCTGCTAATGGCAACCGGCGTCGTTGCTGTGGGGTCAGCTACGCTCGGGGGTTGTGCGCAGGGTGGCGATGCCGGCCAGAAGGGCGATGCCGCGAAGGATGAGGCGGATGCAGGGGCGCAGGCCGAGGCGTCAATTGTCGTGGACGCGAAGGGCAACGAGTTCGCCATACCCGACAGTGTGGAGCGCATCGCCATCACGTGCAATGGCGGCACCACCCACGAGGTGGCCATCTTCGGCGCGGCGGACAAGATCGTGGCACAGCCCTCCATGAAGAAGTTCCCGCAGCTGCTGAAGATGTATCCGCAGTTCAACAACGTGGTGAACGCCGGCTCGTTCGACGACCTCAACATTGAGGCCCTGGTGGCAACCGAGCCCGACGTGGCGCTAGTGGGCGTGAGCTCCGACAAGGGCAACGCGCAGATCGCCGAGGTGGGAATCCCCACCTACGTCATGCTCATCGGATGGGCGGCCATCGATACGCTCAAGCAGGAGTTCCTGAACGTGGGCAAGATCCTCGGCAACGAGGAGAAGGCACAACGGCTGGTCGACCACTGGAACGCCACGCTGGGCGATTTGGAGAAGAAGGTTGCGAAGATACCTGCGGGCGACCGCAAAAAGGTGTATTACCTAAGCGGTGCCGACATCACGAAGGCGAACACCGGCGACTGGGGCCGCACGTGGATCGATGCGATAGGCGCCGACTTCGCCGTGCCCGAGACCGACCTCAACGGCGACGTGACCGTGGAGAAGGCGCTCGAATGGGATCCGGATATCATCGTCGTGCAGGGCGGCAGCAATCTCGACGAGCTCTACGGCGCCGAGCAGGTGCAGGATCTCAAGGCCATCAAGAACAAGCAGGTATTCTCCATCCCCATCGGCGGCTTTTGGTGGGATCGCCCGAGCCCCGAGGCGACGCTCGGCTTCTTATGGCTGGCCCAGACGGTGTATCCCGAGTATATGGGGGACATCGACCTGGCGGCAGAGACCAAGGACTTCTTCAAGGAGTTCTACGGCTACGATCTCTCCGACGACGAGTACGCGTCGTTCTTCTAAGCGTTCCCCTTCCCTGGAACGGCCCCGGGTGCTGTGCCGAAGCCGCCGCAGCGCCCGGGGCGTAAGCAGCTGCGGGGACGAGGGAGGCGGCTACGACAGGCGGTGGAGCTCGAAATGCTTGCGGGAGAAGGTGAGGTAGCCGTCTTTCTGGAGGCGGCTCAGCTCGTGGGAAAGGGCGCTGCGCTCCACGTAGAGCGCGTCGGCGAGTTCTTGCCGGGTGTAGGGGATGTCGAATGCGGAGCTGCCGTGGAGCGCGGCCTGGTCGGACAGATAGGCAAGTACCTTCTCGCGCGTGGAGCGGTTCGATACGATGCCCAGCTTGCCTAGCAAATCGGCGTTCATCTGCAGGGTGATGCGGGCCAGGTTCTCGCGGATGCGGTTGACGTGCACCATGCAGCACGGCTTGGCTTCCACATGCCGCTCGAGGTTGAACTGCAGCAGCGTGCACGGGCTGCTGGCAACGACGTCGGCAGGCAAAGGGAGATTTAGCTTGAAGAACTGCTCGGCTGCGAGTACCGAGCCGGCGGCGTATTCGCCCAAGATGGAGCGGTTGCCCCAGTAGTCGTTGCTCACAAGCTGGGCGCGCCCCTCGCAGAGGTAGCCGGTGCTGCGCTGTGCCTCGCCGCGGCCCAGGATGCGCTCGTGCTTGCTGAACGTGGCGAGCGTCGCATTGAGGCAGGAGAGCACATGGGGAACCTTTTCGGCCGGAACGCCTTCGAACAGCGGGAGGTTGACGGGGAGGGCGGCAAGGTCGGACACGGGGCAGCTCCTTCGGCTTTTGGTGGTAAAACCAACTGAAATTATCCTGGTTTATGCATTATCTTACTTCAAGGATTAATGAGAGGCAAGATTGGCTCGGGATTTCGCAGGGAAGCGCACGGAGAAGGGACAGGATGCGATGTTGAGAATCGCGGTGTACGGAAAAGGCGGCATCGGGAAGTCGACGACGGTGTCCAACCTGGCGGCCGTACTGGCGCTGCGGGGCTACACGGTCATGCAGATCGGGTGCGATCCGAAGGCCGACTCCACGTACGTGCTCATGCACGGCGAGCGCATTCCCTCGGTGCTCGACCTCATGCGGAAGGCGGCGAACCCCACGCTTGAGGACGCCGTGCACCGCGGTTTTGCAGGCGTGCTGTGCGTGGAGGCGGGCGGGCCGACGCCGGGCACGGGATGCGCGGGGCGCGGTGTCATTACGGCGTTCGAGCAGCTTGCCGCGCTGCATGCCTACGAGGAGCTCGCGCCGGATATCGTGCTGTACGACGTGCTGGGAGATGTGGTGTGCGGCGGCTTCTCGCTGCCGCTGCGCGGCGAGCACTCCGACGTGGTGTACGTGGTCACGTCGGGTGAGATGATGTCGATGTATGCGGCTTCGAACATCGCGCAGGCCCTTGAGCGGTTCAAGGCGCGCGACTACGCGCGCTTCGGCGGCCTGGTGCTGAACCGGCGCGACGTGGCAGATGAGCGCGCACTGGTGGAGAGTCTGGCAGACGAGCTGGGGACGGGCATTGTGGCCGATGTTCCTCGCTCGGCAGACGTCCACGCGTGCGAGCAGGAAACGCTCACGGTGATCGAAGGCGCCCCTGCAAGCGCGGCGGCGCGTGCCTATGGGGCCCTGGCCGATGCCGTGCTGGACGAGGCGGGGTTGCCCCGCGCGAAGGCGGGAATTGCAGGGGAGCCGAGCGAGAAGGCTGCCGTGCCAACGTCGAATGCGAAAGCGGCCGCTGCGGTGGCGCTTGCGGACGGGCCCAAGGCGGAGGGGGACGGCCGTGGCCTCTGACCTGTCGTACTTCATCCCGCACCACGGCCGTCCCAAGGTGTCGCTGCGCATTCCGGAGAGCTTCAACCTGTATGTGTGCCCTCCCTCCTGCGTGCGGCGCGTGTCGATCCGCGCACTGCGCAACGACACGCGTGGGGCGATGGGCTTTTTGTTCCTCACCGAGGCCGACGTGGCCACAGGCGCGTACGAGCACGCCGTTGCCGTGGCTGTCGCCGAGGCGCTAACAACGCTCGAACGGCCTCCACGCGCGTTCTTCATCCATCTGAACTGCATCGATGACTTTCTCGGCACTGATGAGGACGCCCTGCTTGACGAGCTGCGCGGACGGTTTCCGGGCTTCGGATTCGCCGTGGTGCGCATGAACCCCATTGCCGCCGACCGGGGGCTGTCTACGGGGTTGCGTATCCATGATAGGCTCTACAGCATGTTGGAGCCAACGCCGCACCGCGACAGCGCGGTGAATCTTGTGGGCACGTTCGCCGATATCGGAGATGACTGCGAACTGTTCGGGGTGATGCGGGCCTGGGGGGTGCGCGAGGTGCGCCAGCTGTTCTCGTGTGCGGACTTCGAGGCGTACCAGCGGTTGGCGTCAAGCCGGCTGAACGTGGTGTTGGCGCATATCGGCTCGTATGCGGCGGCAAACATGGAGAGGCGCCTGGGCATTCCGCGCGTCGACGCGCCGGTGTCCTACGACTTGGACGAGGTAGGGCAGCAGTACCGCGCGATCGGCTCGGCGCTTGGGCGGGCCGGCGGGGTGGTCGATGGGACGTGCTCGCAAGAGGGTCGGGCGTTCGAAGGGTGCCAGGCGCCGGGAGTGGCGGCCGATGACAAGGCGGCCCGTCTGCTTGCGCAGGCCGAGGGTGCGGCACGGGATGCGATCGCGCATGCGCGCGAGGTTTTGGGCGACACGCCGGTCATTGTGGACTCCTCTGCCGCCATGCGCCCGTTCGCGTTGGCGAAGGCGTTGGCGGGTTACGGGTTCTCCGTGTGCGCTGTGTTCGCGTTACATGAGAAGGACGATGATGCCGAGGAGCGAGCCTGGGTTGCTGCTCAGGCGCCCGGCATCGTCGTCGTGCGCGGCGAGAGCTACGAGGGCATCCTCGATCTGGGGCTGCCTGCCGATGCCATATGCATCGGCTTCGACTGTGCCTATCTGCTGAAGGCGCGGCGCTTCGTGGACGTGCAAAAGGACGAGGGCTTGTTCGGATACCAGGCCGTGCGGCGGCTCATGCGGCTGATGGAAGCCGCACTCGATGGCGATACGGTTTGGGAGTGATGCGCTATGGCCCGATTGTCCCTGTTCCTGCCCTCGTTCGCCGCCGACTACTCCGGCGTGTGCTCGTGCCTGTTCGATCTTGATGCCCTGGTGGTGGTGGCCGACGCTGCGTGTTGCACGCGCAACTATATCGACTACGACGAGCCGCGCTGGTCGCGCGGCAAGACCACCACGCTGTGCGCGCAACTGCGCACTTTGGACGTGGTCATGGGCGACGAGGCCAAGACCGTGGCGAAGGTGGCCGCCGCGGCGCGCGAGCTGGAGCCGCGCATGGTGGCGCTGCTGGGGTCGCCGGTGCCGGCCATCACCGGCATGGACTTCCGCGGAATGGCGCATGACATCGAAGACGCGACGGGCGTGCCGGCGCTCGGCTTCGCCACTACGGGCTTCGCCACCTATGAGAGCGGCTTGGATCTGGCGCACCGGGAGCTGGCGGAGCGGTTCGGGCCCGCAGGCGACGGGATGCTGCGCGGCGGCGGCGACGGACGTCCTGCGCTTGCTCTTCCGGCCAGGCCGACTGCGGACGGGCGGCCGGAGGGGACGGGCCCGTGCGGGCTGGCAGCCTCTCTGGAACGGCCGGCCGTGAACGTGCTCGGACTGACGCCGCTCGATTTCGGAGGGGGTCCGAATGCAGAAGACCTGCGGGAATGCCTTGATGGCGCCGGGCTTGCGGTGAACGCCACATGGTGCATGGGCTTGTCGCTTGAAGGCGTGGCGCAGGTCGAAAAGGCTTCGGTCAACCTCGTGGTTTCGGCGGGGGCGCTCGGGGTCGCCCGGGTTCTTGAGCGAGCATACGGCACGCCGTATGTGGTGGGTCTTCCCCTGGCGGGCGCGCAGGCCGGCCTCGTGTGCGAGGCGCTGCGCCGGGCCGCATGTGGCGGCGCGTCGTCATACGCGTTCGCAGGCGGTTTGCATGCTGAAGGCTTCGATGCGGGGGTGCTGCCAGGGACTTCGCGAATTGCATTTGACGCGCGGATAGATGCGTCCGACGCAGGGGGCGAGGCGGTACTCGTAGTGGGCGACTGGGTGTGCGCTGCCTCGGTGCGCTCGGCGCTGCGTCTTTCCGGCTGGAGCGGCCCTGTGACGGTGGCGAGCCTGTTCGGGCAGCGTCCCGGATTCGCCGAGCCAGGCGACGTTGCCTTGGCGGGCGATGCCGACCTAGCCGTCCTCGTGGCACGCGGCGGGTTCTCCGTTGTGGTGGGAGACCCGCTGCTCGCCCGTATCCCCGGCGTGCCGGGTGCGCGCCACGTGCGGACGGCGCACCCGGCCGTATCCAGCGATCTTTTCGCCAAGGAGGTGCCACGCTACTTCGTTGACGATATCGTGCGGAGGCTCTAGGTTCATACCGGCAGACAACAAGGAGGACGACGATGAAATTCGATCATGAGAAGGCGCTGACGCGCGCCGAGGTGCTGAAGGCGCTGAAAGCGCGCTGGGAGTTCGAGAAGCGTACCGAGCGCGTGCCGGTGGGCGAGGCATGCGGGCGCGTGCTTGCACAGGATTGCCATGCGGCGTACGATCTGCCGCGGCATCGCGTGTCGTCGTTCGATGGCATCGCCGTGCGGGCGGCCGACTTTGCGCAGGGCGTCCCCGACACCTGCGAATGGGTGCGTGGCGTGCACTTCACCCAGGCCGATACCGGCGATGACTTCCCCGACGAGTTCGACACGATCATAGCGGCGGAGGACGTGGGATACGACGAGGCGGGGCGGCTCATACTCAATTCTGCCCTCGAGGTCAAGGTGGGCAACGCTATCAAGCGCGCGGGCGCCACGATGGGCAAGGGCGAGCTGCTCTACGAGGCGGGCACGCTGCTCGGGCCCGAGGCCCTGGCTATTCTGGCGGCCGGCGGCTGGGCCGAGGTGCCCGTGGTTGCGCGCTTGAAGGTGGCCTACCTTCCTACCGGCACGGAGCTGGTGCCCGTGGGCACTGTGCCCGAGCGTGGGCAGAACGTGCAGACGAACTCGCTTATGCTGGGCGCCTATTTCGCGCAATGGGGCGCGGAGATGATTGCCTATGACATCGTGGCGGACGATCGCGCGGCCCTGAGCATCGCCATCGACCGTGCGCTGGCCGAGGCCGACGTGGTGCTGGTCAACGGGGGTTCGTCGCGCGGCTCGGAAGATTTCAACTCGGAGCTTCTGCAGGAGTGCGCGTCGTGGTTCTCGCACGGTGTGAAGGCGGTTCCCGGACGTCCCATCGGCCTGGCAGTTATCGAAGGCAAGCTGGCCATCAACGTTCCCGGACCTATGATTGCGGCATATCTGGCGGCCGACTGGCTGGTGAGGGGCCTAGTGTGCCACTACTATGGCCAGCCGATGCCGCAGCGCGTGAAGGTGCCCGCCGTGCTCGATGCGCCGCTGGGCGCCCGCCCCGGTTTCGAGCACCTGGCGCGTCTCGTGGCTCATGACGTGGGCGGTGTGCTGCATGCGGCGCCGGTTCCGAACTCGGCAACGTTGGCCGAGAACATTCGCTCGGTGAACGCCTTCTTGGCCGTCCCTGCCGGCGTGCGTTACGAGGCCGGCGATGTGGCCGACATAGAGCTGCTGGGCACGAAAGCGAGGTAGAGCGGAGGCCGACGAGCACCGCTTATGAAGAAAAGGCTGGAGGTCGTTGAGGGCCCCAGCCTTTTCCTTTTTCGCATGTGCGATGTTCTTCGTGTTGCTCCGGCGTCGCGCGTGGCGTCCCGGATCGTGTCGCTGTTGCGCATATGACACCCTGTCATATGCAGCGCGCCTGTTTTGTGGGATACTGGCAGAGGAGTATGCGCGATGCGCGCGGTGTTTCCATCCAGAGCGATTACTGCGTCCGGGCGCGGCGCCGCACTTGGGCAATGACGAGGGGAGGGGATGTGCTCGGCGAACTGGCGGTGGGCTACCTGTTCCTCGGCGGGACCGGGGCCGGGGCGATCGCGGTCGCGTCCGTGCTCGACCTGGCTCTCGTGCGCGCGCCCTTCGGGACGGATGCCCGCGTGTCCGCGGACGAGGCGCCGCCGTGCGAGCGGGTCGTCGCCTTCGCCCTGCTCGCCGGCTTTGCGGCGCTCGCGCTGGGCGTGCTGTGCCTGCTGTTCGACCTGGGGCGCATCGATCGGGCGCTCGACCTCTTCCTGCGGCCGTCGCCTACGTATCTGACCGTCGGTTCCTTTGCGCTGGCCGCGCTGGTCGCGTGCGGGGCGTTCCTCGCGCTCGTGCGGTTCGCCTACCTGCCGTTCGCGCCGCGTGCGGCGGTGGTTGCCGTCGAGGCGGTTGCCGTGGCGGTGGGGCTGGTGGTCGTGGTGTACACGGGGCTCTTGCTGCAGGGGCTGGGGGCGGTGGCGTTATGGCGGTCGCCGTTCGTACCGTTGCTGTTCGCGCTGTCGTCGCTGTCGTGCGGTATCGCCGTGGTGCTGGCGGCGGCGTTTTTTGCCGACCCGGACGGGGCTGCGGACCGCGTCGTGCATCCGCTCGTGCGGGCGGATGCCGCGATCATCGTGCTGGAGGCCGTGGCGGCCGCGCTGTTCGCGTGCCTGGCGCTGGCAAGCGACCATCCGGGCGCCGCGGCGTCGGCGGTCCAGCTGGTGAGAGGAGGCGGGGCGCTGGCGTGGTGGGGCGGTTTCGTGGTGTGCGGCCTGGCGGCGCCCCTGGCCGTCGAGCTGGCGCTCGCTGCTCGCGTCCGTGCTCGGGCGCAGGAGCGGGCCCAGCAGCCGGCCCTTCGGGCGGCCCTCGCCGTGGCGGCGGTGCTCGTGCTGGTGGGCGGGCTCGGCATGCGCGGGGCCATCGTGGACGCGGGCATGCACCGCAACTTGGAGCTTGAAGAGCCGAGCGCGCAGGCGCTTAGATTGGAATAGAAATGGCGGACGACGTGGCCCTGTTCGAGATCAACGAGAAGAGCAGCATCCCCATCTGGCTGCAGCTGAAGAACCGGTTTATCTACCTCATCACCTCGGGGTACTACAAGCCGGGCGACCAGCTGCCCACGGTGCGGGGCCTGGCCGCCGACGTCGAGGTGAACTACAACACCGTGAGCAAGGTGTACATGAGCCTGGAGCAGGACGGCTACATACAGTCGAAGCGCCGCCAGGGCGCGTTCGTGCTGGACGTGAGCGGCAAGCCGGGCGTGAGCATATCCACCACGGCCGAGATCGTGACGCAGGAGTACCTCAAACGCTGCTTCGAGCTGGGCATGTCGCTGGAGGACATCGAGGAGCAGTTCGCACAGAGCATGAGCGACGAGAAGAGCAAACGGGACGCGGCCGTCGGCGCGTGGGCCTGATCGCGGAAAAGGAGCAAGCATGGGACGCAGCAAACGTGCCGGTACGTCGCACGGCGGAGCGCAGGGGGCGCCGGGCGCCGCGCCGGCCGTGGCGCCGGGCGCGCAGTTCTCGACGGCCGGGCACATCGACACGGGAAGGCGTCGCGCCTCGCGCAACGGCGCCGTCGTGTTCGCCATCGTGTTTTTCGCGGTTGCGTTCGGACTGGTGCTTGCCGCGGCGCAGGCCCTGCTCGGCGGCATAGGCTTGGGCGCGCTCGTTGCGGCGGCCATCGTGGGATGGCTCGCTTCGTCGTCCATCCACATCGTGCTGGAGTGGGAGAAGGCCGTGGTGCTGCGCCTGGGCAAGTTCAACCGCGTGGCGGGACCGGGCGTCGTGTTCACCATCCCCATCGTGGAGTTCTACACGCTGCGTGTCGACCAGCGCGTTTCGGCCACGTACTTCGGCGCCGAGGAGACGCTTACGGGCGACCTCGTGCCCATCAACGTGGACGCCGTGGTGTTCTGGATGGTGTGGAGCGCAAAGAGCGCTGCCGTGGAGGTGGAGGACTACGCGTCGGCCGTGTCATGGATCGCGCAGACGGCCATGCGCAAGGCCATCGGGCGCGCCACCGTGGCCGAGGTGGCCACGCGTCGCGACCAGCTGGACGAGGAGCTGAAAGGGGCCATCGAGGAGAAGCTCAACCCCTGGGGCATCACGATCATCGACGTGGAGATCCGCGACATCGTGCTGCCGAAGGAGCTGCAGGAGGCCATGGCGCAGGAGGCCGTGGCCGAGCGCAAGAAGAGCGCCCGCATGGTGCTGGCCGAGGCCGAGAAGGATATCTCCGAGATGCTCATGGACGCATCAGAGGTGTACGCCGGCGACGCCGACGCCATGAAGCTGCGCACCATGCACCTGGCCTACGAGAGCGTGGAGAAGTCCGGCGGCACGCTCGTGGTGCCGAGCGCCTTCAGCGAGGGGTTCGTGCCCGACGCGCCTGGCGGGGAAGGTGGGGGAGCGAAGTAGCTGGCGAATTATCTTCCGAAAAATGCTGTAAGATACACTTTTTGGAACCAAAAAATGTAAATCGTTACACTTTTCGGCATGTATGTTATCATCTTCCTATCGAGCGAAGGAGATGATGGCATGGAGCGCAACGCCCTCGACGATCTTGAGGTATGGAGGCGGGATCCGCGTCGGAAGCCGTTGCTTATGTACGGCGCACGTCAAGTGGGGAAAACCTACCTGCTGAAGGAATTCGGCGCGCGCAACTTCGAGGAGGTGGCCTACTTCGATCTGGAGAAGCAGGCGGACGCTCGCGCAGCCTTCCAAGGGAACCTCGCGCCCGAAACCATCGTGTCGAATCTTTCCCAAGTGTCAGGATGGTCTATCGATGTGTCGAGGACGCTCATAGTGTTCGATGAAGTGCAGGCTTCGAATCGCGCACTCGCTTCGCTGAAGTACTTCTACGAGGATATGCCGGAAGCGTGTGTCGTGGCGGCCGGAAGCCTTTTGGGTGTTGCGGTGAATCGCGAAGGCTATTCCGCGCCTGTCGGCAAGGTGGACACTTACACCCTGCATCCCATGACCTTCGACGAGTTCTTGCGTGCGGTCGGACAGGGGGCCCTTGTTGAAGGGATTCGGAACGGTTTTGAGCGCGACGAGCCGTATTTCCTCCATGAACGAGCACTCGATCTGTATCGCACGTATGTGCTGGTTGGGGGGATGCCCGAAGCCGTGCTCGTGTACGACGAGACGAAGGACTTCAACGAGGTTGCGGCCGTGCAGAACAACATCCTCGACCTCTACGTGGCGGATATGGCCAAATACGCCCAACCTTTCGAGACGGCGCGCATTGTGGAGGCGTGGAGAAGCATGCCTGCCCAGCTGGCGAAGGAAAACAAGAAATTCCAGTACAAAACGGTACGGTCGGGCGGTCGTGCCAGCCAGTACGAGACGGCCCTCGCTTGGTTGGAGACGGCCGGGCTGGTGAATCGCTGCGTGCAGATCGTCTCCGGGCAGTTGCCCCTCTCGCTTCACGAGAACCGGGGCGCGTTCAAGATGTACCTTGCCGACACGGGCTTGCTTTCCGCTCGCATGCAGGTGCGCGCTGCCATGCTTTTCGACGAGGAGGGGAGGAAGGAGCTCGACGCGGGAGCGCTCACCGAGAACTATGTCGCCCAGGTTCTGACCTCGCGAGGGTTCGACCTCTTATACTGGGTGAGCCAGGGCAAGGCCGAAGTCGATTTCGTCATCGACGTCGGTATGCAGAAGGCCGTGCCCATCGAGGTGAAGTCGTCGCGCAACGTGCGGTCGAAGAGCCTGTCGGTGTACCGCGAGAAGTACGAGCCCCCGTATGCCATCCGGCTATCCACCAGGAATTTCGGCTTCGAGGGAGGCGTGAAGAGCGTTCCTCTCTACGCAGCGTTCTGCCTTCGACGTTGATAGCTACAGCCCGTGCGCGTGCTTGCGTCGCGCAGCTTCGCGGTACACTTCGTCGTCGGTTCGCATGCCGATGACGGTAGTGTTCGGATGGGATGCCCCCCGTTCGCTCGAAGTCTCGCGTGCGTACTGAGCCGAAGCGCTACTTCGCCGACCCCTCGAGCTTCGCGATGGCCGATGGGCGGGCATCGAAGTGAAGTTGGGCGAAAACAAGGTTCCCGACGGCGTTGCGAATCTCAATCGCCTGCGCAGGAAGGTGCTTTCGAGCCCGGCCGCGCGCAATAGGGAGCCGTCGTTCATGGCGGTCGTAACCGCCAGCTCGCCGTTTGCGCGTTACGATCGCGAGAACGACGTATATGTGTTCCCCATAACCGCGCTTCGGCCATAAGCGATCCTGGGCGTGGAGAAGTCCGGCGGCACGCTCGTGGTGCCGAGCGCCTTCAGCGAGAGGACGTAGAGGGCGGGTCGAGAAGGCAGCCAAGGAAGGCCATCAAGCGTAGATAATCGCTCGCTGTCACATGCTTCCGATACCATGACTGATCATATCATGGTGTAAAAACCCTGTTCAATTGATATTATTCGAAAAAAAGAATAATACTTTGTCATAGCCTGTCATACTTCTGTATTGATAATCATAGTGACGTATGGCAGACTATGGCACGGAGGGAATCGGCCGATTTCTGATATGAGGGGAAATCTCGGAAACGCACCGGGTGCGCCTGCGCCTGCCGTGCGATCGAAGGGGACTGCCGTTCGCAGAACGCTCGCCTTCGTCCGATGCGCCCCAAGGCATTCTGCATCAAGAATGGAGGAGGAGACATGTCGGAAACGAAGAGCCCGCATAGCGGACTCACGCGCAGGAGCTTCCTGAAGACGACGGGCGCCGCTGCCGCGGCGACGGCGGTGGTAGGCTCCGGCGCAGCCCTGACCGGTCTTGCCGAGACTGGCGAGGCTCTGGCAGACGAGGCGGCCCAGGGCGAAACCACGTTCAGGAGCCAGTGTCGCGGCAACTGCGGCAGCCGCTGTCCGTTGAAGGTGACCGTGCGCGAAGGCCGCGCCGTCAAGGTTACCGCAATGGAATACCCGGGCGAGGACGCGCATCGCCGCCGCCTGTGCGTCAAGGGCTTCAGCCAGCCGCAGCGCGTCTACGACGCCGACCGTTTGAAGTACCCCCTGAAGCGCGTCGGAGAGCGCGGCGCGGGCGAATGGGAGCGCATCGAGTGGGACGAGGCGCTCGAGATCATCGCCGGCAAGATGAAGACGGCCCTGGCCGAGCACGGCGGCACGTCGCTGGGCTTCTGGTCTTCCTACGGCTCCTACGGCTCGCTGAACGGCGCCATGGGCGGCTTCATGTCCGTTGCGTACGGCCGCTTCTGCACGGCCACGGGCGCGGTCATCTTCGGGGCGGGCGCCGACACGGCGCAGCAGCATGTGCAGTCCACGCTGCTCGGCAACAAGGGCAACGATTTCGCCGACGCGGTCAATGCCAAGACCATCATCACCTGGGGCGGCAACCCCGCAGAGGCGTACGTGCACGCATGGCAGTACGTGTGCCAGGCGCGCGAGAAGGGCGCCAAGCTCATCACCATCGATCCGCAGTTCACGGCTTCCGCCGCGCATTCCGACACCTACGTGCCCATCACCCCCGGCACCGACGGCGCCATGATGCTGGCCATGGCCAACTACATCATCGAGAACAACCTGATGGACGTCGCGTACATGAAGAGCAGCACGGTGTCTCCGTTCCTGGTGAAGGAGGACGGCACGTACCTGCGCCTGAGCGATTTCGGCGTCGCCCCCACGGAGGGTCCCGTCAACCCGCAGACCGGCCAGCCCACCAAGATCGATCCGGTCATGGTGTGGGACGAGGCGACAGGCGACAAGGCCCCGCTTCCGAAGGCTGCCGACCCTGCCGTCGAGGGCTCGTTCGAGATCGAGGGCGTTACGTACAAGACGGTGTTCCAGACCGTCAAGGACAGCATCAAGGACTACTCCCTCGCCAAGGCATCGGGCATCTGCGGCGTTCCCGAGAGCACGATCGAGGAGCTCGCGCGCATCTACGCCACGGAGGGTCCCGTTTACGTCATGACGTTCCAGGGCCTGGGCCATCACGCGAACTCGCATCATAACTACAAGAACCTCGCGTTCTTGGCTGCTTTGACCGGCAACGCCGGCAAGCCGGGTGCGGCCATCTGCGGCAACCCTGCCCCGTTCAGCATGGTTCCCTACAACACGAAGGCGTTCATGGCCGGCAAGCCCGGACCGCGCATCTGCGGCATGTACCTGCCCGAGATCGTGGCGAACAAGAAGTTCGGCCAAGACGACATCGACCTGCAGGTGCTGTGGATTCACAACGGCAACGTGCTTTCCTGCGAGTCCGGCCGCCAGGAGCTTATCGAGGCGGTTAAGAAGATCGACTTCGTGGTATGCGCCGACGTGAACATGAACGACTCCGCGCAGTGGGCCGACATCGTGCTTCCCGTGCCGCATGCCTTCGAGATGGAGGATATCGACCCGGTCGGCTCCACGCCGTTCCCCGCCTATTACGAGAAGGGCCTCGAGCCGCTGTACGAATGCAAGACCGATGTCGAGATCATGCGCCTTCTGTCCCAGAAGATGGGCATGGAGAAGATCTACGCCAAGAGCGACCAGGACTTCCTGCGCGACGTGTACAACACGGATACCAACAAGAAGGCCGGCGTGAGCTACGACGACTTCGCCTCGGGCGAGTTCGTGCGCAACCCCATGACCAAGCCGGAGAACCTCGTTCCGACGTACGGTCCCGCCGAGGGAACGCGCCTGAAGTACTACATCGAGAAGCCGACTCCGCGCAACAGCTTCGGCCAGGAGATTGCCGATTACGAGAAGCTTCCCTACTACGAGCATGCGAACGAGGCGTATTTGGACAACCCGCTGCGCGAGAAGTACCCGCTTCTAGGCTGCAGCGAGCACAACAAGTACCACGTGCACTCCCAGCTTGCCGTGACGCCGGTTATCCGCGAGCTCGAGCCCGAGCCCATGATCAAGATCAATGCCGCCGATGCCGCCGCTCGCGGCATCAAGCAGGGCGATCTGGTGCGCGCGTACAACGACCATGGGTACGCGGTCGTGAAGGCGCTGGTAACCGAGGGCATCATGCCCGGCGTGGTTTCGATCCCGCACGGCTTCCAAGCTACCCAGTACGTCGAGGGCCACACGCAGGACCTGACGAACGTGTTCATGAACGATTTCTGCTCGAACAGCGCATTCTACGACTTCCTGTGCGAAGTCGAGAAGTGCTAAGGGGGTGCAAGCATGCATTACGGAATGGTAATCGACACCAAGCGCTGCGTTGGCTGCAACGCGTGCACGGTGGCGTGCAAAATGGCGAACAACGTGCCCCAGGATATTTTCTGGACGCGTGCGCTTACTGACGGCGGCGACATGATGGACACCCCGGCTGGGGAGTTCCCCGACATCTCCATGCGCTACATCACGGTTTCGTGCCAGCACTGCGAGAATCCGGCGTGCGCGAAGGTGTGCCCGGTGGGCGCCACCTACAAGGATCCGGAGACCGGCGTCGTGCGCCAGGACTACGACAAGTGCATCGGCTGCCGCATGTGCATGTCGGCCTGCCCCTACACGGGCGTGCGCTCGTTCAACTGGGAAGAGCCCCGCTACCCCATGGACTTCGCCCTGGGCGACGCGGACGCTCCCAAGCACCAGAAGCACGTGGTGGAGAAGTGCATCTTCTGCTACCAGCGCCTTGCTCGTGGCGAAACCCCCGCCTGCATGGATCTGTGCCCTGCGCGCGCCCGCCACTTCGGCGACCTGGACGATCCGAATTCCGAGGTTTCCCAGCTCATCAGGGAGCGCTCGTACGAGCAGCTTCTGCCGAGCGAGGGTACCAAGCCGTCCGTCTACTACCTCGTGTAAGGCGAAAGGAGAATCATGACTGAAAACACCTCGGCGACCCAGTCGCCCAAGGCTCCTGCTGCCAAGTTCGGGGGCAAGGGGCTCAACATCGCCATCGTCGTGGCCGGCCTGCTCACCGTCATGGGCCTGGCGCTGTGGTTCGTGCAGCTCAACGGCGGCATGGTCCAGACCGGCATGCGCAACCTCGACTCGTGGGGCCTCTACATCACCATGTTCATGTTCCTGGTGGGCCTGTCGGCCGGCGGCCTGATCATCTCGAGCGCTCCGCGCGTGCTCGGCGTGGAGGGCTTCGGCGGCATCTCGAAGGTGGCCGTGTGGACGTCCATCTGCTGCACGGTGCTCGCCATCGGCTTCGTGGTGGTGGACCTGGGTCAGCCGCTTCGCCTGTGGGAGCTGTTCGCCTACTCCAACCTGGGGTCGCCCCTCATGTGGGACATCGTCGTGCTGGGCACCTACCTGATCCTGTCGATCGCGTACCTGTGGGCCACGCTGCGCTTCGAGGGCGGCAAGGGCTCGGCTGCGTCCTTGCGCGTGATCAGCGCCGTCGCGCTCGTGTGCGCCATCCTGGTGCACTCCGTGACCGCCTGGATCTTCGGCCTGCAGCAGGGCCGCGAGATGTGGAACACGGCGCTTCTGGCCCCGTGGTTCGTGTCCTCCGCGCTCGTGTGCGGCGTCGCGCTCGTGCTGGTGGTCGTCATCGCGCTGCGCCGCGCGGGCTACCTGGAGCTCGACCAGTCCTTCGTCGTGAAGATGGCCAAGCTCCTGGGCGTGTTCGTGTGCGTCGACCTGTACTTCTTCGGCTGCGACCTCTTGACCGAGGGCTTCCCCGGCGGGCACGGCGCGGAGATAGTCGCCATGCTGACCACGGGCCAGCTCGCCCCGTTCTTCTGGGTCGAAGTCATCGGCTGCATCCTGTGCGCCGTCGTGTGCTTCACGCCGAAGCTGCGCACGAACCCGCTTATCGTGGTGGCGTCGCTGCTGGCCATCGCGGGCATCTTCTGCAAGCGCGTGCAGCTGCTCGTGGGCGGGTTCCAGATCCCGAACCTGGACTACGTGGGCCCCGTTTCGCAGTACACGGTGACGGGCTGGGAGTCGGGCATGGTCGGCGCCTACCAGGGCATGGTCTACTGGCCGACCCTGCTCGAGTTCGGCGTGGCGCTCGGCGTGCTGGGCCTGGGCGCGCTGCTGCTGCTCGTGGGCCTGAAGCACCTGCCGCTCAAGCCGACCGAGAAGTCGCACTAGGTCCGCTTCGAAGGCAACGTGAATTGGGAGCCCGTCCTTCGGCGGGCTCCGACAGGCGGGTGCGGCTGGTGGCGGCCGCATCCGCCTGTCGGATATACGGTTCGTTCCTTGGAAGGGGAACTCATGGACGATATGGTTTCCGCCCGGCCCACGCTGGCCGCATGGCTCGAGGAATATGCCGCCATCGAGCGCGAGTTCGTCGATGCGGTGGCTGCCGAGGGGCCGGTTTTCGCGCCGCGCGCTGCAGGTCGCTCGCGTACGGACGAGCTGCGGGAGGCCTTGCGCGAGCGTGGCGCGCGCTTCATGAACGGTGGGGCCAGCGTGTCGTCCGGGTTCCTGTCGAGCGCATGCGCCGCGTGCGTGGGCGGCTGTGGAAGCCGCACGTTCTACATCAACCTGCGGTGCAATCGGGACTGCTACTTCTGCTTCAACCCCAACCAGGCCGACTTCGAGGAGCACTGCGCCTGCGATACCCCGTGGCGCGAGGAGCTCGAGGCGTTCGGTGCCGCGGTGCCGGAGGTCACGCACATCGGCCTCACGGGCGGCGAGCCCTTGCTTTGCAGCGACGAGGCGCTGGCGTTCTTCGCCCGCGCCCGCGAGCTCTATCCAGCCGCGCATCTGCGCCTCTACACGTCGGGCGCAGGCCTCGATGAGGCCTTCTGCGCTGCGGCGGCCGAGCGCGGACTGGACGAGGTCCGCTTCAGCGTGAAGCTGGACGAGGGGGAGGGCTCGGTCGAGGAGGTCCTCAGGGCCATCGCGCTCACGCGCCGGTTTTCCTTCGACGTCATGGTGGAGATGCCGGTGGTTCCCTCCGAGCTCGGGCGCATGAAGCTGCTGCTGCGGCAACTGGACGACCTTGGCGTGCGCGGCATCAACCTGCTGGAGCTGTGCTATCCGTACCGCAACTGGGATGAGTTTGCCCGGCGCGGCCTCGCGTTGAAGAACCCGCCCTTCGAGGTGCTCTACGACTACGGCTACGCGGGCGGCTTGGCCGTGGCCGGCAGCGAGGATGCGTGCCTGGAGCTCGTGCTGTTCGCGATGGAGGAGGGCCTGTCCCTGGGAGTGCATTACTGCTCGTTGGACAACAAGAACCGCGAGCAAGTGCTGCAGGGGAACCGTGCCGCCGCGCTCGACCCCGAGGTCTACGAGCTGGCCGACGACTGTTTCTACCTGACGGCGAAGGTGTTCGACGGCGATAGGGAGAAGGTCGGCGCCTACTTGGACGGAATCGGCGCGCGCTACGGCGTGGAGGACGACTGCGTGTCGTTCCATCCTGCTCGCGTCGCCGAGGCGGCCGAGCTAGGCGCCCTTCCCGTCCTCTCGTGGAACGTTATCGAGGGGCAGGGCGCCGATGCGTATGTTCGCGAACTGAAGCTCCAGGTAGCCGATGGCTCGGGGCTGCCGTGGTGAGGAAGCTGGCGCTGACCCTGCTCACGTTCGCGCTGGCGGGTGGGCTGGTGCTGGCTGCCGGCGTCGCGGCCGAGCCGGCGACGGGGGTGCGTGCGGTGACGGCCGAGTCGCCCTGTCCGGTGACGGGGTGCGCGAACGGCGCATGCCATGGGTTCGACGACGTGCCGGAGCCCGACGGCATTACCGAGATGACGTGTCCCGAGGCGGGGTGCGCGAGCGTGGAGTGCCATGCGTGGGATTCCCTGACGACGCGCTACCATCAGGCATCGGATGCGAGCTTGAACCTTTGGCTGCTCGCGCCGGTGGCGCTCGTGGTAGGGCTCGTGCTGATCGTGCGGAAGGTGGGGTGAGCGATGGACAAGAAGAACCTCGCTATCGACGTTGCCGCCCTCGCGGTCTTCCTGGCGGTTGTCAACCCCGCCCTCACGGGCATCGGCGTCCACGAGTGGCTGGGCCTGGGGATGCTCCTGGTATTCTTCGTCCACGCGCTGCTGCACGCGGACTGGGCGGTTGGGGCCTTGCGGGGGTCGATCGCGCGCCCGTCATGGGGCCGCACGGGCAATCTGGTGCTGGACGCGCTGATCCTCGTTGCGCTCATGGCGGTGACGGTGTCGGGCATCATGGTTTCCGGAGCGGTCCTGCCGACGTTCAGATGGTATGCGCAGGGCTACTATTTTTGGGACCCGCTGCACGCGATGAGCGCGAAGGCGCTCTTGGCGCTTCTGCTGGTTCATGTCGTGGTGCATGGGAAATGGCTCGCGAGAGTCTTCAAGAAGGGGGAGAAGCATGGATGAGATCGACTGGGCGACGAGGGCAACGGCCTGGGAGCTGGCGGCGCTGTCCTTCCGCTATCCGGGCCCGGAGCTCGAGGGCGCCGTGGCATCCGGCGAGTGGGCGGAGGCGGCGCGCGAGATAGCGGGGGCGTTGGGCTTGGCGCTGCCGGAGGGCTTCGGCGCGGGCGCGTCCGCGGAGGGGCTGCGCCCCGAGGCCACGCGCCTGTTCGTGGGCGCGCCCGAGCCCGCGGTCTCGCCCTACGAGGGCGTATGGCGCGCGGCCGACGACGGGGTGCAGGCGCTCCTGTTCGTGAACCCGCACTCCATGGAGGTGGAGCGCTTCATGCGAGGGTGCGGCCTCGGGCGTCCCGAGGGCACGAACGAGCCGCTGGACCATGTGGCCACGGAATGCGAGCTCATGGAGCACCTGGCCCTGCGCGCCGCCGGCGCGGAGCCGCCCGGGGGAGCGCCCGCCGGCGCCGACCTCCCCGGCGGCTCGCCCGAGGCGGCCTACGGGGCCTTCCTCGAGGGGCACGCCCGGACCTGGATGCCCCGCTTCGCCGAGCGCGTCGCCGCGGAGACGCGTGCCCCCTTCTACCGCGACGCGGCCACGTTCCTCGGCGCGCTCGTTGCACAATAAGCTTCCGTGCTCCCGACGATTGCCAAACTGGTAGTTTTTTGACAGAACAAAACAGGCCAATGAACAGGTAAAATACAATATATTACCTGTTCATTGGCCTGTCAAAAAACACTCGGTTTGGCAATCGCCGCAGCATCTCCAGGATTTCGCGTTTTGCTTCTCGGCCTACCCGTCCCAGATGACGCACGAGGGCTGGGGGATGGCGATGCGCGCCTCCTCGCGAGGAGCGCCCGTGGCCGGGTCGAGGGCGAATATGACCACCTCGTTGTTGTCCTGGTTCGCCACGGCCAGGTGCCGCCCCTCGGGGGAGAGCGAGAAATGGCGCGGGCCGCGCCCGCCGCACGGGCAGTCGGCGAGCGGGGTTGCGGCGCCGTCCTGGTCGATGTCGAACAGCGCCAGACGGTCGCTGCCGCGCACGGACACGTAAAGGCGCCGCCCGTCCGGCGAGAACGCGGGATGCGCCGCCAGTACGGGATGCCCGGCGATGGCCTGGGCATGCGCCTCACCCTCCGACGGCCCGTCCGCCGATGACGCGGCATGGGTGGAAGGCGCACCCCGCCCTTCGGCCGCGGTCGGGAGCGCCAGGTGCCCTGCCAGCCTCCAGCCCGTGCCTGCCCGGTCGTACCGGTACAGCAGCACGTCGTTCGCCAGCTCGTTCACCAGGGCCGCCAGCGGCAGGTGGGGATGGAACGCCAGCATGCGCGGGCCCGAGCCGGGCGGCACGCGCACGGTTTCCACCGGCGGGGTCTCGAGCGTTCCGGTGGCCTCGGCCCGGTAGAGCGTCACGGTGTCGATCCCCAGGTCAACCACGGCCAGCAGGTTCGTGCCGGGCACGAAGCATGCCGAGTGCACGTGCGGCGCGCCCTGCCGCGCGCGGTTCGGTCCGCTTCCCGCATGGCGCACCGACGGCAGGCCGCCGCAGGGGTTTCCGTTGGCGTCGAGCAGGCACAGCCCCACCGAGCCGCTTGCGTAGTTCGCGCCGTAGAGGCAGCGCCCGTCGGGATGCACGGCGGCGAAGCAGGTTCCGGCATCCGCGGGCGACGAGCACGTGCCCCGGCAGCAGAGCATCCCGTCCTCGGCTGCCTCGTAGGCGGTCAGGCAGCTGCGGTCGGCCAGCTCGTGAGCTGCGTACAGGGTGCTCGCCGCGCTTCCGCCGAGCTTCGTCTGCGCGCCGGCCTCCGCGCCCGCCTGCTCGCCGGTCGGCTGCGCGCGCACGAGGTACGAGGGGTTCGGTGCATGCGTTCCGGCGTTCACGATGTGCAGGCGGCGCCCGCCCTCGTCGAACGCGAGCACGTAGATGCCCTCGCTCGCGGTGCCCTCGGTGTAGGTTCCCACGAACAGGCGCCGCTTCGCCCTCGCTCGCTCCATGGCGCAGACTCCTTTCATACGGTGCCGTTAACCGCGCTCCTGCGCCAACTCTTCCCGGTTCAGCACGTGGAAGCGCCGGTAGAGCCGAAGCGTGGCCACTCGGTTCCATGCGGTGATCAGGGGCCCGGTCATGAAGGCGGCCACTACGGTGAACACCCCGATGGGCCCGCCGGCGAAGAGGGCCACCACGGTCACGAGGATGTCCTGGGCCATGCGCACGGGCGTGTAGGAGAACCGCGTGCGCGCCACGATCACGGGCGCGACGGCGTCGATGGGTGCCACGCCCATGCGGGTCTTCAGGTAGAGCGACACGCCCAGCGTGAACAGCAGCGTTCCGATCACCAGGTGCGCGCCCGCGCTCGCGAGGCCCGACGGCTGCCACGGCAGCAGGCCGTACAGCCAGGTGAAGAGCTCGATCAAGTACCCCACGAACACCATGTTGATGATGGTGCCCAAGCCTATCTGCCACTTGTCGAGTGCGAACACCGCCACGAGTATCACGAGGTTCACCAACAGCTGGAACGTGCCGAAGTCCATGCCGACGAGCGCGCTCAGCCCCAGGTTCATGGCCGTGAACGGATCCACGCCCACGTTGCCCACGCGGCACACGGTGGTGCCCAGCGCGATGCATACCACGCCGATGCACGAGAACAGCAGCTTGCCCTTCAGGTTGTACGTGTGGCGCAGGTCCATCCACCGCGCCATCAGCCATCGCCCCGCTCGAACGACGGGTACAGCGCCATGCCGCCGTCCACGAACAGGCTCGTGCCGGTGACGTAGCTCGACTCGTCCGATGCGAGCCAGGCTGCGGCGGCGGCCACCTGCTCCACCGTGCCAATGCGGTGCATCGGGATCATGCGCTCCGTCTGGGCGCGCGCCTCGGGGTCCTCGAACTTCTCGGCGTTGATGGGCGTCTCGATGGCGCCCGGCGCGATGCAGTTCACGCGGATTCCGCGGTGCGCGTACTCGAGCGCGATGGTCTCGCTGAACAGTTTCACGCCGCCCTTGCTGGCCGCGTAGTGCGCGAACGTGGGCCAGGGAATGCGCTCGTGGACGGATGACAGGTTGATGATGCAGCCTTTCCGGTCCTGCTCGACGAAGTGCTCGAGCGCCGCCTTCGAGCCCAGGAACACGCCGGTCAGGTTGACGGCGAGCGTCTTCTCCCACACGTCGAGGGGCAGCTCGTGGGTGGGGTGGCGCGACTCGATGCCGGCGTTGTTCACCCATACGTCGATGCCGCCGAAGTGCTCGAGCGCGGCTTCGCGGAGCTTGGGCGCGCCGTCCTCCTGCGAGATGTCCGCCTGCACGAGCACGACGTGCGCGGTCTCGCCCGGCGCGTTGAACTCGTCGGCGAGTTTCTGGGCCTCGCCGCGGTGCTTGTCGCTGTGGAAGTTGACGACGACGCTCATGCCCTCCTGCAAGAATCGCCGCGCGATGCCGTGGCCGAGGCCGACGGATGCGCCGGTGACTACGGCGGTCTTGCCGTTGAGGTCGGGATACATGGTGTACCTCCTTTGAAGGGGCCGATTCGCAGAAGTATGGAGGTGTTCGGCGCCGCGCTTGCCTTGCAGAGGGGGAGCGTGGCGCTCTTGTCACGGCATTGCCACGCGCCCGGCACCGGCCGAGGGAAACCAGCCGAGTGCGGCGGGTGGGCGGGTGGGCGGCGGGGTGACGTCTCCTTCTGCCGTGCCGCCGCTGCGCTGCTGGGCGCGCTTGTCGGGTAGGGGAGGCGCTTTTTGGCCATAGCCTCGATTCTCGTCCACATGATCGCAGATTCTTGAACAGGGGAAATGATACGTTTCGCCTGATCAAGAGTGTGGACGAGAATCGAGGCTATGGCAGCGGCGGGGCTGCCCGGCGATGGTCGGCGGCGCTTCTGGGTGATTGGCGGGATGCGGGCGCGGGGTCGCCGTTCCGTTACGATGGTGCTATAATACCTATGATTTGTTACATTGCGACAAATAAGATGCTGTCGGGCGTGATGCGAGCGCCATTCGCGGCAGTCGGCGTGCTCGTCGCAAGAGCGCATCCGCGGCGGAGGGCGACCAGCGGTCTGAGGGGCCGGCCTGCCGCGCCTGCAGGCTGCACAGGGGGTCGAGATACGTATGTTCAACCTGCTCACGACAGGTTATCTGTTCCTCGGCGGAGCCGGGGCGGGGGCGCTCGTCGTGTTGGGCGCGCTCGAATGCGCCAACGTGCGGCGTCGGTTCGCGCTCCCTCCCGCCCGGGCTGCGCGCGTCGAGCGGGCGCTCGCGCTGCCCGACGAGTTCTTCGCACGCGGCTGGCCCGTGTGCTTCGTGGCCCTGGCGGCGGGCATGCTCTGCCTGCTCGTGGATCTCGGCCGCCCGGAGCGCCTGCTGAGCCTGCTCACGTCCCCGGAGCCGTCGGCCATCGCCGTGGGCGCCTACGCGCTGGTTCTCGCGCTTGCCTGCGCCGGCGTGTTCTCGCTGGTTGAGCTGCTGGACGGGGTGCGCGTCCGGCCCGCTGTTGTGTGGGGAGCGGCCGTGGCCGGCGTGGCGGCGGGGCTCGTGGCCGTGGCGTACACGGGCGTGCTGCTGCAGGGGTTGGCGTCGGTGCTGTTCTGGCAGACGCCGCTTCTGCCGATGCTGTTCTCGCTGTCCTCGCTGTCGTGCGGCATCGCCTGCGCCTTCCTGGGCGCCGCGTTCGTCGAGACGCGTCGGCCCATCACGCGCCCGCTCGCTCGCCTGGCGCTCGTCGACGGAGTACTGCTGGTGCTGGAGGCCCTGGTGATGGCTGGCTATCTAGCCTGGGCGTTTGCAGGAGAGGGCACGGCGCTCGCAGCGCAGGCGCTCGTCGCGGGCGATCTGCGCTGGGCGTTCTGGGGCGGTGCGGTCCTGTGCGGCCTGGCGGCTCCGTTCGCGCTCGAGCGCTGCCTCACGCACGGCAACAGCCGCACGCAGCTTCTGTGGATCGCGGCGGCGCTTCTGGCGGGTGGGTTCGCGCTTAGGTTCTGCCTCGTGGGCGCCGGGGCCTACGATGCGACGCAGCTACCCGGCCTGCTGTTCGGTTGACGATAGGATGAGAGGCAAAGCCATGAGACGAAGCAAAGCCGACCGCACCATGCGGGACGCCCCCTACGAGCTCACCGACAAGGAGGCCGAGATCAGGGCCGCCACCTCGTACGTGCCGCGCAAGTCATCGCGCAACGGCGCGGTCATCTTCAGTATCGCCGTGTTCGTGATGACGGGCGCTGTCGTGCTGGGCGTCGCCCTCGTCGCGACCGGCGGCATCGGCCTCGCTGCCATCGTCGCTGCGCTGCTCACGGCGTTGCTCGTGCTGTCCTCCACGCACATTGCGCTCTCCTGGGAGAAGGTGGTGGTGCTGCGCTTCGGCAAGCTGGCACGCGTCGTGGGGCCGGGCCTGTACTTCACCATTCCCCTCATCGAGCACGGCACCATCCGCGTGGACCAGCGCACCATCGCCACGCCGTTCTACGCCGAGAAGACGCTCACGGCCGACCTCGTGCCGGTGACGGTGGACGCGGTGCTGTTCTGGGTGGTGTGGGATGCCGAGAAGGCGTGCACCGAAGTGGAGGACTACTACGCCGCCGTGTCGTTTCTCGCCCAGACGGCCATGCGCGAGGCTGTGGGCCGTTCGACCGTGGCCGAGGTGGCGCTGCGCCGCGACCAGCTGGATATCGAGATAAAGGAGGACATTGAGAAGGAGGCGGCCAACTGGGGCGTCGACATCATCTCGGTGAAGGTGCGCGACATCGTGATCCCCGACGAGCTGCAGGAGGCCATGAGCCTGGAGGCCCAGGCCGACCGCGAGAAGAACGCGCGCATGTCCGTGGCCAGCGTGGAGAGCGACCTGGCCGAGATGCTGGCCGAGGCCGCGCGCATCTACGGCGATCCCGACGCGGCCCTGAAGCTGCGCACGATGCTCATGCAGTACGACACCGTGAAGAAGTCAAAGAGCGCCGTGGTCACGGTGCCGAGCTCGTTCTCGGACGGCTTCGCCGACGCCGCGGACAAGGCCGGTGCCGACGGGCTCGGCAGGGCGCCGTCGGACGCGGTGAGGGGCGGCCGGCAATGAGCCCGGCTATCGGGGCGGCAACCGAAAGCCGTCCCGCCCCGGTGCGGAACGGAGTGCTCGAAGAGGCACTGGTTCGGGGAAAAGCGGTGGTCGGCATGGGGATTGAACCGTTTACCCGAGGGGCGTCTCTCATACGGATCGTTCGCCCGCGGCACTCCCGTTGCGGGGATTGCGCGAACGTTGCAAGGCCTGCAACCTGCGGCAACGTGGTTCTGTTATGATGAAAGCTAACCGACACCGTGAGAGAAAGCCCCATGAGCCCGCTTGAGTCGTTCGAAATAGATTACAGCAGCGGCCTGCCCGTATGGATACAGGTGAAGAACCGCATCGCCTATCTCATAGGCTCGGGCGCCTACGTTCCGGGCGACCGCCTGCCCACGGTGCGCGCGCTGGCCGTGGACCTGGACATCAGCTACAACACGGTGAACCGCGCCTACATGGACCTCGAGCGCGAGGGCTACATCTCCACCCGCAAGGGCAGGGGAACATTCGTGGCCGAGCGCCATTCCGTGGGCGCCGACCTGGCTGCGAACAGCCCCGTGGAGCTGCTGGTGGACGACATGATCCGGGCCTGCGCCAACGCCGGCCTCGCCGACGACGACATCATCGCCATGGTGGCCGCCCGACTGGCGAACAAGAAACTTGCGCACTAGGCGCCCGCCCGCCCGACGTGTCGTTGCCGATCGGGGGCAATAGCGCGAAAACCCTTGACCGTTCCCGATCGGTAATAGTGTTCTCAAGTCGCTGGGTTCATCCCGAACGGGAACGCGGTATGAATCGAATACTCTCGGCAGGTGACTTTGGCGCGATCGTTCGTGCGCGACGGAAACAGCTCGGTTATTCCCAGCACCAGCTTGATGCTGTACAACTATTTGATCAGCAATTGCGGCGCGCATCTTAAAAACTATTCGCTTGCCTGGACTGGCTCCAACTCCGTGCGCTTTGTTCCGGCCTATGATCTTGTGTCGACAGCGGTGTACGACGGTCGGCGCGGAGCCAAACTGAGTCGCAGCATGGGCCTGCGCGTGGGGGAACATCTGAATATCGACAAGGTGAATGCCGACGACTTCGACCTGCTTGCGAAAGAGCTGAGGCAGCCAGCTTGGCAGGCTGCGGACGAGCGTGCGCGCTTGCGACATGAGCTGCCCGATGCGCTGCGGCGTGCGGCGGAGCAGGCGGTATGCTCGGGCTTCGGCGAGGAAGCCGATGCATTGGCCGACCGCATCCTTTTCGGCGCCAAAGTTCGCATGAAGGCGTTCGGCTAGCACATCGTAGATGACCCTTCTATCTCCTTCTATCTCCGATCCGGCATAGTTTATTCTATTGATTGTCGCAAGACATTGTGATAATGTGACAATATCGAGATTGGCCAATACGAGGATTAACAAGGGGGTATCCCGAAGGCCAAGCGAGGGGAGCGGAGGTGCGCACTACGTTTTCCCGAGCAGCTTTCTCCAGGGTATCCTGATGATCTTTGAGGAGGAGATATGTCAGGAAACGAACGCCCACATTCTGGGTTCACGCGCCGAAGCTTTCTCAAGACGACTGCCGTTGCGGCCGGTCTGGCCGCGGTCGGTACCGCCGCAACGCCGTCGCTCCAGGCCTTGGCGGCAAATTACGAGTCAGGTCAGGATGAAACGAAGAGCGAACATGTATTCTGCGGAGTCTGCCGCGGCAATTGCTCTGGCACTTGCAAGCTCAACGTCCATGTTCGCGATAACAAAATCGTAAAGACTTCAAAGCGCAAATTCAATTCCTTTCCGAACGGCGAGATCGATAGGATTTGTCTGCGTGGTTTAAGTCACCCCTACAACGTTTACGGTCCGAACAGGATCCAATATCCCTTGAGGCGTGTCGGAGATCGAGGCGCGGGAGAGTGGGAGCGCATCAGCTGGGATGAAGCTGTGACTGAAATTGCTGAAAAATGGCAGGCGATACGAGAGAAGTACGGCGACCAGGCAATTGCTTACACGCGAGGATCGGGCAATATGGGAACGATCAGCGGCGTTGCTTCTCCCATGTTCAATGTTTTCTTCAATAAGATCAATGCAACGCAGATCAAGATTGCTCGTGATCAGGCAAATACGCGTGGCGTCAATCGCGTTGTAGGCAGCCTGGGCGATTGGGTTCTTAATGATCCTTCGGACTTCAAGAATGCTAAAACGCTATTTGTCTGGGGAGCCAATATCACAGATGCCCAGATGCACGATTGGCATTTCATAGCGGAAGCTCAAGAATCAGGTACGAAGCTGGTGGTTATCGATCCAGTTTTAACGCAATTAGCTGCTAAAGCAGACAAATGGGTGCCGATACAGCCAGCAACCGATGCTGCGCTCGCGTTGTCTATGATGTATGTGATGGTGAGTGAGGAGCTTGAGAACAGGCCGTTTCTCAAGGAGCACACGTGCGCTCCGTTTCTAGTCAGAGAAGATACAGGGAAATTCCTTCGCATGAGTGATCTTGGGGTGGAGCCGACTGTTATCGAGGTAAGCAGAGAGCAGGTTTCGGCCGCCTCAAGTTCTAACAAGGGCGCCGCTGTTGGCCAGGGTTCGACGATAACGAAGATTGTAGACCAGCCGGCGGTGCTCGAATTCGACGGAAAGCCGGTCGGAGCTGATGATGCCAAGGACCCCAGGCTAAGCGGAACGTATAACTTTAACGGGGTCACTTGTCGTACCGCATACGATCTTCTCGTTGCCGATATCATGGACTATTCACCGGAAGCGGCCTCGAAGATATGCGATATCCCCGCTGATACTATTATCGAACTGGCCCATATGGCGGTGGATGGTCCGTGCATTCATCGACTCGGCTGGGGATCCAACTCATACACGAATGGCGTGCACGCCGCCCATGCCAATATAACCATGGCGGCTTTAACGGGGCAAATAGGTTATCCGGGTGCGGGTACCGGTATTGGTGATTTTAAACCCTGTTGGGGCATCAATGCTTTGGTAAAGGGCATGGCGGCTGCAAAATATCCCATGATATCGGCGCTGTTTTTGCCCGAAATAATGCGTACTGGTAAGTATAAAGGACAGGATTATCCTATTAAGTCGCTCTACGTTTATTCAGGGAACCCCGTTTGCAATCAAGTAAACACTAATGAATACCTACGCGATATTGTAGGAAATCTCGATTTTCTCGTCGTTGCCGATTATACGTTTACCGATACGGTCAAGTATGCCGACATCGTTCTTCCAGCTGCGCATTGGTTCGAGCAACAAGATGTGATTGCCATTTCGGCCACGCAATGCTTTATCTATAGTGAAAAAGCGATTGATCCTTTGTACGAGTCGAAGTCTGACTTGGATATCCTTCGCCTATTTGCCGAAAAGATGGGCCATCCTGACTTGCTTTCTCTTTCCGATGACCAATACATGGCACAGGTCATCAATACGCCGGCTTTGGAAAAGCTAGGTATAACCTGGGAAAACGTGAAAAAGAACGAAGACATGTATTGGTATCCAAGCAAGCCTTGGATACCGTGGGAGAATGCCGAATTCAAAACTCCTTCTGGGCGAATGGAGTTCTATGTAGAGAATCCGACCGTTCAGTTTGATATGGGGCAAGAATTCGATGTTGAACGCGAACACTTGCCGCGGTATTTCAATCCGACTGAGGCGTACCAAGGAAGTCCTGCCTGGGATAAATACAAGCTCATTCTTTTGAGCGAACGTCCAAGATTCCGCGTGCATTCCATGTGGTCTGACAACCAGTACCTGCGCGAGCTCGACCCCGAGCCGACTATCAAAATGAATCCCGTCGATGCTGGCGAGCGCAATATAGCAGATGGCGACTATGTGGAAGTGTACAACGATCGCGGCCACTGCGTTGCGAAAGCCATCCTTAACGATGCCGTTCGTCCCGGATGTACGGTGTACCCGAAAAGCTGGCAGCAAAACCAATTCAAAGCCGGATCGTGGTCGGAATTGCTGACTTCGGTCTACGATCCAGTTGGGGTGAATGAGAGCTATTTCGACAATCTGGTCGAGATTCGTGTCTGGAATGAGGGGTGAGCACTGTGGTAAAAGAACGGCTCGGAATGACGATAGATACCAAGCGTTGCATAGCATGCAATTCATGTGCAGTCGCTTGCAAGATAGAAAATAATCTTCCTAACTTCAATTGGTGGAACCGGGTGATGACGGTCGGCGGCAATCACATGGATGCACCTTCAGGGATGTACCCGAATCTTGAAATGTACAACATAACGCTTGCCTGTCAGCATTGCGAAAACCCTGCGTGCGTGAAGGTGTGTCCGGTAGGGGCGACTTACAAGGATGAGGAAACGGGAGTCGTGCGTCAAGACTATGACAAGTGTATCGGTTGTCGTATGTGCATGGCGGCCTGCCCTTACACGGGTGTGCGCTCGTTCAACTGGGAAGAGCCGAGGTATCATCTTGAATTCTCCGTCGGAGACTCCGATGTGCCTGGGCATCAGAAACATGTTGTAGAAAAATGCACCATGTGCTGGCATCGGCTTGCTAAGGGGTTAGCGCCTGCATGCGTTGAGGCTTGCTCTGCCCGTGCTCGGCATTTCGGGGATTTAAACGATCCTGACTCTGACGTCTCTCGCCTTATTCGCGAACGCGGATACCAGCAATTGCTGCCGGAGCGCGGAACGGAACCGTCCGTTTACTACCTCGTTTAGCTTGGAAGGAGAACTATCATGACCGAGGATATTTCGGCGACACCATCGCCTAGAGCTTCGTCGCCCAAGGTCCCTGCTGCCAAATTCGGGGGCAGGGGAATCAATATCGGCATCGCGGTCGCTGCCGTCGTGACCGTCGCGGGCCTCGCCCTGTGGGTCGTGCAGCTCTCCGGCGGCCTCGTGCAGACGGGGATGCGCAACTTCGACTCGTGGGGGCTCTACATCACCCTGTTCATGTTCCTGGTGGGCCTGTCGGCTGGCGGCCTCATCATCTCATCGGTGCCGCGCGCGTTCGGTATGAAGGGCTTCGGCGGCATCTCGAAGGTGGCTGTGTGGACGTCCATCTGCTGCACGGTGCTCGCCATCGCCTTCGTGGTGGTGGACCTGGGGCACCCGGCGCGATTGTGGGAGCTGTTCGCGTACTCGAACCTCGGCTCGCCGCTCATGTGGGACATCGTCGTGCTGGGCACCTACCTCGTCCTTTCCATCGCGTACCTGTGGGCCACGCTGCGCTTCGAGGGCGGCAAGGGGTCCGAGAGGTCGCTGCGCGCCATCAGCGTGGTCGCGCTTGCGTGCGCCATCCTGGTGCACTCGGTGACGGCCTGGATCTTCGGCCTGCAGCAGAGCCACGAGATGTGGTACACGGCGCTTCTGGCCCCGTGGTTCGTGTCCTCGGCGCTCGTGTGCGGCACCTCGCTCGTGCTCGTGGTGGTCATCGCGCTGCGCCGGGCGGGCTACCTCGAGCTCGACCAGGCGAGCATCGTGAAGCTGGCGAAGATGCTGGGTGCGTTCGTGCTGGTGGACCTGTACTTCTTCGCCTGCGACCTCCTGACCGCCGGCTTCCCGAACGCCTCGGGCGCGGAGGTCGTCGCCATGCTGACCGCTGGGCCGCTCGCACCGTTCTTCTGGACCGAGGTCGTGGGCTGCATCCTCTGCGCCGTGGTGTGCTTCGTGCCGAGGCTGCGCACGAGCCCGCTCATCGTGGTGGCATCGCTGCTGGCCATCGTGGGCATCTTCTGCAAGCGCGTGCAGCTGCTGGTCGGTGGCTTCCAGATCCCGAACATCGACATGGCCGGTCCCCTGACGCCTTACACCGTCACCGGCTGGGAGTCCGGCATGGCGGGCGCCTACCAGGGTATGGTCTACTTCCCGACGCCGCTCGAGTTCGGCGTGGCGCTGGGCGTGATGGGCCTGGGGGCGCTCCTTTTGCTGGCGGGACTGAAGTTCCTGCCGCTCAAGCCCGCGAAGTAACGACGACTGTTCGTTCGAAGCGCGCCGGGTCCGACCCCCTCCCTGCCCGGCGTGCCTTCGCAGTTCGACGGGCGTCTATCGTCGCTTGCGCGTTGTCGCGCGGCAGGCTCCCCGGATTGAAGGGCGATGGTTTTCATGGTGAGAAAACTTGCGGTGACGTTGACGGTGTTTCTGCTGGTAGGCCTCTGCGTGTTCGGCGCAGGACTGGCGGTCGATGCCGCGGTGGGCCCGCCGCAGGCGATAACGGCCGATTCCCCCTGCCCGGCCGTCGGGTGCGTCTCGGGGGAGTGCCATGGGTTCGACAACGTGCCCGCGCCCGACGGCGTCCACGAGATGAGCTGCCCCGAGGCATCGTGCTCGAGCTTGGAATGCCATGCATGGGACACGTTGGCAACGCGCTACCACCAGGCGAGCGACGCGAGCCTGAACCTGTGGGTGCTCGCGCCGGTGGTGCTGGTGGTCGGCCTGGTGCTGATCGTACGGAAGCTTTAGGAGGGGGCTGTGGACGCCAGGAAAAACCTTGGGATCGATGCTCTCGCGCTGGGGATATACGCGGTTGCGGCCAATCCCGCCTTCACGGGTATCGCGGTGCACGAGTGGGCAGGGCTCGGGCTTGCGGTCGTGTTTGTGGTGCATGCGGCCGCCCATGCCGATTGGGCGGCCGATGCGGTGCGCTCGGCGTGGGGCGAGCCCTCGTGGGCGCGTACGGGCTACCTCGTGCTGGACGCGCTTATCGTGGCGAGCTTTATGGTGGTGACGGTGTCCGGCCTCATGGTGTCGGGCGCGGTTCTGCAGGCGTTCGGATTGTATGCGCCTGGCTATTATTTCTGGGACCCGTTGCACGCGGTTGCGGCGAAGGTCTTGCTTACGTTGCTGCTGGTGCACGTGGTGGTGCATGCACGATGGATCGTGCGCATGGTGAGGAAGGGGAAGGGCGATGGCGAACTTGATTGACGAGCCGAAGGAGTGGCAGGCCCGCGCGGCCCTGTGGGAGCTGGCGGCGCTGTCCTTCCGCTATCCGGGCTCGGAGCTGGCCGAGGCGGTGGCATCCGGCGAGTGGGCCGAGGCTGCCGAGGAGCTGGCGGCGGTGCTCGGTCTCGAGGTACGGGGCGGCCGCGAGGAGGAGGGGCCGGGGTGTTCCAGCTCGGATGCCCTCCTGGGCGCCCTGCGCCCCGAGGCCACGCGCCTGTTCGTGGGCGCGCCCGCGCCCGCGGTCTCGCCCTACGAGGGCGTGTGGCGCGCGGCCGACGACGGGGTGCAGGCGCTCCTGTTCGTGAACCCGCACTCCATGGAGGTGGAGCGCTTCATGCGCGCGTGCGGCCTCGGGCGCCCGGAGGGCACGAACGAGCCGCTCGACCATGTGGCCACCGAATGCGAGCTCTTGGAGCACCTGGCCCTGCGCGCCGCCGGCGCGGTGCCGCCCGAGGGAGCGCCCGCCGGCGCCGACCTCCCCGGCGGCTCGCCCGAGGCGGCCTACGACGCCTTCCTCGAGGGGCACGCCCGCGCGTGGATGCCCCGCTTCGCCGAGCGCGTCGCCGCGAAGTCGCGCGTCCCCTTCTACCGCGACGCGGCCGCGCTGCTGGGCGCGCTCGTCGGGTAGGGGAGGCCGCTTTCGGGCCACAGCCCCGATTCTCGTCCACGTGGCCGCAGGTTTCTGAACAGGCACGATGATGTGTTTCTCCTGATCAGGAGTGTGGACGAGAATCGAGGCTGTGGCAGCGGCGGGGCTGCCCGGCGACGGTCGGCGGCGCTTCTGGGCGATTGGGGGGGGCGCTGCTCCGCGAGCGCGGCCACCCCCGCCTGCGGCTGCCGCGGCCACCCCCGCCTGCAACTTCCGCTAACGCTTCTCCATCGCGGGTTTGAAGCAAGCGAGCGCCCAGGCGTCGTCGAGCGCAAGGCCGATCCGCTCCTCCAATCCCTCGCGGCGGGCGGTCAGCCAGAGCGCGTGCCACCCGAATGTGCGCCCCTGCCGTCCGCGCGGCTTCGGGAAGGCCACCCACAGCTCGCCGCGGCGGGAAAGCGCTTCGCGTGCCTCGGCTATGCGCGCGCGGTACTCGTCCAGGTTCGTGGCGAACAGCACCGCGAAGTCGTACGGCCCTCTGGAGGGGAAGGCGACCAGCTCCTGGCCGGCCGCCATGGCGTGGAACTCGGGCGGGGCGTACAGCGCGACCCCTTTCGCGCCCTCTTCCAGATGCATTTTCTTGAACACGGTGGACTCCATACGTCCTCCTTCCCTCACGAGCTTGACAGTTTTCCCGGCCAGTCTAACGCGAGCGTCACCCCGCCGCGACCATCGCTGCCGTTCTGCAACGCGTGCGTCGCCCGGCCTTCGCACGATGCGCACATGGCACGGTCGCTCAAAATGCCCTACAATAGCCCCATGATTGTCTTAGGATAATTTGCATCGCGCAGCGTCGACGAACGGGCTCGACGCACGTCGCATCGGCGTGCACGGTACGCGGTCGGATGCCTGGGCGGCGGGCCATGCGCTCGCTGCGCGGCGCGTCTGACGCGCGTGCCCAACGGCCGAAAAGGGAAGGGGTGGCTCGATGCTCGGTCCGCTGATCGTGTGCTACCTGTTCCTGGGCGGGACGGGCGCGGGCGCGTGCCTCGTGCTCGCCGTGCTGGGGATGCTGGCGCCGCGCGAGCTCGTTGCGGTGCAGGGTGTCGGCGGGCGCGGCGTCGGCCGCGGCCCGGCGGGCGCGCACGCGGTGCTGCGGCCCCCGGCGCCCTACCGCAGGTTGCTGGCTCCCGGCTATGCGGCGGCGCTCGTGGCGCTCGCGCTGGGCATGGTGTGCCTGCTGGCCGACGTGGGCCGTGCCGACCGCCTGCTTCTGCTGCTCACCAGCCCTGCGCTCTCGCATGTGGCGGTGGGCGCCTGGTCGCTGGTGGTTTGCGCGGCGCTGGCCGTGCTGGCGGGGCTTGCTTGGGCTGGCCTGGCGCGGCGCTGGCGCTTCGCGGCGGTGCGGGTGCTGCAGGCGGCGCTGGCGTTGGCGGCGCTCGCAGTCATGCTGTACACGGGGCTGCTGCTGCAGAGCCTGAACGCGGTGCCGCTGTGGGCCACACCGTGGCTGCCGGCGCTGTTCGTGCTGTCGTCGCTGTCGTGCGGCATGGCGCTCGTGCTGGCCGCGGCCCAACTCACCGGCGCGGCGTCTGCGTTCGCCACGGTACTCGGCCGGCTGGCTGCCGTCGATGCCGTCGTCATCATGCTGGAGGCGGTGGTGCTGGCCGCGTTCGCGGGCACGGCGCTCGCGGGCATCGGCGGCGACTTCCTGGTCGACCGCACGGCCGAGGCCCTGGCGGCATCGGCCGAGGCCCTGGTGGCGGGCGAGGCGGCCTGGCTGTTCTGGGGCGGGTTCGTGCTGGCGGGGCTTGCCGTGCCGTTCGCGCTCGACGTGGCCTTGGCCCGGCTGCGGCGCCCGCGCCCGGTGATCGCCCTCGTGACGGCGGCGTGTGTGCTGGCTGGCGGGCTCATCATGCGGTACTGCGTGGTGGAGGCGGGCATGCATCCGCTGCTTGCGATGGCGTCTTGACGAAGAGAAGGCTGGAGGAACATGTTCCCGTTCGAAGTTGATACCACGACCGACGTGCCCCTGTGGGTGCAGCTGCGGCAACGGCTGATCCATCTTATCAACACCGGCTACTTCAAGCCGGGCGACCAGCTGCCCACGGTGCGCGGTCTGGCGTCCGAGATATCCATCAACTACAACACCGTGAACAAGGCGTACCTGAGCCTGGTCTCCGACGGGTACCTGGAGTCCACGCGCGGGCGCGGCGTGTTCGTGCGGGGCCTCGATGCCGATGTGGGCGACGAGCACGCCCAGGAGATCGACGCCATCCTGGGCGATTGCGTGGCGTCGTGCCGCGATCTGGGGCTGACGCTCGACGACGTGCAGAAGTGCATGGCGCGCAAGATCAAGCAGATGAAGCGCGCAGCCGGGGAGGAGCCGGCCGGCGAGGCCGGAGGCGGCCGTATCGTGGAGATCGACGTGGGCTGCGTTGGCCGCGCGTCGCAGACGGGAGCGTGATGGCATTGGCAAGGAGAAGCGGTGCGCAGGGCTTCGCGCCCGATACGGCGGCGTTCGCCGGCAAGGGGGCACCGCCGCCCGCCCATCGGCGGTCTTTCCAGGTGGTGCCCGATGCGAGCACCGAGGTCGTGGGCGAGCGCGCCTCCAACGCCGGCGTGCTGCTGTTCTCGGCGGTGGTGTTCGCCGTGTCCTTCTGCGCTGTGCTGGGCGCAGCATGGGTTCTCGCCGGCGGCATCGGCCTCGGCGCGGTGGTTGCCGCCTTGGTGGTGGCCGTGCTCGCCACCATGTCGGTGCACATCGCGCAGCAGTGGGAGAAGGTCGTGGTGCTGCGCCTGGGCAAGTTCAACCGCGTGTCGGGCCCGGGCCTGTTCTGGACCTGGCCCGTTATCGAGCAGAACACCATGCGCGTGGACGGCCGCGTGCGCGTGACCACGTTCGGCGCCGAGGAAACGCTCACGGCCGACCTGGTGCCCCTCGACGTGAACGCCGTCTTGTTCTGGCATGTTTGGGACGCGAAGGCCGCTTGCACCGAGGTGGGCGACTTCACGCGCGCCGTGGAGCTGGCTGCCCAGACCGCGCTGCGCGACGCCATAGGCCGCGCGGGCGCCGCCGAGGTGGCCATCCGCCGCGAGCAGCTCGACCGCGAGCTCAAGCGCGTGCTGGAGGAGAAGGTGGCCGCCTGGGGCGTGACCATCCTGTCCGTGGAGGTGCGCGACATCCTGCTGCCGAAAGAGCTGCAAGACGTCATGAGCCTGGAGGCCCAGGCCGAGCAGCGCAAGAAGGCCCGGATCATTCTCATGGAGGCCGAACAAGACATCTGCGAGATGATGGACGACATGGGCGACACCTACGCGAAGAACGACGCCGCCCTGCGCCTGCGCTCGATGCACCTCCTGTACGAGAGCGTGCGCGAGACGGGCGGCACCGTCGTGGTGCCGAGCTCGTTCAGCGAGGGCTTCGGCGACGTGCTGGGCGACGCGGCGAAGGATGCGCTAGGCGGAAAGGCGGGCAGCGGGAAAGCATGAGAGAACCCTGCGCAAAGGATTTCCGCTTTTTACATTGATCCAGGTAGACAGCTCATGCAAAAGTTGCAAAAGTTTGCAAAAAACGAAAAAGTTTGCAAAAATGATGCTCGCAAGGCCCTTCTGGAAAGGTATAGCCATGGTATTGCACAACCCTTTCACACCCTCGTTCGGCATCATCCCGCCCTACATGGCAGGAAGGGAGGATCTTATCGAGGAGCTTTCGAACGCCTTTTCCAACGGCCTCGGGGATCCCAATCTTTCGACCATCGTGTCGGGCCCGCGCGGTTCGGGCAAGACCGCCCTCCTTTCTTTTGTGGCCGAGGAGGCGGCATCGCAAGGATGGATATCCGCCAACACCACTGCGGCGACAGGAATGCTCGAGGACGTTCTCGACCAGGCGACCGTTGCGGCGCGTGATTTCCTTGACTCGTTGGACGGTAAGAAGCTCAAAGGTATAACCATCGGCCAGTTTGTCGGATTCGAGTGGGATAACGAGACCCCGCGTTCGGGCAATTGGCGCACGCAGATGAACGCGCTTCTCGATCAACTTGCGGAGCACGAGGTGGGCCTGCTCATCACGGTCGACGAAGTACGGGTCGATCTCGAGGAAATGCGGCAACTTGCCCGAGTGTACCAGCATTTCGTGCGCGAAGGCCGCAAAGTCGCCCTTCTGATGGCGGGGCTTCCCCATGCAGTGTCAGCTCTTTTAGGCGACGAAAGCGTGTCGTTTCTTCGCAGGGCGCGCAAGCATGCTCTTGGCCGTATTCCCGATAACGACGTGCGTGATGCCATGAGCATCACCATCGTGCAGGGCGGTAGGGCCATATCGCCAACGGCGCTCGATACCGCCGTACGCGCTGTCGATGGGTTTCCCTATATGATGCAGCTTGTTGGCTATCGTATTTGGGCGGAGAGGCCTGCATCCAAGGAGATATCGCCAGACGATGTCGCCCGAGGTGTGGAGCTTGCCCGTCGCGAGATGATGGAGGGGATTCTCGAATACACCTATCGCGAGCTGTCGAAGGGGGACAAGCGCTTTTTGGCCGCCATGCTTCCCGATGCCAAGGACAGCTCCCTTGCCGACATAGCCGAGCGTATGGGTGTGAAGAGCAATTACGCCTCCCAGTACAAACGGCGTTTGTTGGAGCAGGGCGTGATCGGCGAGTATCAAAAAGGATACGTGCGCTTCGACATGCCGTCGTTCAGGGAGTACCTGCAAACGCAGTTGGAGGGATAGCATCCTAGATGCCCCAGTTGCGCGTCGAGGATGATGTGCTACGCTGCGGAGGTAGCAGCCTGACAATTCAATGACCTGCGCAATCAGGAAAAACTATGTTAAAAATAGAATAATCATATGACAAATTATCCTATGACAATCATTGATTGTCATAGGATAATTTCGTATAGTGAAGCCGAGGGAATTTGGCCAATTCTCACGAGAAGCAGGGGGATATTCTCGCATGGGGCTTGTCGGCTGGGGCGCTAAGCTCGCTTGGCAGGCAAAGCGGGGATATCTTGACGACATCTTCGAGGAGGATCCATGTCAGGAACCAGAAGCCCGCGAAGCGGGCTCACGAGAAGGGGTTTTCTCAAGGCGACGGGTGCTGCGGCAGGCGCGTTGGGCCTTGCAGGCGCCGCCGGCATGACCACGGCCGACAGCTGGCTCGCACCGGCGCAGGCGCATGCCGAACCCGAGGAGCGGGTGGGGTATACGTTCCACTATCGCCACTGCCAATGCAACTGCCATTTGAAGTGCACGGTTCGCGACGGACGCATGGTTTTGGTCGAGCCGAACGAATGGCCCGACAAGCGCAACGAAACCATCTGCCTGAAGGGCATTTCCGAGATTCAGCATACGTACAGCAAAGAGCGCCTGCAGGTTCCGCTCAAGCGCGTGGGCGAGCGTGGTGCGGGCGAGTTTGTCGAGATTACCTGGGATGAGGCGCTCGACACCATTGCCGAAAAGGTGAAGGAGACCCAGGAGAAATATGGGCCGGAGGCCATTGCCATCCAAACGGCCGTTGACTCGCTCACCACGTTCCTTCCTAAACTGCTCAAGGGCCAGGAGAAACCCCACCGCGGGATCGATATCGGGCTGGGCAATGGCTTCTCCCCGGCGCTTGCCGAATCAGGTCAGCAGGGGGCCTCGTCGAACGAGGTGACCGATTGGAAGAACGCCAAGACCATCCTGAACGTGGGATGCAACATGCTGGAGACATGCATGGTAACCGCGCGCTACTTCTTCGAGGCAAAGGAGGCGGGAGCCGAGATCATTACGCTCGATCCCAACTTCTGCACGACTGCCGAGAAGAGCACGCGATGGATTCCCATGGTCGCCGGAACCGATCCGGCACTCTACTTGGGCATGATCTCGATCATCTTGGACAACGAGTGGTACAACGCCCCGTACCTGAAAGCCAACACGAGCATGCCGTTCCTCGTGAAGCGTTCCGATGGGTCGCTGCTGCGTAAAAACCCTGCCGGCGATATCAAGCAGCCCGGCTCCGACAATCCTTTCATGGTGTGGGATGAGGCTGCAGGATCCTTGGCCGCCTATAATACCGAAGGCGTGAACCCTGCGCTTGAATATGAGGCGACTGTCGACGGAGAGGCGTATGCCACGGTTTTCAAGCTGCTGAAAGAGGGCCAAAAGCAGTACACATCCTCTTGGGCTGCCGAAACGACGGGCATAGGCGAAGACGTGCTCGTTGAGATCACCGATAAGTATGCGAACCATGGCCCTTCGATCCTCTCCTTTGGCTTCGGCGGTGGGGAGAAGTTCTACAATGCTGACGTCGCAGGTCATGCGGCAGTGCTGCTGGCTACGCTCGTCGGCTCGTTCGGAACCGGCATTCCCGGATGGGGAGCGGGCGCGTACGTGAACGCGTACCAGAAGATATTTGGTACGGGCAAGCTGGCCTCGTGGCCGTTGCCGACGGAGTGCAAGACCGCCTCGGCACCGAAGGCGAGCGTCGACTACCGCGACGAGAAAAGCGGCATCCGCTTCATGTGGGTGCAGAACGGCGCGTTCCAACAGATCGCCGGCAACCAGAATCGCACGAACGAGTGGGCGAAGACCCTCGATTTCGTTGTCGTGCAGGACATCTGGCATACGCCTTCGGTGGATTGGGCCGATATCGTTTTGCCGGTGTGCTCCCACTTCGAAGTGGACGAGGAGATCGGCTTCGTGCGCGCCCTGCGCGGCCATGTCCTTCTGCAGCAGAAGGTACTCGACCCCCTGTTCGAGAGCAAGACGGATTTCTGGATCGATCGCGAGATGGCCAAGCGTCTGGGATACGGGGATGCGCTTCCCAAGAGCCAGGAGGAGCTGACGCGCTTCCAGTTGGAAAAGGCGACCGACAAGGCGCTCGCCGGCATCACCCTCGACGAGGTCGTATCGCACAACGGCGTGGTCGCGCTGAAGAACCAACCGGATATCGCGCGCAGCTACGGCAACCAGACCTACAAGACGACATCGGGCAAGATCGACCTGTACTACGAGAACCTGGTGGAATACGGCCAAGCTCTTCCCCAATACGAAGCGCCTCATGAAGCGTTCGAGGGCAACCCCCTGCGGGACACATATCCGCTTGTCATGACGCAGCGTCGCTCCAAATACTTCATCCACCAGAACCTCATGGACGCCTCGTGGCTGCGCCAGCATTACGAGCCGACGCTCGAGATGAACCCCGTCGACATGGAGGCGCGCGGCCTGGAGTCCGGTGACGTGATCGAGGCGTTCAACGATCGTGGGTCGTTCCAATGCGCGTGTGTTGCCACCGAGGCGGTGCGTCCGGGGACGACGGTCATCGTCGAGGGCATTTGGAGCAAGTATATGACTGCCGGCGATTTGCAGAACGTTACCAACGACGCTGCGAACCCCCGTGGAAAAGCGCTCGCCAAGGGGAGGGTTACTCCCTTCAACGACACGCTTATCGAAGTGAAGAAAGCATAGGTGATCCTCATGACGCGATTGGCTATTGCCATCAACCTGGATCGTTGCACGGGGTGCAACACCTGCGCCATGGCGTGCAAGATGCAGAACAACGTTCCCATGGGCATGGCTTGGAACCGCGTGCTCAACGAAGAATGTGAGTTCGAGGTGGGCGTGCAGGGTACGTATCCCCATGTCTCGCGCGCGCATCTGCCCGTTGCCTGCCAGCATTGCGAGAACCCGGCATGCCTGCGCGTGTGTCCCACGGGTGCCACGTACAAGGACGACAAGGGCCGCGTGGAGATCGACTACGACAAGTGCATCGGCTGCCGCATGTGCATGGCGGCATGCCCGTACAACGCGCGTGTCTTCAACTGGAGCGAGCCGGTGCGCGACCCCGACTTCAACTACGGTGACAGGGATGTGCCGGTGCGGGGAAAGGGTGTTGTGGAGAAGTGCACGCTCTGCAAGGAGCGCACCGACCGCGGCGACGAGCCCATGTGCGTGAAATGCTGCCTTGCCAAAGCGCGCGTCTTCGGCGACCTCGACGATCCCGAGAGCGAGATCTCGCGTGTCATTCGCGAGCGCAATGCGACCGTCCTGCTTCCCGAGCAGGGAACCCGCCCGCAAGTCCGTTACTTCAACTAAGGAGGAGGTGCGAACCATGCAAACCTCTACGAAAACCAAAGCCGCAATCGGCGTGCTCGGCGCGCTGACGGCGGTGGGAGTCGCCGCCTGGATCTACCAGCTCATGGGCGGCCTCGGCGTGACCGGCATGAACAACGGCACGTCGTGGGGCCTCTACATCACCATGTTCATGTTCTTCGTGGGCCTCTCCGCCGGCGGCCTGATCGTGGCATCGTCCGCCAGCGTGTTCCACGTGGCAGACTACAAGAAGGTGGCGCTTCCCGCCGTCATCCTGTCCACGGTGTGCATCTGCTGCGCCGGCATGTTCGTGCTCATCGACCTCGGCGGCATCCAGCGCGTGTGGCGCATCGTCACGGGGCCGAATCCGACGTCGCCGCTGTTCTGGGACATCTGCGTCATCACGCTGTACCTCGTCATCAACATCGTGTATCTGCGCTTCATGACGTCGAAGAAGCCGGGCGCGCAGGACAAGGTGGCCATCGTGTCGCGCTTCGCGCTTCCCGTCGCTATCCTCGTGCACTCCGTGACGGCGTGGATCTTCGGCCTCGAGATGGCGCGCGAGGGCTGGTACTCGGCCATCATGGCGCCCTTGTTCGTGGTGTCGGCTATGGACTCCGGCCTGGCGCTGCTCATACTGTCGCTCATGGGGCTCAACAAGTCCGGCCGCTTCAAAACCGACAAGAAGCTGCTGTCGAACCTCGCCGGGCTCTTGGCGGTCTGCATCGCCGTCGATGGCTTTCTCGTGGGCTGCGAGGTCCTGACCATGGCCTATCCGGGCGCCGCCGGCGCCGAGACGCTCGCCGTCATGGCGACGGGCGCCACCGCCCCGTTCTTCTGGTTCGAGATCGTCGTGGGCATTCTCATCCCGTTCTGCATCCTCGTGTTTGTGAAGAACCGCGCGCGCATGGGGCTGGTGGCTGCCGCCAGCGCGTGCGTGGTGGCGGGCGTGTTCTTCAAGCGCGTGTGGCTGCTGCTCACCTCGTTCGTCGAGTTCAATGTGATGGGCGCCCCCGGTGTGTCGCTCGGCACGACGGCGGCGCAGCAGGGCGGCACCGGCATGTGGGCCCTTGCCGGCTCGTATACCCCCACCTGGGTGGAGATCGTCGTCGCCATCGGCGTGGTGTCCCTCGGCGTCCTCGCGTTCGTCATGCTGGCGCAGAAGCTGCTGCCCGGGCGCGCGGAGGCGTGCGAAGCCGTCAACGTTGCAGCGGGAGAGGCCGCGTAGGCGCCTCGTGCTGAAAGGAGTTTTAGCATGTGCAAGGACATTCCCTGGAAAACCCTGTCCGAGGCCTATGCGTTTGTGGGGAACTCGCTGTTGAAGCCTATGACGATGACGTTGACGGTAGGTTTGGATCCGGCATTCTGGGAGGCGTTTCCCGCGTTCGACGGCGCCGTGGCCCAGGCCGTGGAAGTTTGCGCATGCTATGCCGAAGAGGCCGGGCGTCGCGCCGAGGGAGGCGAGGACGGGCCGCAGCGCGCATCGGTGGAATACACGCGGCTGTTCGTCGGCCCGCCCTCGCCCGCGGCGGCGCCGTGGGAGACGATGTACCGCGGCAAGGATGTCACGGTGGGGTTCGGTCAGGCCACGTTCGAGATGCGCGAGTTGCTGCGCGAGGCCGGCCTTGAGGTGAGGAACGCTAACAACCAGTACGAGGATCACATGGGCATCGAGCTTCTGTACCTTTCGGAGCTATGCCGTCGCGAGGCCACGGGGGAGGGCGCTACCGAGTCGGCGGACATCGCCGCATTCATCGAGCAGCATCCGCTGGCGTGGATCGAGCCGTTCCTCGATCGCGTGTCCGAAGCGGCTCCCAACGGCTACTTCGCGGGCTTGCTCCTGGTGGCGCAACGGGTTCTCGAGCACCATGCGAGGCTTCTCGCGCGCTAGCGCTCGGACTGGTGTAGCCGACTCAACCTTTGAAGCTGCCGTTTTACATCATGCGCGTCGCTTGGTTTTCGCGCGCTAAACGCAGAGAAGCCCGGCGGGCAATGCCTGCCGGGCTTCTCTGCATTCTTGTGGGTTGCGGGCCGCTTAGAACAGGAACGCCCCGTCCACGGTCATGGAGATGCAGTTGCCGTTGGGCTCGCATATCAGGCGCACGTTCGCAGTGGTCGGCGTGACGCCGTCGGCCCCCAGGATGGACACGTCGTTCACATACTCGTAGCCGCCGCCTTCCTGGGGCGTCACGGTGGCGGTGGAGGTGTCGACGCTTTGGAACGTGTAGAACGTGTTGTTGGTGAACAGCGAGGGCATCTCGGCCTCGAGGGCGGCCACGGCCTGCTTCTGCGCCTCGGCGGCCGCGTCATTCTTCGGCTCCTGCTTCTTCGGCTCGTCGGCCTTCGGCTCGTCCGTCTCGGCTGGCTGGGTGCCTTCGTTCCCTCCCTCCTGGTCGGGCTGCACGGCGGGCAGCGTGAGGTCCCACGTGCCCTCGGTGGCGCCGTCGTTCCAGAACAGGCGCTCGGAGCCGTACCGGTCGTCGAACGTGAGCGTGCCCGACGCCTCCTCGCCAGCCGGCACGGCGATGATGCCGTCTTCGAACGACGAGTCCACCGGCGGCATGCCGAACGACAGCAGGCAGTCGGCCCTGAGCGTCTGCGGCAGCGTGTGGCTCCTCACGGTCACATGTGCGGTGAGCTTGCCGTCGGCGCGCTCGACGGACGCCACCGTTACCTCGTAGTCGCGCCAGACGGCCGTCTCGCCTATGGCCAGGGCCTTCAGCTTCTCGGCATCGGTGAGCGTGTAGCTGTAGCTGCTGGAGGCGGCTGCGGAGCTGCCGTCTGCCGGCACATTGGGCTCCTCGACTTCCGAGTTGCATCCCGACAGCATGAGCGTTGCGGCTACGACGCAGGCCGCGGTAGCGAGAGCCATCTTTTTGTTCACAACGTACCCCTTCGTCAAGAGCGAGCAGGCGGGCGGACGCGGACGCCCTGTAGGCCGACGCATGCGTTTGCGGGGCGTCGTGCCAGCCGTTTTCGGTTGAGCCGTATCATACCAGTTCGTAAAAGTTTCGTGCGCCTCTCATCGAAAGTGCATGGAGCCCGTCTTCGAAGACGTCTTGGCAGGCTCACGGGGCGTTTTGGGCTGCGGGCTTGCAAGGTGCCGGTATAGCAACCCGGATGAACGGCCTCGCATGCATGAAACCGGCTCGAAGGGACGAAGCGGCTGCTTCGGCGGGTTCTCGTGGGCGAGATCGGAACCCATGGCATGGTTTTCGCGCGGAATCAAGCAGTCGGGGTCTCGTGAACAGGCGCTTCTCCGAAACAGCTCGCGCGCGGGCGCTGAAAACAAGCTATGGGCTGCGATCTCGTCCCTGTGCCAATTGGTCATGGTATAGCCGAACGGCAGAGAAGCTGGCAAGGGACCCGCCCGAGCGTCCTGCCCGGCCGATGCAAGCGCCCCCATGCCCTCTGCATGGCCTTTCGGCTTCCAGCGGCCGCAAGAGCATCGCGCCCGTGCGTCTTGAGGTCCGGTGATCCGCAAGCGCGCCGTTCTTCCGCTCCGCCCCGCCTTTCCTGCATTCCGCTCGGGCGTTCGGCTCCGGCGGCTGCGGGGCCGCGCCCTGTGCGCACCCTGCCCGGTCCCCGGCCTCCCGATTCCCGGCCCCGCATGGGCGCGCCTTCCTCCCGCTTGACCTCCGACGGCAAAATGGCGAGACTGTGCAGCGCAGGAAGGACTCCACGGGAAGGCGCGCATGGACATTGCGGAACTCATAGGCTCGGCGTTCGCGGACGGGCAGGTGCTCACGGTGCCGTGGGGCATCGACTACTTCTCCGTGGTGGTGGGCGTGCTCACCGGCGCGCTGTTCGCGTGCGACCGCAAGCTGGATATCATCGGCACGGTGGTGCTGGGCCTGGTCACGGGCTACGGCGGCGGCATTATCCGCGATGTGCTGCTGCAGGACAAGGGCGTGTACTTCACGTCGCACCCCGACCTTATCCTGCTGTGCATCGTGCTGTGCGTGTTCGTGTTCTACTTCCGCGGGCTGTTCAAGCACCTCGACGCCATGGTGTTCTTCGCCGACGCGCTGTCGGTGGGCCTGTTCGCGCTCGCGGGCGCGTCGAAGGCCTACGCCTGTGGCGAGGGCTTCGTGCTCACCGTCATCCTGGGCGCCATCACGGCCGTGGGCGGCGGCGCTGTGCGCGACATCTGCGTGGGCGAGACGCCCGGCATCTTCCAGCAGTCGAACTTCTATGCGGTGGCGGGCCTGGGAGGCGCGCTGCTGTTCACCGTGCTGGCCTATGCGGGCGTGCCGCTCGTGGTGGCCGGCATCGCCTGCGTGTTCACGGTGGGCTTCCTGCGCTATTGGAGCGTGTACTTCGACTGGAAGACCCGCAACGAGGCCGACCTCACCCCGCATGTGGCGCGCGGCGTGGGCAAGGCGAAGCGCGTGGTGTCGGGCGTGTTCCTGCAGGGCGGCGACCGCATCTCGGTGCGGCGGCAGCGCAGGCGCTCGCGCGTGCGGAAGGGGGATGGCCAGGGCGCGGCTAGGGAGGCGACTTGCGAGGACGAAGGTCCCGAGGATGCGGATCGCCGCAGCGGCGCGCGCAAGGATGCGGATGGGGGAGACGGCGCGAGCTGATGTGCCGGACGCCGGGAAGGTGGACGTGAGGGCGAGAGGTGCGGCCGAGCAGGCTGTCGCGAAGCGTTAGGCGGTTCCGCGTCGCGCTGAATGTGCGGAAACGATGTCGAAAACATCACCCTATGGGTTAATGATGAAAAATTCGGGGGGGGGGGGGCATTTTTTGCCTTGACACTATGCTAGTATGGTGCTCTCAATTAAGGCGGCGGTACGCCGCAGGTTGCGATGGAGGCGAAAGCTGGCGATATGGGGAACCTGGCGTTCTTGCTAGTTGACAAGACTCGAGAGTTCGTGGAGGCCTGCTACGAGCGAGGAGACCTCGACGCGGCGCTGGCTTGCCTCGACCCTGTCCGTACGACCTGCTACGGTTACGCCAGCGAGCTCCATGCCTTCGACACCGATGCCGTCGCTCGGCTCCTTGATGCCTCTTGCGCGTTCGCGCGCCGTATCGGGTCGCGCATCGTATCCCATGAATGCCACCTCTCCTATCGCAACGAGTCATGCGCCATCGTGCTGTCGAACCTGCGTACGCGGGCGACGAAGGGCGACGCGGGCGACGGGCCTTCCCGCGACGAGTATGTGCGCCGCCTGACGTTCGTGTATGCCCCCGACGGTGACGACTGGCGCATCGTCCACATGCACAGCTCGGCTCCCGATGCACCGCACAACCCGCTTGCTTCGCGCAGGATGACCGCGCGCGACGTGGGCGCGCTCGACCTCGATGCCGTGCTGTCGCAGGCCAAGGTCGAGCGGGAGCGCTACGAGATCGTCTCCGAGCTGTCGGACGACGTCATCTACGAATACGATGTGGCGCTCGACACGCTGTACCTGTTCTCGACCCGCTTCGGGGCGACCCCGGACATCAGGCGCAACAAGATCGTGGTGGAGCACTGCCTGGACACGCTCAACCCCGAGGGCTTCGTGCATCCCGACGACCGGGAGCGCTATGCCGCCGACGCGCATATGCTGTCGCAGGCCCAGCCCGAGCCCGGCACGGAGCACGACGCCTACGCCTACGTGTACCGCCTTCGCCCCGTGTTCTTCTTCGGCGGCTACAAGGGCGAGCGGGAGGGGTACGTGCACCAGCGCGTTATGGGCCGCCGCATCTACGACGCCGAGGGGCGGCTCGTGAGGTACGTGGGCAAGATCGTGGACGTGTCCGAGGAGTACGAGCTGCTGGAGCAATCCTCAATCGACGCGCTTACCAAGGCATACAACCGTTCTTACCTGCAGGGCCGTCTGCGCGAGTACTGCTCCTCCAAGCAGCCCGACGTGTCCTACGCGTGCCTTCTGGCCGACGTGGACTACTTCAAGTCGGTCAACGACCAGTTCGGCCACCTGGTGGGCGACAACCTGCTCACGGCGTTCGTCGACACCGCCCGCACGCTTTTCCGATCGAGCGACATCGTGGCGCGCCTGGGGGGCGACGAGTTCATGGTGCTCATGCGCGACGTGTACGACCCGCGCGTTGCCATGGAGCGCTCGGAGGCCCTCATCGGCGCGTTCCGCGCCATGGCGGCCGACCGCGGTTTCCCGCATGACGTCAGCCTCAGCGTGGGCGTGGTGGTGGAGCGGGATCCGCATCCGTTCTCCGAGCTGTACCGCCGGGCCGACATCGCGCTCTACCGGGCGAAGGCCGAGGGGAAGAACCGCGCCGTTTCCTACCTGGAGGGCATGGCGTATCCGGAGGGCGGGACCTTGGCGAAGCCGGTGCCTCCGAACCCCCCGATGCCCTCGCCGGGCGATTGACGCAGTTTTTATCGAAGCCCCGCGCGTGCTGCGTGCCGCGTGGTACACTTTCCGCTTGACATCGAACCCGAAACGCGCAGCGCCGGCCCCGTGCCGCCTGCGGAAAGCGATTCCCATGGCAGATTACATCGAGGGCAAACGCCCCATCATCGAGGCGCTGCGCACGCAGGTGCCCATCAAGCGCATCCTGCTGGCCGACAATGCGAAGCGCGACGGCCTGGTGGAGGACATCCTGCGCAAGGCGAAGCATTTCGACGTGACCGTGACCACGGTGCCGCGTAAGACGCTGGACGACAAGTCCGAGCGCGGCAGCCACCAGGGCGTCATGGCGGAGACCAAGCCGCACGCCTACGTGGACATCACCGAGATCGAGCGGGCTGCCGAGGTTTATGCCGAGGAGAACGGGGGCCGCGCGCTCGTGGTCATCCTCGACCACCTCACCGACGCCGGCAACCTGGGCGCCATCGCCCGCAGCGCCGAGGCCGTGGGCGCGTGCGGCCTGGTCATTCCCAACAAGCGCAGCGCGAAGGTGGATGCCTCCACCTACAAGAGCTCGGCGGGCGCCATCGCGCACATGCCCGTGGCACAGGTGCCGAACCTCGTGCAGGTCATGGCGCGCCTCAAAGAGCGCGGCTTCTGGGTGGCGGGAGCCAGCGAGCAGGCAGACGACGTGATCTGGTGCTCGAACCTGAAAGGCAAGATCGCCCTCGTCATGGGGAACGAATCCGAGGGCCTGTCCCGCGTGGTGAAGGAGAGCTGCGACTTCCTGGTGAAGCTGCCCCAGATGGGCGAGGTGGCCTCCCTGAACGTGGCGCAGGCCTCCACCGCCTGCATGTACGAGTGGCTCAGGCAGAACTACTAGAGTTCCGGCGGCCTGCCGGCCGCCGGAACGCAGCCGACATGCTGCGCCGCGAAGCAAGTCCCCGAAGGGGGCGGCCGGCCGTGGCACCCGGCCTTCGCACGATCCCGGGGGCTCGCGTACCGAAGTACGCTTCGCCCCCGCGATCCCGCGAATTCCGGGCACCACGGCCGCCCTCGCTGGCTTACTACGCCAACCTGGGCGGTTCGGCAACAGGACCAGCGCGGTAAAGTTCGCGCTCCGCGCGAATCGGATGGAAGCTAACGGGAGTCGAGAGCATTGCCCAAGCAACGCAAAAAACTGCTGATCGTGGACGGATACAACGTGCTGCGGTCGGGGAGCCGCTACCGCGAGATCACGGGGCCCGACTACACCGATGACGCGTTCAACACGGCGCGCGAGCGCCTCATCAACGACGTGGTGAACTACGCCGGCCGCGACTGGCGCGCCATCATCGTGTTCGACGGCGGCCGCAACGAGTTCTCCACGGGCGAGGCCGAGAGCGTGGGCGGCGTGCGCATCATGTTCAGCCCGTCCGGCCAGTCGGCCGACAAGGTCATCGAGAAGCTCGCGCACGACGCGCGCGAGCGCCAGGTGGAGACGCTCGTGGTCACGAGCGACGCCACCATCCAGGACACCGTGTTCGGCTTCGGCGTGGACCGCATGAGCGCGAACGGCTTCAGCCTGGAGGTCGACCGCTACTACGACGACGCCCGCCTCGACGAGACCCCGAAGGTGGCCGAGAAGAACACCGTGGCCTCCCGCATCGACCCGTCCACCCTGGCGAAGCTCAAGGCCCTGCGCGACAGCACCCGCTGAGGCGTCCTGCCTCTCCCGCATGAGCGCCCCATGACAAATGTCATGGGTTTCGGCGCGCTTTGTCACAAAATCCCCTTTCACACAGGGAGGCAACCGGCGGTTGCGTAAAATGGTTACCAGAGATGCTGGTGCAACCAGCCACGCTACCGCACACTGGAGGGCGAGAAAGAGGTTCGCATGACGCCAACGCCGAGAAAGGGATCGTTCATGAACGTCGAAATCGCCCAACGCCTAGCCGAGATGAGGCGCGAGAAGGGCTTCAGCCAGGAAGAGCTGGCTGCGCGGCTGGGGTTGTCGCGCCAGGCCGTGTCGAAGTGGGAGCGCGCCGAGTCGTCGCCCGACACGGGCAACCTCATCGCGCTCGCCGACCTGTACGGCGTCACGCTCGACGAGCTCGTGCGCGTGGAGGCGGACATCGCCGACGACGTGACGTTCGAGTCGTCCGACCGTGCCGCCTCCGCCGAGGTCGAGGCGCGCGAGGCTGCCACGGCTGCCGCAGCAGCCGCCGCGACTGCCGCCGCCGCGGCTGCTGCGGCCCAGGCGGCAGCCCGTCCGGAAACCCGGCAATCGACGCAACCGGCCACGTCGCAAACGGCGTCCGTGCCGGCCCAGCAGCCGGCTCCTGCATCTGCTCCGCGGCAGTCGGCGGCATCGACGGCGGCCTGCCAGCCCGGCTCTCCCTTCCACGAGGCGGGTGCCCGCCCGGCAGCCCCATCCCAGCCGGACGCCGCGTCGGCGGCAGCGGGGTCGACCGGCCCCGCCCCGCATCCCTGCACCGGCGCGCCCGTGCCGCCTCCGCCGCACGGCTACGCGCCGGTGCAGCAACCCGGCTACGGCGCCTCCGTCCCGCCGCAGCAGCCGGCGGGCTCCTACGACGCGCCGGACGGACGCCGTCGCCACAGCCCGTGGATGACGTTCCCTTATCCCGTGCTGTGCGTCATCCTGTTCCTGCTCGTCGGGTTCCTCTTCGGGGCCTGGCATCCTGCCTGGGTGATCTTCCTCACCATCCCTCTGTACTACTGGATAGCCCGCATCATCGAGAACGACCCGAACTATCGGGCCGGGCGCCGGTAAGGGCGGGTGGTGAACATGACAAGGCTCACCCGGTCGTCGTATGTCAAGATAGCGCTCATCGTCTTGTTGGCCCTGCTGCTGTTTGCCGTGGCGGGCGTGGGGTCGATGCGCGGATGCTCGCAGGGAATCTACTTCGGAGGGGGTACGGAAATGGGCAATGCAAGCGTGGACGCGAACGGCGTGAAAAACCTGTCCGTCAGCTGGGCGGCCGGCTCGGTGGACATCTCGGTGGTCGACGACGGGGCAGGCGACGTTATCGAGCTCGTGGAAACGGCCCCCACCGGTCTTACGAAGGCGCAGCAGATGCGCTGGAGCGTGTCCGGCGGCACGCTCAAGGTGGATTACGGCAGCTGGTGGTCGTGTTTCGCGCTGGGGCAGAAGCGCCTCGAGGTGCGCATCCCCGAGCGTTACGCGAAAAGCCTCGGCACCGTGACCGTCGACGGCGCGTCGGGCTACTACCGAGTGGCCGGCATCGGCTGCGACACGCTCCGGTTCAAGCTGGCGTCGGGCGAGATCGACGCAGACGGCCTCGCCGCCGCCTCGCTCGACGTGGACGTGGCCAGCGGCCAGGTGCGCGCCGAGGGCTCGTTCTCCGAGCGCGTGAGCACGAAGACGGCGTCGGGCCAGCTGGACGTCGTCTGCCAGGGCGTGGCCCCGAGGCAGGTGGACTCGGATCTGGCCAGCGGCCAGGTGAGCGTGGCCCTGCCTGCCGACACGGGCTTCACGGCCAAGGTCAGCAAGGCGTCGGGCAGCTTCTCCAGCGCCTTCGAGACCATGCAGCAAGGCGGCTCGTACGTGCACGGCGACGGCTCCACCGCCATAAAGGTGCATCTGGCCAGCGGCGACTTCAAGGTGGAGAAGGCATAGCAAGGCGGGTGCCGGACGCATCGCCTGGCCCTCCGGGGCCTTGCGCTGCGTCCGGCATCCCACCAGCCCGTCCCTCAGGCCGGGTCTGGGCCGGCCACGCACGGCGAGGCGCCCTCGCGCTTGGCGCGGTAGAGCGCCTCGTCGCTCTTCCTGATGAGGGCGTCGATGGGCAGCGCTGGGTCGTCGGTGGCGGCTATGCCGGCGCTCGCCGTGACCGCCCAGGCGTTCCCGTCTGCCGCGGACTCGTGCGCGAGCTCCGCGAGCAGCGCGCGCACGGTCGCCTCCGTCCGCTCGGTCGACCGCTCTCCCATGAGCGCTACCACGAACTCGTCGCCGCCCCAGCGCACCACGAACCCGTCGGGAAACGCCTCCCGCAGCATCTTCGCCGTCATGCCGAGTGCCGCGTCGCCGGCCGCATGGCCGTAGCGGTCGTTGATGTTCTTGAAATCGTCCAGGTCGAACGTGATGAGCGTGACCGGCTGGTTACCGCGATGCTCCTCCACGTGCTCGTAGAAGTAGCGCCGGTTGTACAGCCCGGTCAGGTAGTCGGTGCGTGCGGCGGCTATCACGCGCTGCTCGAGTTTCCGCTCGTTCGTCACGTCGCGGTAGATGCGCAGCACCCCTGTCGCGTTGCCGAACACGTCGAGGATGGCGCGCTCGTTGACCTCGAACGTCTTCGACTCCCCGCGGATGGATGCCGTGAAGAAGGACGAATCCTCGAAATCGTTCGCGTCCACCACGGCATCGCCCAGCACGATGCGCCGCCAGCGGTCGAAGTTGCCGCCTACCACGCGCTCGCGTCTTACGTCGAAATAGTCCTCGGCGCGCTCGTTGATGTTGACGATGGCGCCCTCGTTGTCGAGCACCACGACGGCGTAGGGCATCGAGTCGATGAATATCTCCAGCTCGGTCCTGATGTTTCCCAGGTCCGTCACATCGTGGGCCACGCCGACGGTGCCCATGACGGAGCCGTCGTAGTCTATGAGCGGCGTCTTGTACGTCTTGAACTGGCGCATGCCGCCTCTCGTCTTCACCTGCTCGTCGAACAGGAGCGTCGTGTTCGAGCGCATGGTCTCCTCCTCGGATTCCAGGCACACGAACTCGCCCTGCGCGTACTCGTCGGGCGTGATGTCCCATATATAGTAGTGTCCTCGGCCTTCCACCTGGTCCTTCGTCTTGCCCACCGTCTCGCAGAACGCGTCGTTCACCTTGAGGTGGGCGCCGTGGGCGTCCTTGAACCACACGAGCTCGGGGATGGAGTCGATGGCGGTGTCGAGGTACTGCTGCGCGAGGGCCAAGTCGGCGTCGCGCTTCGCCGACCGCTGCAGCCGGGCGAGCTCGAATGCGGCCCGCGTCCCGTCGAGCGGGCCCGTCCACAGCGCGTCGATCACCCGGTAGTCCTCCGGCGTCCAGCGCGCCGCCTCGGCGGCGTCGGCTACGACCGCTACGGCGCTGTAGAACGTGTCGAGCCGCTCGCGCCGTCTCGCCGCGAGGTCCGCAAGGCAGCGCGACGGCCGGGCCCCGCCCGGTGAGCCGGCGAAGAGCCGCAGGTCGACGACCGCGATGTCGCAGCTGCAGAATGCCTCGCCGTCCACAGTGGGGAAGGCCTCGACTGCATGCTCGAACCGATCGAGGGGCGCCGCGCGGCGCAGGGCCTCCTCCACGGGCGGCTCGATGCCGAACAGGTTGATGCGCAGCGTCTTGCGGTACATGGCAGGACCTTTCTACGGTTGGTTGACAGTGTACCCCCTTTCGCCGCCTCGTGGGGGCGGGAAGGGCGCCGGTGGCCGTTGCGAACTTGAGGCTGTTCGCCCGGGGTGCATTCGTCTACACTAGGGTGCCGGTGCCCGCCGGCACCGTTGAGGAGAAGCCCCGAGGAAAGTGATCCATGGAATACAGAACGCTGCAGCTTGCCGACAAAGAGGCCGTCGATCAGGTGCTTGCCCCGCTCGGGCGCAACGACTCCGCGCTCGGGTTCGCCAACCTGTACTCGCTTACGGAGAAGTACGGCACGGAGGTCCGCCTCGAGGGGCGCGCGCTGCACGTGCGCCAGACCCGCCGGCTTCCGGGGGCCGTGGCATACTACCCGCCGCTCGGCGGGGAGGACGTCGTCGCCGATGCCGGCCGCCTTCTGGAGGAGGCGGCCCGGACGGGGGAGCGGCCCGTGCTCGTGGGCGTGACCCCCTCGCAGCGCCAGCGCCTCGAGGAGGCGCTGCCCGGTATGTTCGCATTTTCCACCGACCGCGCTTTCGCCGACTACCTCTACCGCACTCGGGACATCGCCGCCTACGCGGGTCCGGCGCTCGCGAAGAAGCGCCGCGAGACGAACAAGTTCTTCCAGCTCTACGGCGATGAGGTGTCCTTCGAGCCCATCGTCCCCGCCTGCCTCGACGAGCTGCGCGCGTTCCAGCAGGCCTGGCACGACGGGAGCCGCCGCCGCGGCACCGAGGAGCACCCCCTGGAGCTGGAACACCGCAAGATCGCGCTCGACCTGGACCATTTCGAGGCCTTGGGCCTGGAGGGCATCCTGCTGCGCATCGCCGGCGACGTGCAGGGCTACGCCTACGGGTCCCTCCTGTCTGGCGGCGCCTTCGACGTCATGGTGCTCAAGGGCAACCTGGACTTCCGCTATATCTGGCGCGCCCTCCTACGCGAGCTGGCCCGCACCGTGGCCCCCCGCGCCGAGTACCTCAACCTTGAGGAGGACCTGGGCCTTCCCGGCCTGCGCGAGAACAAGCTGAGCTACCAGCCCTGCGAATTGCTGGAGCGCTACCAGGCAACTCTGGCGGGCGAGGCGGCGCAGTGCTCCGGGTAGGCTGCGTCCTGCCGATTTCGCGGTGCGCCGCGCGGGTCGTATTCCGCTTCAAGCCGCATCCTGCTTGATCTCGCCATCGCACGGGGCGCCCATCGGAAAAGGCGGAACGTGCAGTCGCGAGCGCATGTCGGCCCAGAGGCCGTCAAGCGTCAAAAACGGACCGGTTTGGCAATCGACCGCAGCGTGCTCCTCTGGCTTGCAGCGCGCGTCTGCTACCTGAACTGGTGAAACTGCAAAAGGTTTGAAAAACGTCTGCGGCTTGCAAGCGAAATGACAGGGTCGAGATTGCCAAACCGTCCATATTTTGACAGAACCCGCCGAAAAAGAGGACACCTCGTGCAGAAGCTCCCGCACAGCGCGGAGACACCCCCGCCGGCCGGCTGCATGCGAGCGGAAACGCCCCCCGTCAGCCGGCCGCATGTGCACAGACACCTCGTGCAGAAGCCCCGCACAACGGCAGAGACGCCTTGCCGGCCGGCCACATACGCGCAGAGACCCTCATCATTGAATCGCCGGCCGATTGCTCACGTGCAGGGGGACCGCCCCGACGCATGCGGTCACCCCCCCCCGAGTCCTCCCGATGCGCCGCTCGCCCCTCCCCGCATGCACCCGAGCTCTCGACCTTCCGCTCGGCGGGCGTTCGCAGTGTGCCGAAACCCTTCGCGCCACCAAAAAGTTTCCTCGCCATTTCCCCAGCTAAACCCGTGAAACTACAGCAAATCACCACAGTTCGTAAAAATTTTCCTTGACACCTCTTGACAACCGAAGTATTTTTAGAAATTGCGACTTTTCGCAGTTTCACGGATTTTCTTGAAGGAGGAAAAGCCTCGTGGCCCAAGCAAAAAACAGCGCTCCCACCAGCCTTTACAGGAACCGCCGCAGCTTCGCCAAGATTCCGGACGTCATGGACGTCCCCAACCTCATAGCCATCCAGACCGACAGCTTCGAGTTTTTCAAGGGCGAGGGCCTCGCGCAGGCCTTCCACGACATCAGCCCCATCGAGAACTCGACGAAGGACATGTGCGTCGAGTTCGGCAAGCACGAATTCGGCGAGCCCAAGTACACGGTGGACGAGTGCAAGGAGAAGGACGTCTCCTACCAGGCGCCGCTGTTCGTGGAGATCCGCTTCATCAACCGCGAGACGGGCGAGATCAAGGAGCAGGACGTGTTCATGGGCGACTTCCCGCTCATGACGCCGCGCGGCACCTTCATCATCAACGGCACCGAGCGCGTCGTGGTGTCCCAGCTCGTGCGCTCCCCGGGCGTCTACTTCGCCGCCGAGCGCGACAAGACGTCCGACAAGACCATCTACAACGCGAAGGTCATCCCGAGCCGCGGTGCGTGGCTCGAGTTCGAGACCGACAAGCGCGACATCCTGTCCGTGCGCATCGACCGCAAGCGCAAGCAGCCGGCCACGCTGCTCGTGCGCGCCCTCGGCCTGGCCGAGACGCGCGAGGAGATCATCGAGCTCCTCGGCTCCGACGAGATGGTGCTGCGCACGCTCGACCGCGACCCGGCCACCACGAAGGAAGAGTCGCTCATCGAGCTGTACAAGCGCTTCCGTCCCGGCGAGCCGCCCACCATCGACTCCGCCCGCACGCTCCTCGAGGGCCTGTTCTTCAACCCGCAGCGCTACGACCTGGCGAAGGTCGGCCGCTACAAGATCAACAAGAAGCTGGGCTTCGACCCGGACTACGAGGCCTCCACGCTCACCGACGACGACATCGTGCGCACGATGCAGTACATCGTGGGCCTGCACGCCGGCGCCGAGGACTTCCAGACCGACGACATCGACCACTTCGGCAACCGCCGCATCCGCACGGTGGGCGAGCTCATCCAGAACCAGTTCCGCATCGGCCTGTCGCGCATGGAGCGCGTCGTGCGCGAGCGCATGAGCATGCAGGAGCCCGACGAGATCACGCCGCAGTCTCTGGTGAACATCCGCCCCATCGTGGCGGCCATCAAGGAGTTCTTCGGCTCCTCGCAGCTGTCCCAGTTCATGGACCAGACGAACCCCGCCGCCGGCATCACGCACAAGCGCCGTCTGTCGGCCCTCGGCCCGGGCGGCCTGTCCCGCGAGCGCGCCGGCTTCGAGGTGCGCGACGTCCACACGTCCCACTACGGCCGCATGTGCCCCATCGAGACGCCTGAAGGCCCGAACATCGGCCTCATCGGCTCGCTGGCAACCTACGCCCGCATCAACCCCTACGGCTTCATCGAGACGCCGTACCGCCGCGTCGTGGACGGCAAGGTCACCGACGACGTGGACTACCTCACGGCCGACGAGGAGGAGAACTACGTCATCGCCCAGGCGAACGACCTGTTCGACCCCGAGACGCGCCAGTTCGGCACGTTCGACGAGAACGGCGAGTTCCATGTGGCTGCCCGCGTGCTCTGCCGCACGAAGGACGCCAACGGCGTGTTCGGCGAGCCCGACGAGCTGCCGCCCAGCCAGGTGAACTACATGGACGTATCCCCGCGCCAGATGGTGTCGGTGGCTACCTCGCTCATCCCGTTCCTCGAGCACGACGACGCGAACCGCGCCCTCATGGGCTCGAACATGCAGCGCCAGGCCGTGCCGCTGCTGCGCCCGAACGCGCCGCTCGTGGGCACCGGCATCGAGCACCGCATCGCGGTGGACTCCGGCGAGATCCTCGTCGCCCAGAACCCGGGCGTCGTGGACTACGTGGACGGCCAGACCATCATCATCCTGAACGACGACGGCGAGTACGACGAGTACCTCGTGCCGAAGTTCCAGCGCTCCAACCAGTCCGGCTGCATCAACCACCGCCCGATCGTGCGCAAGGGCGACGAGGTGCAGAAGGGCGACGTGCTGGCCGACGGCCCCAGCTGCGACGGCGGCGAGCTCGCGCTCGGCCAGAACCTCATGGTGGCCTACATGCCGTGGGAAGGCTACAACTACGAGGACGCCATCATCGTGTCCGAGCGCGTGGTGTCCGAGGACCTGCTCACGTCCATCCACATCTCAGAGTACGAGATCGACGCGCGCGACACGAAGCTCGGCCCCGAGGAGATCACCCGCGAGATCCCGAACATCTCCGACGACATGATCTCCGACCTCGATGCCGACGGCATCATCCGCGTGGGCGCCGAGGTGTTCCCGGGCGACGTGCTGGTGGGCAAGGTCACGCCGAAGGGCGAGACGGAGCTCACGGCCGAGGAGCGCCTGCTGCGCGCCATCTTCGGCGAGAAGGCCCGCGAGGTGCGCGACACGTCCCTCAAGGTGCCCCACGGCTCCGGCGGCCGCGTCATCGGCATGGCGCGCTTCAGCCGCGCGGCCGGCGACGAGCTGGCCCCCGGCGTGAACGAGCTCGTGCGCATCTACGTGGCGCAGAAGCGCAAGGTGCAGCAGGGCGACAAGCTGTCCGGCCGTCACGGCAACAAGGGCGTCATCTCGCGCGTGCTGCCGCTGGAGGACATGCCCTACCTCGCTGACGGCACCCCCATCGACGTCATCCTGAACCCGCTCGGCGTTCCCTCCCGTATGAACGTGGGCCAGCTGCTGGAGAACCACCTGGGCTGGGCCGCGAAGTGGGGCTGGGACGACGCGGAGGAGACGGACGCCGTGGTCGAGGGCCCGATGCACGTGGCCACGCCCGTGTTCGACGGCGCCACGGAGCGCGAGATCTCCGATGCCATCGAGAAGGCGAACCGCAACCTCATCAACATCAACCACGCCAAGTACGGCGACAAGGCGCGCGACGAGTTCGTGCCGCAGCTGTCCCGCACGGGCAAGACGTGGCTCTACGACGGCCGCACGGGCGAGAAGTTCCGCGAGCCCATCACGGTCGGCCAGAGCTACATCCTGAAGCTTGGCCACATGGTCGACGACAAGATCCACGCCCGCTCCACCGGCCCCTACAGCCTGATCACCCAGCAGCCGCTGGGCGGCAAGGCGCAGTTCGGCGGCCAGCGCTTCGGCGAGATGGAAGTGTGGGCGCTCTACGCCTACGGCGCGTCCAACGTGCTGCAGGAGATCCTCACCGTGAAGTCCGACGACACCGCCGGCCGCGTCAAGTCCTACGAGTCCATCGTCAAGGGCGAGAACATCCCGGCCGCCGAGGTGCCCGAGTCCTTCAAGGTGCTGGTGAAGGAAATGAAGTCCCTGTGCCTGAACGTGGAGCTCGAGGGCCACGACCACCAGACCATCGACGTGACGGTGGAGTCCGAGGGGCAGGAAGACGGAGACCGCGCGCTGTTCGAGGCCATCGCGGCCGACGCGCGCAAGACCGAGGAAGATGCGGCGAACGCTCTCGACGACATCGCCGCCGAACTGGGAGAGCTCATGGGAGACATCTCTGACGATAATGGAACGAACGACCTCATCGGGGATGGGGAGGAGCGATAGATGACGACGGAATTCGACGTTACCAATTTCGACGCCCTGCGTATTTCGCTTGCCAACGCCGAGGATGTGCGCGGCTGGTCGCGCGGCGAGGTGAAGAAGCCCGAGACCATCAACTACCGCACGCTCAAGCCCGAGAAGGACGGCCTGTTCTGCGAGAAGATCTTCGGCCCCACGAAGGACTGGGAGTGCGCCTGCGGCAAGTACAAGCGCGTGCGCTTCAAGGGCATCGTGTGCGAGCGCTGCGGCGTGGAGGTCACGCGCAGCAAGGTGCGCCGCGAGCGCATGGGCCACATCGAGCTGGCCGCGCCGGTGAGCCATATCTGGTACTTCAAGGGCTCGCCCTCGCGCCTGGGCTACCTGCTGGACATCCCGCCGAAAGAGCTGGAGAAGGTGCTGTACTTCGCCTCCTCCATCGTGACCTCGGTTGACAAGGAGGCCCGCGAGGAGGACGCCGACGAGCTGCGCGACGAGCTGGCCGCCGACCTCGAGGAGCTGGACGCCGAGCGCGACCGCCTCATCGAGGCCACGCGCAAGCTGTCCACGAGCTACGTGCCCGAGGACGACGACTTCGTGGACGAGGTCGACGAGGACGAGCGCCTGACGCCCGAGGAGGTCGACGAGGAGATCGCCGACATCTACGAGGAGTTCAACGAGCGCAAGGCGCTGCGCCAGGACGCGTTCGACGCCTTCATGAAGATCGAGCCGAAGCAGCTCGTGCCCGATGAGGCCCTGTACCGCGAGATGCGCCTGAACTACCGCGACTACTTCACGGGCGGCATGGGCGCCGAGTCCGTGCGCGATCTGCTGGACGCCATGGACCTGGCCGCCGTGGCCGAGGAGCTGCGCGAGACCATCGCCAACGGCAAGGGACAGAAGCGCGCCAAGGCCATCAAGCGCCTCAAGGTGGTCGACGCGTTCCTGAAGTCCACGAACAAGCCCACGGACATGATCCTGGACGTCATCCCGGTCATCCCGCCCGACCTGCGCCCCATGGTGCAGCTGGACGGCGGCCGCTTCGCCACGAGCGACTTGAACGACCTGTACCGCCGCGTCATCAACCGCAACAACCGTCTCAAGCGCCTGCTGGACCTGGGCGCTCCCGAGATCATCGTCAACAACGAGAAGCGCATGCTGCAGGAGGCCGTCGACAGCCTGTTCGACAACGGCCGCCGCGGCCGCCCCGTCACGGGCCCGGGCAACCGCCCGCTGAAGTCGCTCTCCGACATGCTCAAGGGCAAGCAGGGCCGCTTCCGCCAGAACCTGCTGGGCAAGCGCGTGGACTACTCCGGCCGTTCGGTCATCGTCGTAGGCCCGCAGCTGAAGCTGCACCAGTGCGGCCTGCCGAGCCAGATGGCGTTGGAGCTGTTCAAGCCCTTCGTCATGAAGCGCCTGGTGGAGCTCGAGTACGCCGCCAACATCAAGGCGGCCAAGCGCTCCGTGGACCGCGGTGCCAGCTACGTGTGGGACGTGCTCGAAGAGGTCATCACGGAACACCCCGTGCTGCTGAACCGCGCCCCCACGCTGCACCGCCTGGGCATCCAGGCCTTCGAGCCGGTGCTGGTCGAGGGCAAGGCCATCAAGCTGCACCCGCTGGTCTGCACCGCCTTCAACGCCGACTTCGACGGCGACCAGATGGCCGTGCACGTGCCGTTGGGCGCTGAGGCGCAGGCCGAGGCCCGCGTGCTTATGCTCTCCGCCAACAACATCAAGTCGCCGGCCCACGGCCGTCCGCTGACCGTGCCCACGCAGGACATGATCATCGGCCTGTACTACCTCACGGCCGCCCGCGACGGCTTCGAGGGCGAGGGCCGCGCGTTCATCGACTTCGACGACGCCATGAACGCCTACGACGCGCGAGCCGAGCTGGACCTGCAGGCCAAGATCTGGGTGCGCCTTTCCAAGGACACGCAGGTGGCCACGGCGTACAACACGTTCGAGGACCACGAGGCCGGCGAGCGCATCGAGACCACCATCGGCCGCATCACGTTCAACAACGTGCTGCCCGAGGACTACCCGTACCTCAACTACGAGATGAACAAGAAGGAGATCAGTCGTCTCGTGGAGGACGTGTGCAACCGCTACGAGCTGTCCAGCGTGCCGCCTATCCTGGACGGCCTAAAGGACGCGGGCTTCCACTACGCCACGCGCGCCGGCGTCACCGTGTCGGTGTACGACGCCACGGTGCCGCCGAACAAGGGAGAGATCCTGGCGGCCGCCGACGAGAAGGTCGCGGCCATCGACGAGGACTACGAGATGGGCCTCATGAGCCAGGAGGAGCGCCACAAGCAGGTCGTGGACATCTGGAACGCCGCCAACGAAGAGGTCGGCGAGGCCATGGCCGAGAACTTCGACAAGTTCAACCCCATCTACATGATGGCGTTCTCCGGCGCCCGAGGCAACATCAAGCAGATCCGCCAGCTGGCCGGCATGCGCGGCCTGATGTCCGACCCGAAGGGCGAGATCATCGACCGACCCATCAAGGCGAACTTCCGCGAGGGCCTGTCGGTTCTGGAGTACTTCATCTCCACGCACGGCGCCCGCAAGGGCCTCGCCGACACGGCGCTGCGTACCGCCGACTCGGGCTACCTGACCCGCCGCCTGGTGGACGTGGCCCAGGACGTCATCATCCGCGAGATCGACTGCGGGACGACCGACGGCGTGCCCTACCCGCTGCACAACGACAAGGGCGAGGTGGACGACAACCTCATCGGCCGCTGCCTGCTGGAGGACGCCAAGGGCGCCGACGGCACGGTAGTGCTGGCCGCGGGCGAGTACGTGGAGCGTATGGACCAGCTGCGCGCCATGGACGAGGCCGGCATCGACACGGTGGTCATCCGCACGGTCATGACCTGCCATGCCGAGCACGGCGTGTGCCAGAAGTGCTATGGCTGGGACCTCGCCACGAGCCGCCCGGTGAACATCGGCACGGCGGTGGGCATCATCGCCGCCCAGTCCATCGGCGAGCCGGGCACCCAGCTCACCATGCGCACGTTCCACACCGGCGGCGTGGCCGGCGAGGATATCACGCACGGCCTGCCCCGTGTCCAGGAGCTGTTCGAGGCGCGCAAGCCCAAGGGCCTTGCGGTGCTCGCGGAGATCTCCGGCACGCTGCAGATCGCGGGCGACAAGCAGTCCAAGACCCTCACGATCCACGACCAGCAGGGCAACTTCCGCGAGTACGTGGTGAGCGCCCGCGCCCAGATGCTGCCGGGCGTGACGGACGGGTGCGAGGTACGCGTGGGCCAGCAGCTCACCAAGGGCTCGGTGAACCCGCACGACCTGCTGCGCCTCACCGACCCGAACACCACGCTGCGCTACATCGTGAGCCAGGTCCAGGGCGTGTACGTGAGCCAGGGCGTGGACATCAACGACAAGCACATCGAGGTCATCTCGCGCCAGATGCTGCGCAAGGTGGCCGTGACGGACGCCGGCGACTCCGACTACCTGCCGGGCCGCCAGGTCAACCGCTTCGAGTTCGAGGACGAGGCCAACCGCCTCATCGCCGAGGGCAAGGAGCCGCCCGTGGGCCAGCCGCTCTTGCTGGGCATCACCAAGGCGTCGCTCGCCACGGACTCGTTCCTGTCGGCGGCCTCCTTCCAGGAGACCACCAAGGTGCTCACCGACGCCGCCATCGAGGGCAAGACCGACCACCTGGCCGGCCTCAAGGAGAACGTCATCATCGGCAAGCCTATCCCGGCGGGCACGGGCCTTCCGCGCTACCGCGAGGTGGGGCTCACCTACAAGGGCCGCCCGGTTTCCGGCGTGCAGGGCGAGAACCTGCCCGACTTCGCCCCCGAGGCGCTCCGCGAGATCGAGGAGCTGCTGCCCCAGCCGCAGGACTGGTCGCTCGACGGCGACGGCTACCTCAACATGGGCACGAACTACGGCAGCTACTACAGCGGCCTGTCTCTCGGGCACCGTGGCCCTCAGCTGTCCGACGAGGACGCGCGCCTGTACATCTACGACGACCTGGGCGTATCGCAGCGCTGGGCCAACAAGTTCAGCGAGGCGGGCATCGAGACGGTGGCCGACCTCGTGGGCCACACCGAGGAGGACCTGCTGCGTATCGAGGGCATCGGCGTGAAGGCCATCGAGGAGCTGAAGGAGGGGTTGGCGGAACGTGGCCTCTCGCACGTGATCGAGGACGACCTCGCCGCCACGAGCGACGACATGTCGCAGCTCTTGGATATGGTGTTCTCGCCTGACGACACCATCCTCATCGGCGGCGACGAGCCCCCGACCTTCAACACCGAGGGCGAGGACATGCTGGGCGAGGCCCTGCCGCCCCGCTCCTACCAGCGCAACCTGGAGGAGCTGGACGCCCTGCTGGGCTCCGTGGGGTCGCTCGGCTTCGGCCTGGCCACCAAGGAGGACGAGGAATCCTCCTCCGAGGATGCCGAGGACGACGACATCGAAGAGTAGCAATCGGGGGCGCGCCAAGGCGCGCCCCCTCTTCATGCGGCGCCCTGTCAGGTTCAAGAGATCGAAAGGCACGACATGTCCGATAAAACCTACCTTCCGGCCGGCGAGGTGCCGCCCGCCTCGCAGATCGGGGCCACGCTCGAGGCGCTCGCGGCCACCATCGCAGCGCGACGCGAAGCGGGGGAGGAGAGCTACACGCACCGCCTGCTCTCCGGTCCGGCCGACGAGGTGCTGAAGAAGGTCATGGAGGAGGCGGGAGAGACGGCGCTCGCCGCCAAGGACGTGGAGTCCTGGGCCTGCTCGTCGCTCGCCGCCACGCTGGCGGTCGCCGGCGCGGACGCGGACGACGCGCTTTCCGTGGAGCTGCCGCCCGAGTACGATGCGGCGGTGGACCATCTGCGCTACGAGGCGGCCGACGTGGTGTACCACCTGCTGGTGGCGCTGGAGCGCTACGGCATCGGCCTCGACGAGTTCGCCGCCGAGCTCAACACCCGCATGACCGACGCGGAGCGCCCGCAAGGCGCCGTCTGCCTCCACGAAGAACACGTGAAAAGGGGGAAGTAACATGGCACGACTTTTCGGGACCGACGGGGTTCGCGGGGTGGCGAACACGCAGCTCACGTGCGACCTCGCCTTCAAGCTCGGCCAGGCGGCCGTGGCGTTCCAGGGCAAGACCATCCTCATCGGCAAGGACACGCGCCTTTCGGGCGACATGCTGGAATCGGCCGTGGCGGCCGGCATCATGTCGATGGGCGGCACGGCGCTGCTGGCCGGCATCATCCCGACGCCCGCCATCGCGCTGCTCGTGCGCGAGCTGCACTGCGACGGCGGCATCGTCATCTCGGCCTCGCACAACCCGCCCGAGTACAACGGCATCAAGCTGTTCGACGCCCAGGGCTTCAAGCTGCCGGATGCGGTGGAGGACGAGATCGAGTCGTTCGTGGCGAAGGGCGGTGCCGCGGCCGAGGAGCTGCCGGCCGGCGACGCCGTGGGCGTGGCCCTGCCGGTGGACGACGCCTGCGAGCTCTACATCGCGCACGCCGTGGCGACCGTGGCCGACGAGGGCATCGACCTTGCGGGCCTCAAGGTGGCGCTCGACGTGGGCCACGGCGCCTCGTGCATGACGAGCGCCGAGGCGCTGCGCCGCCTGGGCGCGCACGTCACGGTCGTTAACGAGGACTTCGACGGCACCGACATCAACGTGCAGTGCGGCTCCACCCATCTGGGCCCCGTGCGCGACCTCGTGGCCGAGATCGGCGCGGACGTGGGTATCGCCCACGACGGCGACGCGGACCGCGTCATGCTGGTGGACGCCAACGGCAACGAGATAGACGGCGACGTGGTTGAGGCCGTGTGCGCCATCGACCTCAAGGAGCGCGGGCTCCTGGCCGGCAACACCGCCGTGTCCACCGTCATGTGCAACCTGGGCCTCGCGCATGCGATGCGCGACGCGGGCATCGAGCTCGTCCAGACGAAGGTGGGCGACCGCTACGTGCTGGAGGCCATGCGCGAGGGCGGCTTCGTCCTGGGCGGCGAGCAGAGCGGCCATATGATCTTTCTCGAGCACAATTCCACGGGCGACGGCCTGGTCACGGCGCTGCAGTTCCTCGCGGCCTGCAAACGCGCCGGCAAATCCATCGCCGACGCAGCCGCCGTGATGACGCGCTTCCCGCAAACGCTCGTGAACGTGCACGTGAACGACAAGCACGCCGTGGACAACAACGCCGCCGTGGCCGCCGCCGTGCAGGCCGCCGAGGCCGAGCTGGGCGATTCCGGCCGCGTGCTGCTGCGCCCGAGCGGTACCGAGCCCGTCGTCCGCGTCATGGTGGAGGCTGCCAGCGCCGAGGAAGCCGACCGCCATGCCCACGCCATCGCTGCTGTGGTGGAGCGCGAGGTGTAGCGCTGGACGCACGACGAGCCTCGCTGTCATCGCACTGCCCGAGGGCCCCGGAAACGGGGCCCTCGCTGCAAAAAATGGAGGGGGCTTTGGAGCGGGTCCTTCTTTGCGGGAACCCCGGTTCGGAACGCTCGCCAAACGTCGTTCCCTTCCCCAGATACTTGTGATAAGCTATTATAGGATTAGGTCTAGTAGTATACGGTATCCTATGAGGGATGCAGGGTGCAACTTGCGAGGCGCGGTCGCCTCCACGGTGCCAATCGATGAGGAGGATGCACTATGAACTTTACGCGACGTAGTTTCTGCGCGCTCTCGGGCGTGGCGGCGGCTTCTGTGCTGGGTCTCGGCCTCGCCGGCTGCGGCGGCCAGGCACCCCAGGCCGAGACGAAGGCCGAGGGGCCGGCCGACGAGGCGTCCCAGGACTACCTGACCCAGGGCAAGGGCGAGCACCTCGTGTGCGGCGTTACGGGCAAGCTCATCAAGATCGCCCCCGCCATCGTGGCCGACAAGCTGGGCTACTTCGAAGAAGAGGGCTGCGACGTGGAGTTCCAGCAGATCGCGCTCAACGACGCCATGACCGCGCTCACGAGCAACCAGCTTGACATGGACCTGTTCGGCGTCGTGCCCGCCTGCACCTATGTGTCGCAGGGCGCGAAGGCCTACATCTTCGGCGGCACCATCCTCAACGGCTCGGAGATCTGCGCGCTCGACTCGTTCGACCGCGAGCTCAAGACGGCCGCGGACTACAAGGGGCTGCGCATCGGCGTGAACCGCCCCGAGACCGGCCAGATGGTGTTCAAGGAGTGGCTGCAGGACGAGGGCCTGGATATCAACGGCGGCGACGTGACGTTCACGTACTTCGACAACGACCAAGGCGGCTTCGAGGCGGTGAAGAAGGGCGAGTTCGACCTGTACATCACGAACAACGCCCAGGGCTTCGTGCAGCGCGGCAACGGCATAAAGGTGGTCGCCACCGTCAAGCAGTACGCGGGCGATTACCCGTGCTGCCGCCAGAACTGCTCCGAGCAGGCGCTTCACGAGAAGTACCTGTCGCTCGTGGACTTCGAGACGGCCCTGCTGCGCGGCTACAAGACCTACAAGCAGGAGCCCGACACGGTCATCCCGCTGCTCGTGGACTACTCCGGCCAGGAGGAGGCCTACGTGCGCGCCGCCATGTACGGCACGGACGACTACGACAACGTCATGGACCCGTCGCCCGATCCCAACAGGAACGCCGTCCTCAAGTTCTACGACACGCTGAAGAACATCGGCGAGATCGACAAGGCCACGGCGTACTCCATGGACGACTACGTGGTGACGTCGATCTACCGCACGGCGCTCGATACGCTGCTCGAGCGGGAGCCCGACGAGCAGCTGTGGAAGAACCTCGACCAGGCGTACGCGAAGAACAACGAATAGCGGGCCTGCGGGCTATCGGGTACCATGGATGCGGGCGCTCCGGCGCCCGCATCCGGCGTTCGGAAACGGAGAAGGGGAGGGCGCGTGGGGAAGATCGACATCGAGGATGTCTCGTTCGCCTACGAGGACGTGGCGGCAGGCGGCAGGCCGACGGCCGCCGCCGCGGACGACCGCGCGCTGCGCGACGTGGCGCTCGAGGTGCCCGACGGGCAGTTCCTCTGCGTCATCGGCCACTCGGGCAGCGGCAAGACCACGCTCCTGCGGCTTGTCGCCGGCCTTAGCCGCCCGAGCGCGGGAACCGTCCGCATCGACGGCGCGCCGGTGGAGGGGCCGGGCCTCGACCGCGCCGTCGTGTTCCAGAACTACGCGCTGTTCCCCTGGATGAGCGCCCTGCGCAACGTGGAGTTCGGCGTGGAACAGGCCAACAAGGAGCTGCACCGCGGGCTGACGAAAGCCCAGGTATCCGCCGTGGCGCGCGACTACCTGGACCGCGTGGGCATGGGCGCGGCGGCCGGCAAGTACCCCTACCAGCTCTCCGGCGGCATGCGCCAGCGCGTTGCCATCGCGCGGGCGCTGGCCATGGATGCCGATATCCTGCTGTTCGACGAGCCGTTCGGTGCGCTCGACGTCAAGACGCGCTGCTCGCTGCAGAAGCTCGTCGACGCCCTGTGGCGCTCGGGCGAGCGGCGCAAGACCGTCGTGTTCGTGACGCACGACATCAACGAGGCCATCCTGCTGGCCGACCGCGTGGTGTTCATGCGACGGGGCGAGATCGTCGCGGACCGCGCCGTGGACGTGCCGCGGCCGCGCTCGTCGGCCATCTTCGCGCACGACGCCTGCGCCCGGGCCCTCAAGGACGAGCTGACCGACCTGTTCTACCTGGACGGCGAGGAGGACGAGGAAGGCGGCGCGTTCGGGGAGGCGGGCGCCGGCGTGCCCGGCGCGCTGCCGGGAAAGGCGGTGCTGCCATGAGGCGCCTGTTCGGGAAGGAGTTCGCGTTCGCCCATGTGCTGCTGGCGTCCCTCGTGCTCGTGGTGACGTGCATGCCGAACCAGCGCATGGTCACGGTGTCGTACTACCCGCTGCTCGCCGGCCTCGCCGTCATCGAGGTGCTCTACCTGCTGCGCCTGGCCGCGCTGCGCCGTCGCGGCGCGTTCTCCACGGGTCCCACCGACATCGTGGTGCTCGTATGGGCGCTGTTCATCGCGTGGGACGTGTGCGCCACGAAGCTCGACATCGCGCCCACCGTGATCGTGCCCGCGCCCGAGGCCGTGTTCAACGTGTTCTTCGCCCAGGCCGACGTCATCGGCGCCGACATCGTCTCGTCGGTCACGTTGCTGGTCATGGGGTATGTGGGAGGTCTCGCGCTCGGCGTGGTGCTGGGCATCGTCTGCGGGTGGATACCGCGGTTGCGGGCCATGTTCTTCCCGATAGCGAACGTGTTGGCGCCCATCCCGCCCACAGTGTTCGCGCCGTACCTCATCGTGCTGCTGCCCACGTTCCGCACGGCGTCGTGCTTCATCATCCTGCTGGGCGTGTTCTGGCCGCAGTTCCTCAACATGGTGGTGCGCACGTCCTCGCTCGATGCCCAGCTGCTGGACAACGCGCGCACGCTGGGGGTGCGCACTTTCACCATGATCACGCGCATTATCCTGCCCTACGTGCTCCCCGAGGTGCTCAAGGGCCTGCGCGTGTCGCTGACCACCGCGTTCCTCATGCTCACGTTCGCCGAGATGCTGGGCGCGTCGTCGGGCATCGGCTACTTCATCAGCAACGCGAACAACTACGCCAACTACACCAACGTCGTGGCGGGCATCATCGTGTGCGGCGTGGTGGTGACGGTGCTGAGCTTCGCGACGGCCTGGGTGCAGCGCCGGTTCACCACCTGGCGATAGGCAGCGGGCCGTGGCGGGCCCTGCCTGCGGCATCTTCTTAGTTGAGCGTAGGACAAGGGCCCTGCGCGTGCCGCCCGTTGAGAGCGTCCTGCAGGTTGCGCAGGGCTGAGCCCACTCGGCCGATCGGGGGCCGCCTTGTTGCAGCCCCCGGAGCCGGGTCTAGCCGGAGTAGGGCGGGTAGAACTGCGACGGGCCCTCGTGGACGGGCCAGTCGGTGTCGAAGTAGATCTCGCGCACCTGGTCGACGGACAGGCCGCGCGTCGTCTCGGTGGCGGTGTCGCGGGGCGACGTGCCGCGCTCGGCCCACATGATGTTGGCGCCGGCCTGGCCGCAGAGCTGGCTGGGCTCGTGCGTGCAGTTGCCGCGGATGCCCGGGCCGGTGGCCAGCGCGGTGGCGCCGGCGTAGGTGGCCAGGCGGCCGTAGCTGATGTTGCCATAGCGCTCGAACTCGGTTCCGGGCACGGTGTTGCGCCGCATGGCGCCGCTGAAGCCCACCTCGAAGTCGCGTGCGAGCAGGATGAGGTCGGCAATCTCCTCGGGCGTGTGCTCGGGGCCGATGGGGTCGATGCAGTTGCCCAGCACGAGCCCGGCGCTCTTCGCGGCCTCCATGGTCTTCAGGCGCGTCTCCACCTTGCAGCGCGTGAACACGCCCTCGCCCAGGCGCACCACGTGGTATACGCCGGCTATGCCGATGCGCACGAGCTCGCGCGCATAGTCCTCGTCGAAGTCGGGCACGTTCGCGATGAGCGGGACGTCGGTGGAGAGCCCGGCGCGGACCGCCTGCGCCGTCTCCAGGAACTTCTCCTCGCCGTAGTGCACCGTGGTCACGAGGTAGAGCGCGTTCGCCCCGGCGGCCTCCATGGCCTGCGCCTCGGCGATCACCTGCTCGAGCGGGAAGATCTCGTGCGTGCGGAAGATCTTGTTCGATGCCGCGAACGAGCAGAACTTGCAGTCGTTCGGGCACGGCGCCGCGTCAAGGCCGATGTGCGCGTGGATCTCCGCCTCGCCCCCGCACAGCTGCGAGGTGAACGCACGGCCCGCCTGCTGGATGGCGAACGCCTCGGGCGAGAGGTTCTCCACCGACAGCAGGGCCATGATCTCCTTCTTGCCGAGCAGGCCGCCATCGAGCGCCTTGTTGATGATGCGGATGATCTCGGTGTCCATGGAAGTGCTTCCCCCTTGCGTCCGTAACGGCGCCACGCCGGCCCGGCACAGCGCCGGGTTGCCTTGTTGGCCGCCAATGATAGATTACGTCCATTATACCCTTTCGAAGCATCGGAATTGCCCGAACCGGTGCGAACGTAACCAACCGGCGGAGGACCGTCAACGGATCGGCTGTCTTGATTGCGCGCGTCAGGGAGTCGTGGGATCGTTCTCGGCGCGGCACGGGACGCGGCCGCGACGCGTGCGCCGGTCGACCGCGGCGCGGTCGGACCGCGTTCCTGCCGCATCAGGAACTCATCTGAGCGGAAAGGCATCCCCCTATGGAAGAGGAAAAGAAGGGCATCGGGCTGTTCGGCCTCATCGGCCTCGTGGTCAGCTCCTGCATCGGCTCGGGCGTGTTCGCCCTCACCGGGCAGATCGGCCAGGTGGCCGCCCCGGGCAGCGCTCTCGTGGCGTGGGGCGTCGTGGGCGTGGGCTTCCTCGCGCTGGCGCTCTCGTTCGCGAACCTGGGCGCGAAGCGGGCTGACCTGCACGGCATCTTCTCGTATGCCGAGGAGGGTTTCGGCAAGTTCTCGGGCTTCATCAGCGGCTGGGGTTACTGGCTGTCGGCGTGGCTCGGCAACGTGGCGTTCGCCACCATCCTCATGTCCACGCTCGGGTTCTTCCTGCCGTACTTCCTTCCGGGCAACAACATCGGCAGCATCGTGGTGGCCAGCGTCATCATGTGGGGCATCACGTTCCTCGTCATCCGCGGTGTTGAGAGCGCGGCGTTCCTCAACGCCATCGTCATGATCGCGAAGGTCGTGCCCATCGTGGTGTTCATCCTGTTCAGCATCGTGCTGTTCAACGCCGGCGTGTTCACGGCCGACTTCTGGGGGCAGATGGCCGGCAACGCCGCCGCCATGGCGGGCGAGGGCGTGGACCTGGGCGGCGTGGGCGACCAGATAGTGAACTGCCTGATCATCATGATGTGGTCGTTCATCGGCATCGAGGGCGCCATGGTGGTGTCGGCCCGTGCGCGCAAGAAGAGCGAGGCCGGCAAGGCCACGGTCATCGGCTTGGTGGTGCTGCTTTTGGTGTACGTGGGCGCGTCGGTGCTGCCGTTCGGGTATATGCCCTACGCCGAGATCGGGGCGCTGGACAAGCCGGCCATGCTGTATGTGTTCGAGAGCATGGCGCCGGGCTGGGGCGGAGCGTTCATCAGCGTGGCGCTCATCATCGCCGTGCTGGGGTCGTGGCTGTCGTTCACCATCCTGCCGTCCGAGACCACGTCGCTCATGGCTAAGCACGAGCTGCTGCCGCCCGTGTTCAACCGGCTGAACAAGAAGGGCTCGCCGCAGATCTCGCTCATCGTGGTGGGCGCGTGCACGCAGGCGTTCATGATCACGCTCCTGTTCACCGAGGACGCGTACAACTTCGCGTTCTCCATGTGCACGGTGGCCATCGTCATCACGTGGGCGTTCGCGGCGGCCTACCAGGTGAAGTTCTCGGCGCAGCACCATGAGTGGGGCCAGTGCGCCATCGGTATCGTGGCCGTTGCGTTCCAGGTGGTGGGCGTGCTGTTCAACGGCTGGTCGTTCCTGCTGCTCACGTGCGTGGGCTACATCCCTGGCTTCTTCTTCTACTGGCGGGCGCGCAAGGAGGCCGGCGCGAAGGCCCTCACCATGGGCGAGAAGGTTGGCATGGGCGCCATCTCCGCGCTCGGCGTGCTGTCGCTTGTGCTGTTGGCAATGGGCGTCATCAGCTTCTAGGGAAGGAAACGAACATGGACATCGCACCGTTCGGGGTGGAGGACTGGCTCAACGTGCACGAGAAGAGCGCGACGCACGACATCGCGCAATCGACCATCGCGTCGATGACGCTCGACGAGCTCGTGGCGCTGGGAGCGGCGCCCGGCATCGTAGCCGACGGGGCCGAGGCGGCCTTCCCGCAGGACGCCCGGGAGGGCGCCGCCCAGATGGACTTCTTCGCACGCCTGGGCGCCGAGAAGATGAACTACGGCTGGATCGAGGGCTCGCCCGCGTTCAAGCGGGCGGCGGCCGCGCTCTACGAGCGCGTGGAGCCCGAGGCCGTGCTGCAGACGAACGGCGCGACGGGCGCGAACCTGCTGGCCGCGCTCGCGCTCGTTTCGCGCGGCGACCACGTGGTCGCCGAGTACCCCAGCTATCAGCAGCTCTACGACATACCGCGGGCGCTCGGCGCCGAGGTTGACCTATGGCGCATCCACGAGGACCGCGGCTGGTACCCCGACCTGGACGAGCTCGAGCGCCTCGTGCGCCCCGACACGAAACTCATCTGCCTGAACAACGCGAACAACCCCACGGGCACGTTCCTCGACCGCGCGTTCATGGAGCAGGTGGCCGACATCGCGCGCAGCGTGGGCGCCTACGTGCTCGTGGACGAGGTGTACCTGCCCCTCGTGGGCACGGAGGACTTCGCCTCCATCGCGGATATCTACGAGCGCGGCGTGGCCACGAACAGCCTGTCGAAGACGTACTCGGTGCCCGGTGCCCGCATCGGCTGGACGGCGTCGAGCCCGGAGGTCGCCGAGATGCTGCGGCCGTACCGCGACTACACCATGATCTGCTGCGGCGTGGTGGACGACGCGCTTGCCGTGCACGTGCTGGAGAACCGCGATGCCGTGCTGGCCCGCAACCGCCCCCTGGTGATGGGCAACCTGTCCATCGCGCAGGCCTGGATCGACGACGAGCCGCGCGTGTCATGGGCGGCGCCGCAAGGCGTGTCCACGTCGTGCATCAAGCTGGACATCCCCGAGGACGACGAGACGTTCTGCCTGCAGCTGCTCAAGGACGAGGGCGTGCTGCTCGTGCCGGGGAGCCGCTTCGACCTGCCGGGCCACGCGCGCCTCGGCTACTGCGCCCCCGAGCCGGTGCTGCGGGCGGGCCTGGCCGGCCTCGGCCGCGCCCTGCGCCGCTTCGACTGAGCGGGCGGCGCGCCTGCAAAAGAACGGGGCCGATCCGCAGGACCGGCCCCGTTCTCGCCCCTATCGCACGAACTTGCTCAGGATGCGCACGAGCAGGCTGGGCTTGTGCGGGTGCGCCGGGCGTGCCGGACGCGCCATGGCCTTGGACGTGGGAGCTGCCGGAGCCGCCTTCGGCGCCCGGGTCGGCTGCGACTTCGGCAGAGCCTCCGGGACGGCCGTTTCCTCGGCGAGCACCTCCTCCGCAGCGCTCTCTGCCGCCGCCTCGGCCGCGGCCAGGGCGCGCGCCACCGACTGGGCGGTCGCGGCGGCGCCGTCGGCTTCGCCCTGCGCCGCGCGCTCCTCGGCCACGCGCCCGACCGCGGCTTCCACGGCGGCCTGGGCAGCGGCCAGCACGGCCTCCTGCGCCCCGTTCTCCCCTCGCCCGCGGTTGGCTGTGCGCGCGGCCGCCTCCTCGGCCGCCGACAGGCGGTGCTCCTGCGCCTGCTTGATGAAGAACTCCTGCGAGTCGAACAGCACGGTGCCGCCCTCGCCGTCCTTGCGCGCGAACGCGCCGAGCGGCGTATAGCTCTTGTCGGGCAGCAGCTCGCGCAGCTTCGCCGTGTCTTCCAGGCTCACGTCAAGGTAGCCCAGTATCTGCTCGCGCAGCTCGTCGTTCAGCACGGGCCAGGCTATCTCGATGCGCTTGTCCATGTTGCGCGTCATGAGGTCGGCGCTCGACAGGTACAGCTTCATCGTCTCGCGCGGCCCGAACCCGTAGATGCGGCTGTGCTCCAAAAGCCGGCCCACGATGGACACCACGCGCACGTTCTCGGTGAGCCGCTCGAGCCCCGGCACGATGCAGGAGATCCCGCGCACGAACAGCGTCACGGGCACGCCCGCCTGCGACGCCTCTACCAGCTTCTCGATCACGTCCTTGTCGGTGATGGAGTTCGTCTTGAAGAACAGCCCGCTCGGCTCCCCGGCCTGCGCGTGCGCGATCTGCGTGTCGATGCCCGCGAGGATCATGGGCTTGATCTGCAGCGGCGCTACCCACATGATGTCGTAGTTGTCCGAGGTGTTCTCCAGTCCCATGTTGCGGAAGAACTCCACGGCGTCGCGCCCGAACGTGGCATCGCAGGTGATGAACGACAGGTCGGTGTAGAGCTTGGCGGTCTTCTCGTTGTAGTTGCCGGTGCCCAGCTGCGTGATGTGCTGCAGGCCGTGCTCGGTCTGGCGCGTGATGCAGCAGATCTTCGAGTGCACCTTGAAGTCGCGGAAACCGTAGATCACCTTGCAGCCCGCCTGCTCGAAGCGCTGCGACCACTCGATGTTGTTGCTCTCGTCGAAGCGGGCGCGCAATTCGAACAGCGCGGTGACCTCCTTGCCCATCTCGGCGGCGGCGATGAGCGCTTCGGCGAGGTGCGACTGGCTGGCCAGGCGGTACAGCGTGATCTTGATGGAGATGACCGCCGGGTCGTTCGCCGCCTCGCGCAGAAGCTGCACGAACGGGTCCATGCTCTCGTAGGGGTAGGAGAGCAGCGTCTCGCGTTCCGTCACCTGCTCGATGAGGGAGCGGTTGCGGTCGAGGCTCGCCGGCCACTGCGGCGAGAACGGCGGGTTCGTGAGCGCCGCGCGCTCCTTCGCCGGCAGCCGCGACGCCAGAGCGAACGTGTAGCCCAAATCGAGCGGCACCGAGGTAGAGAACACCTGGTGGGGCTTCAGGTTAAGGCGCGCCAGCAGCAGCTTCTCCAGCGTGGCCGACAGCGGGCGCTCGCTTTCCAGCCGCACGGGGGCCAGGCGGGAGCGCTTCTTCAGGATGCGCTTCATGTGCTCGCGGTAGTCCTCGTCGGCCTCGTCGGAGCCCTCGGTGGCGTCGAGGTCGGCGTTGCGGGTGACGCAGATGACGTTCGTGTGCTTCACGGTGTACATGGAGAATATCTCGGCCGCCACCATCTCTATGGCGTGCTCCAGCAGGACGAAGGCCAGCTCCTTGCCCTTGCCCGGCAGCGCGATGACGCGCTCGCACTGGCGCGGCATCGGCACGAGCCCCAGCGTCACGCCCTCGGCGCCCAGGTTCTTCGCCTTCTTGGCCTCCTTGACGGCGGCCTTGTCCGTCTTCCCGTCCTTGTCTGCCTTTGCCTTCGCGGCCTCCTTCTTGCGCTGCCGCTCCGCCTCGTCGTTCAGGCGCACCACCACGTACAGGGCGCCGTTCTCCAGGTGGGGGAAGGGGTGGCGCGCGTTGATGATCTGCGGCGACAGGAACGGCATGACGTTGTCGTGCACGTAGGCGGAAAGCCATGCGCGCTGCCCGTCGTCCAGCTCGTCGGGGCGCAGGTGCTGCACGCCGTGTTCGCCCAGCAGGCGACGTACCTCCTCGAACGTGCGCTCCTGGATGGGGTACAGCTCGTGGCAGCGTGCGTAGATGGCGTCGAGCTGCTCGGCGGGCGTCATACCCGACTTCGAGTCCACGATGTGCTTCTTCACGAGCGACAGGTCGGTCAGGCTGCCCACGCGCACCATGAAGAACTCCTGCAGGTTGCTCCAGAAGATGGAGACGAAGTTCAGGCGCTCGAGCAGCGGCACCGTCTCGTCGGCGCCCTGGTCCAGCACGCGCTCGTTGAACGTGAGCCACGACAGCTCGCGGTTCTGCATATAAGGGGCCGCGCCCGGCCCGGGGTCGGCGGCCTGCGCTGCTTCCTCGCCCCGCACCGGGGCGGAGACCTGCATTGCGGCGGCATCGGCCAGGGCGGCAACGTCGGCCTGCGCTGCGATTTCGTCCCGCGATGAGGCGGAAGCCCTCTTCGTTTCGGCCTCGACCTGGGCGGCGGGGGCGGCTTGCGTTGCGGCGGCCGCCGGGTCCGCGGTTTCCTCGGGGTTCGGCATATCCTTCGGGGTGTCCATGCAAGCTCCCTTCGTCTTGAACCCGCTATCCCAGCACGCGTTCCACGAGATAACCCTCGCGCACGCCGTACTTGCAGATATCAAGCCGCCTCGCGCAAAAGGCGCTCATGAGGGTGTCCAGGATCAGGCATCCCGGCACGAGCGTGTGGATGCGCTCCGCCGACGCCTTGAGCGCCAGATGCGCGAACGCGTCGGGGTCGGTGCGGCACAGGTTCAGTATCGCACGAATCTGGGCGGCCGTCATCGTTTTGGGGCGGACGATTTCACGCGATATCTGCGCGCTCATCTTCGCCGCCGCGCGCACGCTGCCGCCAATGCCGTACACGACGTCCGCGCGGTACGCGTCGCGGTCGGGCAGCGCGGCCAACCGCTCGAAGAGGGCGCCCGCCACGGCGTCCATCTCCTCGGGCGTGGGCAGGATGGCGCGCACGAACGCGGCATAGGAGGAGAGCGAGCCCTGGCCCAGGCTCACGTTGTCGAAGTCGCGCCCGTCCTCTATGCGGGTGAGCTCCGTGGAGCCGCCGCCGATGTCCACCAGCGTGCCGCGCTCGATCGTGCGGTCGCAGGTAGCGCCTACGAAGCCAAGGTGCGCCTCGTCGGCCGCCGACAGCAGGTCGATGGCCAGCCCGCCCTCGCGCTCGATGGCGGCCACGGCCTCGGCGCTGTTCGCGGCATTGCGCAGCACGGCGGTGGCGAACACGTCGATGCGCTTGCAGTCGAAGTACCGCGCGCGCTTCGCATGCCCCTTGAGGACGCTTGCCGCGCGGCGCACCCCATCATCCGTGAACGTGCCGTCGTCGGCTACGAAGGCGGACAGCCCTGCCATGACCTTGTCGTTGATGAGGCTCTTGAAGTCCTTGCTGGAATAGGTTTTCCGGCGGTCGTCCTTCACCTCGTACACCACGAGGCGGATGGTGTTCGACCCCAGGTCGATTACGGCATAGTTGGGCATGGCGGGTTCTCTTGTCTGTCGGGCGGCGCCTATCCACGCCGGGATGCGCCGCGCTCTCCGGTCAACGAATCCATTCTAGGGAATCGGCGCGCCTCCGCAAGCGCGCGGCGCGAACCGGGGCCAAAGTTTTACGTGCCGTTGATGTGGGCGGGGAGGCGGGCTTTTGCCGATGAGGGTAAGGACTCCTTTTTTATCGGCCGGCCGAGCGCGCACCGGGGGGGGGGGTCGCCAACGCACGCGGTCGGCCTCGGAGGCTTTGCGCGCCGGATCGACACTCTTGACTCGCGCGTTCCCGGCCGACTGATAAGGGGGACCCTTCCTTCCCCTGGCGCTCTCTCCAAACCGTGCGCGCTTCCTTCGTTATGGGGGCTTGACGCGAAAACCGGCTCCCTATGACAAAAAAGAGCCGGTTTGGCAATTCCTACTGTGTCTATATGGTTATGAGGAATGCAAGTGACCTGGTAAAACATTCTTTCGACTTGGCTCGCTGCTGGCATGTTCGCCTTTGCGGCGCCTTGCCGGTTGCCAAACCGGCTCGTTTTTGACAGTTGAGGGCGTTTTCGGCGTCACTTGCCCCTGTGCGAACCCGAGCACCTTGCCGCGCTGCCTCGCGGCCCATGCTAAGATGGGATCGAAGGTGGCAAGAAAGGAGGGGGCGGCAGCGTGATGGAACCGGCGGAGTTCTCCTTGTTCGCGGGTGTGGAACCCGGCGAGGTGCCAAGGCTCCTCGCGCGTTTCGATGCGCACGAGGAATCGTTCGAGAAGGGGGAGCTGCTGTTCCGCGAGGGCGACGTGCCGCATGAGGTAGGGCTCGTGCTGTCGGGTGCGCTCCATGTGATGCAGGACGACTTCTGGGGCAACGCCAGCATCGTGTCCGAGGTGGGGGAGGGCGACCTGTTCGGCGCGTCGAGTGCCTGCGATCCGGTGCCCGCGCTCGACACGCACGGCCTGGCGCTGGTTCCCACGCGCGCGCTGTACCTGGATACGGGCCGGATACTGAACCCGCCGCCCGGCGCGCCCGCCTGCCACGTGCGCGCGCTCGCCAACTTCGCGCGCATGCTCGCCGGCAAGTACGCCGTGCTCAACCGCAAGATCACCCATACGGCGAAGCGCACGACGCGCGGCAAGGTCCTGTCGTACCTCTCCGAGCAGGCCGCCCTCGCCGGAAGCGACCTCTTCGCCATCCCGTTCAACCGCCAGCAGCTGGCCGACTACCTGGAGGTGGACCGCGCGGCGCTGTCGAAGGTGCTCGCGCGCATGCGCGACGAGGGCGTGATCGACTTCGACCGCTCGACGTTCCGTCTGCTGAAGCCGTAAAGGTCCCGTCAGGCAGCTTGCCTTCGAAAACTCGCGGTGGTTCTCTCGATCGTTGCATTTGACACATACGGTGCCGTTGTTGCGCCGTACGATGCTCTTCGTCGATAAAACGAGCGAAGGAGTTACCTCACGTGAGCATTTTCGAGATCATCATGCTTATCTGCTTCGGGGCCGCCTGGCCCTTTTCCATCTACCGGTCGGCGAAGGCGCGCTCTACGAAAGGCAAGAGCCTGCTGTTCATGCTGGTGGTTGCCACCGGCTACGTGGCGGGCATCGCCAACAAGCTCGTGTACAACTTCGACGGCGTGGTGTACCTCTACGTGTTCGACCTGGTGCTCGTGTCGACGGACATCGCCCTGTTCGCACGAAACCGCCGCCTGGAGCGCCGCGGCGAGGGCGCCGCTGCGCGGGTCGTCGAGGCTGCCTGACCGTCCTCCCGCGGTGCCCGACCGCCCATGCGCAGGCTCGCGCGCCTCGGGCGCCCGGAACCCCGTTTCCCCTTCCTGTTCAAGCTGCCGGACCCGTCCGCGGCCTGTGCTATGATGGGCGCACCGTTTCGGGAAAGGATGCCCTATGCTCGAGTCAGTCGACCTCTCACGTCCCCCGCTGCCCAAAGAGGAGTACAAGCCGCGTCGCGACGCGCTCATGGAGGAGCTCGTGGTGCTGCAGCAGGAAGCGGTGAAGAAGGGCGTGGGGCTGGTGGTGCTGTTCGAGGGCTGGAACGGCGCCGGCAAGGGCAGCCGCATCTCCGACCTCATGTACAACCTGGACGCGCGCGCCACGAGCGTCTACGTCACCGAGGACCTGGACGTGGAGGCCGCCCGCGCCTTCGCGGGGGCCGACCAGGGGGTGACGGGCTTCTTCCCGGTCATGCAGGAGTTCTGGCGCGCGCTCGGCCCGCGCGGCGCCATGACGTTCTACGACCGCGGCTGGTACACGGCCGCCACGCAGCACCTGCTGTACACGGAGTTCGGCGCGCTCTCGCTGGGCGGGTCGGACGGCGGCGCCGGCAAGGACGGGAAGAAGGCCGGCAAGAAGGCTGTCGCCGCCGTGGAGCGGGCGCGCGACGAGCGGCACATCGACCTCTTGCACCGCTACCTCACCTCCGCTGCCGACTTCGAGCAGCAGCTCGTGGACGACGGCTACGTGGTGGTGAAGTTCTTCGTGCACGTGGGCCAGGACGCGCAGAAGAAGCGTCTCGAGCGCCTGCACGACGACCCGGCCACGCGCTGGCGCGTGAGCAAGGAGAAGCTGGCCAGCGTGCGCAACTACGCGCAGGCGTATCGACTCTACGACCATCTGCTGGAGGGGAGCAACTTCTCGTACGCGCCGTGGCACCTGGTGAACGGCGAGGACAAGCGCGCGGCGAACCTCGCCATAGCCGAGACGCTCGTGGAGGCCGTGAAGGGCGCGCTCGCCGCCCAGCCCGATCCTGCCGTGGCCGAGGCGGCCGCGAAGGCGCAGGCGAACTCGGCCGGCCTTTTGGGCGAGGCGCCGGCTGGCGAGCGCACGTTAGAGCAGGAGCAGGCCGTGCGCGCCGCCGCCGAGCAGGAGGCTGCCGAGGCCTCGGCACGCGCCCCCCGCGTCTCGCGCTTCGTCATCGTGGACGACTATCCCGCCCTCGATGCGGTGGACCACTCACTGGTGCTGGCGCCCGACGACTACAAACGCCAGATCAAAACCGAGCAGGAGCGTTTGAACAAGCTGGAGATGGAGATGTACCAGAAGCGCATCCCCCTCATGGTCATGTACGAGGGCTGGGACGCGGCGGGCAAGGGCGGCAACATCAAGCGCGTGGCCCAGGCGCTCGACGCCCGCGCCTACACCGTGTTCCCGAGCCCGGCACCCACGAAGCCGGAGCTTTTGCATCCGCACCTGTGGCGCTACTGGACGCGCCTGCCCAAGGCCGGCCACGTGGGCATCTACGACCGCAGCTGGTACGGCCGCGTGCTCGTGGAGCGCGTCGAGGGGTTCGCCACGCCTTCCGAGTGGGGCCGTGCCTACGACGAGATCAACGAGTTCGAGCGCGAGCTGGTGCGCTGGGGCGCCATCCTGCTGAAGTTCTGGGTCGATGTGAGCCCGGAGGAGCAGCTGCGCCGCTTCCGCGACCGCGAGCAGGATCCGGCGAAGCAGTGGAAGATCACCGACGAGGACTGGCGCAACCGCGACAAGTACCCCCAGTACAAAGCGGCTATCGAGGACATGTTCCGCCTGACGTCCACGCCTTTCGCGCCCTGGATGGTGCTGGAGAGCGACGACAAGCGCCATGCTCGCGTCAAGGCCCTCAAAATAATCAACGATGCGCTCGAAGCGCGCTTGCGCGAAAAGTGAGATAGCGCTACCATGAGCAGATAATCGGAATCGAACCGCGTGCTTCGGCGCGCTTGGACAAAGGGGTAGCCACCATGGTGGAACTTTTCGGAATGCAGATTCCCATGTGGGCGATTTGGGTAATCGTGGCCATCATCGTTCTTATCATCGTCGTCTTCATCGCCAAGGGCTTCATCGACGAGATGAAGAAGAAGTAGATCTGCTGGAACTGCCGCTTCGTGAAATATGAGCGTTTTCGAGGCATCGCGCCCCCATTCCGGGGGCGTTTGCTTATTATGGTAACGGTCTGGAAACGGCGGGTGAGGATCCGCGCGTAGCCCGGCATTCGTCCATCCGAAAGGGAGCTATGGCCGAGTATCGACAATACCCCGACCCGACGCCGCGCGGTCGCCACGCGCAGCGCGGCTCCGCGCAGCCTGATGAGCGGGCCCCCCGGCACGCCGCCCGCCAGCAGCAACCGCAGCAGCCTTCGCAACCTCAACCGCAACTGCAGCAGCCGCGGCGCCAGGCCCGGACCGAAGCACGCCAGGCGGGGCAGGCGCAGCAACGCGTTCCCCAGCAGCGCCAGGCGGGCTCCCCGCAGGCAACTCGCCCGCAGGCGGCCCAGCGTCCGGCGGCGCGGCAGCACGCCGCGCAGCAACGGCAGGCGGCCCCCCAAGGACGCCTGCAACAGCAAGGTCGGCAGGGCCATAACCCGCCCCAGCAGGGAACCCGCTCGCAGGGCTTCCGTCCTGTCCAGGCGGGGCATGCGGCTCCGGCCGCGTACTGCGCGGATGCCGCCGACGGCGGTCGTGGCGGCAAGGGCAAGGGCCGCGGCGGCGCGAGGAAGGGCGGCCCCTGGCGCATCGTGTTCTGGGTCGCGCTCGTGGTGTTCGTGGTCGCGCTTGCGGCTCTCGGCGCCATCGGTTACAGCTACTGGCAGGGGCAGAACGCCTACGACTCCGTGGCGGAAGAAGTGTTCATGGCGCCGGAGGACATCGAGGGCACGGCGCTTTCCGACCTCACGGTGGACTGGGACCGTCTCCTGGCCATCAACCCCGATACCGTGGGATGGGTCTACATCCCCGGCACCGCGGTGAACTACCCCATCGTTCACACGACCGACGACGAGAAGTACCTCGCCACCGACTTCAACGGCCAGCAAACATGGGGCGCCACGTACGGCTCCATCTTCCTGTCGGCGGCGAACGCGGCCGACTTCTCCGACGCGAACAACATCGTGTATGGGCACCATCTGAACAACGGCTCCATGTTCGCCGCCATCGCGGATTTCGAGAATCCGGACCAGTTCAACGCCCACCGCACGGCCTATATCCTCACCCCGCAGGGCAACTTCAAACTGCGGTCGCTCTCGCTCGTCCATGTGGCGGCCGACGATCCGCTGGCCCAGACGGCGTTCGCGACCGGCGAGGAGCTGGCCTCCTACATCCAGGACAAGGTCGACCGCTCGGTCGTGGCGGTTTCCGACGCGCCGGCAGCGGCGGACATCGCGCACCTGTTCGCGTTCGCCACCTGCGATAATCTCCCGAGCGACGGGCGCTACGTGCTGTTCTCGTACCTCGAGGAGAGCACGGTGGCAAACGTCGCGGCCGTAGGCGGCGCCGATGCCGCCGTCGACCCGGAGGCCGCTGCCGCCGTGGGCGGCGCGTCGAAGGAGGTCGCCGCGTGAGCACGTCCGTGCTTCCCGGGGAACGTCCTGACCGTCTGGAGGAGGAGTGCGCCGTGTTCGGCGTGTTCGCCCCCGGCGAGGATGTGGCCCGCATGGTCTGCTTCGGGCTGCAGGCGTTGCAGCACCGCGGCCAGGAGAGCGCCGGCATTGCCGTGGGCGACGGCGAGACCGTGGTGGCGGCGAAGGATCTGGGCCTGGTGACGCAGGTGTTCGACGAGGCTACCCTCGCGGCGCTCGAGGGCTTCGTGGCCGTGGGGCATGCCCGTTACTCCACGAGCGGCGGTGCCGCGTCGTGGGAGGCTGCCCAGCCGCACATCTCGGCCATCGACGACGTGCTCATCGCGCTGGCGCACAACGGCACGCTCGTGAACACGAGCCGCCTGCGCGCCCGCCTCGTGGACGAGGGCGTGCAGTTCCGCTCGAACACCGACAGCGAGGTGGCCGCGAAGGCCATCGGCCAGGTGACGCAGGCCACGCACCATCTTCGCAGCGGCATCCGCCGCGCCATGGAGGACCTGTCGGGCGCCTACGCCATGGTGCTGGCCAGCCCCGACTCGCTCTACGCGTTCCGCGACCCGAACGGCATCCGCCCGCTGTGCATCGGCGAGCTGCCGGGCGGACGCGGCTGGGTGGTGTCCAGCGAGACGTGCGGGCTGGACATCGTGGGCGCGCGCTACGTGCGCGACGTCGCCCCGGGCGAGATCGTGCGTTTCAACGATGACGGCATGCACGCCGAGCAGGGCGTTCCCGCAGGCAGGCAGGCCGCGTGCATCTTCGAGTACGTGTACTTCGCCCGCCCCGACAGCGTGATCGACGGGCAGAGCGTGTACCAGGCCCGCCGCAGCATGGGGCGCATCCTGGCGCAGGAGGCGCCCGTGGAGGCCGACCTCGTGCTGGGCGTGCCCGACTCGGGCGTGCCGCCGGCGCTCGGGTTCGCGGCCGAGAGCGGCATCCCGTATGCCGACGGCATCGTGAAGAACCGCTACGTGGGCCGCACGTTCATCGAGCCCACCCAGGCCATGCGGCAGCTGGGCATTCGCCTGAAGCTGAACCCGCTGCGCTCGGTGATCGAGGGGCAGCGCCTCGTGGTCATCGACGACAGCATCGTGCGCGGCAACACTTCCAAGAAGCTCGTGCAGATGCTGCGCGACGCGGGCGCGGCCGAGGTGCACCTGCGCATCGTGAGCCCGGAGGTCAGGTGGCCGTGCTTCTACGGCATCGACACCGACACGCGCGACCAGCTTATCGCGGCGAACATGACGCTTGACGAGATGAACGCGTGGATCGGCTCGGACTCGCTGGCGTTCATCTCGCTCGCGGGCCTGCGCGCCGCCGTGCCCGATGCGCGGTGCCAGGGCTTCTGCGATGCCTGCTTCACGGGCGATTACCCGGTGGAGATTCCCTCCTCCGTGGCGAAGAAGAGCTTCATGACGAAGAAGGATTTCGAGGACATTTACGCCGAAGGCGACCAGTAGGGGACCACGATCAAGCAAGGAGCGTTACCATGACCGAGAGAATAACCGTGAGCGCCGCCGGATCCGACGACGCCCCCGCGATGCCCAGCTGGATGGACGAGGAGGCCACGACCTACGCGCAGGCGGGCGTGGACACGGCCGAGGGCGCGCGTGCCGTGGACGCCATCAAGGGCGTTGTGCACGACACGTACCGGCCCGAGGTGGTGGGCGACATCGGCGGTTTCGGCGGGCTGTTCTCCATCGCGGCGGCCAAGGACATGGACGACCCGCTGCTGGTGAGCGGAACCGACGGCGTGGGCACGAAGCTCAAGGTGGCCCAGCTGGCCGGCAAGCATGACACGGTGGGCATCGACCTCGTGGCCATGTGCGCGAACGACATACTGGCCACGGGCGCCGAGCCGCTGTTCTTCCTCGATTATGTGGCCATCGGCAAGCTCAAGGCCGAGAATGTGGCCGAGATCGTGGCGGGCATCGGCGAGGGCTGCAAGCAGGCCGGCTGCGCGCTCATCGGCGGCGAGATGGCCGAGCACCCCGGCGTCATGGATCCGGACGACTACGACCTGTCCGGTTTCTGCGTGGGCGTGGTCGACCGCGCGAAGATGCTCGATCCGGCGGCTGTTCGCGAGGGCGACGTGCTGATAGGCCTCGCGTCGAGCGGCCTGCACTCCAACGGCTACTCGCTGGCCCGCAAGGTATGCGTAGAGGGCAAGACCCACTACGAGCTGCGCATCGAGCGCGAGGAGCTGGACGGCGCGAGCCTGCAGGATGCCCTGCTCACGCCCACGCGCATCTACGTGAAGCCCGTGCGTGCCGTGTTGGACGCATGCCCCGGCGCCGTGCGTGCGCTCGCGCACATCACGGGCGGCGGCATCTCCGAGAACCTGGACCGCGCGCTGTCGAAGAGCGTGGACGCCGAGGTGGACCTGGGTACCTGGCCCGTGCCGCCCATCGCGAGGTTCGTATGCGGCGCCGCGCACCTCGACGAGGCGGAGGCGCTGAAGACGTTCAACATGGGCCTGGGCATGGTCTTGATCGTCGATCCCGAGCGCGCCGGCGAGGTGGAGGCCGCCCTGGCCGAGGCTGGCGAGGCCACGTACCGCGTGGGCCGCATCGTGGCCGGCGAAGGCGAGGTCCGCTACGCGAACGACGGCGAGCTCTACGGGTACGACGCCGGCGCGGAGGCGTAGGGTCATGGCCGAACCGCTTAAAATCGGGGTGCTGCTCTCCGGGAGCGGCACGAACCTGCAGGCCATCATCGACGCGGCGGGCGAGGGGCTGCCGGTGGAGATCGTGCGGGTGGTGTCGTCGCGACCGGACGCATACGGCATTGAGCGCGCGAAGGCGGCAGGCATCCCCGTGACTGTCCTCAACCGCGATGCGTACGCCGACCCGGAGGCGGCCGATGCGTGCATCGTGGCTGAACTGCGCGAGGCGGGGGCGGAATACGTGGTCATGGCGGGCTACATGCGCAAGGTGACGCCGGTCATGCTCGACGCGTTCCCCGACCGCGTGCTCAACCTGCATCCGGCGCTGCTGCCGTCCTTCAAGGGCGCACATGCCATCGCCGACGCGTTCGGCGCGGGCGTGAAGGTGACGGGTATCACCGTGCACTTCGCCAACGAGGACTACGACAAGGGCCCTATCGTGGCGCAGCGTGCCGTGGAGGTGCGCGAGGACGACACGCTGGAGGCGCTCGAGGCGCGCATCCATGAGGCCGAGCACGCGCTGTACCCCGAGGTGCTGCGCCTCGTGGCCGAGGGCCGCGTGAGCGTGGGCGAGGATCGCAAAGTGCATATCGCCCCTGCCTGACGTTCGCTTTCCCGGTCCGGTCGTGCGAAAGGCGCGCCTGACGTGCAGGGCCCCTCTTTCGGCGCGCGGGGAGGGGCGTGCGTATTCGGCCGTGTCCAGCGCGCAGCTCGCAACTGCTTGTCGACCGTAAGGAGCCCTGCCCATGAACAAGGAAACGCTGCAAAGCATCGTCGACGACCTGATGGCGGGGCGTACGCCCCGGCTCTCGCCCGAGGATTTCCCCTGCTTCTCGCCCGAGGCCCTCGAGGGCAACCAGCATGTGGATCCATCGTACCTTGACGTGGTCGCCGCGAGCTTGACTGCGGCCGACGTCCCCACGTTCGAGCGTGCCCTACGGGCGATGGACGAGGGCGACCTCGCCTGGCTCGGCTTCAAGGTGGTCTACGACGCCGCCGAGGCGCAGCGCAACACCGACAACGAGGTGACGAAGAAGTACGGCGACGCGGGCTCCGCCGACGGCGAGCCGCTCGTGTTCTTCTGCAACGACGCCAAGGGGATCGCAGCCTCGCGGCCGTTCAGCCCGCGCGACACGTTCCAGATGAAGGACGCCACGCGCGGCCCCTCGATGCACAACGAGCAGTTCGAAGGCCTCACCTGGCTCTCCGTGCCGTTGTTCGACCAGGTGCAGGTGTGGCTGCTGGGTGCGTCGGACGCCGCGAGCGAGGTGGCGGCGCTCGCCGACCACGTGGGCTTCGCCGTGACCGCGGTGGACTACGACGAGGCGTATCTGAACGAGGCGCGCTTCCCCCGCGCCCGGCGAATCGTGCTGCCCGGCGGCAACTTCGACGCGCTCGGCGAGCTGGACTGCGCGCCCGAGGATTACGTGTGCGTGCTCACGCGCGGCCACATGTTCGACCCTGAAGGTTGCGTGTGGGCCACCGGGCATCATGCGCACTACGTGGGCATGATGGGCTGCGCCGGCAAGAACGACCGCGTGCACGAGCTGGTGCTGGCGGCCGGCGCCACCGAGGAGGATTGGGCGCGCGTCAAGCGCCCCATCGGCTTGAAGTTCGGCGCGAAGACGCCTGCCGAGCTGGCCATCGCCATCGTCGCCGAGCTCGTGGACGTGCGCTACCGACAGCGGTACAGCGACGAGGCGCGCGAGCGCCACGAGAAGAGTCTGGGCCGCTGAGGCTCGCCTTCTCCAGATGCGGTGCGCTCGGGAGGCTGCCGCTCGCCCCGAGCGCGCGAACAATCCTGTTTCGTGGCAGAAATCGACGTTAGTTGATCATCTGCGGGCGCCTTCGTTAGCTGGTGACGAAGGCGCCCGTCTGTTTCGCCTGGTCATCATCGAGTGTCTTTTCGCACCCGTCCGATGGCCCTGTTTCGATGATCAACTATCGTCGATTTCTGCCACGAGAGGGCGGTTCTCGCGCGCGGAGAGACGCTCGCGACGGACGGAGGCGCGCGCCGCTCCAAGGCTCCGCGTTCGCCGCGCCGCCTCCGTGCGTTTTGGCTGCTTCTGGCGATGCTGTGCGCGTAGGGCGCCGTTCGGCTGCTATCATTGTTGCCGTATCGTTGCCGCCGGACCTGCGGAGAGGCGGCACCACCCAACAGAAAGGATGTAAGACCATATGAGCGATCCTAAGATCAAGCGCGTGCTCGTGTCCGTGACGGACAAGACGGGCGTCGCGGACTTCGCCCGCGCGCTCGTGGACGAGTTCGGGGCGGAGATCATCTCCACCGGCGGCACGGCCCGCGCCCTCAAGGACGCCGGCGTGCCGGTCACGCCCATCGACGACGTGACGCAGTTCCCCGAGATGATGGACGGCCGCGTGAAGACGCTGCACCCGCGCGTGCACGGCGGCCTGCTGGCCAAGCGCGACAACGAGGCCCACATGGCCCAGGCGGCCGAGCACGGCATCGAGATGATCGACATGGTGGTGGTGAACCTCTACGCCTTCGAGAAGACGGTGGCCGGCGGGGCCGACTTCGGCACCTGCATCGAGAACATCGACATCGGCGGCCCGTCCATGCTGCGCTCCGCCGCGAAGAACTTCGAGAGCGTGGCCGTGGTCACGCGCCCCGAGAGCTACGACGCCATCCTGGCCGAGATGCGTGCCAACGGCGGCGCCACGACGCGCGACACGCGCGCCAAGCTCGCGCTCGACGTGTTCCAGACCACGGCGGCCTACGACGGCGCCATCGCCGCGTGGATGGGCGCCCAGCTGGAGGGCGAGGGCGACGCGAAGTTCCCGGCCGAACGCTGCCTGCGCCTGCAGAAGGTGCAGGACCTGCGCTACGGCGAGAACCCGCATCAGGGCGCCGCGTTCTACCGCCGCGACGGCTACGCGAACGCCGAGCACTCGCTCGCGCATGCCAAGCAGCACCAGGGCAAGGAGCTGTCGTACAACAACTACCTCGACCTCGACGCCGCCTGGACGGCCGTGCGTGAGTTCGACGGGCCGGCCTGCGTCATCGTGAAGCACCTCACGCCCTGCGGCGTGTGCCAGGACGACGACCTCGTGGCCGCCTACCAGCGCGCGCACGCGTGCGACCCGGTGAGCGCCTACGGCGGCGTCATGGCGTTCAACCGCCCCGTGACGAGCGACATCGTGGTGGCCATCTTCGACAACAAGCAGTTCGTGGAGGCCATCATCGCGCCCGAGTTCGCGGGCGACGCGCTGGACATGTACAGCGCCAAGAAGAACGCGCGCCTGCTGTCCACGGGCGGCGTGAACCCGGCCGGCGGGGAAGTGGAGTACCGTGCCGTGGAGGGCGGCCTACTCTGCCAGGACTCCGATGCCGTGGCGGAGGATCCCGCGACGTTCACGGTGCCCACGAAGCGCCAGCCCACCGAGGACGAGCTCGCCGAGCTCTTGTTCGCGTGGAAGGTGTGCAAGTCCGTCAAGTCCAACGCCATCGCCATCACGAAGGATCACGCCACCATCGGCGTGGGCGGCGGCCAGCCGAACCGCGTGAACTCCGCGCGCATCGCCGTGGAGCAGGCGGGCGACGCCGCGCAGGGCGCCGTGGCGGCGTCCGACGCGTTCTTCCCGTTCCGCGACGGCCTCGACGCGCTGGCTGAAGCCGGCGTCACGGCCGTCATCGAGCCGGGCGGCTCCATCCGCGACGAGGAAGTGATCGCCGCCGCCGACGAGCACGGCATCGCCCTCGTGTTCACCGGGCATCGCCACTTCCGGCACTAGCGCCTTTTCATGCGGCCTCCCGGCCGTCGAAACGCTCGAAAACGAAGGGACGCCCGCAAGGACGTCCCTTTTCGATGGGTGAGGAAGGCGCCTCGTCGCGCGATGGCGGCCGGCCGCCGGGTGCTACTCGTCTTCCGTCAAATCCAAACGGTTGATGCGGTCGATCAGATCGGAGCCGCGCTCGTAGAACAGCAGGTCCTCGTTGTGGGCGAAGTAGCGCTCGCAGCCGTGGTCGTTGATGAAGGACATGCCGTAGCGGTTGACGGACAGGTCGGTGACGAGCAACAGCATCTCCTGGCCGCCGCCGAACGCGTCCTCGACGAACCGGAAAGCGCTGTCGAGCGCGCTCGAGGTGTCTGCGATGCGCGCGTCGAGCGCGTTGACCTGCTCGGCGAACAGCTCCTTGACGCGCGAGAACGGCACGCCGCCGCCCGCCGCGTCGCAGCGCAGCGCGCGGTCGACCAGCGCGAGCGTGCGCTCGTACGCCACGTACTTCTCGTCCGACAGCAGCCCCGCCTTGCGCTCGGTGGTCAGCCGCGCTTGCAGCGAGGCGGCTTCCTCGCGCAGCAGGGGCAGCGCGTTCGCGTCGTCGCCTTCGAGGTCATCGCGCAGCGCGGCAAGCCTGCCGTGCATGAACTCCACGGCGCGCTCCTCCAGCACGGCGTCGCGCAGGCGGCTGCCGAGGGCGTCGGTGATGAGGCCCATGAGCGAGACGCGCTCGTCGAAGGCGGCCTCGCGGGCGCGGTCGAGCACGCCCGGCTCGGCCTCGCCGGCCAGGATGCGGTCGATCTGGTAGTCGGCGCGGTACTTCGTGAACAGGTCGTAGTACACGCTGAAGCGTTTCGCGATTTCGGCGTTCTGCACGTATTGGCCGATCAGCAGCTCGTCAACGGGGATGCCCCGTTCCTCGTACAGCTTCATCATGGCCGACAGGTCGTCCCAGCCGCGCGCGGTGACGAACGACTTGCCGTCCACGGTGGTCTCCACGCGGTAGAAGTGGTCGCGTTCGATGTCGAGGTAGGTGAGCACGGCGGGATGCACGCCTGTCTCCACGGCGAAGTCGCGCCAGGCGGCGAAGTCGGGCTCCACGTCGATGCGCTTGAGGCGGTCCCATGTGGCGATGTCGAAATCGTGCGCCGTGCGGTTGTACTCGGGCGGGTTGCCGGCCGTCACCACGATCCAGCCGTCCGGCACGCGATGGCGTCCGAAGATCTTGTACTGCAAAAACTGCAGCATCGCGGGCGTCAGCGTTTCCGACACGCAGTTGATCTCGTCGAGGAACAGGATGCCTTCGCGCTTGCCGGTGGCCTCCATGGAATCGTACACGGCGGCGATGATCTCGCTCATCGTGTACTCGGACACGTCGTACTCCACGCCGTCGTAGGTCTTCTTCGCGATGAAGGGCAGGCCGAGCGCGCTTTGGCGCGTGTGGTGCGTCATCGAGTACGACACGAACCCCACGTCGAGATCCTGCGCGATCTGCTCCATGATGGCCGTCTTGCCGATGCCGGGCGCGCCCAGCAGGAACACGGGGCGCTGTCGCTCGGTGGGGAGGCGGTAGTTGCCGAACTCGTCCTTCGAGAAGTAGGCGACCATCGCGTTTTTGATCTGCTGCTTGGCTTGCTGGATGTCCATGGTTCCTCTTCTCGTTCGCGGTTCGGGGGCTTTCGTAGGGCAAGGGCTCTGCCCTTGCCGCTGGACCTGCATTGATCGTTCCGGCTGGGCGGCAAGGGCAGAGCCCTTGCCCTACGGGGCTCCCGGGGACGCTTCTTCCATCATGACGGTTTCGTCGAGCTCCACCTTCATGGCCCACGCGGGAACGTGCGGGCTGGCGGCGGCGGATGCGTCGTCGACGAAGACGAACGCGGTATCGTAGTCGGGTTTGCGGGCCGGGTAAGTGCCCTGGCCGTCGGTGAAGTAGATGAGGCCGCCCAGGTTCGTGAGGTCGCCGCGCTCCACGGCGTCGTCGACGTAGGCGAACACGGGGCGGAAGTCGGTGCCACCCAGCCCCTTGATCTCGAGATCGTCCAGGTAGTCGTCCAGATCGCGCAGGTTCGCGATGCGGGCGACGTCCGTGACGGCGGCGTCGCACTGCACGATGAGCACGTTCATGTCGGCGAAGAAGCTCGTTTCCTGCTCGAGGATGGCGTACGTCTTCTCGATGAAGCGGCGCACGAGCCCGTCCTTCGTCGATGCCGAGGTGTCGATGGCGATGACGAAGTCGCGGATGCGCTTCTCCTCCACGTACTCGAGCGGCTCGATGAGCGGCAGGTTTCCGTAGCGCTCCAAGCCGTAGCAGTAGTAGACGTAGTCGAACTCGTCGTCGTTCACGCGGATCTGCTCAGCGCAGCGGGCGAACTTGCGCAGGAATTCGCGGTAGTCCTGCTTCTCGCGCGTGACCGCGCGCAGGTTCATGGCGAGGTTCGCGCCTTTGACGCCCCAGAGCTTGGCGTAGGCGTCCAGCTGCACGCCCATCTCGAGCGCGGCGTTCTTCCATTGCTCGCGCGAGCGGTCGAGGTTCACGGTGTCGGCGAACCGCTCGCCCACGGAGGGCTTGGCGTTCTCGGGCGCTTCCTTCTGCGTTATGTCGTCCGGGTCCATGCCGCGGTGCGAGGCGTGGCTGCGCTTGGCGCTGGCGGCGTCCGGCGGCAGCTCGGCGTCGGTGCCGCTCTCGGCGGGCCCGGATGCGGGCGCCGTGGACGAGCCGTCCTCCTGCTCCTCGGCGCGCCGACCCTCCTCGGTGACGTCGCCCTCGCCCTCGGCGGCCATCAGGCGGTACCAGGGATCGTGGTCGTCCACGTAGAAGGGAGCGCGCAGCTCGGCCAGCTCGGAGGCGTCCAGGCCCTCGTCCTGCAAGTAGCGGTACACCGTCTCGGCGGTGGCCAGCGGCAATGCCGCGTCGATGCGGGCGCGCGCGGCCTGCTGCCGCGCGGCGCGCGCGGTGCGGGTGGCGGGCAGGTCGAGCTCGGCGATGGTGCGCTCCGCGACGATGTCGCAGGCCGCGTCCCAGCGCGCTGCGTCGACATGCGGCCCGGGATAGAGGTGGAGGAACACGTTGTGCAGCACGATGTGAAGGTAGGCGCGGGTGAGCTCGGCCGGCTCGGCGGCGTAGAGGCGCGCGAGCGCGGCGGGATCGTAGCGGAGGCGCGCGCCGTCGGTGGCGAGCGTGGAGCCCGCGACGGGGAAGGGATGCAGGCGCGCGAACGCGGCGTTCATGAAGCGCAGGTTCACGAGCAGTGCGTTTTTCGCGAGGTCGAGGGCTTGGCGGGCAAGCGGCTCGGCAGCATCGGACGCCATGGGGCCTCCTTCGACGGGCGTTTCGTGCGGCGGCGGGCGGCATGCTCGTTGCCTGTGCGCGCGGCGCGCGTCGGCTTGACGCTTGCCATCGCCACCACGGGCAGTGTAGCATGGGGGAAGCGGGTGGTAAACTGCTACTAAAAAGGTACATTTGGGAGGTCGCACAATTCTATGACAGGGAATATGCTGGTATTTCACGATACGTCAACCGAATTGAACGAGCTCATTGAGCATGTGCGCAAAAATCCGCCCAACCTTTGCGCACAGGATGTCGACGTGGTCCGCGCCGCGCAGGCTGCAGAGGGCGAGGTGTGGTCCCCGCAGCTGCCGCCGTACCGGGCGTGGGCGTCGCGGGACGAGGCGGGTGCCGGGGGCCAGGGCCGGCAGGGCGCGGACGGCGACCTGCTGGTGGTGGGCGCGCTGGGCATGGGGTTGTCGGACGAGGAGCGCGAAAAGCTGCTCGCACATGCGGCGGAGCGGGGAGGCGCAGAGGAGCGCATCGGAAAGGACGGCGCAGCGCCCTTTCCGAGCGCGGGCCCGACGGCCCCTGCGCGCGAGCGCATGGGCGACGACCTGCGCGGGGCGCTGCGCGTGCGCCAGGATGCCGACGGGTACGCGCTCGTGGGATTCGACCTGCGCCGGCTCGCCGCGGCGGCGGGAAGCGACGACGGCCTGGTGGTCAGCTTGCCCGCGTTCGTGGACGGCGTGCCGGTGGTGCGCGTAACGGCCGAGGCGTTCACGCGCCGACTCGTGCAGGGCGTGGGCGTGCGTTTGCTCGCGATGCCCGACACGGTGCAGATCGTCGGCGCGAACGCGTTTCTGGCGCTGTCGGTGCAGCATATCCACGTGGGGGCGGGCGTGCGCATTCTGGGTGAGCAGCCGTGCGACCTCGCCGGCGTCTCGCCGCGCCTCAAACGTCGCGAGTATTCCGTCGATGCGCGCAACGGGCGGTTCTGCGCGCGGGATGGCAACCTGTTCGCCGATGGCGGGTCGACGCTGTTGTTTTTAGCCTCGCCGTACGACGAGCGCATCGAGCTTCCCGCTGGCGTCGAACGCATCGGCGCGGCCGCGTTCGCCGCCGGGTGCGAACCTCCTTCGGTGGTGTCGTGCCCGCCGACGCTTGCGCGCGTGGATGCGAAGGGCTGGGACGATGCCGTGTGGCTGTGCCCGCCCGAAGCGCTGGCGCATCGCCCGCTCGCCGCTCGCGGCGTGCGGCTGGCGGGTCCGCGAGCGGTGGAGCTTGACGGATGCTGGTACGACTTCGACGACGCTGGCGCGGTGCTGGTGGCCGGGCCGCCCGCGCCCACCTCGGTGTCCAAGCGGTTCGCGGCGGCCGCCGCCGTTCGCGCGGCGACGCTGCGCGGGCAGAGCGCGGTGGAACAGGCGCCGTCGCCGGGGCAGGTGGCGCACGTGGCCGCGCATTCCGCCGCACCGGAGGACGCGCTCGTGCTGCCGCGCTCGGTGGAAGGCCGCCCGCTCGTCCGCGTGGGCGTGCGCGCGCTGCCCTACGCTCCCGCATCGCTCGTGGTGGCCGATACCGTGCGCGTCGTCGAGCGCGACAACGCATGCCGCAACGCGAAGCGGCTCGTGCTTCCCGAGGGGCTCGAGGCTATCGGGCCCCACTGCTTCTGCTCGCGCATCCTCGAAGGGCCCGTGTCTATCCCGGCCAGCGTGCGCTCCATCGGAGAAGGCAGCTTCGAGTACGCGGTGTGCCGTCTCGAGCGCACGGGAACGATCGTGCACGTATCGGCCGATCAGCTGCTCACGTGCTTTCTGACGGACGCGGAGGACGGCGTGCCGTTCGACTACGGGCGCTACGACGAGCTGCTGCGCTCGGGGAAGAACCTGCCGGACAAGCTGGGCGCGGTGCTGCATCGGCTGACCGTGCCGTACCGCTTGGAGGACGCGACGCGCACGGCGCTCGTGGCGTATCTGCGCGATCACGAGCGTGAGGCTCAGAAGCGTGTGGCGCAGGAGGGCGACCGGGCGATGGTAGAGGCGCTCGTGCGGGACGGCTTCGTCGACGAGCGCACGTTCGACCGGCAGATCGAGCTGCTGCGCGCCTGCAACCGAACCGACTGCGTGCTCTACCTCATGGAGCAGCACCGCGCCCAGTCCAAGCCGACGAGCGTGAGGGAGCGGTTCGCGTTGTGAAATTGGTGCGGTATGGAAGGCATGCCTTTGGATTCGGCAAAAGCGCCGCGATGGCGTAAGCGCCGGCTTAGCAACTTTATCCACGATGGTCTACTATGTGTTGACAGCTCGATTGGCAAAGCGGCCCGGATGCGGTAGCAGGGCGTTGGAAGTGCGGCACGTGCCACATTCGGTCGGCGGAAAGCGGGGAGATGCGATGAAGATGAAGAGGTTCTTCAAGGTTGTCCTGGTCGGAGTGTGCATGGTTGCCTTGGCTGCGGCCGTCGCGGGTTGTACGGCGCCTGCCGCGGATTCGCAGGCGGGCGGCAAGGAGATCGACGTCTCGTTCGAGGGCGGCATGCTCTCATGTACGGGCGACACGATGACCGTGGCGCTCGATGCGAATGCCACCACCGGCTACGAGTGGGCCAGCTCGATCGAGGGCGAAGCCGTCAAGGCCGTCGGCGACGAGTACAAGGCCGAAACGAGCTCGGACGGCAAGGCGGGCGCCGGCGGCGTGCACACGTTCACCTACCAGGCCGAGGGCTCGGGCGAAGCGACCATCACGTTGAAGTACGCGCGCTCCTGGGAAGCCTCCGACGCCGACAAGACGGTGGTTGTCAAAACCGAGGTGAAGGACGGCGCGTTCGCGGAAGCCTCCGTGCAGTAAGTCTCCCGGCACGCTTCCTTGCGGCGGATGCGCGGTGCAGGGAAGCGTGGTTGTTTCGAGATGGCGTGCAACCGCTGCTATACTTGATAGTTCTAGGAACGATCGAGGTGTGAGGGGTGCGCGATGATCGATGAGATCCAGGTTGAGAACCTCGCGTTGATCCGCGAGGCGACGCTCGTGCCGGCGCGCGGGCTGACCGTGCTCACGGGCGAGACGGGCGCCGGCAAGACGGCGCTGCTCTCGGCGTTGAAGCTGCTCATGGGCGCGCGCGCCGACAAGGACGCCGTCCGCGACGGCGAAGATTCCCTCACCGTTTCGGGAAGATTCTACGGCATCGCCTCCGCCGACGGCTCCGAATCCGACGCTGCCCTGGCTGCGGGCGACTTCGACGAACTCCGGGAGCTCGTGGCCACCCGTCGCGTGACGTCGGACGGCCGCTCGCGCGTGTCCATCGACGGCCGCATGGCCAGCGTCGGCGAGCTCGCGCGCGCCGTGGCGTCCACCATCGACCTGTGCGGCCAGCACGAGCACCAGCAGCTCATGAAGACCTCCCAGCATGTGCGCATGCTCGACGCGTGGGCAGGCGAAGCGGTGGCGCAGGCGCACGCTGCGTATGAGGAAGCGTTCGCGACGGCGAACGAGGCTGCGGCCGAGCTGGCGCGCGTGCGCGAGGCGGGCGAGGCCTCCTCGGCCAAGCTCGACGAGGCGCGCTTCGTGCTGCAGCGCATCGACGCGGTGGATCCGCGCGAAGGCGAGTACGACGAGCTGCTCGAGGAGCTCGCGCGCGTCGAGCACGCCGAGACGCTGGTCGTGTCCGCGAATACGGCGCACGAGGCGCTTGCGGGCGAGCAAGGGGCCATCGACGCGCTGGGCAGCGCCATCTCGGCGCTCGACGGTGCGGCTCGCTACGACGCGAAGCTCGGCGAGTTCGCCGACGCGCTGCGCGAGGCGGGCTACGTGCTGGAGGACATGGCGCGCGAGACGCGCGACTACCGCGAGGGCGTGGAGTTCGATCCGGAGGCGCTCGCCCAGCAGCAGGAGCGCATGGCTTCGCTGCAAGGGCTTCTGCGCATGTACGGTCCGCGCATGGAGGACGTGCTCGAGCGTCGCGCCGAGGCGGCCGACCTTGTGTCGCTCGTGGACGACGCCGCCGAGCGCGAACGCGCGGCGCAGCAGGAGCTCGATCGGGCCGAAGAGGCGCTCGCGCAGGCGGCGGCCGTGCTGACCGAAGCGCGCGCCGAGGCCGCGCCGCGGTTCGCTGCGGCCGTGTGCGCGCAGATGGACCGCCTGGAAATGGGCGGTGCCGGGCTCGTGTGCGACCTTGCGCCGCTCGAGCGCGGCCAGTGGACGAAGGTGGGGCCGCAGGCGGTGGAGTTCCTGTTCCGCCCGGGTGCCGGGATGCAGGCGCGCCCGCTCGCGCGCATCGCGTCGGGCGGCGAGGTCAGCCGCGTCATGCTGGCGGTGAAGGTGGTGCTCGGCGAGGCGGACGAGGTGGACACGCTCGTGTTCGACGAGGTGGACGCGGGCGTGGGCGGCTCGACCGCCGTGGCCTTGGCCGACGTGCTCGCCGACCTTGCGCGCACGCACCAGGTGATCGTCGTCACGCACCTCGCGCAGGTGGCCGTCCGCGGCCAGGCTCACTACGTGGTGCAGAAGGCGGCGGGGGATGAGGGCGCCATGCCCGAGACCGATCTGCGCCAGCTGGACAGCGCCGAGCGACCCGCCGAGATCGCGCGCATGCTGTCGGGCGACGCCACCGAGACGTCGCTCGCCCACGCGCGCGAGCTGCTCGAGCGGGCCGCCGACTGACGCGTGCTCGTCGCCTCGCCCTCTACCAGCGACGCTCGATGAGCCGCGGAAGCGTGCCCGACAGCACGAGCCCGGCGATGCCCGCGCCGATGCAAAGCGCGAACACGGGCAGTGCCGCGCTTGCGAACGACGCGCCGGCAACCGCGCCGCATGCCGCCGATCCCACGGTGCCGCCCAGCCCGCGGAAGAACAGCGCGAGGGAGGTGACCTTGCCCATGTCGCGCGGCTCCACGGCGGTCTGAGCGGCGATGTTGGTCATGGGCATGTTCACGCCGATGCCGAATCCCAGCATCGCCGACGAGCACGCGAGCTGCACCATGCCGGTTGCAGGGCCCACGAGGCACAGCAGCAGCGCTCCGATGCCCAGCACGAGGAACCCGATACGGCTGATAGCGCGCATTCTCCCGTTCCTGCCGAACACCCGCCCCGCCAACGTGCTGCCCACCACGAGCGCCAGCGTCATGGGGATGGTAGCCAGCGCCGAGGCGGACGACGAGAGCCCCAACCCTTCCTGCACGAACCGCGGCACGAACATCACGCCGATTAGCAGGGCGAACTGCGAGCAGAACCCCATCGCCACCGCCCCGTTCACTTGCGCGCGGCGGAAGAGCCGAACCGGCACGATGGCGTGATCGCGGCGTCGTTCGACCAGCACGAGCACCGCGATCATGACGACGGCCGTCGCGAGAAGCCCGAAGAACGGCCCGGAGAACCACGAGAAGGCGCTGCCGGTCAGGCTGAACGCAAGCGTGAGCGGCACGATGGCAGTGGCTGAGCACACGGCGCCGGGCAGGTCGAACGACCGCTCTGCATGGGCTTGCTTCCCGGGAAGGAACCGCACTGCCAGCACGAGCGCCACGATGCTCAATGGCAGGTTGGCGAGGAATATCCAGTGCCAGCCAACCGTGTCGGCGATCAGCCCGCCGGCCAGCGGCCCCGTGATGGAGGCCAAGCCGTACATGGACGAGAGGATGCCCATGTACTTTCCGCGCACGCGCGGCTCGAACAGCTCGGCCATGGCGATGAACACGCCGGCCTCCACGAGCCCGCCTCCCACGCCCTGCACGGCGCGCCATGCCGTGAGCGCGTCGAGGCTGTTCGACAGCGCGCAACCGGCCGATGCGACGGCGAACACGCTGATGCCGCAGGCGAACACCCGCTTGTGGCCGAAGCGCGTCGCGCATGCGCCGCACAAGAGCGTCGCCAGCGTGCAGGTGAGCAGGTACGAGGTGAACGGCCAGGTGTAGTGGTCGAAGCTGCCCAGGCCCGCGGCGATCTTCGGCATGGCGGTGCTCACGATGGTAGCGTCGAGCGCGGCCATGAACAGGCTCAATGCCAGTCCTCCCAGCACGGCGGAGGTAGGGAAAGGCTTGCTCTCCGCCTGCGCCTGCCCGTTGCGCCGCGCTGCACCGGCCGCCGCGCCCTCGAGCGCCCTGTTGCGCGCGGCTGCGGCCGAAGTGCGCGTTCCCGCGTCGAGCGCCTGTTCTCTCAAGTTTTGCACGTCCATGATATCTCCTATCTACAATATTACTATCAATGATAGTTAGTGCCGAAAAAGAAACCGGTCAACCCGGTTCCTCAATTAGTTAGTGCATCAGAATGCCGTTTTTTTGGCGCATTGGCCTGTCGCCAACGGCCAGTCGAATCCATTGCCCTCTAAGCCCTCCCTGTTGCGCCTGTGGAAAGCCTTGCCGGTCCATAAGTCTCTTCGCAGGTACAAAAGCAAGATCACTGCTCAGATTTCAACGCAAGGGAGGGAGCATTCGGCGGTGCGATGTTTCACGTGAAACATCCGTTCGTGTTTTGCGCGTCAAGCATCGCCGTACAGACCCTTCTCGAACTGCTCGAGGTGTTTCGCCACCAGGCGGTACGTGTCGGCGCACAGCTCCATCGTCGCTCGCGCCTCGAGGCGCTCGTATGCGGGTATGAGCCCATCCACGCGCTCGGCCGTGCTTCGGTGCGTCTCGATGAGCTCGTCGATGAGGGCACGGCCGGTCTTCTGGTCCACGAGGCTGATGTTTGCCAAGACGGGCAGGAAGCCGAAGTCCACGCGCGCGGGCAGCGCGGCGGCCTCGTCCATGAGCTCGGCGAAGCGCTCGCGTCCTTTGTCCGTGATGGTGTACACCGTCTTCTCGGGCATCTCGCCCTCCTTGACGACGGTGCCGTCGGCGTAGCCTTCGTCGCACAGGCGGATGACGTTGCGGTACACCGACGGCGAGCTGATGCGTATCCAGCGGCGGACGTTGCGCTCTTCCAGCGTCTTGTCCATCTCGTACGCGCTCATCGGCCGCTCGATGAGCGCTCCCAGGATCATGATCTCGATCGAATGGCTGGCCATTTTTCTGGTTCCCTTCGGTTTTCGTTGGCAAGGAATATACTATCACTGATAGTATAAAGCGCAAGGGGAGACTGCAGAAATCTCACCGATGGAGGGCGCGAGCGCTCGCACGCCACTCTCGGGGCGGGAGGCCGCACCGGGCACGAAACGCTTCGGAGAAGCTGCCCTGACGGGAATAACCCACGCGTGCGGCTATTTCGGCCAGAGACAGGTCGGTGGTCTCGAGCAGCTCGCAAGCGTGATGCATGCGCACATCGCGCGCGTACTCCTGCGGCGTCATGCCGCAGGATAGCCTGAACAACTCGATGAGCTTGCTCGTTCCCATGCAAGTCGCGCGGCAGAGCTCCTCGGTGGTAGCGGGGCGCGCGAGATCTTGCTGGATGAGGTGCTGGGCAACCGCCACTGCGGCGACGTCGTCTGCCGAGAGCGCGATGGGCGCACGGCCGCATGCAAGCCGCCAATCCACGATGAGCGCGCACGCTTCCACTACTTTGCTCTCGTAGAACGCCTCCGCCACGACGGCGCTCGGTCGGGCTTGTCGCATGTCGTCGAGCAGGGAGGGCAGCCTGGCGGGGCAGGACGTGCCGTCGAGCGCGGTGATAGCCGAGCTCAGCACCACGGGGTCGCAGTGCAGCCGCAGGCTGACGTCGCGCAGCGCCTCGGGCAAGAGCATGACGAACGTCTCTCCCAACCTCGCCCCGCCCTGCACCCGCTGATGATAGGGGGCATGCTTCCAGGCGTGCCCCACCACGGTGCGGTCGGGCAGTGTCGCGTCGATACCCAAGTAGGGGAGCATCCCCTGGTTGTAGGAGCCGAAGTAGAAGCAATCGGCCGCGTCGCAGAAGAATCCGCCCTCCTCGCGAAGCGTAAAGTCGAACGCGCCCACCGCTAGGCGATCGCCGATGGGGAAGTACCAGAAGGAGCCCATGCCGATCGCGGGATCGATCAGCCACAGGAGCCCTTGACGCCCGTGTTCGGCCGCGTCGGCCGGCACGCCGCCAAGCTGCCGTACCTGCGGCTCGAACAGCGTGTCGATGGCCCTGCCGGCCCCGCGGTCCGTTTCGGCGCGATTCTTGAAGTTTTCGGCGGGATTGCGCATTGGCGCATTCCTCCTCTCCGTTCCCCCGAAGGACGCTAGTATAGTTAACCATGGATAACAATACTACTACAAACAGGGCCTTGGGGGAACAGTCTGCCCATGGCGCAAACGCAGCACCGTCATTCGCCTGCGCCGCTACTTTGAAAGCTGCGGGCGCGACGAGGTCGTTGCATGCGGGTGGCGGGGATGCCTGCGCCGCGAAAGCGTCGGAGAGGGCCTGCGGCAGGGCTGCGGCAGTGCCGCCCGCGCACCGCGTCGATCCCCGTGTCTCGTTGGTCTGCATCCTGTTGATCGGCCTGTCCACGTTCGCCTCCGCATCGGTGGCAGTTGAGTTGGCGGCGATGGGCGGGTGCGTGCTCGTCGGCATCTGGTGCGGGCGGCCCTCCTCGGCCCTGCGTTGGGCTGCGGCCTGGGCGGCGCTGTTCGTCCTCTGCTGGCTGTGCGCGCACTCGGGCGTGGTGCTCATGGCCGTGGGCGCCTCGTTGGCGATGCTGCGCCGCATGCTGTGCGCCTTCATGATGGCTGCGAACATGGTGGGCACCACGCGTACCGGGGAGCTCGCCTACAGCCTGCAGCGCCTTGGCCTGCCGAAGCGGGTGTCGGCGGCGCTGTGCGTGATGTTGCGCTTCGCTCCCACGCTCGGTCAGGAGTTCGGTGCGGTACTTGACGCCATGAAGGTGCGCGGTATCGCGCTCTCGCCGGCACGTGTTTTGCGGCATCCCGTGCAGGTGGTCGAGAACCTGCTGGTGCCAGTGGTGGGACGAGTGGGTATCGTGGCCGATGAGCTGGCGAATGCGGCGGCCGTGCGCGGCATCGACGCGCCGAATCGGCGCACGAGCTACTACGAGCTGCATATCGGTGCGGCTGATGCGCTGCTGCTTGCGTACTTCGCCGCGATTGCGGGCGTGTCTGCGGCGCTGGGCGCGGGGGTGCTGGCATGACGGCGTCGCAGAGGCTGCGCGATGGCATGGCCGTGGAATTCCATGGAGTGGCGTTCTCCTATGCCGATGCGGAAGGAAACCTGTTCGAGCCGGTGTTGAAGGGTGTGAACCTGTCTGTTGCGCGAGGGCAGTGCGTGGCGGTGACGGGTTGTTCCGGCTGCGGGAAGACCACGCTCATGCGCCTCGTGAACGGGCTGGCGCCCCAAGCCTACGACGGGGAGCTTTCCGGTGCGGTGCGCGTGCTGGGGCAGGATGCGGCCGACTTGGGCATCGAGGGGCTCTCGCTGTGCGTGGGCTCCGTGTTCCAGAATCCGCGCAGCCAGTTCTTCAACCTGGACACCACCTCCGAGATCGCCTTCGGGTGCGAGAACGCGGGCCTGCCGCACGATGAGATTCACCTCCGCGTTCACGACGCCGCAGCCGACCTGGGCATCTCTCATCTGCTCGACCGTGACATCCGGAAGCTTTCGGGAGGACAGCGCCAGATGGTGGCCCTTGCGTCGGTGCATGCGCTGGGTCCGGAGGTGTTCGCCCTTGACGAGCCCACGGCCGCACTCGATGTGGCGTCCATGCGCACCCTTGCGCACCTCGTTCGGCGTCTGAAAGAGCTAGGGCGTACGGTGATCGTCTCGGAGCACCGGCTGTGGTGGCTGCGGGGGATAGCCGACCGGGTGGTGCATATGGAGAACGGGCGCATCGCCCACGACTGGGTGGCTGCGGAATTCGAGCGCCTGTCCGTGTGCGAGCTTCACCAGATGGGCCTGCGGGCCTGGCGCATCGAGGATGCCCGCGCCGAAGACATGCCGACGGCCAGGCAGGATCCCTCCGCTCCCATGCTCGCCCCGGGCGCCGCCTCCGCTGCAGCGCTCTCGTTCAGCGACCTTCGTGCGGGCTATCGTCGCGGCGGTGATGTGCTACGCGGGGCCGCCGGCGTGTTCGCGCCCCGGCGTATCGCGGCTTTGGTGGGAGGCAACGGCGCGGGGAAGTCGACGCTTGCGCGCTGCTTGGCCGGGTTGCATCGCGAGCGCGCGGGACAGGTGGCGTTCGGGGGCCGATCGGTTCCGTATCGCAGACGAGCCGGCCGGGCGTTCCTGGTGATGCAGGAACCGGGCTACCAGTTGTTCGCCCATACGACCGCATGCGAGCTGGAAGCGGCCGCGGCCCGCCGCCTCGGCCGCGGCAAGGCGGCGCGGATGGCGGCCAGCGAGGCGCTCGACCGTTTCGGCCTGGCGCATCTGGCCGAGCGGCATCCGCTGTCGCTCTCGGGCGGCGAGCGCCAGCGACTGGCCATTGCGGCCGGCGTGCTGCAAGGGGCTCGCGTTCTGGTGCTAGACGAGCCCACGAGCGGGCTCGATTTCGCCAACATGCAGGCCGTCGCCAGAGAGCTTGAGCGCGTGCGCGACGGCGGCACGTGCGTGACGGTGATCACGCACGACTACGAGTTCATCGTCGCCGCATGTGACGAGGTGGCCGTGGTGGCGGATGGCCGTGTGAGCGTCCAAGAGCCGCTTGAGCGAGCGAACCTGCCCGCCGTGCGCCGCATGCTCGGTTTCGACGGGTGATGAGCTCGCGTGCTTCGGCATTACTTCCGATGAAAGGAGTTCTTGTATGGAATCGACAGCAACGAAAAAGCGCACGCTCGCCCGCGGCACCCGGCTTACCGGTCGCGACTATGTGGTGCTCGCCGTATTCGGCGTGCTTCTGTTCGCGGTGTTCATGGCCTTCTCGATAGTGTGCTCCCTCAGTGCCACCACGTCGTGGTTCACCCATGGGGTGGGCGCTGTTCCGGCCGGCATCGTGTGGACGTATGTGTTGGCCCGTGTTCCAAAACGCGGCGCGGTGGCGCTCATGTGCCTGCTGGTGGCGCTTCTCGGCTTGGTTATGGGCATGTTCTGGACAGGCCCTCTGGGCATCGCCCTCGGCGGTGTGGTGGCCGAGCTCGTGTTGGGCGCGCCGGGCAAGCGCACCGCCTTTCGCCGTGTGGCGGCGTTCGTCTCCTTCGTCGTGTGCTTCTGGGCCGGGCATGTCTCGCTTATCTACCTCACGGGCCAGGCGTACGTGGACATGGTTGTGGCATCGGGAATGACGGCCGAGTACGGCCAGCAGCTCGTGGACTTCATGTACGGCCCGCTCGCCCTGGTGGCGCTTGCAGCAGCCGTGGCGGGTCCCATCGTCGGCGGTCTTTTGGGGGAGCGCGTGTTCAAGAAGCATTTCGCGCGGATGGGCGCCTAGTCGCATCGAGGTGAGCCGACGCGGCCTCGGCAGGCTGCGTTCGAGGAAAGGAAGGAAGCATCATGGCAGAAGCAGCAACGGCAGCTGGCGTGCTGCATGGAACCGCCAGCTCCGGTGGGACGACTCCGCCGGCGGGCGCCCCCGCCGCGGGGGCGGGGAGCGGGCGCGCGCCGGCGGCTGACAGGGCGATGCCCGTGGCGCCGCCTGGCCCCAAAGAGGCCGTCGGACGACTGCTCGGGTTCGCGGGCTCGCGCAAGAAGCTCGCGGTCCTGGGGTGTGTCCTTGCGGGCGTAAATGGCGTCTTCGCGGTCATGCCCCTGGTGTGCGTGTGGTTCGTGCTGCGCGACCTCGTGGCCGTGGCTCCCAACTGGAGCGCTGCGGAGGGGCTTGCCTTCTGGGGCTGGCTTGCGTTCACGTTCTCGGCAACGGGCCTGTTGGTGTACTTCGCGGCGCTCATGTGCACCCACCTGGCGGCGTTCCGCACGGCGGCGAACATGCGCAAGCAGGCGCTCGGCCACTTGGGCCGCGTGCCGCTCGGCTACTTCGACTCCCACGCCTCGGGACATCTGCGGCGCGTGGTGGACGGCTGCGCCGGTCAGACCGAGGACATGCTTGCGCACAAGCTGCCCGACTTCGTGGGGTCGCTCGTCACCCCGGTGGCATTCGTGGCGGTCATGTTCGCGTTCGACTGGATCATGGGGCTTGTGTGCCTCGTTCCCATTGCCATCTCGGCGCTCATGATGTGGTGGATGATGGGGCGTCGGACGAAAAAAGGTGGCATGCCGTTCATGATGCTCTACCAAGACGCGCTCAACCGCATGAACAAGGCGGCCGTGGAATACGTGCGCGGCATCCCCGTGGTGAAGGTGTTCCAGCAGACGGTGCATTCGTTCCGTGCGTTCTCCGAGGCTATCATGAGCTACCGCGACATGGCCTGCCAGTACTCGAAGTCGTGCCAGCGCCCTCAGGTCGTTCAGCTCGTTGCCATCAACGGCACGTTCGCCGTGCTCGTGCCCGCTGGCATCCTCCTGGCGCATACCGCGGGCGATTTCGCAGCGTTTCTGACGGACTTCCTGTTCTATGCGGTGTTCTCGGCCATCACTACCACCATGATGACGAAGGTGATGTACGCGAGCGAGGCCGTCATGATGGCGCAGGACTCCGTGCGCCGCATCGACGAGATACTCGCGACAAAGCCGCTAGCGGAGCCATCGGCGGCGCAGGCCGGGCATCCGCGCGATGGCTCGATCTCCTTCGAGCATGTGGGTTTCGCGTACCCTGGCGCTTTGGAAGACGCGCTGGTGGACATGAGCTTGGAAGTGCCCGCCGGCTCCACGGTAGCGCTCGTGGGACCCTCGGGTGGAGGCAAGACGACGGCCGCCAGCCTCGTGCCCCGCTTCTGGGATGTGGATTCGGGCAGCGTGAGCGTGGGCGGGGTGGACGTGCGCGACATCCCCGCCTCCGAGCTCATGGCGCAGGTGGCCTTCGTGTTCCAAAACGACCGCCTGTTCAAGACGTCGCTTTTGGAGAACATCCGCGCCGCGCGTCCGGGCGCCACGCGCGCACAGGTGGAGGCCGCGGCCCACGCCGCGCAGTGCGACGACATCATGGCGAAGTTCCCCGACGGTTTGGACACGCAGGTAGGCGCGAAGGGCGTGTACCTCTCGGGCGGCGAGTGCCAGCGTATCGCGCTCGCCCGCGCCATCCTGAAGGACGCGCCCATCGTGGTGCTCGACGAGGCCACGGCGTTCGCCGACCCGGAGAACGAGGCGCTCATCCAGCGCGCCTTGGCGAGGCTCTGCGAGGGCAAGACGGTGCTCATGATCGCGCACCGGCTATCCACCGTCACGGGCGCCGACGTCATATGCGTGTTGGACGGGGGCCGGGTGGTCGAGCGCGGCCGGCACGACGAGCTGGTTGCGGCCGGCGGCCTGTATGCGAAGATGTGGAACGATTACCGCACGTCGGTAACGTGGAGGATTGAAGGGAGCGGCACCCATGCTGCGTGATAAGTTCGCACTGACCGAACAGGGCGCGCGCGATTTCAAGCGCGGCGTGGGGGCCGCAGCGTTGGCCAACGTCGTGCTCATGGCGCCCATCGGCGTGCTGTTCACGGTTACGGGCGCGTTCGTGTCCCACTTGATCGACCCGTCGCAACCGTTGCCGGAGCTCGGAGCGTATCTCCTGGCCATCGTTGCGGTGCTCGCCATCATGCTGCTCACGCAGAATCTCGAGTACGACAGCACCTACAACGTGGTGTACAACGAAAGCGCTCGCAAGCGCATCGGGCTGGCCGAGAAACTGCGGCAGCTACCGCTGTCGTTCTTCGGGCAGCGCGATCTGTCGGATCTCACGAGCGCGGTCATGAAGGACTGCGCCGACCACGAGCGCATGTTCTCCCATGTCATGCCGCAGCTGTTCGGTGCAGCCATTTCGACGGCGGTGGTGGCCGTTTGCCTGCTCGCATTCGACTGGCGTCTGGCGCTGGCGGCGCTGTGGCCTATCCCGGTGGCAGTGGCGGTGCTGCTGTCCACCACGCGTCTTCAGCAAGCGGCAGGACGCGCCCGCAACGAGGCGAACCTCGAGCTTGCCGATGGCATCCAGGAGTACCTGGAATGCGCTCGCGAGATCCGCGCCACGAACCAGGTCCCGGCGTTTCTCGGGCGCGTGGGAGAGAGGGTAGACGCCTTCGAGCATGCGAAGATCAGGGCGGAGCTGACTGCTGGCGTGAGCGCGTCGTCGGCCCAGGCGCTTTTGCGGCTCGGCATTGGCACCACGGTGCTGGCAGGTGCGCTGCTCATTGCGGACGGGCAGGTGGACTTCATGGTGTTCTTCTGCTTCCTGCTGGCGGTTACGCGCGTGTACGATCCGGTGAACGTCATCCTGCAGACCATCATCGAGTTGCTGGACTTGCGCCTGAACATCGCTCGGCTGCAGGCTATTGAGGACGAGCCTGTGCAGGCAGGTGCGATCGAGTTCAAGCCGGCGGGTCACGACCTGGCCTTCGAAGGCGTGTCGTTCTCCTACGGCGAGGGCGAGCGCGTGCTGAGCGACGTGACGTTCACTGCCCGCGAAGGCGAAGTGACGGCATTGGTGGGCCCCAGCGGCGGAGGCAAGTCCACCGTGGCCAAGCTGGCTGCTCGCTTCTGGGATGCCGATGCGGGACAGGTGCGCGTGGGAGGAGTGGACGTGGCGGGCGTGGAGCCGGAGGCGCTCTTGGCAGACTACGCCGAGGTGTTCCAGGATGTGGTGTTGTTCGACGATACGGTGATGGGCAACATCCGGCTCGGCCGGGCCGGCGCTTCCGACGAGGAGGTTCTCGCCGCCGCCCGCGCCGCGAACTGCGATGAGTTCGTGCTGTGCATGCCGCAGGGCTACGACACGCCCATCGGCGAGAACGGAAGCCGTCTTTCGGGCGGCGAGCGCCAGCGCATCTCCATCGCCCGCGCCATCCTGAAGGACGCGCCCATCGTGCTGCTGGATGAGGCCACGGCCTCGTTGGACGTTGAGAACGAGACGCAGGTGCAGACGGCGCTCTCGCGGCTTCTGGCGGGCAAGACCGTGCTCGTGATCGCACACCGCATGCGTACCGTGGCGAACGCCGACAAGGTCGTGGTGCTGAAGGAGGGCCGTGTGGCGGAGGAAGGCTCGCCGGAAGAGCTCATGGCACGCGAAGGCGGTTTGTACCGCCGTATGGTGGAGCTGCAAACCGAAACCGCCGGGTGGTCGCTGGCGTCGTAAGCGGCGATATGCACCCTACTGTGCGTGGTACTCGAGCGCTTTCATGCAGAAGGAGTCTGCGCGGTGGCCGAAGAGCCGCCGCGCAGCGTTCACCGTCGAGATGCGCGGCGCTTTCGACAGGCTATTGCGCTTGCTGCGAGCGTCCCGGCAGCCAAGAGCACGATGCCGGCGACGACGGTCGGCTGCACGCTGTCGCCTGTTGCGGCGAGAAGCTTGGCGCTCGATGAAGAAGGCTGGGAGCCGGGCGTCGGGGGCGTCGGTTCGGGTGCAGGTGCGATTGCGGGAACGCCGCTCGCAGCGAGGAACAGCGGACCGGCGACTGCGCCCTTCTTGACGGCAACGACGCCGGTGGCATCGTTGTAGGTGTAGTCCGTGCCGTTGACCAGCTCTCGGCCGTCTGCGCTTCCCAGGCGCACGCTCACCGAGCCGGGCAGCGTATAGCCGGTGTCGGCCGTGAGCGTGAGACAGTTGCTCTCCTCGCCGTCCTTCTCGTACGTTGCGACCGGCTGCTCGGCACCGGTTCCCGCAAGGGAGAGCCCGGCCAGGCTCGCGTTCACCGGGAAGGTGCACGAGCTCACCGTCCCCCCTTCGCCGATGATGATGGGACGTGCGAAGAAGCCGCCCTCGATGACGCCCCGATTGGTCACGTCGCCAAGGAACATGCCGCCCGAGACAGTGCCGCCTTCTTTGTTGCTCACGATGGATGAGAACGTTCCGCCTCCGATGGCGTCGTAGTTCGTCACCGCTCCTGCGAACGTGCCGCCGGTGATGGCGGCCGCATTCCAGTCGGGATCGGGGTCGCCGTTGGTCACGGGGCCGGCGAACGTGCCGCCAGATATGGTGCCGCCGCCGTCGGTGGTGTCCTCGTCGTTGCTCGCAACGGTGCTGGTGGAGGAGAACGTGCCGCCCGCGATGATGCCCCTGCTGAGGATTTCGCCGTTAAACGTTCCTCCCTCGATGGTTCCGAAGTTGTCCATCTCCTCCGAGTTGAACGTGCCGCCCGAGATGGTGCAGGACTTGTTCTTGTCGGTGCCGAATCGTGCGTTGCCGTTCTGCACGTAGGCGTTGAACACGCCGCGGCCTTCGATGGCTCCGGAGTTGTTGACGCCGATGTTGAACTCGCCGCCGCCGATCGTCCCGGAGTTGTCCACGCTGTTGTTGTTGCCGCCGTCTTCGAACACGCCGCCCGAAACCACCGCGCCTTCGCTGTTGGTCACGTAGTCGTCGAACGTGCCGCCGGCAATCTTCCCGTGGTTGTGCGCGGATTCGTGGAACGTGCCGCCTTCGATGGTGCCGTAGTTGTTGACGGGCATATTGAACGTGCCGCCCTGGATGACGCCGCCCGCTTCGTTGTGCACGGTGGAACCGTTTCCCTTGGATCCGTTGACGAAGATGCCGTCTACAATGATGCCGCTGTTCCAGATGCGGTTCTCGCCGGAAACGTCGAACGCGTGGCCCGTGAACGCGAATGCGTATCCCGCTTCGAGCACGAGCTCGCCGTCGTCGTACGTCCAGCCATCGCCTGACGTGCTCACCGGCGCGCCGTCGTCGCCGACCTCGATCGTGACGGGAGTGGGCGTTGCGCCTCTTTCGTCGGCGAACGTGACGCTCGGAGCGAGCGCGCAGGCGAGCGTCGTCAGCAGGGCTAGGGCGAGCAGGCGTTTCCTCATGGGGACCCCCTTCGAGAGCATTGACCCTCGAATGCTAGCATGGGGAAGGGGGCTATCGATTTCCGGATCGAACCCGGCCGCTTTCGCTGCGAAATCGGCCGGGTTCGCCGTGCGCCGCCCGCTAGATGGACGACGCCACAGCCTCGTCGTCCGGCAGGGCTGCGGCTTCTTCGGCGCGCTCGAGCTTGGTCGGCCCCTGGCCCTCCCCGCTACCGGCGACCAGCGCCTCGTCGCCGCGCTCGGCCAGGTACTGCTCCATGGAGTAGTGGGTGATGTCGGATCGGTTGATCACGCCCACCACCTGGCCGTCGTCGAGAACCGGCACCTTCTTCAGATGGTTCTCGCCCAGCACGCGGCACACCTCGGGAAGGTCGGTGTGCACGTCCACGCCTATGATGCCCTTCGCGCCGATGCTCAGCGCCTGCATGCCCATGAGCTCGTCGAGCTTGCGGGCGAAGTCCTTGTTGCCGCCGTCGGCGTCCACGGTCTGCATGATCATGACCACGGGGTCCATCATCATGGTGGAGCGCTTCGACAGGTAGCGCATGATGTCGCCGTCGGACACGAAGCCCACGGCCTTGCCCTCGGCGTTCACGAGCGGCGCCGCGGAGATGTGCTTGTCCACCAGCAGCTTCATGGCCTCGGCCACGGTGGCGTTCGACGGCAGGGTGAACACGTCGCGCTTCATGATGGACTCGAGCACCGTGCGCCGTGCATTGTCCTTGTCGAGCTCGGCAGTCTCGCCCGGCTTGTTCTTCACGAGCGCCACCACCATGACGAAGCCGATGAGGCACAGCACGCCTGCCAGGGCGAACGCCACGTCGATGCCGAAGATGCTGGCCTGCGTGGGAGTCATCACCCGCGCGCTCGCGTTCGTGGCGATGGTGGACGCCGAAACGATGATGGCCGTGCCCAGCGAGCCCGCCACCTGGCGGAACGTGTTGTTCACCGAGGTGCCGTGGTTCACCAGCTCGTTGTCGAGCGCGTTCATGCCCCAGGTGGTGATGGGCATGTTCACCAGCGACAGCGAGAACAGGCGCACCGTGTACAGCACGGTCAGCGTGATCAGGCCCGTTTCGGTTCCCAGGAACGCGAAGCAGAACGTGGTGAGCGTCAGCACGCCCATGCCCACGAGCGCCAGCACGCGCGGGCCGTGCTTGTCGAACAGGCGGCCGGCGATGGGGCCCATGGCGCCCATGATGATGGCGCCGGGCAGCAGCACGAGGCCCGACACGGTGGCCGAGTAGCCCATGAGCGACTGCAGGTAGATGGGCACGAGGATGCCGGCGGCAAGCAGGGCGCCCTGCACGAGCATGCCGATGATGGTGGCGATGAGGAACTTGCGGTTGGCCAGCACGCGCACCTGCAGCATGGGATGCTCCATCTTCAGCTGGCGGCGGAAGAAGAACACGAGCGCCACCACGCCCACGAGCGTGCCCGCGATGGCGTCGGCGCGCAGGCCGTACGAGCCGATGGTGGACAGGCCGTACAGGAGGCCGCCGAAGCCGAACGACGACAGGACGACGGACGGCACGTCGAGGCTGACGTCTTTGTTCGTCTCGCCGCCCTTCTCCAGCACGAACGCGCCGATGAGCACGACGACGGCCGACAGCACGGTGATGATATAGAACATGTCATGCCAGGTGTAGCGGTCGATGATCACGCCGGCGACCGTGGGGCCGATGGCCGGGCCGAACGCGATGACGATGCCGAACAGGCCCATGGCCGTGCCGCGCTTGTCCACGGGGAACGTCCACATGAGCACGGTCATCACGAGCGGCATGAGGATGCCGGCGCCTGCGGCCTGCACGAGGCGGCCGAGCAGCAGCACGGCGAAGCTCGGCCCCCAGCCGGCCAGCGCGCTGCCCGCAGTGAAGATGGCCATGGACACGAGGAAGAGCCGCTTGGTGGTGAAGCGGTCCGTCAAGAACGCCGTGATGGGAATCATGATGGCGTTGACCAGGGTGAATCCCGTGGTCAGCCACTGCGCCGTGGAAGCGTCGACGCTCATCTCGGCCATGACCGACGGCAGCGCGGGCGCCACCACCGTTTGGTTCAAGACGGTGACGAACGTGCCGAACACGAGCACGGCCAACATGATGATCTGCTTGCGCGACAAACCCATATGCCTGATTCCTTCCGCTAAGAGACGTGCTGCCGCGAACAAAGGCGCCCTCGAGCGGGCTTTCGCCCGTCCTCGAGAACGCCTTCATGTGCGGCTGAGGTAATTTACACCCAGTATAAATATTCATTCGGTAGATGAAAAGCGGCGCGGTCGAAACTTGTGGTACCCTGCATGAAAACGGCACATCATCGTCAACGGGAGGTTGCGCGCATCGTGGAGCACGGTCGGGAGAACGCATCGCCGGAGGGGCTGCGGTACCGTAAGAAGCTCAAGGCGCGGCTTGCGGTGGAGCGCGCGGCGCTGGAGCTGGTCATCGAGCGCGGCTACGACGGCGTGACGGTGGAGGACATCTGCGCGCGGGCCGAGATATCCAAGAAGACGTTCTTCAACTACTTCCCCTCGAAGGCCTCGGTCATCATGGGACGCATGGACGCGTTCCCCGACGACGAGCGCCTGCTCGAGATACTGGCGGAGCATGACGAGGCGTGCTACCTCGATGTGCTCGTGGGGGTGGTGAGCACCACCGTGTCCGCGGGCGTGGACGACGAGATAGAGAGCCTGCGACGCGAGGCGCTGCGTTCCATGCCCCAGCTGTTCTTCCACGGCCAGCGCGATCTTTTGGCCGTGCAGCGCTCCATCGCCGCCGCCTTGCGCTCCTATCTGTGCGAGCGTCCCGAGCGCCGCATGTTGGCGGGCGGGTCGGTGGAGGAGGAGGCGCTCGTGGCGTCCTCCACGGCCATCGGCCTGGCGCGCACGCGCTCGATGCTGCATGTCTGCGGCGAGGCGGCGCCCACATCCTCCGAGACGCGCCGGCTGATAGCGACGTACCTTTCTGCGGGGGACGACACGGCGGGCTAGGGCGCGCTCCCGGCTCGCAGCCAACGGCTCAACGGTCCGCGATACTGCGGCCTGCGTTGAAAAAACGTGCATTTTCTCTTGACAGCATCCCGAAGCGTTGTGCTAAAGTATGCGCCACAACTTAATAGCTGAAACCGATGAGGCGAAAGTCAAGCCATCATGAGCACTCACAGAGAGCGGGCGCAGCTGGGATTCCCGCAGTAAGCTGGATGGTAAATGGTTCGCCGAGGGAAAGGGGAAAGGAAGGCATGGCGCGCACGGGGCCGAGCCGACCGAGTATCTGGACCGTGAGCCTGCGTTAAGGGCAGAACATGTGTTGGCATGTTCGTGAGAGGGTTCTGCATCGCAGAGCCAATAAAGGTGGCACCGCAGGTTACAACACCTGTCCTTTATCTCAAAGGACAGGTGTTTTTTTATGCGGCGCAGCGCGGCGGCAGCCGTGCGCACCTTTGGAGGCGAGGCGATGCGTTCCTCAACCGCGAAGCTCGTGCCGGCAAACGAAACGCCCCGGGAGGGGCAACGAACCGGCGGGAACTCCGCCAAGAAAGGATTGAGGAACATGGAGCAGCAGATCAAGCGCGAGGTTGCTACGCAGACGGCCGCAGCGGGCAAAGCGGCAGCGCCGCGCAAGCGCGACGTGGCGGCGGCTCCCAAGAAGGCGGGGCTCTCCACGCAGGACCTCATCCTCATCGCCGTGCTGCTGGCAGCCGGCGCGGTGCTCAAGCTGACGGTGGGCTCGCTGCTCTCGTCGATGGGCATGAAGCCGAACTTCATCATCGCCATGTACTGCCTGGCCATCATCCTGACGCGCCCGAAGCTGGGCCAGTCGCTCGTCATCGGCCTTCTGGCGGGGCTCATCTGCCAGATCCCCCTGCTCAACGCCACGCCGCTTCTTAACATCCCCTCCGAGGTACTCGGCGCGCTGGCCTGCGGCTTGCTCGTCAAGGTGCCCATGAGCATCGGCGGCAGGCTCGACCTCAACCCGCTCGTCAACACGTTCGTGTCCACGGTGGTGTCCGGAGGAACCTTCGCGCTGCTGTCCGTCTACATCAACGTCGTGTCCACGGGCGGCGACGTCATGGTGGCGCTGGCCACGTACGCGGCCATCGTGTTCGGCACGGCCACCTTCAACTGCATCTTGGTGCAGGTTCTGGCCATGCCGCTGAAGAAGGTGCTCAAGCGCTAGGGATTCCGCGGGCCTGCGGCCGCCCTCGCTGACTTGCTACGCCAACCTGCGATTCGGAAGAAAGACTCGACATGATAGAGATACGCGATTTCACGTTTCAGTACCGCGAAAGCGAGCGGCCCGCGGTGAGCGGCATCAGCCTTGCCATTCCGGACGGTGCGTTCGTCGGGATCACCGGCGCGGCCGGTTCGGGCAAGTCGACGCTCACCTATGCGCTCAACGGCATCATCCCGCACTGCTATCCGGGCGACTTCTACGGCTCGGTGACCGTGGACGGGCTCGACACCTGCGACGTCGCGCTCACCGATGTGTCGCGGCTGGTGGGCAGCGTCTGCCAGGACGTCGACAGCCAGTTCGTCACGTCGGTCGTGGAGGACGAGGTGCTCTACGGGCTGGAGAACTTCGGCGTGCCGAAGGGCGAGATCGAAGGGCGCGTCGCACAGGCCTTGGACGACATGGGCATCGCCGATTTGCGCGACCGCATGATCGCAACGCTCTCGGGCGGGCAGAAGCAGAAGGTGGCCATCGCGTCCGTCCTGGCGCTGAACCCGCGGGTGCTCGTGCTGGACGAGCCCACCGCCGAGCTCGATCCGGCCAGCTCGCAAGCGGTGTTCGACCTGCTGGCGCGCTATGCGCGCGAGCACGGCACCACCGTCGTGGTGGTGGAGCAGAAGATAGCTCTGTTGTCGCAGTACGCCGATATGCTGGTTATCGTAAACGAGGGGCGCGTCCGCTTCGCCGACGAGCCCGCGAAGGTGCTGGAGCATTCGGACGAGCTCAAGCGGATCGGCGTCAACTGCCCGCGTTCGACCAAGCTCATGAACCGCCTGCGCGCCGAGGGCCTGTACGGCGGCGCGTCCGTCCGCAACGTGCGCGAAGCGCGCGAGGCGTTGAGGGAGGTGCTCGCATGATCGAGTTCGACGACGTGCACGCGTCCTACGAGGCAACGCTGCCCATCCTCAAGGGCGTCAGCTTCACCATCCGCGACGGCGAGTTCGTCGCGTTCGTGGGCACGAACGGAGCGGGGAAGTCCACCACGATGCGCCTGGTGAACGGCTTGCTGAAGCCCGACGCCGGCCAGGTGCTCGTCGACGGCGTGCCCACGACCGAGCTGCGCACGAGCGAGCTGGCCCGGCGCGTGGGCTTCCTGTTCCAGAATCCCGACCGCCAGATCTGCTGCAACACGGTGCGCGAGGAGCTGCTGTTCGGGTTCAAGGCGCTCGGGCAGGCGGGTCCCGAGGCCGACGCGCGCGTGGACGCCATCATCGAGGAGTTCGGCTTCGATGCCGACGACGACCCGTTCCTGCTGAACCGCGGCGCACGCCAGCTTTTGGCGCTGGCTTCCATCGTGGTGCTCGCGCCGCCGGTGGTGGTGCTCGACGAGCCCACGACAGGACTGGACTTCCGCGAGTGCGAGAAGGTCATGGCCATCATCCGCCGCATCCACGAGCAGGGCGCCACGGTGATCATGGTGTGCCACGACATGGAGGTGGTGGCCGACTACGCCACGCGCTGTATCGTGATGAGCGGCGGCACGGTGGTGGACGACGCCCCCACGTTCGACGTGCTGCGCAACCGCGACACGCTCGAGTGCGCCTCGCTTGTTCCGCCGCAGATCGTGGACCTGTCGCTTGAACTGGCGCGCGACATGCCGCGGCTCGCCGAGACGGCCGTCGCCCGCGCCAACACGGTGGATGAGATGCTGGCCGCCGTCGTCGAAGAGGCTCGAACAACCCAAGACGTCGAAAGGAGCGTGTGCGCATGAGCTCGTTTCTCGAATACGTGCCCGGCACCAGCCTGCTGCATCGCATGAACCCCGTGGCCAAGCTGGCGGCGGCCGCGCTGTTCGCCGTCGCGTGCTTCTGCTCGAGCAACCTCGTGTTCTTGGCCGTGCTGCTGGCGGTCGGGTTCGCGCTGGCCGCGACGTGCGGCATGATGAGGCCCGCCATCGGCCTCGCGAAGGCGGTGTTCGCGTTCTCGCTGATCCTCGCCGTCGTCCAGATCCTCACGACGCCGAGCGGAGCGGTGCTGGCAGAGCTTCCGTGGGGCTACATCGGCACGGGAAGCCTGTTGGCGGCTCTCACCACGGTGGTGCGCCTCATGGCCGCCGCCATCCCGCTGTTCCTCGTGTTCTACGTCACGAAGATGAACGACATCACAAACGCCGTGGTGAAGGTGCTGCACGTGCCTTACAAGTACGCGTTCACGTTCACGTCCACGATCCATTTCATCCCCCTGTTCATGAACGACATGAAGGGCATCATGGAGGCGCAGACCGCGCGCGGCGTGGAGTTCGACGCGGGCGGCATCGTGCGGAAGGTGCGCCTGATGGTGCCGCTGTGCGTGCCGCTGCTCGTGTCGTCGGTCCGCAAGACCAACAGCGCCGCCATCGCCGCGGAGGTGCGCGGCTTCAACCTGCGCGGCGTGGCGAGCGGCTACAAGGAGTACCCGTTTGTGGGTTACGACGTGGCTGTGATGGCGGTCGCGGTCGCGCTGGTGGCTTGCGCCGTAACGCTGGGGATCGTGCTGTAACGGCTGCGATCGCGTCGGCCGCGTGCTCCCTCGCGCCGGGGGCCCTAGGGCAGCGGTAGGGCAAGCGCGACGGCGAACGATGCGCCATGCGAGAAAGGGGCTCCAGAGAGGGAAGCGGCGGAAAGAGCCTCCGCCATCCTGCCAAGCACACGGACTTTTCGGCCTGTCCTTATAGCCGCCCGACGCAACGGCGAACCGTTGGATGAAAAGGGGCAAACTGCGGAGATCGGCGGACCCAGGTCGGCCGACAAGACGGCGAGCCCGACGGGCACGGGGCGTCGTGCCGGCTCGTTGCCGTGCCCTAGGCTGATGCAGAGCCTTCGGGGGGATGACGGTTCACCGCGCGCCGCGTCGCCGCAGCGTCCAGGGCCCTATACTGGTCACGGCGGAGGCAAACGGCGCCTTCGGGCGCTCCGACGAAGGAGGCTGCGCAATGGCAAAAGGATTCGAGCTGTTCATGGACGAGGAGCCGGAGCTGGCGAAGGCGTACGGCGGCATGGTCATGCAGGTGGCGAAGTCGAGCGCGCTCGACCAGAAGACGCAGGAGCTGGCCTACCTGGCCGTGCTCTCCGCAGTCGGCATGACGGGCGGTCTCGGGTTCCACGTGACCTCGCTCAAGAAGCTGGGCGCCACGCGCGAGGAGGTGCGCAGCGCGGTGCTCGTGGGTCTGCCCGCCGTCGGCATGACTGCCATCGAGGCGCTTGGAGCCGCGCTCGACGCCTACGACGCCGCGGAGGCGTAGGCGCCCGCCCGCCCTGGCCGCTGCCTGCCTCCGAAATCCCCTCTCCTCATATAGCCTGCCACGCTCGCCCGGCTGGTTGCACGGGGGCGCAACGGGCTGCTGACAGATACGCGGCGGCGCGCCTTCCGCGTCGTCCAGGCTGCGGGCGCACGGCTAGCATGGACGGCAATGCTCCCCATTGGAAAGGACGCTGCCATGCTCACCATCGGATGCCATCTCTCGGACAAGGACGGATACCTTGGCATGGCCAAGGCCGCCGTGTCCATCGGGGCCAACACGTTCCAGTTCTTCACGCGCAACCCGCGCGGCGGTGCGCAGAAGGCGCTCGACCCGCAGGATATCGCCGCGTTCGAGGACTATGCGCCCGAACACGGCATCGAGGTCATCCTGGGATATGCGCCCTACACGGCGAACCCGGCCAGCGCCGACCAGCGCGAGCACGATTTCACGATGATGGTGCTGGCCGAAGACCTCGCGCGCATGGCCGAGACGCCGCAAGCGATGTACACGCTGCAACCTGGCAGCGCGCTCGGCAAGCCGGTGGACGAAGCACTGGCAAGGGTTGCCGCAGCGCTCAACGACGTGATTACGCCGTCGCAGGAGACGCCCGTGCTCGTGCAGACCATGGCGGGCGAGGGCACGCAGGTGGGCAGCACGTTCGAGCAGCTGGCGCGTATCCTCGACCAGGTTAAGTTCGACGACCACGCGGGCGTGCTCTTCGACGCCTGCCGCGCGTGGGGCGCCGGCTACGACCTCGCCGGCGACCTCGACGGCGTGGTGGAGGAGTTCGACCGCGTCATCGGCCTCGACCGGTTGCGCGCCATCCACCTCAACGACTCGAAGGACGCTCTCGGCTCTCACAAGGACCGCCATGCGCCTATCGGCGAGGGCGAGATCGGCTTCGACGCCCTGGCGGCGCTCGCGAACCATCCGAAACTGCGCGACGTGCCGTTCTACCTGGAGGCGCCCGACGCGACGCTCAAGGAGTACGGCGAGGCCATAGAGAAGTTCCAGAAGGCCCGCGCCTCGGCCTGAGCTCGCCGCTCCATATGCTACTATAAGCGTCACGATTAAACCACCGGAAAGGATGCGGCCAATGTTCACCATCGGATGCCACCTCTCGAGCGCCAAAGGCTACCTCCACATGGCGAAGGACGCCGTATCCATCGATGCCAACACATTCCAGTTCTTCACGCGCAACCCGCGCGGCGGGCGGGCGAAGGCCATCGACCCGAAGGACGTGGCGGCGTATGCGGCCTACGCGCCCGAGCACGGCATCGAGCGCATCCTGGCGCACGCGCCCTACACGCTGAACCCCGCCTCCGACAAGCAGCAGACGCGCGACTTCGCGCTCATGGCGCTGGCCGAGGACCTGGGGCGCATGGAGGAGACGCCGCACCAGCTGTACAACATGCATCCGGGCAGCGCCACCGGCCAGACGCACGAAGCGGCCATCGCGAAGATCGCCGACGCGCTCAACCGGTCGCTTCTGCCGCACCAGACCACCACGCTGCTGCTCGAGACGATGGCGGGGAAGGGCAGCGAGGTGGGCGGCACGTTCGAGGAGCTGGCGGCCATCATCGCGCAGGTTGACCTGGCCGACCACGTGGGCGTATGCCTCGACACGTGCCATGTGTGGGATGCGGGCTACGACATCGCAGGCGACCTCGACGGCGTGGTGGAGGAGTTCGACCGCGTCATCGGGCTCGACCGGTTGCGCGCCATCCACCTCAACGACTCCCAGAACGCGCGCGGCTCGCGCAAGGACCGTCACGCGCGCATCGGCGAGGGGCAGATCGGCCTCGAGGCGCTCGCCGCCGTCACGAACCATCCGAAGCTGCGGGACCTGCCGTTCTACCTGGAAACCCCCAACCCCGAGCTCTCCGGCTTCGCCGAGGAGATAGCGCTTCTGCGCGCCGCCCGCGAGGCAGCGTAAGGCGCGGTGCTTCGCGGTTTACGGGCGCCCGTCCGCGCTGCCTGCGGCTACCCCTCGCTCGGCTCCAGAACGGCGCCGTCCAGCTGGCGGTCGGACTCGGCCCGCGGCACGGGGCGCGAGTACAGGTAGCCCTGCGCGATGATGGCGTCGTCCAGCTGCTGGAGCATCCGGGCCTGCTCGCACGTCTCCACGCCCTCCACGACGATGGTCACGCGCAGCTTCTCGGCGATGCCCACCACGCCCTCGAGGATGGCCCGGCTGCGCTCGCCGCTCTCGCTGCTCATGAGGAACGTGCGGTCCAGCTTCAGCACGTCTATCGTCAGGTCCTGCAAGGTGCCCAGCGACGAGTAGCCGCTGCCGAAGTCGTCGATGGATATGCGGAAGCCCAGGTCCTTAAGCTGGCGGCAGATGCCCTTCGCGCGCTCCAGGTCCTCCATGACGATGTTCTCCGTCAGCTCCAGCTCTATGAGGTCGACCGGTACCGCGTACTCGTCGACGATGGCTTTCACCCTCTCCGGGAACCCGTCCCGCTGCAGGTGCAGGCGCGAGAAGTTGCATGCGATGGGCACGACGGGCAGCCCCTGGGCCAACCGCTCCTCCAGGCGCGTGCAGGCTTGGCGCAGCACGTGCAGGTCGATCTCGGTCACGAAGCCGTTCTTCTCGAACAGCGGGATGAAGTCGTTCGGCTGCACGACGCCGCGCTCGGGCGACTCCCAGCGCACGAGCGCCTCAAGGCCGACGATGCGGTTCGTGGCCAGCTCGACCTTCGGCTGGTAATAGGCCACGAACTCGCCCTGATCCAGCGCGGCGCGCGCCAGCGCCACCACCGCGCGCTCGGCCACGTCGCGGTCTTTCATGTCGGCCGTGTAGAGCGCCGCCTTGCTCGACGACGTCTCGCCCACGCTGTCGCGCGCGTAGCGGGCGCAGTCCATGAGCTCGGCCAGGGCCTGCGCGTCCAGGCGGCGCGACCCGCCGGGGCGCTCCACGATGCAGGCGCCGGCATGCAGGAACAGGCGGTGCGAGTGCGATCGCAGCACGTCCAGGCTGTTGAAGCGGCGGTCCAGCTCAGCGAACCGCTCGAGGAACGCGTCCCAGCCGTCCCACCGCACCAGCACCACGAACTCGTCGGCGGTGATGTGCGCGTGGTGCTCGCCATCGTGCTCCAGCTCGCCGATGAGGCGGTCGAGCGCCTTGAGCAGCTGGTCGCCCGCCGCGTAGCCGAACGCGGCGTTGAAGCTCTTGAAGCGGGCGATGTCCAGGTAAACGATGGCGTGCTCCCCGCTTCCCGCGCGCTCGAGCACGTCCTCGGCCCCCGTGCGGAAGCGGGCGAGCGTCCACCCGCCCGTGAGCGGGTCGGTGAAGGACAGCTCCTCGATGTGGCGTGCCGTGCGCAGCTTCGTGCGCCCCAGGTAGAGCGCCCCGGCCAAAAGCACCCCGAACAGCGCCGCGAGCCCCGAGATGATCTGCAGCGGGTACTGGCGCAGGAAGTCGAGGGGCGTGGTGGGATGCACGGCCAGCGAGCTTTGCGACACCCAGGTGGTGATCTTGCTCTCCGCCGTGTACTGCACGCAGCGGTCCAGCACGCTCAGCAGGCGCGTGTCGGCGGTCCCCGCCACGCCTATGCTCATGTCGTTCGTGTAGTCGGTCATGGTGGTGACGGTGAGCGATTCGTACTGCGACTCCGACAGCAGGTAGTTCGCCACGTGCGTGTCAGCGTAGGCGAAGTCGGCGGCGCCTGTCAGCACGGCGTCCACGCACTGCTTCGGCGTGTCGAAGTACGCGATCTCGTCCCCCACGTGCTGGCGCTCCATCTCGGCCGCCAGCGCGAAGCCGCGCGGCAGCGCCACGCGCGAGCCCGAGGAGCCCGGCCCCACGATGAGGGCCATGGGGTCGCGCAGGTACGGCCCAGTGGTGGACACGATGCCCGCCGTGGCCTCGTCGGCGTCGCGGTCCACGCCGGCCACCAGGTCCACCGCGCCGCTCTCCACCATCTCGAAGGCGTCGCTGTGGCGGTCGACGGGCACGAATTCGAACGAGAGGCCCGTCACGCGGGAGATGTCCTCGAACAGCCGCGCGGCGGCGCCGGCGAACGCGCCCGTCTCCGGGTCGGTGTACGACAGCGGCGTGCGGAACGCGTCGTAGGCCACCCTCAGCGTGGGGGCGGACGCGAGGTAGGCGTACTCGTCCTCGGTGAACACGGGGTCCTGGTCGGTGTTGATGCCGAAGTAGCGGTTGTACAGCAGCGTGGAGAAGCCGGGGTCGCGCAGCTGGAGCCGGTTCATGGCGGCGGTCAGGTCCTGTTGGAGCTCGGCGCGGTCGAGCGGGAACGCGAAGTGGATGGGCTCGGGAGAGAACTGCGCGATGGTGCGGAAACGCGAGTTGCTGCCCAGGTAGGTGATGGCGATGGCGTCCAGCGCGCCCTCGTCCAGCGCATTCAGGAGGTCGTCGGTCTCCAGGTACTCCACCATGTCCACGTCGAAGCCGTTGTCGTTTGCATACTGTGCGAACGCCCGGGCGTCCTGGCTGTTCTCGATCACTCCCACGCTCATGCCCGAGAACGCGGTGAAGTCCTCGTAGGCGTAGCGCCTATCGTCCAGGCGCACGTTGAGCGTGGTGTAGATGCTGCACATGGGCTCGGCCGAGAACAGCATGCGGTCCGTGCGCTCCTGGGTGTAGTATACGGCGGGGAGCAGGTCGATCTCTCCGTTCTCCAGCGCCTCGTAGGCTTCGGCCCATCCGGCGAAATCCACGTACTCGTACGTCCAGTCGGCGTAGCGCCGCAGCTCTTCCAGGTAGTCGATGTTGTAGCCCACGAGCTGGCCGGCCTCGTCGTAGGACATGTAGTCGCCGTCTTCGTAGTAGCCCACGCGCACGATACGCTTGCCTTCCGGCGCGTCCTCGTCGGCGAAGGCGGGAGGAGCGTAGGCCCCGGGCAGTGCAAGCAGCGCCGCAACGAGTGCAAGCAGCAAAAGCGGCAAGGACACCCCGACCAGGTGCCGGTTCCGCGCGTCTTCTCCTCCGTGTGCTATGGCTTGCTCCGATCCGCTTCGACGCCCTCCTGCGTCTCGCTCGTACGATACCATATTTACGCGGGTGTGGAGCCAAGGCGAAGAGGGCGGCGCATGGTCCGTGCCTGAATCGCAGTCCCTTGCGCTCCTTTGCGCAGAGAGCAAAGAAAATGGCCGGTTCGTCTCCGAACCGGCCATCAAGTTGATGGTGGAGCTTAGGGGGATCGAACCCCTGACCTCATGGCTGCCAGCCATGCGCTCTCCCAGCTGAGCTAAAGCCCCGAAAAAGTGCGAAACCTAGTATAACGGAAGCGCGCACAGGGTCAAGCATCATTTTCAAGAATTTCCTCGTTTTCGGAAGACGGCGAGAACGAGCGCCTTCGGTTGTCCACGTACGCGCGCAGATCGCGCACGTTGTGCACGTCGAGTTTCGCGTAGATGCTGTGCAGGTGCGTCTTCACCGTGTTGGGCGCGATGAACAGCGCCTCGGCCACATCGGCGCGCGATTCGCCCTCCACGATGCGCCGCAGCACCTCGAACTCGCGCTGCGTGAGGCTGAAATCCTCGGCGACGATCTGGCAGGCGCGGTGGGCGTTCGCGCCGTCGTCGGGGCCGCCCGGCCGCACGAAGCCCCAGCCGGTACGCAGGTTGGCGGCGTTGGACAGCAGAAGGGCGGCCATCACGAAGCAGAACGCGGCGGCGCACAGCAGGGTGTTCCAGCCAAAGCCGGCCGGCAGCAGCTGCAGCAGGGCGGCTCCCAGCACCGCCCCCAGCGTCCGGCCGGCCATGAGCGAGGTGGTGGGGCAGGCCGCCACCCAGGTGGCCGGTTGACGGCAGTTCTTTATGAGGTACGATCCCAGCCCCCACAGCACCAGGTCGAGGTACAGGAACCCCGTTACCTGCATCACCGCGCCCGGTGCGCCCAGCGGAGCGCCCGCGATGCCGGCGCACAGCAGCCCCAATCCCACGAGCGGGAATCCAATCTGGTACACCGAGCGGTTGAAGTCGAGCTTGCACACCAGCATCGTGGCCAGGGTGAGCACTGCGGCCAGCAGGTACCCTGCCACGTTCCACGCGGGCGAGAACTGCCCGCCGGCGCACGCGAGGGCTACGAGCAGGCCGGCGGCGATGCCCTGCGCCACGGAGGTGGCGATGAACCGGTAGGGAACGAGCACTTTGGCTTCGGGCTCCTCGTAACGCGTCCTAGGGGAGCGGTACACCTCTTGCTGTGCGCGCCAGAACGAGGCGGCGAACACGAGCGGCAGCACGAACGCCGCCGCCCAGCGCCCTTGCGGCATCGGCAAAAGGGTCAGCGCCAGGTAGAGCAGGGAGGCAGCGAACGCAGCGGATACGCCGAACGTGAGCGTTTGGGTCATGCCGAGGGCGCCCATGATGCGCGCTTCCTCGATGTGCGCGCCTATAAGCCCCATCGCCACCAGCGCGATTCCCAGTCCGCGGCACGCTGCGGCCAGCGCCGTGTTGCCGATTCCTCCCAGCTCGCGCAGAAGCAGCAGGAACAGCCCGAGCAAGAGGCAGGCTGTGAGCAGCCCCAGGTACCAGCCGCGGTCGTGGAACGTCAGCCGGCGGAACAGTATGGCGAAGGCCAGGCACACCAGGGCGCAGGCAAGGAACAGCAGCGTGCAGGCGGGAAATGCCAAGCCGCCCACGTCGAACGTGCCCGGCAGCAGGAACGTTTCCATGAACAGCAACACGGCAAGCAGTTTGTAAGAGGTCAAAGCGATGAACAGGGAGGGGATGGCGCGTACACCGAGGACCATCCTTCTCAAGTCGCTTTGCCGGTAACGAGCGCGCTCCATAATAGCCTCCTTGAGAGAGCGTGCAGCCGGCTTTGCGCTTGGAACATCCCCATCCCATACGCGACGGCGTTTATTCAACTTGCCCCAGTATACGATGCGCCCGAACGCCTCAAAGTTTCGGTTTCCCGGCAAGGCGGCGACTTGCCCTATAATAGTTGGGAGAAAAGGAAGCGAGGCGGGCCGCCGAGGAGAAGCCGAGGCGGCCCGCTGGCATGGGACGTGCGCAGGCGCAGGCGGAGGCGGTATGGAGGCAGATCAGGGAACGGCGGTGCCGGGGAGTGCGCGCCGAATGGGCGGAGCGCGGGCGAGCGCCCGGCCGGCGCCGCTCGGTGCGGACGGAAAGCCCCTGTCGACCTGGCAGGTGTGGCTCAGGCGGCTGTGCATCGTCATGATCGTGTGGGCCGTGCTGGAGCTGGTGTTCGGCGCCGTGTTCTGGGCGGCCGGCTCGGTGGCGGGAGACGTGCGGCTCGCCGGCGTGGAGTTGCGCGACATTGCGGCAGCCGTGGGGGCCACGGCGCTTGTGAGCGCGGTATTCAACCTGGCCATCGGCCTGCTGGGTATTCGTGGAGCCAAGAACCCCTACAAGATAACGCTGTTCTTCTGGATAACGCTGGCCGACGCGGTGCTCACGGCCTGGGCCATGGCCGGCAACCTCTCGTCGGGCATCGTCGACGTTACCGGCATCGTGAGCGGGCTGTTCATCATCGCGCTGGCCGTGTGCACGTGGCAGGTGCGCGGCCAGACGGGCTACTTCGACGAGCATCCCTGATCCCTCTTGTGCTCCGGCGCCCTGCCGGCTTCCGGTACGCGCCGACGTTGCGGAGGGTCCCGTCCCGACCTCCGGACGATACCGGAAGCTCGCGTACCCGCCGTGCTTCGCCCCCACGATCCTCCGATTCTCGTGCGTCGGGACACCTCTTGCCGACATGCTCGCCAAGGCCGTTGTCCATGGAAAAGGCCCCCGGGACGATGCCCCGAGGGCCTTCTGGCTTTGCGATCGGCTCGGCTTCTCGCCTACTCGGCGTCCTTCGCCTTCGCGCAGATCTCCACCTGTTCGATGACGGGGTCGAGCGCGCCGGCCACGTCGTACTCCTCCACCTTGCCCTCGTCCACGAGGCGCGCGAACGACGGGTCGATGGGCAGCGTGGCGAACGAGGGGATGTCGTAGCGCTTGGCCACGGCCTCTCCCTGGGGCTCGCCGAAGATGTGGTGGTCCTTGCCGCACTCGTCGCACTTGAAGTAGGCCATGTTCTCCACGAGGCCCACCACGGGCACCTTCAGGTCGTGTGCCAGGTTCACGGCCTTGCCCACGATCATGGCCACGAGCTCCTGCGGCGCCGACACGGTCACGATGCCGTCGACCGGCAGCGACTGGAACACGGTCAGGAACACGTCGGAGGTTCCCGGAGGCATGTCTACGAACAGGTAGTCGATATCGCCCCAGCTCACCTCGCCCCAGAACTGCTTGATAATGCCGGATACCACGGGGCCGCGCCACGCCACCGGGATGTCGTCCTTCGGCAGCATGAGGTTCACGGACACCACTTTGATGCCGCTGGCCGTCTGCGCCGGCACGATGCCGTCGGCATCGGCCGTGAGCGGGTTCGTGATGCCGAACGTCTTGGGGATGGACGGGCCGGTCACGTCGGCGTCCAGGATGCCCACGCTGAAGCCCTTCTTCTGCATCTGGCTGGCCAAGAGGCTGGTCACGAGCGACTTGCCCACGCCGCCCTTGCCGGAAACCACGCCGATGACGTGCTTGATGTTCGTGCGGGCGTTCGTCGGGAACGTGGACGAGCCCGCGTCCTCGCGGTCGCCGCAGCCGGCAACGCCGCAGCTGCCGCATTCGTGGGTGCATTCTTCTTCTGCCATGGCTCCTTCTTTCTTCGAGAGGCCGCCGCCTCGGTCTCGGCGGCCCGTCGTCTCGTCTCCCTCGGCATGATAGCATATATAAGGTTGTGTCAAGAAAGATTGCCGTTAGCTATTACTAGAGGTAGTCCTATAATGGGCGGAAACGGCAGGGCGCCCGAGGCACCCGGAGACGAGGCGCGCCCTGCGGGCGCCCGAATACGAAGGCGGCGCCCCCGCGGGGCGTCCGGAGAGCGAGGAGAGCGCATGCTGTTCGCAGACATCGACATCTTGGACGAGAACCTGGACCTGCGTCCCCACTGCTGGGTGGGCGTGAAGAACGGGCGCATCGCGTACCTGGACGGGCAGGCACCCGCCGACGCCGAGGCCGAGGCCTACGGCGAGGCGTACGACGGCCGCGGCAAGCTGCTCGTGCCGGCCTTCTACAACGCCCATGCGCACGCGCCCATGACGCTTCTGCGCGGTTACGCCGAGAACCTGCCCCTGCAGGCGTGGCTCAACGACATGGTGTGGCCGTTCGAGGCGAAGATGACGCCCGAGGACAACTACTGGGCCACGCTTCTGGCCTGCGCCGAGATGGCCCGCTACGGCGTGGTGAGCTTCTCCGACATGTACTACGCCACCGACGAGCGCGTGCGCGCCGTGGTGGAGAGCGGCCTGAAGGCGAACATCTGCGAGAGCGAGCTGTACTTCGAGCCCAAGCCGTTCGCGGACTATGCCAGCTGCGCGGCGGTCGAGGAATACGTGAGGAAGTACCACGGCGCCGCGGACGGGCGCATCCTCATCGACTACAACATCCACGCCGAGTACACGTCGAACCCTCAGACGTGCAAGGATATCGCTGCCGTGGTGAAGGAGAAGGGCCTGCGCATGCACCTGCACGCCTCGGAGACGAGAAGCGAGCACGAGGAGTGCAAGCAGCGCCACGACGGCCTGACGCCCATCCAGTACTTCGCGAGCATCGGCGTGCTGGACGTGCCCACCACGGCCGCGCACTGCACGTGGTGCGAGCCGGCCGACTTCGATATCATGGTGGAGAAGGGCGTGTTCGCGGCCGCGAACCCCGCGTCGAACATGAAGCTGGGCAGCGGCTACGCGCCCATTCCGGCCATGCTCGAGCGCGGCGTGAGCGTTTGCCTGGGCACCGACGGCATGGCCTCGAACAACAACCACGACATGATGCAGGACCTGTACCTGCTGGCGCTGCTGTACAAGGGCTCCACGGGCGACCCGTCGGTGGTCACGCCGAAGCAGGCGCTTTCCGCCGCCACGCGCGTGGGCGCGCTCTCGCAGGGCCGCGAGGACTGCGGGCTGGTGCGCGAGGACATGAAGGCCGATCTCGCCGTGCTCGATGTGACGGGCCCCTCGTGGGCGCCGCGCACGAACCCTCTGGTGAACATGGTGTATGCCGGCCACGGATCCGACGTCGTGCTCACCATGAGCGACGGCGCGGTGGTCTACCGCGACGGCGCCTACCCCGGAATCGATGTGGAGCGCGCGAAGGCCGAGGTGGAGGCCCGCACGAAGCGCATCATCTCCGAGGTGTAGCCCCTGCCGCCAAAGCCCGCCCGGCACCCCCCCCCGACGCCGCGTGCCGCACGCAACCGCGCCCCGCGCCAGCCTGTACGCAAAGTACCGCTAGGCGCGGGGCGCGTGTTGGTTTATTCTGGTATGGCTATCATTATGAAGAGGGAAGGGGAAGCATGCTGCGAATTTCCGATGCGCGCATCGACGGCTTCATCGCCGAGGACGTGCCCTACGTCGACCTGACGTGCGCGGTGCTGGGGATAGGCGACGAGCCCGGCGAGATGGACTACTTCACGCGCGAGGACTGCGTGCTGGCCGGCACCGAGGTGGTGCGCCGCATCATGGGGAAGCTGGGCTGCGAGGTGGTTGCGGCCGAGCCGAGCGGCACGCGCGTGGCGGCCGGCGGCACGTTCATGACCGTGCGCGGCGCGTCGGCCGACCTGCATGCGGCGTGGAAGGTGTGCCTGAACGTGTTCGACCACTGCTCGGCCGTGGCCACGAAAACGCGTGCCATGGTCGATGCGGCGCACGGTGCGAACCCGCGCTGCGAGGTGCTTACCACGCGAAAGAGCCAACCCGGCGCGAAAGACCTGCTCACCAGTGCCGTTATGGCAGGCGGGGCCTTTCCGCACCGGCTGGGGCTCTCCGAGACGGCGCTCGTGTTCGACCATCACCTCACGTTCTTCGGCGGCTTCGACGCGTTCGTGGAGCAGCTGCCGGCCATCAAGGCGCGCTGCATCGAGAAGAAGCTGTTCGTGGAAGCCGACGCCGCGCGCGCCCGGGTGCTCGCGGCCGCAGGCGTGGACGGCATCCAGTTCGACAAGGTGCCCGTGGACGAGCTGGGTCCCCTCGTGGCCGAGCTGCGCGCCGTCGACCCGCACGTAACGCTTGTCGCCGCCGGCGGCATCAACCCCGGCAACGCCGCCGCCTACGCCGCCACCGGCGTGGACGGCCTGGCCACGACGGCCCCCTTCGCCGCGAAGCCCCTGGACATGAGCGTTCGCATGCGCCGCCTATAGGGACGACGCTCCCGCTTTCGCGCCCGTCCCGAGGCTTCGCTCCGGCCCCTCGGGATGGGCGCCCCTTCCGAGGCTCCGCTCCGGCCCCTCGGGACGGTGCCCCTTCCGAGGCTCCGCTCCGACCCCCTTCCCTCCGTCCGTCCCGCTCCGGTGCGGCTTCTGCGCGTTTTTCCAAACAGGGTGTAACCTCTTCGCCCTCCTGGCACGTCTAATAAGCAACCGACCTTGAAAGGGGCGTTTGCATGGACGATCTGATACAGAGAGCGCGAGACGGAGACGGCGAGGCGTTCGCCGCCCTGTTCGAGCACGAGAAGCAGCCGCTGTGGCGAACGGCGATGGCGGTGCTCGACAACGTGGACGACGCTTCCGACGCACTCCAGGAGACGGCGGTGAAAGCGTGGCGCGCAATGCCGCGCTTCGGCGGCCGCAGCGCCGTGGGCACGTGGTTCATGTGCATCCTGCTGCGGACGTGCTATGACGTTCGGCGGAAGCGCAAGCGCGAGACCCCGTGCGCGATGGGGGTCTTCGACATCGACGCCGACGGCACGGACGTGTCGTGGGAGCCGGCGGCGGGGCTCGTGTCGGCGGGGCGCGGCGTGGTGCGCAACCCCGATCGCGACGAGGCGATGGACGTGCACGACGCTCTCGGTCGACTTGCGCCCGACGATCGTCTCGTGCTGGTGCTGTTCTATGTGAACGATTACCCCATACGACAGATATCCCAGATCATGAACGTATCGGAAGGCGCCGTGCGCACCCGCCTGTCGCGGGCGCGGGATCGATTCAAGGTCGTCTACGGCGAAGGACCGAGCGGCGTTTTCAAGGAAGCGGAGGTGGCACGATGAGCCATGAGAAGTTCGGCAACGAAAGCGAGCTGCGCCAGGCGGTGATATGCGAGCTGGATCCCGGCCCGCTTCCCCAGAAGGCGCAGGCCAAGCTCGACGGTGTGTATGCGTCGCTCGGGTCCATTCCCCAGGATCGTCCGACGGCGGAGAGCGCAGCCGCCTCGGAGCGTCCCCGGCCGACGCGCCGGAGCGACGCGGAGGCTGCGGCGCACGGCAAGCCGACGGGCGGGCGCGTCGTGAGGCGCGGCGTGCTGATGGTCGCGGCGGCGGTGACCGTGGCGCTGCTCGGCGGCGCCGCTTTCGCGGCGACCACGTTCTTGCAGATGCAGCCGGGCGACGCGCCGTTCTTCGACAGCGGCAAGAACCTGCCGATCTACGGGAGCCTGCAAGAGGGCGTGTCCAGCTTGAGCGCCGACGTGGGGCAGACGGTGGAGGTCGACGGCGTGAAGGTGACGCTCGATTCCGTGTCGTCCGACCGAAACATCGTCAACCTGTTCTTCACGCTGGAGAAGGAGGGCGGCTTCGACCTGACCGAGCAGGCGAGTTACAAGGGCTCGCAGGAGAGCGAGTGGGATCGCCTGCAAAGGCTGTCGCCGCGCTTCACCTGCGCGCTTTCGAGTAATGGCGAGTCGATCGGCAGCGATTCCGTCTACCTGTTGGATGCCTACCAGGAGGACGGCAAGGTGAAGGTCATGCAGCGCATCGTGCCGGAGGCGACGCTACCCGACCAGGTGGACGTCGAGCTGGAAGGATGGGCGACTTGGAAGCCCTACGAGGAGGGCGACGCGCCCTTCACCTTCGACTTCGGCCTCGACCTCGGCACGGTGGCCCAGCCGCGCGAGCTGGGCTCACAGGATCTCACGTTCGCCACGAGCGAGGGCGAGAAGACCATGGGTATCGAGCGCTTCACGGCCTCCGAGCTGGGATGCGTGATGGTGGTGCGCAACGATGAGATCGAAACAATCGAGGAAAGCGGCCGTCCCATCTATAACGTGGCTGAAGGCTCCATCACGCCGTCCATGCTGAAAATCGCCGACGACCTAGGCAACGTGCTGACCCCGGTGGGCGCGGGCGACGGAACGGGGATCGATCCGGCCGGCGCGTATGTGGTGGAGCTGGCGGGCTTGTCACCCGATGCGACCAGCGTCACGTTCACGCCGATGATGCACGCGGCCGATTGGGGGTCGATGACGGACGATCAGCGTGCGGCGATCAACGAGCAGAACGAGCGTACGGTGGACGTCTCGCAGATCGGGACCAAGCTGGAGACGAGCGAATACGGCGGTTACGAGCTGACGGGCTGGGATGTGGCGGACGGCACGGTGAGTATCTCTCTCAAGCCTTATGGATGGCAGGCATCGCTCGGCGGCGCGGCAGGCATGCGGCCCACGCAGCAGCCGACGCCGCTGTGCGAAGAATGGTACGACGAGGAGACCGGGGAGAGGTACTGGGGCTACCACACGGCGGTCGGGTACCAGAAACACGATTACCAGACTGGCGAGCTGCTGCTGATCACCTCCTACTACGCGGCCAGCGACGAGGAGCTGCGCGGATTGACGGAGTACGAGTACCAAGCATCGTTCGGCGGGTATCGCGAGGAATCTGACGCGTCGCAGACGCTTTCCTTCTAGCAGCAACGCATGAAGAGCGGGCCCCTCGGCGAGGGGTCCGCTGCGGTTGCGCGCGTTCGCTTCGGCTATTTGCCGAGCACTTTCTTGATGCCCTTGGCGGCCACGACGGCGCCGCCGCCGATGGCCAGAAGGCCGGGGCCGGGCAGGATGAGCATCGGCACGCCCACGAGCATGATCGCGCCGCCGACGGCCGTCTGCACGGCGCCCCCGATGCGGCTGGGCTTCTTCTTCCCGGAGGCAGGGCCTCCGTCGATGATGGTAGCGTTGACAGAGGCGGCCTGCGCGGCGTTCTTCCCGTACGACGGCGCGCGGAACGCGTCGCCGCCTGCAGGCCGTCCGCTCCGCGCGGCTTCGCTTGCGCTGGCGACGGGGCTGACATCGATGATGGGGCTGTGGTCGCTCATGGTCTCCTCGCTAACGGTGGGTGGCGGCTCGAAGCCGCGTGTTGCTTGCGATTATACGGGCAGCACGGAGCCATGCGCCTGGGGCGGGGTGCTGGCGACAGGTTCGTCACCGTTCGGTAACGTGTTGTTCGCGGGTTCTCCAAAGACAAGCGCCGCGTTTCGAATTCGCGCCGACGCTCGCGACGCTGCTGCAAAGTCGCCGATTTCGGCAGATTGACGGGCGAAAGACGCGACGAACGGCATAGCGTCCCTCGCTGGCCGTTGTCCGACCAGGTGTTTTGCTTTACCTGCACAAGGCTCTGGCTGCAAAGGGGGCCCGCACGGCGAAGAGGCCGCCGAAATCGGCGATTTTGCAGCAGCCGAACGAAGTTTTGCGGCTCGTTGCGGGGGATACGGCCACCCTCAGTCGAATCCGACGGGCAGCCCGAGCTCTCTCCTAAGCCTGAGCTTGCGCGCGTGATGGTCGGGGAAGCTCATCTGCAATCGTTTGCCCAGGCGCTTGCGGATGGATGCGGCTATGGTGTCGGTCGCCAGCATGCTGTCGAGCTCGTCGTTGGTGACGCCTATGACGATCCATCCCATCGCCACCAGAGCGTTAGCCCTTCTCGAATCCCGAAGGCGGCTAACCTCTCCTTCGTGGTGCTCTCTGCTCTGGTACTCGACGTCGAGTTTGGCTTCAGGCCAGCATAGGTCACAGCGGAAGCTTCTCCTTCCGGAGATCGCGCGCGCCGCGCTGTTCGCGCTCACCTCGTAGTTCATCAGGGGGATGCCGAGTCCGTATCCTCCGCGTGACAGGGGCAGCCCGAGGATGAGCGCGAGCTTCGATTCGCGCGCGGAGGCCGATCCGTCGGCAAGGTAGGGTAGGATGCGCTGGACTTTGCGTGCTCCGCCCATCGAGGGGTTCTTCGTTACGTAGGTGCGTAGGGCCCGCGTGCTTGTCAGCGGTTCGACCTGGTAGGCGGATCGAGCGCCGGTCCGTTTGGTTTGGTAAGAGCCGCACATCTCCCATCCTAGCTCGAGCAGCGCCGTTTCACTCGCTTGTCGCGCCAGGTGAACGAAACTGGTTGCGGGCGCGGTGAGGGTCGTCTCGCGATCCAAGCGCAGGAGCGATCCGCTCGGCAGGGGATTGCCGTGCACATGCGGCTTGCAAGTCGGCGATGCTCGGCAGTTCGGGTTGCCGACGAGAACATGGGCGGGTTTCTCGAACCGCAGATCGGCATGCATCGCTTCCAGCAGTTCGAGCTTTCGCTGCAGCTCCCCAGCTCTCGGGGCGTGATCGGGCAGCGTGCGAGCCGCGCCCTTCTCGGGCGCCAGCATGCCCGGTCGAGCGGCTCGCAGGATTTGCAGGGCGGTGAGGTGCCCGAAGCAGATGCGCGCCGGTTTCGCGCGCTCCCGCCTGTCATAGGGGCGGAGACCGGTTTTCGGGATGGGGTCGCATGCGGCCATGCAAGCCTCCTAGCTCGTCGCGGGCTCGAAGGATCTTGCAGACGTGGGGAAGCGAGCACATCGTTTCCGCAGCGGGCTCGTCAACGTGGGAAGAGCGCCTGCCTCGACTCTGGTTGGATGATTCTAGCACGTGCAAGCCGTCTGCGGCACGACGCTTCTTGCTGCAAAATCACCGATTTCGGCGGCCGTCGCGCATGGCGGGTCGAGGCTCGGCTTCTCCATTGACGACTGGCGATGAAAACGCCTGTTCAGAGGAATGCTCTGAAGGCAATACGGGGCTGCTTCCGGAAAGACGGCTTTATGGGCGCCGAAATCGACGATTTTGCAGCATTCGGTCGGGCGGTGACTGTTATACGGGATGATGCGGCCTGCCCGCGGCTGCGCTCCGGCGCGCCCCGGGCGCGGCTCGGCCTCGGCAGCGGGCGGGCCGCGCACTTCAGGGGTGCGGTCGAATTCCGGCGTTGTGGACGCCGAAAGCGGCCATTTGCGATACACTATGGGTCAAGGTTTCATGTTCGCGTTTGAAGTTCGTAGGTTAGGCTCGACTGTGGTTCGCGCCTTGACGAAGACGGCAACGGCGTGGGCCACTCAACAGGAAAGTTGGTGGTCAACATGGCAGCTCCTGCTACCGAACACGTACGGAACATTGTGCTGGTGGGCCAAGACGGCGCCGGCAAGACATCGCTCGCCGAGGCGATGCTGCACGTCTCGGGCCGCACGCCCCGCATGGGCACGACCCACGACGGGAAGTCCTACCTCGACTACGACGAGGAGGAAATCCGGCGCAAGTTCACCATCGGCACGTCCATCGCCCCCATCCCCTACAAGGACTACAAGATCAACCTGCTGGACACCTCCGGCCACCCCGACTTCATCGGCGACACGCTGGCCACCATGCAGGCGGCCGAGATGGCGCTTTTCGTGGTCGACGCCGTGGCGGGCCCGCAGGTCATGACCACCAAGCTGTGGCGCGAGGCCGAGGACATGCGCCTGTCGCGCGCCGTGTTCATCAACCACATCGACCGCGAGAACGCTGACTTCGACACCGCCATGGCGCTCCTGCACGCGCGCTTCGGCTCGCGTCTGGGGCCCGTAACCATCCCCATCGGCGTGGACGCGGACTTCAAGGGCGTCATCGACATCATCCGCATGAAGGCGCGCTACTTCGATCCCGGCAGCGACGCCGAGCGCATCGAGGACATCCCGGCCGACTACCTGGAGACGGCCCAGGCCGCGCGCGACAAGCTCTGCGACCTCGTGGCCGAGGCCGACGACGAGCTCATGATGAAGTACCTGGACGGCGAGGAGCAGCTCACGCAGCAGGAGTTGGAGCAGCTGCTGGACAAGGCCATCGCGCAGGAGCTGTTCATTCCCGTGTTCGTGGGCTCCACGATCATCGAGCAGGGCATCCAGGGCGTCATGGAGGACATCGCCACCTACTTCCCGCACCCGCGCCACCACGGCCGCTTCCGCCTGGCCAACGGCGAGGAGACGCTCGTGGACGAGACGGGCGAGCCGGCGGGCTTCGTGTTCAAGACCGTGTCCGACCCGTTCGTGGGGCGCTTGAGCTTCATGAAGGTCATATCCGGCGTGCTGGAGCCGGGCATGGAGCTGGTGAACGCCCGTACGGGCAAGAAGGACCGCCTGGGCCACTTGTACGTCATGATGGGCAAGGAGACCAACGACGTGAAGAGCGCGAAGGCCGGCGACATCATCGTCGTCCCCAAGCTCACCGAGACGCGCACGGGCGACACGCTGTCGAAGTCGGGCACCGTGGCCATCGACCCGCTGCCCTTGCCCGAGCCGCAGTACCCCGTGGCCATCGAGGCCGTGAACAAGAAGGACGAGGACAAGCTGGGCACGTTCCTGGCCCGCGCGGTGGAGACCGACCCCACCATCCGCGTCAGCCGCAGCGAGGAGACGCACCAGACCGTGGTCACCGCCATGGGCGACGCCCAGGTTGACACGCTGCTCGCACGCCTGAAGGAACAGACCGGCGTCGAGGCGAGGCTCGTGGACGTGCGCATCCCGTACCGCGAGACCATCCGCAAGAAGGCCGAGGCGCAGGGACGCCACAAGAAGCAGACGGGCGGCTCGGGCCAGTTCGGCGACTGCTGGCTGCGCCTGGAGCCGAACCCCGGCGGCGGCTACGAGTTCCTGGACGAGATCGTGGGCGGCAAGATCCCGCGCGGCTTCATCCCGGCAGTGGACAAGGGCGTGCAGGACGCCATGGCCGAGGGCTTCCTGGCGGGCTATCCCATGGTGGACGTGAAGTGCGCCGTGTACGACGGCTCGTACCACTCGGTCGACTCCAACGAGATGGCGTTCAAGACGGCCGCGCGCATCGGCTTCCGCGCCGCGTGCGAGAAGGCCGACCCCATCCTGCTGGAGCCCATGGCCAACCTGAACGTGACGGTGGGCGAGGAGTACGCCGGCGCCGTGATGGGCGACATCTCCACGCGCCGCGGCCGCATCGTGGGCACCGACTCCAACGACGCGGGCGAGACGGTCATCATGATGCGCGTGCCCTACGCCGAGGTGGTCACGTACACGAAGGACCTGCGCTCCCTCACGCGCGGCTCCGGCTCGTACACCCTGGAGCTCGAGGGCTACGACCCCGCTCCGGCCGACGTGACGAAGAAGCTCGTGGAGGCCTACCAAGCCGCCCGAGCTGCCGGCAACTAGCTTTTCCGGCCCGGTATCTGGCATGCAAAAGGCGCCGCCCCGAGTGGGTGGCGCCTTTTTAACGTGTGACGGGGGGCGGCGGATGGCGTCTCGTTCTCGCACGCTTGCGGCAAACGAGAGCTATCGGGGGAGCGAGGCGTTTCCCCCGACCCTCTGCCTCCCTCCGCCTCCTCCTACACTCCCGGATGCGCTGCCAGCCATTCCTCGCTCGGAGGGGTGTTTCGGCGGCATACCTGGTACCCATGCTCGGGATGCGCGCTCGTGCCCTTGCCGCAGGGGTAGGCGCACACGAGGCCGCTGTAGTTGCAGCGCAGGGGCTCGGGGCGCACGAGCGCCGTCAGGTCCTCGCCGCAATTCTTGCACAAGAGCGCCGCTCCGGCCGTCACTTCCGTGCGGTCGAAGATGGTGCACGTGCCGCAAGAGGGACACTTCCCCGACTTCTTGGGCGCGGGCTGGCATTTCCCGCACAGCGGGTTGCATATCCAGCAGCCTCCCGGCATAGTGGCCTTCCTTTCTGTCGTTGGGCTATAATATAATCCAATCGATTACGTTATGCTCTATACTAGGGTTATGACCGGTTCGGGCGAAGACGAGCGCGCCGAAGCGGGGGAGAGATCGTGCAGGTGGCGCGCACGGAAATTACCTGGAATCGCGCATATGCAACTATCAACCTAGCACGGGGCCTGGTGGGCTTTGTACCTATCGCAGTATGAAAATGAGCGGCTCTGGTACCGTGGGCTATAGGCCCTTCCGAGTAAAACGAGTAAGGTTTGAGAAGGACGAGTGAAGCGCTGCTCGTTTCTTTTCATCAGGGGGAAAGGGGCGTGCCGGATGACGCAATCAATGCCGGAACGATCAGAGGATAAGACTTCCCATGTGAAGACGTTGACGATGATCGGATTCAAGGTTCTCTTGAGCTGGCATTATCTGGTACTGTTCTCTCCCATATTTATCGGTGCGACCAACAACCCGTCTTTTTCCTTCTTTCTCGAGCGCCAGTTCACGCTGTATCTGACGCTTGCCTTGTCCTTCGGGGCGCTTGTCGGCGTAGGCCGCTTCTTCCTGAACCGCAACAAGACGGCTCCGTCCACGCTGCTGCTGGGCGCGGCGGGCGTGCTTGCCACGGTCGCCTCGGCGCTTTCGCTGGTTACGCTCTCGGCCGACATGCCGTGGCGCATCGCCTCGGTGGTGCTGCTGGGCTTTTCCGAGGCGTTCCTCATGTTCCTGTGGCTTCACTATTATATGGAGGCGGCGGCAGGGCATCTGTTCCGCTCGTTCGCGGTCGATATGATGGCCGGCGGCATCCTCGCGTTCCTCACGTGCAGCTTCGTGCCGCCGCTCAGCTACCTTGTGACGCTGTGCATGCCGGCGGTGGCCACCGTGTCGCTCATTGCGAACTGGCGCACCATCGAGCCGGTCGACGTGGCCGCTCGGACTCCGGCCGTCGTGCCGCCCCGCAAGAGCGTCCTGCGCCATTCGCTGAAAACGCTGCTGCCCACCACGGTGTACGCGTTCGTGTTCGGCCTGCTGCAGGGCGGGTTCATCAACAGCGGCGTCGCGCTGCTCATGGCGGGCAACGCCGTGGTGCTCGTGGGCATCGTGGTGGCGGGCATCGTCATCTTCTTCATACCCGAGGCGCCCGAGACGAACGCCGATATCGACACGATACACCGCTTTTCGCTGCTCTTCTTCGTCCTCGGCATCGTGGGACTTTCCTTCTTGGGCGGGGGGGGGGGTGCTCCTCGCATCAGAAACGGTTATCCTGGCAGGATTCAACCTGTTCGACTTCGGCGGCCTGATACTCGGCGTCGGGCTGGCGCGGCGGCTTAAGCCCGGATCGCTGCTGCTGGTCGACGGCGGCCGCGTGCTCGTCTACATGAGCTTGGCCGTGGGCCTCGTGGTGGGCAAGACCGTGGTCACGGGCCTCGGCGTGGCCGACCCCTCGCTCGTGCTCTACTCGCTGTGCGGGGCCGCCATCACCATGCTCGTGGCAACGGTGCTCACGCCGTTCCGCGAGCAGGAGCCCTTCGAGGCGCAGCTTGCCCGCATGACGTCCGACCCCGGCGCCGCTGCCCCCGAAGGTGCTGCGGCCGCAAAGAAAGCCGACGTCGCATCCACCTCGGCCGTCGGCGCGCCCGCGCCCTCCGGCGCCGGGGCCGGCACCTCCAAGAAAGCCGCAGCCGAGCCGGCGCCCGACGCTCCGGCTTCCGCCTCGCGCGACGAGGACGCGCCGTCCAAGCCCGCGCTGTCGTCGAAACCCTCCGGCGAGCCCAAGCGTGCCGACACGCCTTGGCGGCGCACGTGCCGCGGCATCGCCGAGCTCTACAAGCTCTCCCCGCGCGAGACGGAGATATTCTTCCTCATAGCCAAGGGTCGCAACGCCGAGTACGTCCAGCAGAAGCTGGTCATCTCCATGCACACGGCCAAGACCCACATAGCGAACATCTACCACAAACTCGGGGTGCATTCGTCGCAGGAGATGCTAAGCCTTATAGAGACGTTCCGAGAGGAAGACATCAAATCGCAAGAGCAGGACTGACAAGCCCATCTCGGCGCGCCGCGGCGCGCCGTTTTGCTGTCCATCTGGGGCGATGCGCCCCGCCAACCGTAAGGAGTACCCTATGCAAGAAACCGCACCCCAGCTCGACTTGAGCGCGTTTGCGCTCTCTTCGCACGACAGCGTGCATATCGTCATGCCGCCGCAGCCTGTCGCGACCGACGACGACATCGACGCGCAGCTGTTCGTGTACGTGGCCTCGGCCACGAACCATTCGCCCATCCGCTCCATCGGCGATTTGACCGACGAATGGGTGAAGGGCCAGTTCGACGGCATCAGCACCATGGCCGAGCTGCGCGCGGGCATAAAGCAGGACCTCGAGCGCCAGGGCATGGTGGCCTGGAACAACACGAAGTTCCAGAAGTGCTCTGACGCCCTCGTGACGCGCCTGGAGGGCGAGCTTCCCGCAGATGTCGTCGCCGCGAACATCGAGGCTTCGCACGCGCAGTACGAGCAGCGCCTCAAGTCGTTCGGCTCCACGAAGGAGCGCTATCTGCGCGAGGAGCACCTCACGCCCGAGCAGTTCGAGGAGAAGCTGCGCGACGACGTGGTGTTCCAGCTGAAGCTCAACGCGGCGCTCGACAAGATGATCGAGGCCACGGGAACCGAAGTCGCGCCCTCCGAGCTCACCGAGTACCTGTCCACGGACGATCCCGATGCGTTCCTCGCGGAGATCGAGGCGAACGGCCGCATGGCGGACGCCCAGCGTGCCGCCGCCCGCGTCAAGGTCATGCGCAGCGTGGTGGACGCGGCCGTCGTCGAGACGGAAGGCGACGCCTCCGCCGCCTAGCCCCGGCTTCTATGCGCCATCCGGCGCTGCGGCTCGTGCCCCCGGCACCGGCTGCTTCGGAAGGGCCCGCGTCGCGGGCCCTTTTGCTTGCTCGGGGGCTCATACCCCGTATCGTCCCCTTTGCATGACCGATTTACGTTTCCCCAGGTAAAAGCCTCGATACGTGCGTAGTAGTGAGTATGACTGCCAGTACTAGATCGCCCTTTTTCATACCCGCGAAGGTAGTTTCGCCGATTTGCCGCGTGGTAGCTTATGCGCTGTGAATGCACCCCAATGTATTTGCGAACAGACCTTGTCCACCGAGATTCAATGAGGAAGAGGAGGAACCACGATATGTGCTTCAGACCGCCGTCGTTCGACGAAATGATGAAGAAGTGCCCGTCTTGCGGCTCTTTCAACCCGCCCGAGAACGACAAGTGCAAGAAGTGCGGCACCGAGCTTCCCGCTGCGGATGCTGCCGGCACGGGCGCGAACGCCCCTGCCCCGAGCGCTCCCGGCGCCCCCAAGGCTCCCGGCGCTGCGCCGAGCGCCCCCAAGGCCCCTGGCGCGCCGAAGCCGCCTACTGCGTAAGCAGGAGCGGGTCGATCCTTCCGGCAGCGGCTTGAGAGAGGCCGCATGCACGTCGGCACGAGGGTCATTGCAAGTCTTTAAGAAACCCCGATCCTCCGCGCGGAAGAGGAGACCGAGCGGACACGGGGAAGGCGGGAAGCGAGGTTTGAGGAGGCCGCGCGACCCGAGATAAGCGTGCTTCGGGGTTTCTGAAGAATAAGAGTTCATCTTATCGGTATCTCTTTTATGAAAGGGGGGCTTTTCATGATCAACGAATACAACCATGATCTGTACAAAACAGACTGGCGTTGGTACGAGGATGGTTATGAAGTGACCCGCACCTCGGTCTGGACCGGACCTGGGTGTCACAACGGCTGCGGCGTGCTCACGTACGTCAAAGACGGCAAGCTCGAGAAGATCGAGGGCGACCCCAACTTCGGGTACAACCAGGGACGTCTGTGCCTGCGCTGCCTGAACATGGTCGAGAACATCTACAACAACGACCGCCTCAAGTGGCCTCTCCTCCGCGACGGCGAAAAGGGCGAGAACAAGTGGAAGCGCATCACGTGGGAAGAGGCCTTCGACTGGCTCGAGGACACCTACAAGACGATCTGCAAGACCATTCATGACGAGTACAACGGCATCGGGCCCGAGGGCATCGTCGCCCTGTCCGGCACCGGCCGTAACGCCATGTGGCATGGCGCCATGTGCCTCCGCGCCGTCTTCGGCAGCCCGAACATGTCGTTCGGCTTCCTCTCTGCCGACTCCTGCTACCAGCCCCGCATGACCGCCAACCTCATGAAGGACGGCGACTGCTGGATCCTGGACGCCTCCCAGCTGCACCCGGATCGCTACGACAACCCGGAGTGGAAGCAGCCCGAGGTCGTTATCGTGTGGGGCAACGAGCCTCTCGCGTCCAACCCCGACGGCTTCGTCGGCCACTGGCTGATCGACCTCATGCGCATGGGCACGAAGTTCATCGTCATGGACCCGGCCCTCACGTGGCTGGCCTCCAAGGCTGACATCTGGATCCAGGTTCGTCCCGGCACCGACTGCGCGCTCGCCATGGGCATGCTGCGCGTCATCGTCGACGAGGACCTGTACGATCACGACTTCGTGGACAACTGGTGCTACGGCTTCGACGAGCTCGTCGAGCGCCTGCAGGACTACCCGACCGACAAGGTCGCGGAGATCTGCTGGATCCCCGAGCAGCAGATCTACGACGCTGCCCGCATGTTCGCTGCTGCCAAGCCCGGCGCCATCCAGTGGGGCCTCGCCATCGACATGCAGATCGCTGCCATGGAGGCTTCGTTCGCCATCTCCGACATCACGGCGCTGTGCGGCAACCTCGACGTCCCCGGCGGCAACGTGCTCGTGCGCTACGCCTACAACAGCTCCAAGAAGTACGGCTGCGGCCTCGAGTTCATCTCCCAGGAGATGCTCGACCGCCGTATCGGCACCGACCAGTCGCCCATCCACAAGGCCGGCTACACGCCGTTCATCCCGCCTGACCTCCTGCTCGAGGCCATGGAGACGGGCGTGCCGTATCCGCCCCAGATGATGTGGGTCCATGGCACGAACCCGATCGCCAACATGGGCGGCGACGCCCCGCGCATCTACCGCGCGTGGCAGAACGTGCCCTACACGGTCGTCGTCGACTACTACCTGACCCCGACCGCCGTCGCCTTCGCCGACCTGGTGCTCCCCGTGGCCATGTCCGTCGAGCGCGACTCCTTCCGCTCCTGGTGGCAGCCGCTGCGCACGATGACCGCCGCAGCCGGCCGTTACTACGAGTGCATGATGGACGAAGAGCTGGTGTTCTATCTGGGCAAGCGCTTCAACCCGGACTTCTTCAACCAGTTCGAGACCGTGCGCGACTTCCTGACGTGGATGATCCAGGACGACGGCAACGGCGTTCCGTACACGTTCGAGGACCTCACCCACACGGTGTACGACTACTGGGATTGGAACGAGACGTACCACAAGTACGAGAAGGGCCTGCTCCGCGAGGACGGCCAGCCCGGCTTCGTCACGGCTACCGGTATGTACGAGATCTCCTCGCCGCTGTTCGACGTGTGGGGATTCGATCCGCTGCCGCACCACATGGAGCCGTTCGAGAGCCCGTACCGTACGCCTGAGCTGTACAAGGAGTACCCGTACATCTACACGTCCGGCCACCGTCACATCGGCCTGTTCCACTCCGAGCATCGCCAGCTGCCGACCATGCGCGAAGTGCACCCCACGGCTATCGCCGACATCTCGCCCGAGATCGCCGAGGAGATCGGCGTGAAGGAAGGCGACTGGGTGTGGTTCGAGAACCGTCGCGGCAAGTGCAAGCAGCAGGCGCACATCGCTCCGGGCCTCATGCCGAACCTCGTCCGTGCCCGTCACGGCTGGTGGTTCCCCGAGCAGGAGGCGGCAGAGCCGAACCTGTACGGCGTGTTCGACTGCAACGGCAACAACCTGACCACGATGGGCGTGTACGGCCCGACGCACTACGGCGCCCCGTACAAGAGCACGCTCTGCAAGTGCTACAAGGTGACGCCTGAAAATGATTGCTCGCCTAGCGAGATTGTGACCAAGGGAGGTGGCTTCGGTGGCTATGACTACACCCGGTTCGAAGGCGACTAACGGTCTGCTGATCGACTACGAATTCTGCACCAACTGCCATACGTGCGAAGTTGCTTGCAAGAAAGTGCATGATCTTCCGATCGGCCAGTACGGCATCAAGACGCTGGAGTACGGCCCGGTGAAGAACATCAACGGCAAGTGGGAGTGGACCTATCTTCCCCTGCCCACGGATCTGTGCGACCTCTGCGCCGACCGCGTGGCCGAGGGCAGGCTTCCGAGCTGCGTGCATCACTGCCAGGCTGGCATCATGTACTACGGCACGCTCGAGGAGCTGTCCGCTAAGTTGGCTGAGAAGCCCAATCAGGTGCTTTTCGCAAAGTAATGTTGGAACGAAGGAGGTAGAGCTATGGCTCGTCAGGAGAAAGGCGGATTCCGTCCGCCTCCGCTGGGGAAAATTCTGTGGAAGTGCACCGAGTGCGGTACCTTTAACGCGGCCGATGCCACGGCGTGCAAGAAGTGCGGCGCCGAGAAGGAGAAGGTTGCCGACAAGTCCATCGAGAGCGCTACGTTCAAGCCTATCGATGACTCCGAGCGCCTGAACCAGGACAAGAAGGCCGTCGAGAAGATTCTCGGCGAGGAGTAGTTAGTTCCAACGGCGAGGGGATCTCTTTCTTGAGATTGGGGTCCCCTCGTTCTTTCCATGGCCGCCAGGCAGGGTCGAAACGTTTTCATGGGGAAATGCTGAAAGAGCAAAAGAAGACGAAGCCTCGATCCGAGTCATCATCCAAGGCTAGCGCATGAAAGCAGGAACGCCTTCTTTTGCGCGGGATCCGCACTGTCCGACGGCCGCCTATCAGATTCTCCGGCTTAAAACAGCTCATAAGGGCCGGGGAACGTTCCAAGGAGCGGATTATGAGTGCAGCTGCAAAGTCGCCAGGGAAGTTCACCATTTCCCAGGCGATCGACTCCCTCGGAGTCAGCAAGTTTACCATTTCCATTTTCTTCCTCGTTGGCATAGCGATGATGTTCGATGGTTACGACTACATGATCATCTCCTATACCAACACCCAGATCATGCAGGAGTTCTTCGGTCCTGCAGGCAACGACGCCCTCAAGGGCGCCCTGTCGTCCTGGTCGACGATCGGCATCGTGGTGGGCTCGTTCGCAGCCGGCCCGCTGTCCGACAAGTTCGGCCGCAAGAAGATCCTCACCATCGGCACGTTCATGTACGGCCTGCTTACCATCCCGTGCATCTTCGCCCCGAACTACGAGGTCTTCGCGGTCTTCCGCGTGCTCGCCGGCCTGTTCCTGGGTGTGTGCACGCCTATCGTCACCACGCTGTTCACGGAGTTCACCCCCACGAAGCAGCGTTCGTTCTTCATCACGTTCGGCATGGCGTGGATGATCGTCGGTTGGGTTATGGCCGCCCTCGTGGGCACGGTCATGGTCCAGGTTGCCACGTGGCACTGGTGCTACGCCATCGGCGCGCTGCCGGTGATCTACGCGTTCGTGTTCGGCAAGTTCACGCCGGAATCGGCCCACTGGTGCGCCGTGCACGGCAAGCTTGACGGCGCGGTGAAGACGCTCGAGCGCATCGAGAAGCGCGCGGGCAAGGAGATACCCTACGAGCTCAAGGCCGAGAACCTTCTCGTGCCGCCGGTTTCCGCCAAGTCGAGCCCGGCCGAGGTGTGGAAGGGCAAGTACCTGAAGACCACCATCGCGCTGGTTATCATCTACTTCGCCGGCAACTTCAGCATCTACGGCGTGAACGCCTGGCTGCCGGCCCTGATGCTCGAGGCCACGGGCGGCGCCGTTACCGCGTCGTACATGCTGGCCATGGCGCAGAACGCCGCGTCCGTTGTGGCGAACTGCACGACCGGTTTCGTTTCCGAGGCCATGGGCCGCAAGCGCAACCTCATCTTCGGCTACGGCCTGTCGGTGGTTGCCTGCCTTATCGTCTCCCAGGTGGTCAAGCTGCCCGCCGAGACGAGCTTCTGGCCGTACCTGATCGCGTTCGTGTTCATGGGCTTCGCCCTGAACTACGCCATCACCGCTGCCCAGCCGATGATGTCCGAGTCCTATCCCACCGAGTTCCGCAACTCCGGTGTTGCGACCATCGTCGCGCTCGGCAAGTCCGCCGGCATCCTGTCGCCCATCATCCTGGGCGGCCTGAAGGCTGCGGGTTGGGCGTTCTCTCCGCTGATCGCCCTGCTGGCCGCCCCCATGGCGTTCGGCTTCTTGGCTGGCTTCCTGCTTCCCAAGGGCGCCAAGGGCATGAACATCGACGACATCGCCGATGAGGCTGCCGACGCAAAGGCGTAAGCACTGCTTTACCGCCCCATCCTGAAAAGATGCGAGCGGATTGACGTTCGACCGGCCGACGGGGTTCCTGGAAAGGGGCCTCGTCGGTCGGGTTTGCCAGGGCGGTTCGCGGGTCGCCGCATCTCATAGAGCGTTGCTGGTCGCGCGCAGGATGCCGACGATTGCGGCGAACCGCCTTGGCAAACCCGACCGATGCACCGGGTGCCGAGGGGCTGAATCGATACAAGGGGGTTCGCGATGAGCGCTATCATCTGTCCGTTCTGCGGCAAGGAATCTGCTTCCGAGGACCATTGCACGAAGTGCCGCACGCGCTTCACCAAGGAGATCCGCGCTGCCGCATTCACGGTGGACAACGACCCGCGCAGCGACCGGATAGGCCCCGTGTCCACGAAGACCGCCAAGATATTCTGCTGGATCGTGCTGGGGCTTTTGCTGGCGGCCTTCGTGCTGGCCACCGAGCTCACCGGCAACGGCGTTACCGGTCACTGAGGGCGCGGTGGGGATGGGTCGTCTCGGCGGTCGAGCAGGCGCCCCGCGTTGCGTTTGATCGAAGAGGCGCCTTGGCCAACCTTCCGCGCTTAAAAACCAGGCGTCATGCGCTCGTCTTGCTCTCTCGAGGTCTTGCGTGAGAGGCGGGAGCTCGGGGGATCCGCGCCGGGGCCGTATCCAAAAGCTCTTCTTAGCCATATCTCACGGGTTAAAGGGGCTGTATCAAAAGTCCCAGAACGCAAGCCCGCCCTCGTAGGGCAAGAGCTCCGCCCTTGCCGCAACCTGCGGGTCGATCTCGCCCGGCGGCAAGGGCAGAGCTCTTGCCCTACGCTCGACCCGGGAGAGACGACGAGGCGAAACTTTTGATACAGCCCTTTGCTTCAACCCGGGGGACGTTCCCCGTTGAGCTAGGGCAGGGCCCTTGCTCAACGGGACGGCTCCAAGGCGGGGCTCGAGCTCAAGGCTTTTGAATCGCCGCCATGCGCGTGCTTCGCCGGCTTTATCCCCGCTTTGCCTGCTCGTAGTCCTTGATGTCCTGCTTCGTGATGCCCACGCTCGCTTGGATGCCCCTGATCTCGTTGCCGGAGCGGGTGAAGTCCACGCTCGAGGTGCCGCCCAGGATGGCCAGGCCGATGCCGGCCATCATCATTGCAGCTCCCACGGCCATGTTGCCTACTTCCAGGATGCCGCTCGTCTCCAAGCCCAGTTTCACCGTGACGAGCACGACGATGGCTGCGAGGGCGGCGGCGCACTTGATGAGGTCCTTGCGACGGTTCGCCTTGAGACGTTCGATGTCCTGGTACGCCTTCGCCTTGCGCTGGCTCATGTTTCTGCCCATAACGTGTCCTTTCCCCTGATTAGGATCGCGTGATCCCCGTCGGGGCGGCCTCTAACACCAGAGGCCGCCCCGACGGGGAATCGGCAAGCCTGCGGAGGCAGCAAGCCGCCGATTCCCGCATGGGCGCTCGCTTACGAGGCGGCGGCAGCCGTCTCGGGCGCCTCGACGTCGGCGGAGCTGCCGGAGGCCTTCGCCTTGCGGCCTTCCAGCATCTTCATGTCGCTGTTCCACTTCTTGGAGAACGGCAGCACGTCGGCTGCGGCCACGAGGGACAGCACGCCCATGACCATGAACACGGCCAGGCGGTTGTCGCCGCCCACGGCGCCCTGCACCACGATGTTCAGGATGGAGCCGAACACGATGGCGAAGTTCGCCAGCGACAGGTTGAGCGGGTACTTCTTGGCGCCGTAGCGCTGGCGGGCGAACGCCGAGGCCACCACGGGCACGCCGCCGTAGCAGAAGCCGCAGCAGAACGCGCCGACCACGTAGAGCGCCGAGATGCCGGTGGTGAGCGCGCCGATGATGCAGGCGCAGGCGGCCACGGCGATGAGGCCGTCCACCAGCATGGTGATCTTCACGTTCGTCTTGTCGTAGATGAGGCCGATGACCACGCGCGCCAGGCCGTTGCAGGTGGACACCAGGCCCACGAGCAGCGTGGCGAAGCCGGCGTCGAGGCCCACGAGCTGGGCATCGGAGGCGCAGTTGCCGATGGTGGCCAGGCCGATGGCGATGACGATGATGGCCCAGACCCAGTACACGTAGAACGTGGAGGACTTGAGCGGCGTGTCCTGCTCGCCCGGGTCGTAGCCGGACGCGGTCGCCTTCTCGGGGGCCATGAGGGCCACGATGTTAGCCGGCGGGCGGCGCAGCGTGCAGGCCAGCACGACCACCACGAGCGCGGTGATCACGCCGATGGCGGCGAACACGGTGCCCAGGCCGAGCGTCGGCGCCAGGTTCACCGACAGGGTGCCCAAGATGAGCGAGCCCAGGCCGAAGCCCATCATGAGCACGCCCGACGAGAAGCCCACCTTGTCGGGGAACCACACGTTGGTGGTGGCGATGACGGAGTTGTAGCCCACGCCCACGCCCAGGCCGCCCAGCACGCCGTAGCACAGGTACACCACGGTGATGCTGCCGTTGCCGAACAGGCCCGTGCCGGCGAAGCCGCAGAAGAACAGCGCTGCGGCCACGAACAGCGTGTTGCGCACGCCGATCTTGGCCTCGATCTGCGATCCGATGACGGCGCCGACGCAGAACGTGATCATCATGATGTTGAACGTGAGCCCCACGGCGGCCTTCTCGAGGCCGAACGTGGTGCAGATGGGGGCGGCGAACATGGAGAATGCGTAGATCAGCCCCAGGAACAGCAAGGTGAGCGTGGACAAGGCCAGGTAGAGCATGCGCTTGCTCTTGATCTGGCCGACGGTAAGGTCAGGCATGGATCCCCTCTCTTTCAATGGTTACACGCGCGCACGGACAGCGCGGGCATGCCGTGCGACATCATCCATTGTGCCGTGCGCGCGCGGGCTCGCGTATAGTCGTCCGTACTAGATGCCCTCGTTTTCATACTCCTCACGGTAGGGGCGTTCCTCATGCCGGTGGTAGGTTGCATCGCGAGCGAAACGGTCTGCGCGCGTTTGCGCGCAGCTTCCGCGCGGAGGCGTCGGCACCTCCGCCGGGAAACGTTAGGGAGGCGATGAGCGTGGCCGACATACGCACGAACCGCTACGCTATCCTCGTTTGCGGCATCCTGACCATGCTCATGTTCGGCACGATCTACGCCTGGTCCATCTTCATTCCGCCGCTCGAGGCCGAGTTCGGCTGGACGCGAAGCCAGACGTCGCTCGTATTCTCCGTCGCCATGATCGGGCTGTCGTTCGGCATGCTGTCCATCGGGCCGCTCTCGAAGGTGCTCTCGCTGCGCGCGTGCTTCGTCGCCTCCACGTCGCTGATCGTGCTGGGCTTGTTCTCGTGCCAGTTCATCACCGAGCTCTGGCAGCTCTACGTGTTCTACGGCGTGTGCTGCGGGCTGGGCTCGGGCATGAGCTACACGGTGTGGACCACGAACACGCTCGCGTGGTTCGGCGACAAGGTGGGGTTCGCCTCGGGCGTGCTGGTCATGGGCTTCGGCATGGGCGCGCTTGTGCTGGGCTCGCTGGCCTCGGCGCTCATCTACTCGTCGCTGGGCTGGCGCCTGGCGTTCGTGGTCATTGCTGCCCTGGCGCTGGTGGAGGCGCTCGTGGCCATCAACTTCATCCAGGAGCCGCCGCCGCGCATCGCGGCGCTCAAGCCGAAGCGCGACGCGGTGGGCGTGAGCCTGCCCGGCTCCAAGACGGTGCGCGAGCCGTCGTTCTGGCTTTTCTGCATCTGGCGCAGCGTGGTCATGGGGGCGGGCGGCGCCGTGATCGCCGAGGCGTCCGTCATGATGACGGGCATCGGGTCGTCCATCGCGTTCGCCACGGCGGCCGTGGGGGCGCTCGGGCTGGGCAACGGGTTCGGGCGGCCGCTGGGCGACATCCTGTACGACCGTATCGGGCAGAACCGCACGCTGGTGGTGCTGCCGGCGCTGGCGCTGGCCGTGTCGGTGGGCATGGCGGCGGCCTACTGGTTCGAGGCGCCGTGGCTGTTCGCGCCGTTCCTGCTCGTCGAGGGGCTGCTGTACGGCATGTACGCGGCCATCAACACGTCGTACATGCGCACGACGTTCGGGCAGCGCGACCTGGCCATGAACACCGGCATCAGCGCCGTGGTGCTGGCGCCGTTCAACCTGGTGTTCCCGCTGGTTGCCGCGGCGCTGTTCGAGTGGACCGGCGGCTACGAGGCGTTCTTCGTCATCGTGCCCGCCTTCGCGCTGCTGTCGCTGGCGTGCGGCGCGCTGTGCAAGCCGGCGAACGCGCGGCTGCAGGCGAGGTACGGGGGTGCGGGGGAGACGGCGGGTACGGGGATTGCAGGGGAGCTGCAGGATGCCGCAGGGCAGACGACGGGGAGGAGCGCCGATGGCGTGGGGCAAAGGGCAGATCGTGAAGCAGGCGTTGCGCACCGCGCCTGAGGACTACGCCGCGTTCGAGGCCGTGAACCTGGCTGGGCGAGACGGCGTGCGCGTGCTGGATGTGGGGTGCTTCGATGGCTTCAACACCTACCTCAAGTTCGCGCCCTACGCAGGCGTGGCGCGTGTCGTGGGCGTGGACCCGCTGCCCGAGGCCGTGGCCGAGGCGGCAGCGCGCACGGCCGGCGACGCGCGGTTCTCGTTCGCATGCTCGACATTCGAGGACTATGAGCCCGAGGCGGGCGAGCGCTTCGACCTGGTGTACTTTTCCCACGTGCTGCAGCACCTGCCCGACCCGCAGGCCGCGCTCTCCAAAGCGTGCCGGCTGCTCGTGCCCGGCGGCTTCGTGGTGGTGAAGACCACGGACGACGCCGCGAAGCTGTCCTACCCCGACCCGGAGCAGGTTATGCGCCGGCTGTTCGACCTTTACGAGCGTCACGTGCTGCCGAACACCCCGCACACCGCCTGCACGGACCGTTGCAACGGGGAGAAGTGCTACACGCTTATGAGGCGCGCGGGCCTGGGCAACGTGGCGGTGCGCCAGTTCGCGGCCGACACGTGCGGCAAGACGCTCGAGGAGCGCCATGCCCTGTTCGAGCGCTGCGTGTACTTCCGCCGCAACGTTCCCGCGTGCGTCGACGAGGGAACCGCTGCCGAGATCCACGCCCTCGTGGAGGCGTGGGGCACGCTGTTCGACCAGGACGACTACTACTTCGTCACCCAGTCGTTCGTGGCCATAGGGCAGAAGCCGCAGGAAGGCGCCTCGCCATGGAAGTACGCCGGCCCCGTTTTCGAGTCGGCGCCCGAGGCGTTCCGCAAGCCGCAAGAGGCCCAAACGGAAGCGCGTCCGCGCGGCGGCGCACCGCTTGCCCCCGCGGACGCCCCCGCCGTTGCCATCCGCCCGCTCGCCGAGCGGGACCTCGGCGCCGTCATGGCCATCGAGGTAGTCTCGTTCCGCGATCCGTGGACGCCGCTCGCGTTCGCGCTCGACCTGCGCCACAACCCGTGCGCGCACTACACGGCGGCTTTCACCGAGGGCGGGCTGGCGGGATACCTGGGATGGTGGGGCGCCCCCGACGGCGCCGCCATCGTGCGCGTGGCCGTGGATCCCGCGCGGCGCAAGGCGGGCGTCGGGCGTGCCCTCGTGGAGCAGGCGGTGCGGGACGCCCGTGCCGGCGGCCACGGCGTCCTCACGCTGGAAGTGCGCGCGGGCAATGCCCAAGCGCGCGGTTTCTACACGCGCTTGGGCTTCCAGGAGGCGGCGGTGCGGTCGGCCTACTACGAGGATCCTCCCGACGATGCCGTGATCATGGTGCTCCCGCTGGGGTGAGCGCCGAGCGCGCGTTTATCGGCCGGCCTCTTCGGTGATGGTGTCCGACATGCCCACGGCCCATAGCATGTACGCGTTCATGATGCGCGGCGACTTGTCGGCCAGGGTCTCCGAGTCGGCGGCGCTGGCCGCCTCGCTTGCGCTGCGCAGGTGCTGCGGTCGGTAGGGCGGCCGCGGGGCGTAGTGCGCGCGCTTCGCCACGAGCAGGGCGGGGAACGTCACGCCGGCGTTGTTGTACATGGTGGCGGCGTTGTTGTACAGGCGCTCGCACGTGGGCAGGAGGCGATCGGCCCCCTGCAGCTGCTCGATCGCCTCGTGGGCGCAGTCGAGCGCGACGACGCGCCGCATGTCAGCTGCGGCGGAGAAGGAGCGCCATGCCCGGGCGAGCGCGCTGTCGGCCTCGGTAGCGGCCTCGGGCCCGTCCGCCTCCCGGCAGGCGGCCAGGGCTTGGCGGATGCCGGCGGTGGGCGCGTCGGCAAGCTCGTCGGCTGCGTCCAGGGCATCGAGCAGGCGCAGGGAGGCATCCAGGCGCACGGCTCTCTGCTCCTGTACGCGGCGCCAGGCGTCGCTGGCCTCCTGGTCGAGCCTTTGCAGGTTGCGGTAGAGCAGGAACATGATGGTGGCGAACCCGGTGGCGAGTACGACGAACGGCACGAGAATCGGCATGATAGACATGATGGCCCCCTTCGGAGTCGGCTAACGCCGCCATTATACGAAGGGGGCCGGGGGAGACCCTACCACTTCTGGTATGGTTCTGGAGTATGAAGTGGCTCCGTGGGGCCCGAGCCGGGACGCTGGCCGGCTCGGTGGTCGCCTAGAGTCCGGCGCGCGTGCGCACCTCGTCGATGCTGCGGCCGCACTTCGACAGGTCGCGGCCTGCCGAGCCTGCGAAGATGGCCAGGACGAACGCCGAGATCCACATCGCGCCGTTCACCACCATGTTTCCCGCCTCGATGAAGCCGGCGTTCTCGAGCATCGGCTTCCCCAGCAAGATGAGCATCATGGCGGCAAGGGCTGCCAGTATCTTTATGAGGTCGAGGCGCCGCCGCGCCTTGAGTCGCTCGATCTCGGCACGCGCCTTCTCGATGCGTCCGTTGCCCTTCTTGCCCATGCGGGCCTCCTTCTCCCTCGAACCGGTCGCACCGTGCGGCCGGGGCCGATGCCTTTTTGCGCGCCTTAGCCTATCGAGCGGTCCACGGCCTCCTCGGCCACGGCCATGGGCACCGCCCCGGCCGATGCGACGACGGGCGTGCCGGCTGTGCCCGGCAAGATGCCGTCGAGCTCGTCCATGAGATGCTGCGCCTTCATGCGGTGCACCTCATGGATGGGCGTGCGGCCGAACTTCGCGTTGTAGATGAGGAACGTTGCCAAGCCGGTGAAGAACAGGCCCGCAACCGCCAGGAAGAACGATCCCAGATGCAGGAGCCCCTCGCCGAACTCGCCCATCGCAAACGACACGCCCACATTGTACATGTTGTAGCCGCCCACGGGGATCATGACGCTGAAGCCCTGCCCGGCGAAGTTGGCGAGCGCGCCCGACACGCCGAGCGGCGCGAGGATGGCTCCGCAGAACCATGCCGTGAGCAGGATCCACACGGGCTTGCACTTCGGCGTGATGCCCTTCACCACCAGGTACACCACCTGGAACAGCGCGCACAGCCCGCCGCCCACCAGGAAGGCCAGCGGGAACACCATCGCGGTCGTGTTCTTCTCCACGGCTACCATCGGCTCCACGCCCATCGTGCCGCAGACGAAGCCGAGCAGGATGCTCAACGCGGCCGCCACGGCATTGAACCAGATAACCAACCACAAACCCTGCCACACCGCCTTGCCTGCGGTGGCGTTCTGCTTCGTCCAGGGCCCTACCATCTTCATGCCCACGGCCATGGCGAAGCCGGAGAACGGCAGCAGCGCGCCGAACGTGCCCCATTCCTCGACCAGCTGGTAGTTGGCGAAGCCTCCCAGTATGCAGCCGATGATGCCCATGCTGATGAGCGTCGATCCGCCGATGAAGAACTGCATGGGCGTGCCGGTGAGCACGTTGGTCCACACGGTGACGAGCGCCTGGGCGACGAGTGCGAGCACACCGCCGATCAGAAAACTGTAAATCACGGTCTTGTAGGCTTTCATCGAAGCAATCCCCCCTGTAGGTTCCGATAACGTGACGTGCGCGAAAGCGCGAGACGCCGCCATTGTACCGGCGCGTGGAGGGAAGGCATCGACCCATGCGTACTAGCCCCCTGTTGATTTTCGTCCACACGAGGGGATGAATCGTGCTGCATGATTGGGGAAAACCTCAGATGGGAATGCTGATAAGGAGGGGGTGGCGAAGACGGTGGAAAGCAGGAGAGCCGGAAACGCGGCACGTTTCCGGCTCCTGTGTTTCAGACCTCTTCCAGTATAAGATGATATCTACTATTAGGCAATACCAGCAGAGATGATTTTTTCACTGACCGAAAATCCCCGTCGTTCCGCGGATTTGCCCCTGCTCTCCCCGTTCCCGCGTTTCAGCGAGAAGGTGACGAGGGGAAGGGGCTGGCAGGCGCTTCGGAAAGAAGCAAATGCCAAGGCAAAGCATTTGCTCGTTGAGCAAAGACGGCTGGCCGATGCCGCTGGCAGACGGGCGAGCGCGTGCGTTTCCGTGCGGTGCGCGGGGGGGGCGAGCGCCGCACGGAAACGCGCACCGTGCGACGGAAGCTGCGCGACGGGAAGGATACGCGCCAAGGCGGGGGAGCTGGGGGCGCGGCGCTACTCGCCGCGGCCGAACAAGGTGCGGGGGATGGCGGTGCGGATGGCGGCGCCCGCCTCGGCGGCCTTCTCGGATGCCCAGAGCAGGCCGGGCCTCACGGCAGCCGTGTAGGCGACCTTCACGAAGGGGCCTACGGCCAGCAGGTTCACGGAGAACGCCAGCAGGTAGGACAGGGGCAGGCTCTCGGCATAGGCGAGCCAGGTGAAACCGGCCGGGCCGTTCGAGATGAGCACGCCGAAGAACGTCATGAACGTCACCATGACCGAAACGTTCACCAGCGTCATGGCGACCGTGCGCTTGAAGCCCGCGAGGCCGGCCGGTACGACGGCGCGAGCCAGGCGGCCGACGAGGGGGTTCGCCACGACCGTGCGCACGAAGAGCGCGGCTACGAACGTGAGCGGGTACTCGTAGAGCACCTCCGAGAACGCGGCCGGCGACCGGTCGGACGCATGGATCAGCCAGTTGAGCGTCACCACGCACGTGACCATGCAGAACACCATGAGCACCTGGAACGCAAGCTTGTCCTTTCCGCCGGCGGGTACGGGGACGGCGCCGCGGAGGGCGCGGGTGTAGGCGTTGTCGGGCAAAGGGCGTACGGCATGCAGAGACATAGGGTCCTTTCGGTCGTGGTGCGTATTCTCTTGTCGTTTCTTTCATGCGTCGTGCAGGGCCGCGGCGGGCGGCGCAGGCATCTGGCGCGAGCGCGGCGGAGAGCATCCCGCCGGCGCAAGACGACCGGCAGCGAGCGCCGGGCGGCGCGGCCGCATCGAAGGTGTCGTCGATGATGAAAAAACGGGCAGCGCATGAAGCGCATACGAATCCGAACTCATCGGATGCATCCAGTATACGGCAACGTCCCTCGCTGCACCGGCACGTAAGTTCATCGCCATTAACTCTTCACCGCATCAGGCGCTCTGCACCGTCCACCGCGCACGACCGGCCGCTCGCGGCGCAGGACGGCGAGAGCGGCCCCTTTCTCGCAGGGCGGGTTGGTCCCGGCCGGGCTGGTATCGAGGAAACCATCGACGCTCGGCCGGCAAGGCCGCTTGAAAGGAGCCTCCCTTGCGGTTCGTCCGCGTTTTCGTCCATCAAGCTAGCCAAGCCGTGATAATAGTGATAATCTAGTATAAGACATAATCTATCATTACCGAGCCAGTCAGCGTGCTCGAGCGACGCACGCGGGAAGGGACGAAGGCCATGGATACCTACTACCACCCGGAAGACCTCGACAAGTTCTCGACGATGGGCGAGGAGGCCCCCGAGCTCTGGGACCTCTACATGGCCTACTACGGCAAGGTGTTCGCCGAGGGCGCGCTCACGGCGCGCGAGAAGGCGCTCATCGCGCTGGCGGTGGCCGGGGCCGTGCAGTGCCCGTACTGCATCGACTCCTACACGCAGTCGTGCCTGGAGAAGGGCGTGACCGAGGAGCAGATGACCGAGGCCTTCCACGTGGCCAACGCCATCCGCGGCGGCGCCGCGCTCGTGCACGGCGTGCAGATGAAGAACGTGGTCAAGCAGCTGGAAATGTAGCCATGCCGGGAACCAGCGAACAGGCCCAGGCCGTCATGGACTCGTTCCCGCCGTTCTACGAGCGGACGGACGAGGCCACGCGCCGCACGCACGAACGGCTCGACGTGCTGCAGGTGAACGTGGGCCGTCTGTGCAACCTGGCGTGCCGGCACTGCCATATGGACGCCGGCCCCGTGCGCACCGAGGTCATGGCGCGCGAGACGCTGCAGCAGTGCTTGGACGTGGCCGCGGGCCGCGGCTTCAAGACGCTCGACGTGACCGGTGGCGCCCCCGAGATGAATCCCGACTTCGAATGGCTCATCCGCGAGGGGGCGGCCCGCGGCCTGGACATCATCGTGCGCTCGAACCTCGTGGTGCTGCTCGACGAGCCCTACCGGCACCTGCCCGAAGTGTTCGCCGAGCTGGGCGTCACCGTGTTCGCCTCGCTGCCCCACTACACGGCGAAGCCGGTGGAGAAGCAGCGCGGCGCGAACACGTTCGACGGCGTCATAGCCATGCTGCAGAAGCTGAACGCGCTCGGCTACGGCGCGTCCGAGGGTGCGGGCGGAAAAGGGCTGGTGCTGAACCTCGTGTTCAACCCGAGCGGCGCGTTCCTGCCCCCCGACCAGGAGGCGCTGGAGCGCGAGTACCGCGCGAAGCTGGCGGAGGACTACGGCATCGTGTTCGACCACGTGTTCGCCATCGCGAACAACCCGCTCGGGCGTTTCGGGAACCTGCTGCACAAGACGGGGAACTTGGAGCGCTACATGGGCAAGCTCGTGGGCGCGTTCAACCCCGATACCGTGCCGGCCATGATGTGCCGCAGCCAGCTCTCCGTGGGCTGGGACGGCGCGCTGTACGACTGCGACTTCAACCAGGCGGCCGGCCTGCCCTGCAGAAACGGCCTGACCATCGCCGACTTGGCGGCCGACCCGACGCTGTCGCTGCAGCGCAACATCGCGTTCGGCAACCACTGCTACGCCTGCTGCGCCGGCGCCGGCAGCAGTTGAGGCGGCTCCACGGCGTAGTTTGCGCCGTAAGGGTTCCGTCGTTCTGCGAACGACGGAACGAGCAGACGCTGCGGCCGGCCGTGGCGCCCGGACTTCGCGCGATGCCGGAGACTCGCGTACCGAAGTACGTCTCGCCTCCGCCATCCCCCTAATTCCGGGCACCACGGCCGGCCTCGCTGACCCACTGCGCCAACCAGCGCGCTTTTCCTAGATCCCGATCGTCAGGCCGTCTGCGGCGGGCTTCACGCGGCCGCCGTACTGTTGCAGGTACTCCTCCAGCTCGACGAGCGTGACGGGCTCGTCGTAGTGCATGGCCAGGTGCGTGAGGTAGAGCGTCCCCGCGTCCAATTCCAGGCCCTCCTCGATGCACTCCTGCACGCTGTGGTGCGCGTCGGGCGACCAGTTCCGCTTCCAGAACGTGGCGTCCATGGCCATGACGTCCACGCCGCGCACGCGCTCGGCCGTCTCGGGCGGGAGCTTCCCGGTGTCCGACGCGTAGAACAGGCGCGTCTCGGGCGTCTCTATGAGGTAGCCGTACGTGCCCGGTGCATGCGTCACGGGCAGCGCCGTGTAGCGCACGCCGTCGAGCTCCAGCTCGTCGAAGGGGGCGAGCTCGCGCATGTCCAGGCAGTACGTCATGTAGTGGAACTCGATGCCCGCCCCCTCGAGGGCCGCGGCGCTGCCATAGGTGGGCAGCGTGGCCTTGCGCACGAGCTGCACCAGGTACTCCAGCTCGCCGAGGCCCCCCAGGTGGTCGAAGTGCGCGTGCGTGTACAAGAGCTCGTCCACGCGGCGCACGTCCTCGCGCAGCAGCTGGTGGCGCAGGTCGGGGGGCGTGTCGATGAGCACGTTCCTGCCGGGCGAGCCGTCGGCGTTCGTGCCGCGCACCAGGGCGCCGCAGTCGCCGCGCCGCGCGCGCGGGTCGCGGCGCGCCTCGTTGCAGGCGGGGCAGTCGCAGAAGAAGGCCGGCACGCCGCATCCGGCGGCCGTCCCCATGAACGTGAACGTGTGCTTTCCGTGCTCCATCGCGGTCTCCTCGGTGGTCGATGCCGTGTCTTTTCTCCCATGATAGCGCTTTTCGCAGGAGCGGGTTGCGAAACTCCCGACCGAAGAAGTCATCGTCTTTCGGCCCGATCGTGCTACTATAGGCACCATTCGATCCGAGGCGGGGCGTCCGAGAGGGGCCCGCATCCTCGGTAGGCGGTTTCCGACGGGGGGAAGAGGCTGTCATGCGGCAAGGCTTACCGGCAGATCATCGACATGTCCGGGGCGCTCGCGTACCGGATGGGGCGGAGTCGGCTTCGTGAACGTCGACCAGAGGCCCGATCTCGGCCTGCAACAGCACCTGCACCTCACCACCGAGCTCAAGCAGGGCATCGCCATCCTGCGCATGTCGGCGCAGGAGCTCTCCGAGTACGCGCGGAAGTGCGTGGAGGAGAACCCGTTCTTCGACGATGACGACTGGGTCGAGCCGCGCCACCCCCTCGCGCCCGAGCGGTACTCCCAGGACGTGAGCGCCGATGCGCTCTTCGAGAAGCGCGGCCACGGCAGCCCGGAGACGTTCGATGCCGAGCGCAGCGACCTGTCCCAGCGCTCGTTCTCGTTCGACCGCTTCCTGGCCGAGGGCGACACGCTCGACGAGCACCTGCTGGAGCAGCTGCGCCTGCAGGCCGACGGCCCGCGCGCGAAGGCCATCGGGGAGTATCTCATCGGCAACATCGACGGCAACGGCTACCTGCGCATCGCCGTGGACCAGGCGGCGGCCTCCCTCGGCGTTCCCGAGCAGGAGGTGTCCCAGGTCCTCGCGCTCGTCCAGCAGTTCGAGCCCACGGGCGTGGGCGCGCGCAACCTGGCCGAGTGCCTGCTGCTGCAGCTGCGGAAGAGCGGCAAGCTCACCCCGCTGCTCGAGCGGCTCATCAAGAGCCATCTCGTTGAGTTCGAGACGCGCACCCCCGCCGCCATCGCACGCGACATGGGCATCTCGCTCGCGCAGCTGGGCGAGGCGCTCGACGTCATCCGCTCGTGCAACCCGCGTCCTGCGAGCCAGTTCGGCCGCCCGTCGCGCCCTATCTGGCCCGAGGTGGTGGTCACGTCGTGCGACGATGGGACGTACGAGGTCAGCCTCCAGGATTTCTATCTGCCGCACCTGAAGATCAACCCCACGTACCGGGCCATGGCGTCGCACGTGAAGGAGCACGAGACCGAGACGTACCTGAGCGAAAAGCTCAAGGAGGCCGAGAGCCTCATCGACGGCATCAATTTCCGCCATGCCACGCTCTACAAGGTGGCATGCTGCATGGTGCAGATGCAGGTGGAGTTCTTCGAGAAGGGCTACGACTGCCTGCGCCCCCTCACCATGGCCCAGGTGGCCGAGGCCACGGGCGTGTCCGAGTCGACGGTAAGCCGCATTTCGAACGGCAACTACATGCAGACGCCGCGCGGAGTGTTCGAGCTGCGGTTCTTCTTCCATTCTTCGGCCTACCAGGGTGCCGACCGCGTGGTGTCGTCCGTCAGCGTGAAACACCGCATAGGCGAGCTCGTGGATCGCGAGGACCCGTCGAACCCGTTAAGCGACCAGGCCATCTCCGAGGCGCTTGAGCGCGAGGGCGTGTCCGTGTCCCGTCGCACGGTGAACAAGTACCGCGAGGAGCTGGGCATCCCGGCCCGAGCCGCACGCCGCCGCAGCTAGCCGCAGCGAAAGGGGCGCCCCCGCAAGCCAAGCCCCGCCACAGATCCGGTTCGGGGCGAGACAGGGGGACGGGGTCAATGTCTCATTTTTGATCCAAAATGAGACATTGACCCCGTCCCCCTGTCTCCTGGCGTCCGCCAAAAGGACGCGGCAGAAGGGGCGGGACGAGATCGCAGGCTATGGCATGTTTTCGACGGCGAACCTTGTGGGCGGCTTTTCGCCATCGGGGGTTTCTCGGATTCATGCCGGCAGAAATTCGTTCAAGCATGCCATAGCCTCCGATTTCGTCCATGACTCTATCAGTCATGTTAAAAGGCCGTGTGCGAATGCCGCAAACCTGGTGCAATCAAGAAGAACATGGTTGCGTTAATCGGCGTTTCCCTAGGTGCGCCTCGTCTTATTTCTAAACAAATTCTCATGCGTTCTCATATTGTGACGCCTGTTCCGTGCAACTTTCTGCGGCCTTTGCGCACGCGCAGCCTCGTGACCTGCCGGTATTTCCCGCAAGAAAGTGGCACGGTTCTTGCATCGATGATTACGAGGCGTCTTTGGTTTGGGCTGAAAAGGGATCGGCCAAGTGAACGGGTGTGCAGCTTATCGGGGGGAAAGGTCGACGAGCTGTCATCCCTGCATCCGTTCGAATCCAAACGCGTTTCCGAGACCGGTTTCGTAAGTAAACGGGGACTGTCGGAATAAGGAGGAGTTGGATTGACTAAAAAGCAAAAGACTGCGGCGGCATGGACCGTCGTCATCATCGCCTTTTTCGGAGGCTTTGCTCTTGCCAACGTCCAAAACAAGGTACCGCCCTGCATTGACGTCGTGATGATGTACTTCAACATCGGCGAGACGGATGCCGGCTGGCTGACGTCGGTGTTCACCATCATGGGCATGATCACGGCCATCCCGGCTGCGGCGCTCATGCGCAAGATGGGCCCGAAGAAGATCGGCGTGATCTCGCTCGCCTGCGCCGCCGTGGGCGGCGTCATCGGCGCGTTCGCAACCGATCTGTGGGTGCTCATGGCCACCCGCGTGCTCGAGGGCGTGGGCGTGGGCATGATCGCGGTTGTCGGACCTGCGGTCATATCCATGTGGTTCCCCGCCGAGAAGCGCGGTCTTCCCATGGGTCTCTGGGGCTCGTGGATGATGTGCTCCCAGACGCTTCTGTTCTTCATCGCCGGCGGCCTGACCGTGTCGTTCGGATGGCAGGGCGTATGGTGGTTCTGCGTGGCGTTCTGCGTGGTCGTGCTCGTCCTGTACATGTGGAAGGTCGACGCGCCTCCCGAGGGCACGCCGAACTACGCCGAGGGCGAGGACGAGGAGGAGTTCAAGTTCGGCGACGGCTTCAAGTCTTCGGGCACGTGGATCCTTACCATCGCCGGCACCATCTTCACGTTCTGCTGCTTCGGCTTCGCCACGTACATCTCGCTCTACTGGGCGCAGACGTTCTTCGGCGGCGACATGAACCAGTCCAACTGGTGGGTTTCCATCATGTACGCCATCGAGATCCCGGTGGTCATCTTCATCGGCTGGCTGCTGAACCACATCAAGCTCAAGAACCGCCGCTACGTTGGTGTTCTGGGCTTCTTGCTGTACACGTTCATCCTGTTCTTCTGCTTCCGGATGGAGGAGCCCGGCCTGCTGCTGCCCTTCATCCTCATCTATCCGTTCCTCGAGGGCGCCATTCCGACCGTGTACTGGACGCTGTGCCCCTCGACCGCCAAGAGCCCGGAGTATTCGGGCACGGCTATCGGCATCCTCAACGTGGGCCTGAACATCGGCACGCTGCTCGGCCCTCCGGTGACCGGCTTCTTCATCGAGAATTACGGATGGGGAGTTGCCACGATCCCGCTGGCAGTCGCCTCGGTGCTGGGTGCGATTGCGTTCTTCTTCGTGAAGACGCATGACCACGACTCCGACAAGGCCACGGCTCGCGCTGCGGAAATCGATAGCGACCTGACCCAAGCGGCTGTGTAGGCAAGACCGAGCAGCCGTGTAACTGAAGGAGAGTAGTTTAATGAAGACGAAACGAGCCTGGATCGTCGCGTTCGCGACCATCTTCGCCGGCATCTCGCTGGCGCTCGTGCAGAACAAAGTGGCACCCTGCATGACCACCCTCATGGGTGCGTTCAATATCGATATGGCGACAGCCGGTTGGCTGAGCTCCCTGTTCTCGCTGGTGGGTATCGTCATGGCCATCCCGGCCTCCATCGTGCTGAACAAGCTCGGACCGAAGAAGGGCGGCATCGTGGCCTTGGCATGCGCCATATTGGGCTCGCTCATCGGTGTGTTCACCGACAGCGTTCCCGTGCTCATGGCGAGCCGTATCGTGGAGGGCGTGGGCGTGGGCCTGATGTCGGTCATCGGACCGTCGCTCATCGCCATGTGGTTCCCCGAGGCGAAGCGCGGCCTGCCCATGAGCATCTGGGCCGCGTACCAGATGGGCGCCCAGGCTGTCATGTTCTTCTTGGGCGCCGTGCTCACCACCAGCTTCGGCTGGCAGGGCGTATGGTGGTTCGGGCTCGTTGCGTGCGTCGTCGCGTTCGTGCTCTACGTCCTCTGCGTGAAGAGCCCTCGTCCCGAGGACAGCTACGCGGATGTGGAGAGCGAGGACGTGTCCATCGTCGAGGGCATGAAGTCGCCTTCGGCCTGGGTGCTCTCGCTGGCGACGATGCTGTTCTGCATCGGCTGCTTCGGCTTTGTCAACTGGATCGCCACGTGCTGGGCCCAAACGTTCTCTTGGGACGAGGGCCAGGCCAACATGTGGGTGGGGTACTTCTCCATCTTCGGCGTGATCGCCGCCGTGGTCATCGGCGCGCTGCTGAACCATGTCAAGAACCGCAAGCTGTTCGGCGTGGCGGCGCTCGTCGCCTACGGCGTGGCTTCGCTGGTGGGCATGTTCATGGACAACCCGTCGTTCCTCATCGGGTTCGTGATCGTCTACGGCTTCGTGGACGCGGGCTTCCCGTGCGTGCTGTGGACGATGGCCGCCCAGACGGTGAAGAAGCCCGAGCTTGCGGGCGTGGCGCTGGGCGTGGTGTCCATCGGCTTCAACGTGGGCATCCTTTTAGGGCCGCCGATCATCGGCGCCGTGGTGGAGGCCGCCGGCTGGCATGCCGGCGCCATCGCCATCTGCGGAGCCTGCGTCCTGGGCGCCGTGGCGCTGCTGTTCACGAAGCTCTACAGCGCGGACGACGTTCCGGTCCAGGAGGTGCCGGAGGCCGAGCCCACAGCCGCCTAGAGGCTGGCCCGGACGCCCTCGGGCGTCCGGGCCCTTCCCGGAAAGGGAGGGCGCCGGCGATCCCGGCGCCGCGTGAAACGATGCGGACGCTTCCGACGAGGCGTCCGCATTTGTTTTTCCCAGGGGGACGGGGCGTCGGCCCATGGTGCTTCCCCCACCCGATTCCCGGCATTGCGTCCGCCTGGGTTTGCGACGCCACCGTCCGGAGAACTTCCGCCGCCGGTTGGGATGCGCGGTCGCCGGACGCCGTGATTCTCAAAAGTAACCCGAATGGCGGGCGAATCTCAATATGCGAGCGTCCTTCGCCGTCCGACACCCGCATTCGAGGAGCAAATTGAGAAACCGGTTGGCGCGCCGGCGCGTCCATGGACGGCGAATTATTTCGCTCAAAATTTTTTTACGCTTATGAACTGGGTATATATCAATTTACCCACCGGGTTTCAACGGATTGGCACGGACCATGCAACTACTTATTACGTAAGGCGCGAGCGGCAAGAGGGTTAGGCCGACCGCCCTTCGATCTACGTTGTAAGGCCATGCGAGAGCATGGCGTAGGTTTGTCGGAGAGGAGGACATGCAAATGGCAGAGGAGAAGAAGAGGCTGGATCTGGACAAGGAGTTCCAGGAGAAGCGCATCAAGGAGCACCTGGCCGACCCGAACAAGAACAAGGAAGCCTGGCAGCAGAAGGCGCAGGATGCTTCGGGTCGCGATTGGACGAAGCCTCGTCGTCCGACGTTGAAAGACGGGGAAGTCTAAGTACTGCCCGAAAGAGGAGAATCGGAGAGAGAGGGATAGCAAGTATGCTTACCAACGAACTCGAAGGCGTCAACAAAGACGTCTACAAAACAGATTGGCAGTGGCAGGAAGGCGAGTACACGGTCACGCGTACGAACATGTGGACCGCCCCCGGCTGCCACAACGGCTGCTCTGTTCTGTACTACACCAAGGACGGCAAGGTCGAGAAGATCGAAGGCGACCCGCTGAGCCCCTACAACCAGGGCCGTCTTTGCATGCGCTGCCTGGACGTCGTCGAGACGTTCTATCATCCTGACCGCCTGAAGTACCCCCTGAAGCGCGTCGGCGAGCGCGGCGAGAACAAGTGGGAGCGCATCACGTGGGACGAGGCGTACGACGACATCGCCGAGCACGTGCGCGCCATCTGGGAAGAGTACGGCCCCGAGTCCATCGTGTCCATGCAGGGCACCGGCCGTAACATCTGCTGGCAGACCCCGTACCTGAGCTACGCCGCCTTCGGCAGCCCGAACTTCGTGCTCGGCTTCCTGTCCGGCGACGCCTGCTACCTGCCCCGTACGACCATCGGCCACTGCTTCATGGGCGACTTCTTCGTGGCCGACTGCTCGCAGCACCTCGAGAAGCGCTTCGCCGATCCGGAGTACGTGTTCCCGGACTACATGCTCATCTGCGGCAACAACGCTCTGATCTCCAACGGCGACGGCTTCTTCGGCCACTGGATCGTCGACGTCATGAAGGAAGGCGGCACGAAGCTCATCGTGCTCGACCCCTCCTGCACGTGGCTGGCCTCCAAGGCCGAGCACTGGCTGCAGGTGCGCCCCGGCACCGACGCCGCGGTCGTCATCTCCATGCTGGGCGTCATCATCGAAGAGGATCTCTACGATCACGACTTCGTTGAGAACTGGTGCTACGGCTTCGACGAGCTGGCCGAGCGCTGCAAGGACTACCCGCCCGAGAAGGCCGCCGAGATCGCCGGCATCGACGCCGACGACATCCGCGCCGCCGCCCGTGCGTACGCTTCCGGCAACCCCTCCACGATCCAGTGGGGCCTCAAGGTCGACCAGACCGTCTGCGGCATCCCGCTGGCCCAGGCTCTGCTCTCCCTGGGTGCCATCTGCGGTGACATCGACGTGCCCGGCGGCATGATGATCCCGCGCTGCGCCTACGACATTCCCGACTCCTATGGCTGCGGCATGTGGAACCTCTCCGACGAGATGCTCGGCAAGATGCTCGGCGTGGACACCTCCCCGCTGCACGCCCTCGGCTTCGACCCGACGGCCAACGGCGACACGGTCCTCCTGGCCATCGAGACCGGCGAGCCGTACCCGATCCGCATGCTGTTCATCCAGTCCACGAACCCGATCGCCAACATGGCCGCCGACGCCCCGCGCGTGTACAACGCCATGCGCTCGGTGGACTACAACGTCGTGGTCGACGTGTTCATGACCCCGACGGCGGTTGCCTGCGCCGACATCGTGCTGCCCTGCGGCATGAGCTGCGAGCGTAACTCCGCCCGCGTGTGGTGGTGGCCGCTGCGCTCCATCGTCAAGGTCGCCGACTACTACGAGGCCAAGTCCGACGAGCAGATCATCCTCGAGCTGGGCAAGCGCCTCAATCCCCGGCTGTTCCCGTGGGAGACGGACGTCGAGCTCATGACGTGGTGGATCCAGTCCGGCAACCGCTTCCATGCCGGTTGGCCGCACAAGACCGACCAGACGTTCCTCGACCTCACCGAGAAGGTCATCGACTGGCCGGACGACTGGGCGTACCGCAAGCACGAGCTCGGTTGGCTGCGCGACGACGGCCAGCCCGGCTTCAACACGAACACGGGCAAGTGCGAGCTGTACAACACCCTGTTCGACGCATGGGGCTTCGATCCGCTGCCGTACTACGAGGAGCCGCCTGAGTCCCCGATCTCCACGCCGGAGCTGTTCGAGGAGTATCCGTACGTCCTCACGACCGGTGCCCGCACGTGGGAGTACTTCCACTCGGAGGAGCGCCAGGTTCCGCGTCTGCGCGAGTCGCATCCCGATCCGCTGACCGATCTGCATCCCGACACCGCCGCGAAGATCGGCGTGTGCGAGGGCGACTGGATCTGGGTCGAGAACATGCGCGGCAAGTGCAAGCAGCGCGTGCGCATCAACGCGTCCCTCAAGCCCGACACCGTGCGCTCCGAGCACGGCTGGTGGTTCCCCGAGACCGACGGCGCCGAGCCCAACCTGTTCGGCGTGTTCGACTCGAACATCAACAACCTGACGGTTCAGGGTGTGACGGGCCCGACGCTCTACGGCGCCCCGTACGCGAACCAAATCTGCAAGATCTACCCGGTCACGAAGGAGAACGACTGCTCGCCCAGCGAGATCGTGACCCGCAAGGGAGGTTTCTAAGATGGCTGAGAAGTATGGACTTCTGATCGACTACACGTGGTGCACCGGCTGCCACTCCTGCGAGATGGCCTGCAAGGTGGAGCACGGCTGGCAGGCTGGCGAGGCGAACGGCATCCAGCTGTTCGAGGACGGCCCGCGCCTGATGCCCGACGGCAAGTACGAGTACAACTACCTGCCCGTCATGACGTCGCTCTGCGACCTGTGCGCCGACCGTACGGCCATGGGCAAGCTCCCGACCTGCGTGCATCACTGCCAGTCGGCTTGCATGAAGTACGGCACGGTGGACGAGCTGGCCGAGAAGGCCAAGGAAATGCCCCGTACCTGGATCTACGTACCTGAGCAGTAAAGCCTCGTCTTCTCTGCTGGTGCCCCGGCTAAACGCCGGGGCACCAGCCCAGAGAGGGCGTCACGTAAGGAGAAAACTATGTGTTACAGACCGGCCAATACCGTTACCATTGTGAAGTGCCTCGAGTGCGGCGCGTTCAACAAGCCCACGAACGAGACCTGCCAGAAGTGCGGCGCGGACCTGAACGAGTCCCGCAAGGCCGCTGACGAGGCCGCGGCCCCTTCTCCGGGCGCTCCCAAGGAGATCTCCCTCAAGCCTCAGGGCCTCGACGGTGCCCCCAAGGCCCCGGGCGCTCCTGCAGCCCCAAAAGCGCCGGGTGCCCCGAAGCCGCCGGCGAACTAACCATGCCATGTCCGGCGGCATACAGCGCGTGTTTTAGGATGAGGCGAAGCGCCCATGCCTAACTGTAGAACATGCAGCCCCTGGTGTCGTCGTTGCCATAAGAAGGCGGATTACAAGTTTCCCGTCGAGTGCCCCGAGTGCGGGTGGTACAACCCCTACGAGCGGGACACGTGCAAGAAGTGCGGTGCGCCGGTCGCCCATGACGAGGAGAAGGCGGTCACGCACCTGAACGCCGAGGTGAAGAAGGCCTGCTTCTTCTGCTCGCCGTTCGAGCGGCCGCTGTGCAACGAGTGCGTGGAGACGGGGCGTACGAAGATATGCCCGGAGTGCGGCAGCTACGTGTTGGGGACACGGACTGCCTGCAAGAAGTGCGGGCATGTTTTCTAGGGCGTGCTGCGGGGCGACAGCCCGCGCGGTTGCCTTGAGCGCAGCCTGAGAGCGAGGGGGGCGAGGGCATGGCGGCTGCAAACCGTGCCTGTTATTGATCGGGCTGGAGAAGGTGCTTAACGCTCATCTCCAGCCCGATTGGTTTTTCCGAGCCTGCGCTCCGGCTCGGGGCAGGGCCGCGGTTCGGCGCAGGAGGGCTACTGGCTCTCCTTGAGCTTGCGGTACAGCGTGGCCTTGCTGATATCGAGGATGGCGGCCGCGGCGGCGATGTTGCCGTCGGCCTGCATGATGGCCTCGTTGATGGCGATGCCCTCGAGCTCTTTGAGGGAGAGGGTGGGCAGCGTCCCGCTCGTCGCGGCAGGGGCCTCGGCCCCGGGGGCGGCGGCCTGCTCGTCCGGCACCTTGATAGCTGAAGACGATTCGTTTTGCGAAGGGGCTGCGGCATCGTCCGCCGGTGCGGCCGCCCCGGCTTCCTCGCTGCTGCGCAGGTCGCTGGCCTGGGCGATGTAGCTGGGGAAGTCGTCGATGTAGATAACGCCGTTCTCGCAGGTGTAGTAGGCGGAGTAGATGGCATGCTTCAGCTGGCGCACGTTTCCCGGCCAGGCGTAGGTGCTCACGAACTGCGACGCCTCGTTGGAAAGCGACACCTTGCCGTTGCCCGTCTTCGTGTGGCACTCGTTGAGGAAGTAGCGTGCGAAGTAGAGCGCGTCCCCCACGCGGTCGCGCAGCGGGGGCAGGTCGACGGTGAGCACGGAGATGCGGTAGAGCAGGTCCTCGCGGAACTGGTGCTGGCTCACCAGCTTCGGCAGGTTCTGGTTCGTGGCGGCCACCAGGCGGAAGTCGATCTGCTTGTACGACTTGCCGCCCACGCGGATGATGCGCTTGTTCTCCAGCACGCGCAGAAGCGTGGCCTGCAGTTCCAACGGCATGTCGCCGATCTCGTCGAGGAAGAGCGTCCCGCCGTCGGCCAGCTCGATCTTGCCGGGCTTGCCACCGCGCTCGGCGCCCGTGAAGCTGCCGCTCTCGTAGCCGAAGAGCTCGCTTTCGATGAGGCGGGGCGGGATGGCGGCGCAGTTGATGGACATGAAAGGTCCTTCGGGGCACGCCTGGTTGTGGATGGCCTGGGCGAACAGCTCCTTGCCGGTGCCGCTCTCGCCCGCCAGAAGGATGTTCTCGCGCGATCGGGCGAAGCGGGAGGCGAGCTTCTTCGCCTTTGCTATCTGGTAGCTCCTGCCCAGGATGTCCTTGAACGTGATGTCGGCCGCATCTCCCAGCTTGCCTCGCGAGGCGCCGAGCGTGGCGCGCTTGGCCTCCTTGAGCGCGATGATGTAGCCCTCGAAGTCGTGGTCGCCGCCGTAGATGCGCGAGATCTTGGCCTCGAGGGGCATGCCGTCCACGTCGAAGGTCGAGTGGCCGCCCTGCTCGATGACCTCCTCGAACGTACGGCTGTCGTTGATGAGGGCGTTCACGTTCGTGCCGAGCAGCTCCTCGGGGGACGTCTTGAAGATGCGGGCGGCTTCCGGGGTGGCCAGCGAGATGGTGTCCTCGGCATCGCAGATGAGGATACCGTCCTTCACGGTGTTCATGAGGTTCTGCGAGATGGTCTCGTAGCGCTGGGCCTCCAGCGACGCCTTGCTGTAGCGCGACTCGGTCTCGGCAAGCTGGGCGTCGTAGCCGCTGATGCGCAGCTGGTCGCTCAGGGTGATGGCGAGCGATGACACGAGGCTCATGGCATGGATGAGGATCTTCTTGTTCGCCGTGGACAGCAGCTCGTCGGACGTGGGCTGCGTGAGCGCAAGGGCGCCCACACTGGCACCGAACTGGTCGATGATGGGCGCCGCGCAGGCGATGAGGCCGTGCAGCGCGAAGCAGTAGTGCTCGGGGCCGATGAGCACGAACGGCTTCTTGTGGCGCATGCACAGCGTGTGCGCGTTCGTGCCCATGTTGCTCTCGTTGCACTGGTAGTTCGGGCCCGCGAAGCGGTGCAGCCACAGGTTGCCGATCTGCACGAGGGGCGTGCCGTTCACGTCGAGCAGCTCGAACATGTAGTCGTTCTGCAGGTTCAGCGACTCGATGTTCCTGATGAGCGACTTCGCGGCAGCCACGATCTCGGCGTTCTCCGCGAGCGTTTCCTCGTATGCCTGCTCGGTGATGTACTCGCCGAGGTCGGGCTGGTCGGGACTCAAGCCGAAATTGCGCGAGTTGATCCACGACTCCGCGATCTCGGGCCGCACGCAACCTGCCTGGCGGGGGTCGCCCCCGTTGTTGAGGAAGTCGAGCTTCGCATCGAAGATGCGATCCCAAAACGAATCGTCTTCGTGCATGGACTTGATGAGCTGAAGATCGCTGGCGTAGTCAAGTTCCTTGGTGCCTGCAACGTCGTCCATGGCGCCCCCCTTGCGCTTACGGGTTAAGTGCATAACGACATTATAGGATTAAAAGGTGAAGCAAGTTACGCAAGAAGATCATTTTGAGAAAAGCTCTGGAAACCGGGGCATCTCCTCGCATGCCGCACCCGAGGGCTTCAACGGCCGGAAGCCGTGGGGGCTCGATGCGAAGGGAGCCGACATGGGGGACGATCCGTGGGCGTTCGACCACGGCATTCGGCGCTCGCCTGCCGAGGGGCGGGATTTCGAGGGTGCCGCCGTGCGCCGCTCGCCGGCCGAGGAGCTGGTCTCGAAAGGATACTTCCTGCCCTACGCCAAGCGCACGTGCGGTGGCGAGGAGCTGCGCTGCGGCGAGTACCGCTACCGCCTGCGCGAGGACGGCACGGCGCGCCTCGTGTCCTACGGGGGCTCGGCGGAGCAGGTGGACATCCCGGCCGAGGTGGACGGCGCCCGCGTGGCCTCGCTGGCCACGAACCTGTTCCGCGGCCACGCCGAGCTGCGGCGCGTCTCGATGCCCGACACGGTGGAGTTCGCGGGCAACCACGTGTTCGACGGCTGCGTCAACCTGCGCAGCGTGCGGCTGTCGGCGGCGCTGGACCAGGTCGACCCCACCATGTTCCTGCAGTGCGGGGCGCTCGCGGAGGTGGAGCTCCCCATGCCCCTGGTGCGGCTGGAGGGAAACTCGTTCTCGGACGCGCCGGTGGCCCACGTGGCGTTCGGGCCGCTCGTCGAGGCGCTCGACGCGAAGCCCCTCGGGCTGCCGCACCTGGAGCGCGTGACCGTCGATCCCGCCAACGAGGCCTTCTCCACCGACGGCCGGGCGCTGCTGTCGAGGGACGGGCGGCACCTGTACCGCCTGGTGGTTCCCTGCCGCTCCTACGAGGTGCCCGCCGGGTGCACGGACGTGGACGAGCGGGCGTTCGACTCGCTGGACGACCTCCAGGAGGTGGCGCTGCCGGAGGGCGTTCGTCGTTTGGGCCGCATGGCGTTCGCGAAGACGGGGCTTTCCGCGGTGCGCCTGCCCGCCTCGGTGGAGGCGGTGGGCGAGAAGGCCTTTTACCATTGCGCGCGGCTCGTGCAGGCGCACCTGCCGGCCGGGTGCCGGGAGATCGGCGCGGAGGCGTTCGCGTTCACCGCCCTTGCGCGCGCGGAGCTGCCGGCGGGGCTCGAGCAGCTGGGCTTCCGCGCGTTCGACCACACGCCCGCGCAGGCGCGCATCGGCGAGGGGGCCCTGGGCGTGTCGCCGGCCAACCGCTGCCTCGACCTGGACGCCGAGGGCGGCCTGTACCGCCATGACGTGTTCCTGGAGCTGATAGGGCAGGTGGAGTCCTATCGGGTGCGTCCCGGCACCCATGCGGTGGCCGACGAGGCGTTCAAACGCCATGCGCACGTGCGCGCCGTGGAGCTGCCCGAGGGCGTGTTCTCGGTGGGGTGCGAGGCGTTCCGGGGGAACCGGCAGCTCGTGCGCGTCGATTTGCCCGAGAGCCTCGAGCGCATCGGCGAGCGCGCGTTTTTGGACACGTCGCTCTCCACGCTGCGCCTCTCGGAGAACGTGCGGTCCATCGGCGAGGACGCGCTGCTCGTGCAGGGCGACAACCAGCTCATGCCGCGCCGGCCCCTCCAGTCGATCTCGCTCGATGCGACCAACCCCGTGTTCTACCTGGAGAACGGGCTTCTGTGCCAGCGCGACGGCAGCAAGATGGGCGGCGACACGTGCCTTCTGTACGTGGGGCCCGACGACGTGGTGCGCATACCCCGCCAGGTGACGCACGTTGCGAGCCTGGCCTTCTGCGGCGCTTCCGGCGTGGCCGAGCTGCACCTGCACGGGCACCTGCACAGCATCTGCAACGGGGCGTTCTCCACGGCTCGCTCCATCCCGCTCGTCCACGTGGAGTTCCCCGAGCCCGTCGACGGTTACGAGGCGGGCGAGTTCCGGGTGCCCGGGCTCTCCTCGCGCTACCGTTCGCCGTCGTATTTGTTCGGCGCTGGGCCGGGGGGAACCGCCTTCGACTTCGAGTACTACGACTCGTGGGTGACGCACGCAGCGACCATGCGGGAGTTCGCGCCGGCGGCCCTGTACCGCCTGCAGCATCCTATGTGCCTGTCGGACCATACGCGCGGGCTGTACGAGAACATCTTCCAGCGCAAGGCGCGGCAGGCGTGCCGCTACTTCGCCGACCAGGGCGACTTGGACGCGCTCGCGTGGCTGGCGGGGCGGGGGCTTTTGGACGACGGGGCCATAGAAGCGGAACTGGGCACTGCGACGCGCGAGGGGAGGACGCAAGCCACCGCCTGCCTGCTCGAGCTGCAGCATCGTCTGATGCCGGCCGCGGGCGTGGACTTCAGCTTGTAAACGCCTATGAAAGACTTGACGCCCATAGCAGAGGGGGACGTGGTCCTCAAAGAACGGGAGCGCCTGGGGGGCCAGGCCGCCGCGGCGCCCAAGGTGGGCCTGACCACCGAGGCGCGCCAGGCCGAGAAGCGCGAGCGCTACGAGCGGTGCCTGCCCGTGGCGGGCGACATATTGGAGGACGCCCGCACGTCGTTGGCCGTGCGGTTCCGCTTCCTCGACCGGGCGCTGTGGCGCATGCCGCTCGTGCCGAGCTTCGACGTGTACGGCATAGCGAGCGACGGCGTCAAGCTGTACTACGACCCCGAGTACGTGGTGGCCCGCTTCAAGCTCTCTCCGAACGAGGTGGTGCGCGACGTCATCCACTGCCTGTTCCACTGCATATTCCGCCATCCGTTCATGCTGTACTCGGTGCTGCGCCAGCCGTGGGACGTGGCCTGCGACATCGCCATCGAGGCGCTGCTGCTGGAGCTGGTGGGCGAGGCTTTCCCCAGCAACTTCGACCGGCGTGCCCGCGAATCGCTCAAGGTCATCCGCGCGCAGGTGGGCGGCGTGGTGACGGCCGAGCGGCTCTACCACTTCTTCTCGGAGGAGGGAAGCCAGATCGACCTGCGCTCGCTGGCGCCGATGTTCTTCCGCGACACGCACGGGCTGTGGTACAACGACGGGGCCGAAGGCTCGGCCCGCGGCTCGATGAGCGCGGCGCGGCAGCAGTCGGAGGACCGCGAGGGCGGCGAGCTGCCCACGTCGGAGGGGAGCGAGTCGCTCGACGACACGCGCGGCGCCTCCGAGATGCCCTCGCCGGGCGGGGGCGACGACGACCGGGACCGGGAGCCGGCCGAGGACGGCGAGCGCGACGAGCCGGCCGACGAGGGCGGCCCCGACGACGACGCCTCGGGCGCGGCCGACGAGGAGCGCGCGCGGGAGGAGGAGCTCGCCGAGGCGTGGGAAGACGTGAGCCGGCACATCCAGATAGAGCTGGAGGCGCATATGCTGAGCCAGGGCGAGGGCGCGGGCAGCTTCGCCACGGCGCTTGCGGCCGTGAACCGCGAGAAGCACGACTACGCGGAGTTCCTCAAGCGCTTCGCCACGCTGCACGAGCGCATGCGCGTGAACCCCGACGAGTTCGACTACATCTACTATACCTACGGGCTGGACCGGTACGGCAACATGCCGCTCATCGAGCCGCTGGAGTACCGGGAGGCGCGGGCGGTGCACGACTTCGCCATCGCCATCGACACGTCCGAGTCGGTGTCGGGCGATCTGGTGCAGGCGTTCATGCGCAAGACGTACAACATACTGAAACAGGCCGAGAGCTTCACCGATCGCGTGAACATCCACGTCATCCAGTGCGATGCGCGCGTGCAGGAGGACACGAAGATCACCTCGCTCGACGAGCTCGACCTGTACCTGGAGGACATGGAGCTCAAGGGCTTCGGCGGCACGGACTTCCGCCCGGTGTTCGACTACGTGAACCTGCTGGTGGAAAAGGGGGAGTTCGCCGACTTGCGCGGGCTCGTGTACTTCACGGACGGGCAGGGCACGTTCCCGCGCCGGCAGCCGGCCTACGACGCCGTGTTCGTGTTCCTGGACGATGGCTATTCCGACCCGGCGGTGCCCCCCTGGGCGCTCAAGGTCATTCTGGACGAGAGGGGATTGACGTGACGGACGAGGCGCGCGCGACGCGCGGCGACAGGCGGCAACAGGCGGACCCAAGGAGTGCAACATGAACATTGCGGAAGCAAAGCAGCAGGTGAAAGATACGATCGAGGCGTACCTCGCGGTGGACGACCAGGGGCGGCCCCTTCTGGACACCGCGCGCCAGCGCCCCGTGTTCTTGGTGGGTGCGCCCGGCATCGGCAAGACGGCCATCATGGCGCAGATCGCGCAGGAGCTGGGCATCGGCCTGGTGTCCTACTCCATGACGCACCACACGCGCCAGAGCGCGCTCGGGCTGCCGTTCATCGTGCACGAGGAATTCGAGGGCCTGGAGTACGAGGCTTCCGAGTACACCATGAGCGAGATCATCGCCTCGGTGTACGCCTACATGAAGAAGAGCGGGGTGAGGCGCGGCATCCTGTTCCTCGACGAGATCAACTGCGTGTCCGAGACGCTCTACCCCTCCATGCTGCAGTTTCTACAGTTCAAGACGTTCGGACGCCATGCGGTGCCCGAGGGGTGGATCATCGCCTGCGCCGGCAACCCGCCGGAGTACAACAAGTCGGTGCACGAGTTCGACGTGGTCACGCTCGACCGTGTGAAGAAGATCAGCGTGGAGCCCGACTTCGGGGCGTGGAAGGCCTACGCCGTGTCCAAGGGCACGCACCCGGCCATCCTCACGTTCCTGGAGATCAAGAAGAACCGCTTCTACTCCATCGAGGCGTCGCTCGACGGCAAGTCGTTCGTCACCGCGCGCGGCTGGGACGACCTGTCGGACATGATGGGCGTGTTCGAGCGGCTGGGCAAGGCGGTGGACTACGACCTGGTCGTGCAGTACGTGCAGAACGAGGCGATAGCGCGCGAGTTCGCGGCGTACTACGACCTGTTCAACAAATACCGCGACGACTACCGCATCGACGAGATCCTTGCCGGGGGCGACGTTGCCGGTATAATCGAGCGGGCGGCCGGGGCGGAGTTCGACGAGCGCCTGTCGCTCGTGGGGCTCCTGCTGGATGCCGTGTGCGGCGACATGGCCGACATCGTGGCCGAGACCGACGTGCTCGTGGCGCTGCGCGACGACCTGCGGGGCCTGAAGCCCGCCGCGGAGGAGGGGGGCGACGTGCGCGGCCTTCTGGACGAGCTGGAGCGGACCCGGACCTCGCAGCTGGAGCTGGGCGTGGCGGCGGGCAACCTGTCGAAGGGCCGCCGCGCGACGGCGGAGGCCGAGCTGGACGGGATCGCGGCGTTGCGGCAGGCGGTCGACGGCGCCGCGCCCCAGGACGCCTTCGCGCTCGCGTCGCAGGCATTCGCCGCCCGGGCGGCGGCGCTGCAGGCGCGCGCAGCCGACGTGGAGCAGCGGCTCGCCCGCGCGTTCGCCTTCGTGGAGGCGGCGTTCGGGGATGCGCAGGAGATGGTGGTGTTCACGACCGAGCTCACGTCGCGCACCAGCTCGGCGCGCTACATCGCCCAGTACGGCAGCGAGTCCTACTTCGCGCACAACCAGGACATGATCCTGTCGGACCGCCAGCGCGAACTGCGCCGGCGCGTGGAAGACCTCGACGTGTAGATGCAAGCCAAGGAAAGCAAGCAACCTAAGGAGAAGAGAACATGAAGAAGTACACGCTCACCTCGTATGATCCGGTCGAGCTCGATCTGCCGAAGCCCCAGGTGCCCGCGAGCCTCGTGGACGCCCAGATCGAGAAGCTGCTCGAGCCCCTGGCCGAGTACCACGAGATAGCCGAGGAGCGCGGCGTGGCCATGGGCGACCACGTGGTGGTGACCACGGTGGACGCGCGCTTGGACGGCAACCCCGCCTCCAACTTCGTGCTGGAGCACTCGCTGTACCACGTGGGCGGCGGCGAGATGCCCCGCACGTTCGACGAGGAGCTCGTGGGCATGGCGCCCGGCGAGACGAAGGACGCCGAGGCGAAGATCAAGCTGCCCCTGGCGAAGGACGGCGATGCCTCCCGCCTTACCATGCAGGTGACGGTGGAGAAGATCCTGAGCTGCCGCACGCCGGAGCTTACCGACGCGTTCGTGGCCGAGCACTTCGAGCCCGCCACGACGGTGGCCGAGTTCCGCGAGGGCGTGGCCAAGCAGTTCGGCCTGCCCGACATGGCCAAGAACGACGCGCAGTTCCCCGACCTCGTGCTGGACGAGCTGGCGAAGCGCCTGGTGGAGGACCCCGACCCGGCCGACCTGCTGCCGGGCCAGCCTCTGGACGCGCTGCGCATCACCTGCGCCATCGACGCTTTGGCCGACCATTTGGACATCGAGCTCTCAGACGCCGACATCACGGCGCAGATGCCGGGCAACGACGCCGAGCAGCGCGAGAAGATCCGTCAGCAGCTGGAGGACCAGGGGCTGGGCGACGAGGCCCGCGTGTTCGCGCGCCGCGAGGCCGCGCTCTCGTGGCTGGTGAACAACTCGCGCGTGTCGTACAGGTAGCGGCTCGGGATGGACGGAGGCGAGGGCATGGATGCGGGCAGGCCCATCGACGCGGAGGCGCTGAGGGCGTACTACGAGCAGCTTCCCAACGAGTACGGGTTCGCGAGCCAGTGCAAGATGACGCTTCTGGGCGATCTCAAAGGGAAGCGCGTGCTGGACATCGACTGCCGCCGGGGCAAGGGCGTCATCAAGCTGTCGGACTACGTGGGCGCCCGCGGGCGCGTGGTGGGGGTGGACCCCACGCCCGAGTGGATCGAGATCGCCCGCTCCTACCAGGACGACGCGTGGCGCCGCAACGGGCTGCCCGAGAACAACATGGAGTACCTCGTTGCCTACCCGGAGGACCTCGCCGCGGCGGGGCTCGCTGACGGCACGTTCGACCTGGTGTTCGCCAACAGCAGCGTCACCGTGGACTTCTGCCCCGAGGCGGTGTTCCGCGAGGCGTTCCGCGTGCTGCGCCCCGGCGGGGTGCTGGTGTACGACGGCGTGGTGGCGGCCGGGGTACGCGATGCGGGCACGGTGGCCCGCGCACGCGAGCTCGGCAACGCCGTGCAAGCCGCGCCCGCCCGCGACGAGTTCGAGGCCATGATGGCGCGCATCGGGTTCGAGCGGCCCGAGTACTACGAGGAGTCGGACGTTTCCCCCGAGACGGGCTACGTGGGCGGCTTCGAGGTGCCGACGGCCGAGACGGACGAGGACGTGCGCTTCGTGAAGACCACGGCGCGCATCTACAAGCCGCGCCGCTAGGCGCAGGCGGGGGCGCGGGCGCTCGGGGCGCCCGCGCACAGGGAAGGGCGGGGCTGTATCGAAGACCCGCCTGGCTATGGGTTGAGAACAGGACAAGGGCTCTGCCCTTGCCGCCGGTTGGGACAGCCTCCCAGGCGGCGGCAGGCGCAGGGTGCCTGCCCTGCGGAACAACCTTATGGCGAAACATGGTTTCGGGGGCTTTTGGACAGCCCCTCTAAGGAGGAGCAATGCAGTACGAGGAACTGAAAGCGCAGATAGAGGCGGTGCCTGCGGCGCAGGCGAAGGACTACCGGGAGCTTTTGGCCTTGGCCAGCATCGCGGGTGGCGTGTGGCCCCGGCTCAAGGGGCACCTGGAGGCGGCGGAGGACTGCCGCGGTTTCTTCCAGGCGATCTACGACGACGATGCCTGCCGGTTCGAGAACGCCTGGGCGTACTGGGCGAAGATGAACAAGGAGCCCTGGGCCGACCGCTTCGAGGCCGAGAAGGCCGTGCGCGGCGTGCGCCTGGAGAACAAGGGCATCTTCATCGAGGGCAACGGCAACGAGCTGCTCGTGCCGCTGCAGGGCCGCGGGCACGCGGCCAACGTCTACCTGTTCGCCGAGAACAGCTTCAACGAGCACGCGGCCGAGCTCTACGGCGCCATCAACGGCTCGTTCACGTGCGTGGGGATGGAGCTGGAGGGCGCCTTCGACATCTACCGCGCGCACCGCGCCCTCATCTTCGAGCGCTGGGACGTCGACAAGCTGCGCAGGCGTGCCAACGGCAAGGGCCAGGTCCGCACCGGCTGCGACTGCTCGGCCACCTGGTAGGGGATTCGCCTCGGTGCCGTCCCCGCGGTCGGCGCCGCCATCTGCGAGGACGGGCTCGCGGTCGCGAGCGGTGGGTCCGAACCCATGAGAGCCGACGGAGGGGCGGACGCGAGTCCGTCTCTCCGTCCGGTCTCTAGCGGGCTTCCACTGGCTTCGCCGCCGCTTTTGGCCGAGGCTTTGTCGTCCCCTTCTTCGGCCGTCCCGCCTTGGGCTTCTCGCGCAGGCGAGCGTCTATGCTGTCTTTCGTGATGAAGGTGTCGCGGCCCTTGCGAAAGCCTTGAAGCAGACAGGCCTTGCGCATCTGGGACACGCGTGCCCGTGACACCCCTAAGATCTTTGCCGCCTCGGAAGCCGGTACGGCGGGAATACCGTCGAGGCTCGCCTCCACGGCTACGAGCAGAATGCGGCCGTTTTTGCGTGCAGGTTCGTGGCCGAGCGTCGCCTCGGGGATATCCCTGCTGTCCATAAGGCGGTATTCGATCTCCGTCCTGAGCCAGTCGGCGGCCATTTCCGAAGCCTCGGCCACGTCGGCTCCTTGGGTTGCGCCTTCGAAGTCGAAGGGCCGGGCGATGATCCATCCATCTTGCCCGGTAAAAAGCTCGAACTCGTATACATACAACATAGGCGGGTCCTCTCGTTCTCGAACTGGGTCAGCGCCGCTTCTCGATACCTGCTTGCTTTCTGATATCTCGGGCTGTGTCCTCGTCTATCTCCCGATGCCGGGGGATAGACGTCTGGAAGCCTGGCTTCTTAAAAGTCTCGTGGTTCGTGCCGCCGGTACTTCTCAACCCTTGGGCTTCGACCTCCTTGACAAGGTCGCGTCTCTTGACCATGCTCGTCCTTCCTAAAAATTATAAACTATAATTAATAATTAATCAAGTGCGAAAGGGGAGGGAGGCGGGCGTTGCCACGTATCGGTTCCGCGGGGTCGCAGGCGTCCCCAGCGCCCGTCGGCATGCGCCGGGCGCGTCTATGGGCGTTGACGGCGCAGGGCGAACGCGGCGGCGAGCGTGGCGCTGATCACGGCGGCGAATGCGATGCAGCGGGGCGCGCGGGCGAGGGCATCGCCCGTCTCGGCGAGCGGGGCCGGGGGTTCTTCTTCGGCGGGCTCGTCGCCTGCTGGCGGCTCCTCGGGGGCGCTGACCAGCTCGTTCACCACTTCGTAGCAGTAGGTGCGGGCGTTGCCCTCGACGGCGACGACGAAGGGCTCGGCGGTGCGGTAGCCCGGCGGGGTGGTGGCGGGGTCCTCGCGGACCTCGTAGAGGCCGTAGGGCAGCGCTCCGTCGAGGCCGGCGGGGCGGAGCCCCTCGGTGGAGGCCCGGCCGTCCTCGCCGGTGACAAGGCGGGCCGCCACCTCGCCTGTGGAGAGGCGCACGATGTCGAACGCCACGCCGCCCAGCGGGACCTTGGGCGTCGTGCCGCCCCCGTCTGCCGAAGCGCCGACTGCGCCGCCTTCGCCCGTGCTGTCCGCAGCGCCGCCTCCGTCCTTGCCTGCGCCGAGCTTGAGCAGCGCCACGTCGCCGCGTACCACCTGATCGGCCACGGTGGGGACGCGGTACACGGCCACGCCTGGCTCGTCGGGGGAGGGCTCGACCGCGCGCACGAGGGCGGGCGGGTCGGGCAGCAGGTAGCCGCGGGGCGCCTGCACCTCGCGCACGACCACGGTGCCGAGCGGCAGGCCGGACCCGCCGCTTCCGTTGCCAGGCAGGTCGCCCGTGCCCACGCTCGCGCGTCCCTGCTCGTCGGTGACGACGTCCCAGGTGCGCGCGGGCTGCGCGCCCGCCGCGGCGATCTCGCCAAGCGAGGCGTAGCGTCCCGCGTAGTGCTCGACCGTGAACGTCGCGCCGGCGAGGCTCGCGTCGCCAAGCGGCAGGGGGACGCCCGTCTCGCGGTCCGCCTTCTGCACGAGGATGTCGACGGGTGCGACCAAGGGCGCATCCGCGACGCGCACGGCCGGCACGGTGCCGGTGCGGCAGTCCTCCTGAGCGAGGTCGACCGGGTAGACGCCCGGGTCGGGCAAGTAGCCCTCCGGCGCCGCCTTCTCGCGCACCCAGTAGCGCCCCGGCGCGAGGACGCATTCCGACCGGGCGCGCCCCGCGGCGTCGGTGGTCAGCGCGAGCACCTGGCTCGTGCACGCCTCGTCGGCGTACACGCCGTACACCGCGCCGGCCAGCCGGTAGCACGCGTTGTTGTCCGTGACGTCGGGGGCGGCGGAGCGCTTGAGCACCTCCATGGCCCCGAAGGGGCGTATCTTGAACCCGCCGACGTTCTGCGCGCCGTAGGGCGAGTAATGGTTCTCGTACATGCCGGCGCCCCGGCAGTTCACGGTGATCTGGAAGCCGCCGTCACCCGCAGGCTCGCCGGAGAACGGGTAGGTACCCGGAAGCGGCGTGCCGTAGACGGAGCCCGAGATGCAGTAACCGGTGGCCGAGATTCCGTACTGGGGGAACGTCACCTCGAACACGTTGCCGCCGTCCGGCCCGTCGATATGCGCGTTCGTGCAGGCCACGTAACAGGTGCCCGAGATGCCCTCAAGGGCCTCGGCCGACCGGGGAGCTGCCAGCGCGAGCGCGAGCACGCACGCGGCGAGCATCGCCGCGCATGCCGCGGTGCGCACGCGGCGAGGACTGCGAGGGCCGCCGGGCCCTGGTCCTGCGGGCCCCGCTTCCGCAAGGGCCTTCGCCGCGCCGGCCGCAACGGGCTTGCGGCGCACGCAGCCGGAAGGCGAGAGGGGGCGCCGACGGGGCGCTGCCTCGACAGCACCGTTTTCCCTGCGAATGTGCGGCTGCGTGTGCGACGGATCCACGTCGGCCCCCTTCCTCGTCGGTCGCGCCGGGCCTGTCCCGACGCCTCCATCCTAGCGCCGCGACCTTGCACGCCGACCGTAATTCGACCGTCCGCGAGTCGCGCAGGCCTTGCGCGTTTCCGACGTGGGCGCCGTCCGAACCTTGCATGTTTCCGCCGTGCGAGCCGTTCGGTCCTTGCCCGCATCCAGCACCGATCCAGCTCGTTTTCGCTGGAAGCCCCCCAGGCGGCTTCCAGGCGCCGCTGCCGCGCATCCTGCCGGTGCCCGCTCCCGCCCCTTTTGCGTGTTATTCGCCGCAAAAACACGCCGCTAGGGTGGCACATGCTATCCCGCATAGCTATAATCAAATAGCCGATTCTATCTACTACTGGTTGGCATCGAACAACGGTCCTGGCCGCAAGGTGCTCGATGGCGGCCAGCAGTCGATAGAAGCGGTCGGAGGAGCTGTCAACGTCATTTCGCGCAGGGGGTGCGAACGTTTCACGCCAAGGCTCGCTCAGGGGGTGGCGAACCGCCGAACGGCGGAATGCCCAGACGAGCGGTCGGGATGAAAATCGCGGTCCGATCAATTAATACTATCGGGCTTACCCGCTCGCGGAATTTAGAACTTCCGGTGTGATGTGGATGGAACGGGCGTTTTATACACTGGCGTGCATGATCCGCGCGAGTGAGAGCGTTCGGGCCAAGCGGAACTTCCGCGCATAATCATGCGAACGGCACGACAGGGTTCAACGGTAAGGTAAACGGACGAGAAGAAGAGGGGAAGGTAGATGGAGATTTCCAAGACGTCGACCGGTCTCAAGGGCCTTGTGAGCCCGGATACCGTGTCGACCGAGGTCGACATCCATCAAGACGGCGTCACGATGGTCAAGTCGCTCTGCTATTTCTGCCATGCTAACTGCGGCGTGCTCGCCTACGTTAAGGATGGCGACGTAATCAAGATCGAAGGCGATCCCGATTACTCGAACCAAGGCGGACTGTGCTGCCGCGGCACGAGCGCGCTGCTGCACGTCAACCACCCCGCCCGCATCAACCACGCGTTGAAGCGCGTGGGTGCCAAGGGCGAGGGCAAGTGGGAGAAGATCCCGTACGACCAGGCGATCCAGGAGGTTGCCGACCGCCTCAACCAGATCAAGGACGAGAGCGGCGCCGAGGCCGTGGCTTCTGCGGGCGGCACGACGCGCACCGACGACTGGGCGCGCCGCCGCTTCCTGAACCAGTTCGGCACGCCGAACGGCTTCCACAACGCGCTTCTGTGCTGGATCCCCACGTTCATGGCCGAGACCTGCGTGGCCGGTTGGTCGCCGTTCGAGACGGACCTCGCCGGCGCCAAGTGCCTCATCCTCTGGGGCATGAACCCCGGTGCCTCCACGCTGGGCGGCATGAACGGCTACACCGACCTGCAGAAGAACGGCCTGAAGATCGTGGTCGTGGACCCGCGCTACTCCGAGACGGCTTCCAAGGCCGACCTGTGGCTGCCGCTGCGTCCCGGCTCCGACGCCGCGCTCGCGCTGGCCATGCTGCACACCATCATCTACGAGGGCCTGGTCAACTGGGAGTTCGTGGGCGAGTGGTGCGACGGCTTCGAGGAGCTGCAGGAGCATGTGGCCGAGTACACGCCCGAGTGGGCTGCGCCCATCACGTGGCTCGAGCCCGACCAGATCCGTCAGGCCGCACGCCTGTACGCCATGAACACGCCCGGCTGCATCCAGTGGGGCTGCACGTGGGACCAGATCGGCCGTGCCTCCACCACCGGCAGCCACGCCATCGCCCTCATGCGCGCCGTCTGCGGCAACCTCGACGTCCCCGGCGGCGACGGCATGCCGGGCCCCGCGCTCAACTACCTCACCGACGAGGAGATGGAGCTCAACGAGTGCCTGCCCGAGGAGCAGAAGGCCAAGCAGATCGGGTCCAACAAGTTCAAGCTGACCTCCTGGCCCGGCTACCAGATGATCTCCGACAACGCGAAGCGCACGTGGGGCAAGACGCTGCCCACCGAGTGGTTCTGCGAGGCCCACGGCCCGAGCGTGTTCAAGGCCATCATCACGGGCGACCCGTACCAGGTGCGCGCGCTCATCGTGAACGCCACGAACCCCATCAACTCCTACGGCGACGCGAAGATGACGCTGCAGGCGCTCAAGCAGTGCGAGTTCCTGGTGGTCGTGGACTACTGGATGACCCCGACGGCCCTGTTCGCGGACTACGTGTTCCCGGCGGCCGGCGCGCTGGAGCGTCCCACCATCGTCACGCACTACGGCGCCACCGACTCCATCATGGGCGGCCGCCGCGCCATCCAGCCCAAGTACGACCGCCACACGGACATGACGTTCTGGCGCAAGCTGGGCCTGGCCTGCGGCCAGGATCCCGCGAACTGGCCGTGGGAGACCGAGGAAGAGGCGTACTTCCACATCCTGGAGCCCCTGGGCCTGGGCGGCGTGGAGAGCTACAACGACTTCGTCGACTACTACCGCATGTACTATCCGCCGCTGCACCAGAACAAGTTCAAGGCCAACGGCTTCTGGACCCCCTCGGGCAAGGTCGAGTGCAACTCCACCATCCTGCGCGAGCTGGGCTACCCCGGCATGCCCACCTACATCGGCTGCATCGAGAACGAGATCGACACGCCGGAGATCGCGGAGGAGTACCCGATCGTGCTCACCACGGGCGGCGGCTTCATGCCGTACCACCACTCCGAGCACTTCCAGATGCAGGGCATCCGCTACCTGTATCCCGACCCGTACTTCTCCATCAACCCGGAGCTGGCCGAGAAGCTGAACATCGCCTACGGCGACTGGTGCTGGATCGAGACGCGCCGCGGCCGCATCAAGATGCGTGCCAACGTGGAGCCCGAGGTGCATCCCAACGTGGTGTTCGCGCCGCGCGGCTGGTGGTTCCCCGAGCGCGACGGCTCGGCCGACCTGGACAACCCGTTCGGCTGCCTCGAGTCCAACGTCAACGTGCTGACCTCGGTCGATGACGAGCACTGCGACCCCATGGGCGGCTCGTGGGCCAACCGCGGCCTCATGTGCAAGGTGTACAAGTGCGGCGAGTACGACAAGGAGTACAAGAAGGAGGACACCCAGTTCTCCATCCCGGGCTCCTCGTCCGAGCCGGGCGTGACGGTCATGCCGAGCGACCAGAAGCTCGCCCGCGAGCCCATCCCGTTCGAGAAGCCGCAGCCGGCCGAGGCCGTGCCCGAGGGCTACGAGTGGGTGTGGCAGAGCAACACGCTGTACCAGAAGGGCACGCACTTCCGCCTGGACGAGTCGGGCTGGCTCATCAACCCGCGCACGAAGGGCTACCACGACGCCCACACCGGCTGGCGCTACGATGCGGCCAACGAGTGCCTCGTGGACGACGAGACCGGCAAGATGTACACCATGGAGCGCGAGGAGATCGTGTTCGCGGCGGGCGTGCGCTGCTATCCCGGCCAGGCCGCTCCTTACGAGGTGCCCGAGAACCTGACCTGGAACCAGGAGAAGGGCTATGCCACGCTGGGCGACAAGCCCTACGTGTACGACCCGAACAGCGGCTGGATGCTGGACCCCGACAACGGCGCCTTCCACGACGCCAACTACGGCTGGCTCTACGACGCCGCCACCGGCCATCTGGTCGACGAAGCCACGGGCAAGCACTACGACATGTCGTATGCTCCCGTCGAAGAATAGCCGCCGAGTAGGAAGAAAGGATAGATAAATGACTCGTTACGTCATGGTCATCGACCAGCGTCGCTGCATCGGCTGTCACTCCTGCACGGTTGCTTGTCGTACGTGGAACAAGCTTCCACTTGACATCGTCTACAACCCCGTGGTCACCGAGGGCGCCCAGGGCACGTGGCCGAACGTCCACAAGTCCTGGCAGCCGCTGCTGTGCATGCACTGCGAGAACCCCGAGTGCGTTCCCTGCTGCCCGTCCGGCGCGAGCCAGCAGGACGAGGACGGCACCGTGTGGGTCGACCCTAAGAAGTGCCTGTCCTGCAAGGTGTGCGTGAACGCCTGCCCGTACGGCATGCGCGACGCCTCGCACCTGGAGGACCGCATGCACCGCTACGTGCGCAAGTGCACGTTCTGCCGCGACAAGCGCCAGCTGGACCCCTCTGCCCAGCCGTACTGCGTGCTGACCTGCCATCAGAAGGCCCGTATCTTCGGCGATCTCGACGATCCGAACAGCGAGGTCTCCAAGCTCATCGGCTCCGTGAAGACCGAGCGCCTCTTCGAGGAGTTCGGCACCGAGCCGCAGATCTACTACATTCCTGACTTGGGAGGTAAGGCATAATGAAACATCATTATTGGGAACCGCCTATCGCCCTGTACCTTTTCCTGGGCGGTCTGGCGGGCGGCATCCTGTTCCTGGCCGCCATCTTCAACAGCTTCGTGGTCCCCGGCTACGCCGAGGTGTTCGCGCTGCCCGTGCTCGTTTCGCTGGTGTGCGTGGCCATCGGCTGCGTGTTCCTGGTCGTCGACCTGGGGCAGCCGGGCGTGTTCTGGCGCGTGTGGACCACGTCGAAGTCCATCATCAAGTGGGGCGCCACGTTCCTCGTGATCGCCGCGGTGTTCGCGCTGCTGTTCCTGCTGGCGTTCATCGGCGATGCCTGGCCGATCTTCGCGGGGCTGTCCGGCCTGCTGAAGCCCGCTGCGGACTTCTTCCTGATCGTGGCCGGCTTCTTCGGCCTGTGCATCATGATGTACACCGGCATCATGCTGTCCACCCTGAAGGCGCATGCGTTCTGGGCCACCCCGGCGCTGCCCGTGCTGTTCACCATCTCGGCCATCTCCACGGGCTGCGCGGCCATCGTGCTGTCCATCGGCGGCTGGCCGGCGGCCATGACGCTGGAGAGCCTGTTCGTGTCCGAGATCGTGCTGGAGATCCTGCACGTGGTGGACATCGTGCTGGTCATCGCCGAGCTCATCGTGCTGCTGACCATGGTGCTGTCCTTCGCGGGTGCCGGCAACGAGACCGCCAAGGCGGCGGCGCGCCGCTGGGTCAAGGGTTCCTACGCTGGCCTGTTCTGGGTCGGCATGGTGGGCCTGGGCCTCGTGGTGCCGCTGGTCATGTACATCGGCGGCGGCCACTCTGCCGCGGCCACGCTCGTGGCGCCCATCCTGGTGCTGTGCGGCGGCTGCCTGCTGCGCTTCATGGTGGTCAACACCGACGACCGCGCCGAGATCCCGGGCGAGAACCGCTACTACAACCGCCTCGCCAAGAACGATGCGGAGTTCATCACCAAGTGGACGTACGGCGACAACCAGTTCTAAGGCGGCCGCGAGGCCGTGAGCGCGCAGGCTTCGCGCTGCGCGTACGCTGACGGGGGGCCCGGCTTATCGGTCGGGCCCCCGCCTGCCGTTTTAACCGAGTATCCAGGGGGGAACATGGAAGACTACGTATTCGAGGACGTGCTGGCCGGAAGCACCGTGACGTGCGGCTTCCCGGGCCTTGACACGCGGGTGGCGGCGGCCGACGGGCCGCGGCGCGCCCGCACCCTGTTCTTCCCCGGCTGCTCGCTTATCAACTACGCGCTGCCGCTCGTGAAGGCGGTCTACGACCTGCTGGCGCAGGCGGAGCGCGTCGAGGGTATCTCGCTTCTGTGCTGCGGGAAGATCTTGAGCTTTGAGCCGGACGGCAAGGCCGTGCGCGCGGCGTTCGAGGACGAGCTGTGCGCGCACGTGGCCGCGGCGGGGGTGGAGCGCATCGTGGCTGCCTGCCCGAACTGCGTCGCCGCCTTGCGCGGCGCCCTTGCCGAGGACGAGCGCACGGCCGGCGTGGAGGTGGTGCCGCTGCCCCTGGAGCTGGAGGCGCTGGGCTACCGGGTGGACGCCGAGGTGGCAAAGCGCCTGCTGGCCGCCGAGCTGGAGGCGGGGGCGGCCTTCTACGAGGTGTGCGCCGAGGGCGCCCGCCCGCCGCTGCGGTTCAGCGTGCACGACTCCTGCCCCGACCGGGCCACGGGCGAGTTCGCCGACGGCCTGCGGGCGCTCATGCCCGCCGAGCTGGCGGTGGAGCCTGCGCATGCGCGCCGGAGCTCCCAGTGCTGCGGCTCGCTCGTGCGGGCGGCGGGGCATGCGGACAAGGCGCTCGAGCAGTCGCAGGCGCGCGGGGCCGAGGCCGTGGCGGCCGGCGGCTCCGCCATCGTGGCGGCATGCGTGAGCTGCTCGTTTTTGCTCTCCGTGTCGCAGTGGCGCGTGCCGGTGTTCCACTACCTGGAGCTGCTGTTCGACTGGCGCATCGACTGGCGCGCCGCCGATGCCTACATGAAGCTGCGCTTCCTGTTCGACGAGCCGGCGGCGGACGGCGGCGAGGCGCGCCCGTTCAAGGGGCTCGCTCCCGAGCCTGGCGACGACCGGGAGGAGGCGCGATGACGGCCGAGGTCAAGCCCACGAACTGCCACTATTGCGGCTACTGCTGCGCGTTTCTGGCCACCGTGGAGGATGGCCGCGTGACGGATCTCGTGCCCGACCCGTCGCGCTACCCCTACGACGAGCGCATCCTGGCGGGCTGCCGCCGCTGGCGCATGAACCTGGATGCGCTGGACGGACCGGACCGCGTGAACTACCCGCTGCGCCGCGCAGGCGAGCGCGGCGGCAACGAGTGGGAGCGCGTGAGCTGGGACGAGGCGCTCGACGACATCGCGGCGCGCCTGCGGGCGCTGGCCGACGAGCATGGCCCGGAGACGCTCGCGAGCGCCATCGGCGGCCCGCATGCCTCGTTCTGGCCGCTGCACCGCTTCATGAACCTGTTCGGCAGCCCCAACAACATGGGCATCGGGCAGATCTGCTGGAACCCGCGCATCTGGATGGACGCGCTCACGTTCGGCTGGACCGTGGAGGCCGACATCGTGCCGGGGGTGACGGAGTGCCTGTTCATATGGGGCACGAACCCGGCTCAGTCCGACAACTCGGCGTTCTGGCGCTCCATCCTGGCGTTCGCGCGCTCGGATGCGGCGCTCGTGGTCGTCGATCCGCGGCGCACGCAGGCGGCGGCCGTGGCAGACCTCTGGCTGCCCGTGCGGCCGGGAACCGACTGCACGCTGGCGCTGGGCCTTTTACACGTGATCATCGGGGAGGGCCTGGTTGACCGCGCGTTCGTGGACGCGTGGTGCCACGGGTTCGACGAGCTGGCCGAGCACGTGCGTCCCTACACGCCCGCGCACGTGGCCGCGGTGTGCGGCCTGCCGGAGGACGACATCGTGCGGGCGGCGCGCCTGTTCGGACGGGCGGGCGCTGCGGCGCTCGTGTCGGGCCGCGGCGTGGACCAGGTGGGTGCGAACGTGGCGCCCACGCACCGCGCCATCTGCTGTTTGCGCGCTGTGACGGGAAACGTGGACAAGCCCGGCTCGTGCGTGCTGGCCGAGGGGCCGGACTTCGTGTCGGAGATGGAGCTGGAGATGTCCGATGCGCTGGCGCCCGAGAGGCGCGCGCGCTGCCTGAACACGCCCTTCACGCCGCTGCAGTGCTACGACGGCTACGACCGCGCCCGCAAGCTCACCGAGAAGCTGGGCCGCACGCTGCCGGAGCGCTACCTGACCTCCGCGCTGCCGCACCTCGTGCTGCGCGCCATGGAGGAGGGCGAGCCGTATCCCGTGCGCGCGCTCATCGTGAACGCCACGAACCCGCTGCTCACCTATGCCGACACGCACCGCGTGTTCGACGCGCTCATGGGCCTGGACTTGCTGGTGGTGCTGGACTACTATATGACGCCCACGGCCATGATCGCCGACTACGTGCTGCCCGCGGCCGGCGCCGTCGAGCGCCCGGTGCTGCAGGTGCACGGCGGCGTGGCGAACATGGGCTACGGCGGCCCCGCCGCCGTGGAGCCGTACTACGAGCGGCGCACCGACTACGACGTGTTCCGCGGCTTGGGGCTGCGCCTGGGGCAGGAGGACGCGTGGCCGGAGGAGACGCTCGCCGACGCGTTCGCGGCGCAGCTCGCGCGCGCGGGCATGGACTGGGACGCGTTCTGCCAGCTGGGCATCTACTGGCAGCCGCCGGCGCACGCCAAGCACGAGCTGCCGGGCCCCGACGGCCGGCCGCAGGGCTTCGCCACCACCACGGGCAAGATAGAGCTGGCGAGCGAGTTCCTGCCGACGCTCGGCGGGCCGCGCCTGCCGGAGCCGGTCGCGCCGGCGGCGCCCCTGTGCTCGCCGGAGCTCGTGGAGGACGCCGAGCGCGCGGGCGGCGCTCACCTGCCGATGATCACCGGCTCGCGCAAGCAGCCCTACAACGCGTCGATGTACTTCAACAACCCGGCCTTCCGCCAGAAGTCGCCGCACCCGGTGGCGGAGGTGAGCGAGGCCACGGCCGGGCGGCTCGGCCTGAAACCGGGCGATCGCGTGGAGATCGCCACCGACAAGGGCTCGGCACGCTTTATACTGGAGACCGCGCCCCTGCGCGACGACCTGGTGAACGTGGACTACGGCTGGTGGCATCCCGAGTGGGAGCCGGGCGGCCCCGACCTCGGCGGCATGTGGGAGTCGAACGTGAACTGCCTCACGTCGTGCGAGCCGGGCGAGCCGCTGATCGGCACGTGGTCGTACAACGCCATCGACTGCGTCATCCGGCGGGTTGACGAGCCTTTGAGCTGGGAATGAACCTGCGGGACGGGCGGAGCGGAAGAGGGGGCCATGCAGCACTCCTCGCACACTTCGCGAAAGCTCGTCGCACTGCATGGCCCCCTCTTCCGCTCCGCCCTCGCGGTTGCTGCGAAGGGCGGTGGGCCGGGGGCGGGACGCAGTTGCGTGATCGGTTGAGGTTGGAGGGGGTGCAACCTGCGGGGCCTTCCGTGGTGCGGGGAGGGGCGACGAAGAAGAACTGCCGTGCGCGAATGCACGAACGAGAGACAACGGATAAGAACGACGAGAAGGAGAATGTTCCTATGGCCGAGAAGAAGCAAGCGCTGCTGCTGTTCAGCAAGCCCCCGGTGCCGGGAATGGTGAAGACGCGCCTGACGACCGAGCACGACGGTTTCCTGAGCCCGGCGCAGGCGGCCGAGTTCTTCAAGCGCAGCTTGTACGACGTGAGCGAGCTTGCCATGCACGCGCTCATGGAGCTGCAGATGGAGAACGATGCGGCCGTGGCGGCCGACCCGAGCGTCGACAAGGTCACGTACGACTTCTTCGTGTCCACGACGCCCGCCGAGAACGTGGAGCTGATGAAGGAGACCTACGACGCCATCGGCCCCTGGCCCATGGAGATCCACTATATGACGGACAAGGGCGCCACGTTCGACGACCACTTCGACTACGCGTTCAAGGAGATCTTCGCGCAGGGCTACGAGCACATCGTGTCCGTGGGCGGCGACATCCCCACCATGCCGAAGTCGCACATCGTGCAGGCGTTCCAGTGGCTCGACTACTTCCAGAGCATCGGCAAGCCCGGCTTCGTGCAGGCGCCGTGCCAGGAATGCGGCACGTCGCTCGTGGGCTTCAGCCACAACACGCCGATGGACCACCAGGGCGTCTACTACAACCTGGACGGTCGCCCGGCGCTCGACGGCTACATGGAGAAGCTGGAGGAGCGCGACGTGCCCTCCGCGTTCCTGTCGCCCGTGGCCGACATCGACGAGAAGACCGACCTCGCGCACGCCATCTCGTGCATGCGCGCCATCAAGCAGGCGGCCGCGTTCCAGACCGACCTGTTCGTGCCCCAGCGCGTGCTGGACTGGGTGGATTACATGGGCATCCAGGTGATCACCCCGCCGAACGACGAGCACGATCCGCGCCAGTACATCGACCAGGAATAGCAGGAGCGCCGCCATGGGAGCGAACGAGAACACGGCGGCCGATCCGGCCGCGCAGCGCACGCCGCTGCACAAGACCACGGCGCTCTGCCCGGACTGCTTGGACGAGCTGCCGGCCGAGGTGTACGCCGACGCCGAGGGCGTCGTGTGGATGGAGCGCACCTGCCCCGACCACGGAAGGCTGGCCACGCGCATGTGGCCCGATGCCGAGCACTACCAGTGGCTGCGCTCGCTCGCGTTCCCGATGACGGCGCCGCAGAACACGCTGCCCGCCTCGGCGCCGTGCCCGCACGGGTGCGGCACGTGCAGCCGCCACCAGCGGCGCGGCACGCTGCTGGAGATCGAGGTCACGCGCAACTGCAACCTGCACTGCCCCGTGTGCTTCATGAGCGCCGAGACGGGCGAGGGCGACCCCACGCTGGCCGAGATCTCCGACATGTACGACGTCATTGCGAACGCGGTGGGCACCGACGGCGCCGTGCAGATCACGGGCGGCGAGCCCACGTGCCGCAAGGACCTGCCCGAGATCATCCGCATGGGCCGCGAGAAGGGCTTCTGGGGCATCGAGGTGAACACGAACGGCCTGGTCATCGCCGCGCGCGACGGGTATCTGGAGGAGCTTGTGTGGGCGGGGCTCACCGGCGTGTACCTGTCGTTCGACGGGCTCACGGGCGAGGTGTACGAGGGCACGTGCGGGCGTGACATCCTGGACGTGAAGATGCGCGTCATCGAGCGCTGCCGCGAGGTGGGCATCCAGGTGGTGCTGTCCGTGGCCGTGGTGGCGGGCCTGAACGACGGGCAGCTGGGCGACCTTCTGCGCTTCTGCCTGGACAACGCCGACGTGGTGGCGGGGCTCGCCCTGCAGCCGGCGTTCACGTCGGGCCGCTTCGACGCCGAGCGCGCCCTGCCCATGAGCTCGGGCGACGTGATCTTCCAGCTGGCCGCGCAGTCAGACGGGCTCATCGAGCCGCGCGACGTGTGGCCGCTCGGGTGCTCGAACCCGCTGTGCGACACGGGCGTGTTCTTCGTGAAGGGCGAGCCTCCCGCGGGCGTGCCGGCGCATCCGTCCGGGTTCTACCCGGCCACGCGCGCCATGACGATGGAGGAGTACCACGCGGGGTACTCGCCCGACAGCCCGCAGGGCTCGGTGTTCCTGGACATCCTGGACAAGAAGGGCGTCGAGGTGGCGAGCGGGCTCTCCGTGGTCATCATGAACTACATGGACGCGGTGTCCATGGACACGCAGCGCCTGCGCGAGTGCTCCATGATGGTGACGGTGCCCGATGGACGCGCCATCCCGTTCTGCTCGTACCATCTGACCGATTCCGCCGGGCGGCGCGTGTACCCGCCGTGGTGCAAGGAGGAGCTGCGCTGATGGCCGACTACCGAATTGTGAACGACCCGAACCGGTGCGTGAAGTGCGGGCTGTGCATCGCGTTCTGCCCGTGCGAGGTGCTGGAGGCCGACGAGGAGGGGCATCCCTTCGCGGCGCGCATCGAGGACTGCGTGGGATGCACCACGTGCGCTGGCAACTGCCCGCAGCGCGCGCTCTCCGTAGAGGCCACGGGCGACGCGGTGTACGATCCCTTTGCCGACGAGCCGCGGGCCGAGCCCATCTCGCGCGAGCTGCGCGAGCAGTACGCGGAATGGCAGCGCGTGATCATGGAGAAGCTGGGCCTGCGCTGGCAGCCGGTGGCCGTGAGCCTGATCGACAAGGACGAGCCGCTGCCCGACGTGCCCCTGCCGCCCGAGAACCAGCGGTTCTGCCAGGCCATGATGGCCGCGCGCCGCGGTGCGAGCATCCTCATGCCGCCGCATAGGCACTCGTGCCCGGACGGCACGTCCATCTTCGGCATGACCGGCGTGCCCGAGAAGCTGGCCACCGGCGAGATATACGTGCTGTTCCACAAGGTGGTGAACGCCGAGGCCGCCGCCCGGATGGTGGCCGAGCGCCCCACGCTGCCGCCGAAGAGCCGCCGCGCCACCTACGTGGCACCCCTGGCGAAGACGGTGCGCAAGCCCGAGGTGGTGGTGGTGACGGGCACGCCCGAGCAGATGATGTGGCTGTGCATGTCCATGAGCTACTACTCGGGCCACCGCTTCGACTTCCACGCGAGCGGGTTCAACTCCATGTGCGTGGAGGCGGTGCTGTACCCCCTGACGGAGCAGGAGCCCAACATCACGTTCGGCTGCTACGGCTGCCGTGCGGCCACCGACGTGGCCGAGGACATGATGTTCATGGGCCTGCCCGTGGACAAGCTGCCCATCGTGGCGCAGGGCCTGACGGAGCTGGCGAAGAAGGCCATCCCGGATTCGCGCATGAAGATCTACGTTCCGCCTATCATGTAGGGAAGGAGCTCCCATGACGAACGAGCTGTTCACCATACGCGATGCGCGGCCGGACGACAAGGCCGTGCTCGACGGGTACGCCAACCTGGAGGGCATGGACGCCATCCCCTCCATCGAGGGCGTGCGCGTGGCCGTGAACGAGGACGACGAGGTGGTGGGGTTCGTCCGCATCGCGCTCGCCGACGACGGCACGGCGTTCGTGAACCCCGTCATCACCCACGAGACGTGGCGCGGGTTCGGTGTGGGCCGCGCGCTCATGGAGGAGGCCCTCGAGCGCCACGGCGAGCTGCGCCTCGTGTCGCGCGGCGGGAGCCTGCCGTTCTACGAGGCCCTGGGCTACGAGCGTATCGGCTGGGACCTCATCGAGATGTCCCTCGTGGACGACTGCGACCACTGCGAGATGCGCGAGGAATGCGGCCCGGTGCCCGTGCGGAAGGTGCGGGAAGGGTAGGCCCTCCCTGCGCGGCGGCCCTTCCCGACGGGGCCGTGTTCCGGGCTTCGGGCGCAGCGGCGCCGGTTCCCGAAAAGCAAACGGCGCTCACGTCGGTGGGCGCCGTTTACGTTAGTGCAGCAGGGGCGGGGCGTTGCTAATGCGAGCACAGGGGAGCGTCGGGGAGGTCGATGCCCAGGGCGCCGGCGGCGAGGCCGCGGAGCTCTTCGAGGGTGAGCTCGTAGCAGGCCAGGGCGTCGATCCAGCGGCGCAGGCAGCGGCGGCCCTTGTCGGTGAGCGAGAACAGGCGCTTGGCCGAGCCCTCCTCCGGCGTGTCCCATACGGAGGTGACGAGCTCGGCCTCCTCCATGCGCTTGAGGGCGCGGTAGATGCCGGTGGCGTCGGGCTTCTTGCCGCCGAACATGGGGGACTCCGCCGCCTGCTGCACGATGACGTAGCCGTGCAGGGGCTTGTCGGAGCAGGCGAGCAGCGTGAGGATGGTGGGCTGAGACAGGCGGTTGAGCGACTTGCCGAGCTCGGCGCACTCCTTCATATCCTCGTCGGACTTGGGATGGCAGCTGCTCCACATGGGCGGGACCTCTTTCTCGCGAGAATGGACTTCGCCCCTGTGCTCCGGCATCGGCTGCGCGGAGGGTGGACGCGTCTCCTTAGGTAGAATTGCAAACACTATCATCTCATAACTAGTTGCAATATGCCAATATTTTCTTGGCGTTTTGGCGGGGAGAGGGCGAACGGCGCTCAATCTCCTCGTGCGGAGGCGGGGCGGCTGGGAGTGCGAGCGGCGCCCCGATCAGCCGTGAGGAAGCGGGCGGCGGAGCGGTCGGGGCGCTCGCGCTCGCGGCCGCCCCGACCGCCAAACGGTTGCCCCTTGACGGCTGTCGGGTGCTCGACATAATCATTGACCTGCGCAAACTAAAAAACCTCGCACCGTTCGCCGCTTTGATCGCACCGTTAGGGAGACCGGTAGGCCAGTCGCCAAGAACACGTTGCCCAGCTACCGAGTTCATCCTTGGGAGGGGATGCCGCCTTTCTATCATGGATGCATGGACCGGGGCGACCGCGGTAGCGGTGCGCCGAGGCGCGAGAGCGACAAGGGAGGCGATTGCATGCACGAGGACGTTCACAGCCATGCGCGCAGGCTCGACAATGCAGAGGCCCGCGTCGTGGAGCGCTCTGTTTTCGGTAAGGGTCCCACCCGTCGAGCCAAGGCGGCTGCCTTCGAGCGCAAGCCGGTTCTGGGCACGAAGCGGGACCAATCGGTTATCGATGCTTTCTTCGCCGCGCAGGACACCAGCCCTTCGCCCGATGCGGGGAAGGAGGGCGGCCTCCCGGCCCCCGACGACCTCGAGGACCCGCCCTCGACCTGAAGGGGCTTTGCAGCACCGCCCCTTCAGGCATGCGAGCCGGGCAGAAAAGGCGCTAGCTGAACAGGGCGAGCTTCTTCTTGCCGAGGTCGATCTTCTCGGCAAGCTCCTCGAGCGTGCCGTAGTACAGGCAACCCGCCTGGCAGTGCTGCACGCAGGTCGGCGCCTTGCCGGCCGCCTGCCGGCGTGCGCAGCGGTCGCAGCGGTCGGTGGGGACGGGCACGAACTCGTACTGCCAGCGGCGCTCGTCCAGCTGGTCGGGGCCTATCTGGGTCAGCTTGATGCCGAACCGGTCGGGCGCCAGGCCGTGCTCCTGCTGGCAGGCTATCTCGCAGGTGTGGCACCCCGTGCAGAACTCGTAGTCTACTGCAAGCATTTGCCTCATGCCGATCACTCCTCTACCTTGCCGATGGTGCACAGCTGCGACTTGTACGACGCTCCCAAGCCCACCTTGCCGGGACGCATGGGGACGAGCTTGTTGATATTGGACTCCATCACGCCGAACAGCGTGCCGTCCTCGGGCCCGCGCTCGGGGAACCACCAGGCGTGGTCGGCCGAGACGGTGTCCTTGCGGATGCGGGTGGTGAGCTCCGCCTTCTGGCGGCACGAGCCGAAGTTGTTCTCGATGGTCACCCAGTCGCCGTCGGCTATGCCGTAGGCGGCCGCCGTCTCGGGGTGGATGAGCACGGTTGGGTCGGGATGCAGGCGGCGCATGGACGGGCTCTGGCGGTGCTCCGAATGGAAGAAGCCCCAAGGACGTGCGCCGGTGGTGAGCACGAGCGGGTACTTCTCGGCGAGCTCGGGCGCCGACACCGGGCTCTCGGGCGGCTCCTCGTAATCGGCTAGGGGCGACAGGCCGAAGTGCAGCATCTCCGGGCAGTAGAAGTTGTAGCGGCCGGTGGACGTGGCGAAGCCCACCGTGCCGTCGCGGCGCAGCAACCCTTTCTCGTGCTTGTTGTACTCGAACTCGGGGTAGGCCCAGGTGCGCTCGCGCAGCGTCTCGTAGGTATAGCCGGTCTTGCGCAGCAGGTAGTCGTAGAAGCCCTGCTCGTCATCCCACTTCTTGTGAGCCTCGTCGGTGAAGCGGCTGCCCGTCTCGTAGATGATGCGCTGGTCCGACTTGCACTCGCCCAAGGGCTCCACGGCCTGCGCGATGGCGCCGAGCGCGTAGGGCTGGTGCCCGGTGATGCCGATGCGCTCCGCGAAGCACGCGGCGGGCAGCAGCACGTCGGCGCAGGCGAGCGCCGTGGGGGTGAGGAACAGGTCCACCACCACGTTGAACTCCATCTTCTGCAGCGCGGGCAGGATGCGCTGGGGCTGGGCGCCCATGCAGGCGATGGCGTTGTTCTGCATCATGAACATGGCCTTGATGGGGTAGGGCTCGCCTGTCTCCATGGCCTCGAGCAGCATGTCGGGGCTGATGGCGGCCATGGCCTTGAGCGCAGGGTACTTGAAGTTCATGGTGCGTCCCTGGTCCTTGACCGGCTCTGAGCACCCTTCCCATACCTTCTCGCGCGGCATCCATGTCACGCTCATATCCCATACGGGGTTCGCGGCCACCATGGTGCCGGGCTTCTCGAAGTTGCCGGTGAGCGCCATGAGGTCGAAGCACGCCATGCCGGTGATGAAGCCCTCGGAGGTGTGGTCCATCGCCACGCCCCATTGCAGGCAGCACGACTTCGCGCGGCCGATCTTGCGGGCCGCCTCCACGATGAGGTCCTCGGGCACGCCGCAGGTCTCGGCGGCGAAGGCGGGCGTGTACTTCTTCACGTGCTCGGCGAACTCGTCGAAGCCGTAGCACCAGCAGCTCACGAACTCCTTGTCTTCCAGGCCCTCCTCGATGATGACGTTGCAGAGCGCGAGCGCGAGCGCCGCGTCGGTGCCGGGGCGCACCTGGAACCACACGTCGGCCTTGCCGGCCACCCAGGTGAGCTTCGGGTCCATGACCATGAGCTTGCTGCCGCGCTTCATGCTCTCCACGATCCAGTGGCCGAGCGTGCCGTCGGAGTTGGCCACCACCGGGTTGTTGCCCCATACGAGGATGTACTCGGGCGCCTCCCAGCGAGGGTCGTCGTAGCGGTCGGGGAAGAACTGCGCGTAGTCGCACACGAACAGCCCGCCCGCCTTGAGCGCGGTTGAGAAGATGCGCGGCGCGTAACACGCCTGGCCCGACAGGAACCCGGTGCCGTAGTTGGGCGTGCCCAGGTACTGGGCCATGAGCGGCCCGTAGCCGTTGATGTCGCGGCCGGTGCCCTGCGTGACCCAGATGGCCTCGTTGCCGTACTGCTCGATGACGGCCTTCATCTCCCGCTCGATGATGTCGTAGGCCTCGTCCCACGTTATGCGTTCGAAGGCGTTCTTGCCGCGGTCCTCCTTGGCGCGCTTCATGGGGTATTTCAGGCGGTCCTCATGGTAGAGCATCTCCTTGAACGCCAGGCACCGCGGGCAGAGGCGCCCCTGGTTGTAGGGGTTCTCCGGGTCGCCCTCTATCTTCTCCAGCACCCCGTCCCTCACGTACATGAGCACGCCGCAGTTGTCGTGGCATCCCGGGCCCGACCGCGCGTTGGAGCGGATGACCGTGCAGCCGTCCTCCTCCCACGTCCACTTGCGTCCGCTCGGGTCGTCCTGCGTGGGCGGCGTCGGCACGCCCTGGGCGGGGTTCCCGCCTGTTAACATCTCTGACATGGCTCCTCCTCACCTGGTTCGTCTGAGCGTCGAGGGCCGCGGCCGTGCGGCGCGGCCCTCGACGCGGGGTTTACGCTTCGGCCCGGTACAGCTCGATCGGGCCCATGTTGCGGTCCTCGTCCACGGTCGAGGCCTCCAGCACGCGCGTGAGGTAGCCCTCGGCCTCCGCGTACACGCGCCAGCCGGCTGCGCCCACCTGGTGGAACCAGAAGTCGCCGAACTCGTCGGCCTCGGTCGCCAGCACCTCGCCCGTGGCCAGGTTCTCGGCCGTCACCCTGGCGCCGGGGACCACCTCGTCGGCCTCCGGGTCCACCACGACGCCGGCCAGGAAGCGCCTCGGCAGGTTGAGGTAGAACACCCGGGGCCTGTCCGCCCCCGCGCGCCCGGGAACGAGCGCCTCGGAAGCCGCGATCTCGGCGGCGAGGTCCTCCTCGTCGCCGAAGCGCAGGGCTCCGTGCGGGCACACGTCCACGCAGTGCGGCGCCTCGCCGGCGTCCACGAGGTGGGCGCAGCCGGTGCACTTCTGGGGTATGGCCAGCTCTTCGTTCCAGAAGATCGCGCCGTAGGGGCACGCCTCCACGAGCTCGCGCCTCCCGGCCGCCTTCTCCGGGTCCACGATCACCAGCCCGTCCTCGCGGCGGTAGACCGCCTCGGGCGCCGCGGCCATGCAGGGCGCGTTCTCGCAGTGCTGGCAGCGGTGCATGACGTAGGACACCCTCACCTTCGGCACCTGGCCGCGCACGCGCTCCTCGATGCGGCACCAGAAGTGGCCCGTGTCGGGCTGGGGCCTCGACCAGGGGCTCCAGTCGTTGTCCACGTGCTCGTCCTTGCAGGCTATCTGGCAGTTGCGGCAGCCGTTGCACTTGGCCGCGTCGAACACGAACACCTTGCCCATATCCCTACTCCCCTTCCTTGCCGTCGACCACGCGGGCGGTTGCCACCAGGCCGCACTCGGGCTCGTAGTCGCGCCCGAACGCCTCCGGGTACTGCTCGGCCAGCGCGAACACGTCGACCTTCTCGATGTTCACCAGGAAACCGCTCGTCACCTCGCCGTGCGCGTTCTTGGACGTGGTGGCCGTGGGGGCGATGAGGTTGTTCGCCCCGCCGCGGTCCAGGCCGCCCTCGCCCAGCACGATGGTGTCGCAGCGTGCGCCGTGGTCCTGGTACACGGCCCCGGGCATGATACGCTCCGTGACGATGACGCCGCCGAGCACCGCACCGCGCTCGTTGTACACCTTCACGACGTCGCCCGTCGAAAGTCCCAGCTTGCCCGCGTCCACGGGGTTCACCCATACCGGCTCGTACTTGTAGCCGTCGGGGCCCGTCACCTTGCAGGTCTCGATCTCGCGGAACCAGGTGACGTCGTCATGCTGCGCGTGCACGCGGAAGTGCGGGTGGTTCGAGACGAGCAGGAAGGGGTACTTCCGCCCGCGCTCCAGGTACTGGCGCTCCTGGTGGCCGGCGCCCTCGTCGATCCAGTGCGGGATGGGCCCGCGCTCGCGGTCGTCGGGGAAGTAGTGCGAGAGCGTGGTTGAGTAGTACTCCAGCTTGCCCGACGGCGTGCGCAGCGGGTGCCCCTCGGGGTCGTCGTGGAACTGGCGGATGCCGGCGGGGATGTCCTTCCAGTCCTCGCGCGTGGGGAAGGCGTAGTACTGCCTCTCCTTGAACTCCTCGAACGTGAGGTCCTCGGGAACACCGCTCGTCTCGAAGCCTACCTTGATCCACTCGTCGTCGGTCTTGCCGCCCAGGTACTTGTCCAGCATGCCCTCGTAGACGCCGCCGTACTGCTCGAGCGCGCGGGCAACCTCGGCGACGACCTCCTTGTCGGACTTCGACTCGCCGATGGGCTGGATGGCTTGGCGCTCGTAGAACACGACGTTCCACTGGCCGGAATCGCAGTCGGTGCCGATGTCCTCCGTCTCGAACTTCGTGTTGGAGGGCAGGATGATATCGGCGAACAGGGTGTCGTTCTCCATCCAGGGATGCTGCACGACCACGCACTCGATGGACTCGTGGCGCAGGGCGTCCTGCATCTTGAAGCCGCCGTTCCAGCAGGTCTCCCAGCAGGGGGAGTCCGACCACACCATATGGATGCGGCTGCCGCCCTCGGGCGGGAACGTGTAGGGCCCGTCGAACTGGTCCTCGCGCGGGAAGCCGGCCGCGATATGCCCGTACCACTGCACGGGCGGGTTCATGATGGCCTCGGGAATCATGGTCTTGGGGATGAAGCTGGCCTTCGTGCCGGTCACGTAGCCGCGGTAGGCGGCGCCGAGGCTGGGTATGTGCACCGAGGGCGGCAGCGGATCGAGCGTGGGGATGCCGAACAGCGTCCACTCCATGAACTTGAACTGGTTCGCGCCGGGCTTGCCGACGCCCTGCATGCCGAGCAGCGCCACCTCGAGGCGCGCGGGCTCGTGCGCGAAGCAGGAGCGGATAAACGATCCGCCGTTGCAGTGCGCGATGGACACGGCGTGCGCGGCCCAGTAGCGGGCGAGGGCCTTGATGGTGTAGGAGGGCACGCCGCAAATGCGCTCGGCCCACTTCGGGGTCTTCGGCACGCCGTCCTCGCCGCCCAGCACGTAGTGCCTGAAGTTCTCGAAGCCCACGGCATGCGTGTCGAGGTAGGCCTGGTCGTAGGTGCCCTCCTTGATCCACGTGTAGGCGATGGCCAGCTGCAGCGCGGCGTCGGTGTTGGGCAGCACGGGAATCCACTTGTCGGCGTGCACGGCGTTGGTGTAGTTCACGTCGGGCGAGATGTGTATCTGCTTGATGCCGAGCTCGGTGAACCAGTAGCACAGGCGGCTCGCCATGTAGCCGCCCCAGCCGAGTGGCGTGGTCTCGGGGTCGCAGCCCCAGAAGAGCACCGCGTCGCCGTGCTCCGAGATATCCTTGATGACGTTGTTCTGCTGGTTCTGCTGGCCGAGCGGGTCCATGCCCCAGACGTGCTTGGCGCCCCAGTACCAGCCCTCCCAGCTGTCGGGCTGGCGGGCCTGCAGGGTGAAGCCGCCGCAGAGGTCGAGGAGCTGGGTGATGCAGCCGTGCGCTGCGTGGACGACCTTCGTCTCGCCGTGGCCGTCGATCTCGCACAGGATGGCCTCGGGGCTGTACTCGTCGTGCATGCGCTTGATCTCGCCAGCCACGATCTGCGCGGCCTCGTCCCAGCTGATGCGCTCGTAACCGCTCGTGCCGCGCGTCTCGGGGTGCCGCTCGCCGTTCGGGTCCCAGTCCACGCGCTTCATCGGATAGGGAATGCGGTTCTTCGAGTACACGCGCTTCTTGTAGCACAGCGACAGCGGCGAGATGAGCGTCTTGAAGCCCGGCTCGAAGGTCTTGCCGCGCGCCTCGAGCTTCCAGGCGTTCAGCTCCTCGGGCGTCTGGTGCTCGTCGAAGTGGAACGGGCGGATGCGCAGGATCTTGTCCTGCTCCTCGTCGATGTCGACCGTGCACGCGTTCGCGCCGAGCCCGAAGCTGTCGAAGCCCAGGCCCTTCACGATGGGCGTGCCCTTCACGTTGGTGGTCATGCGTTGCTCTCCTCTCCTCTTGGCTTCCCTTCGAAACCTTCCCGCTCTCCCCTTACGCGGTGGGCGCGGGCGGCTTGGGCACGCTCGGCGCCTTCGGCGCCCCGGGCACGCCGGGGACCGGCGGCGGGGTGGGAGCGCCCGGGGGCGTGGGGATCCCGGGCATCGGCGCCGCCTTGGCGCCGCAGCTCGGGCAGGCGTCGGCCTTCGGGTCGACCTCGGCGCCGCACTTGGGGCACTTCACGGGTCCGTTGTCGACGGTGGGTGGTCTGAAGCACATGGTTCGTCCTCTCTGCGTGCAGGGCCGCGTGGTCGTGGTGCGGCGGTTGCCGGATGCCCCCTGCAAAGCGACCGGCCAGTGTGGAGCGGCGATCGAGGCGGGCGGTTGTGCGCTTAGCGCGGGAACGCTAAAATGCCCGCATGCGGGAAGGGCAATCGCCTCCTCCCGTATGCGGGCAGTATTCTTCGTTGGGGGAAAATTATCTACCGCTGCTAAGGTTGAATTGCGGGAATAGGCCGGAACATTATCATACTCTGATGTTGAGGAGCGGGGATGACACCTTATTCACCTGCGGAAACAGCTTCAACCGAGACAAGGACGCCCGATGATCTGCGCCTGACCTACGTCCTTGCCACCATCGGCTTCGCGTTCCTCATCGGGTGGGAGCTGTCGGCCACCTTCAGTCCCTCCCTCGCCCTCCTCGGGTTCTGCGATGTGCGGGAGGCCACGGCCCTGCGCATCGTGTCGGTGCTGACGCTGGCGGCCACGTTCGCGTTCTGCGCATGGAAGGCCGATTGGGCTTTCGAGAACCGCAACCGCCTGTTTGCCATCGGCTCGCTGCTCGCGCTCGCGGCGGTGGCGAACGCGTTCGTGAACACGGCGTTCGCGGGCATCCCGCTTGCCGTCTCGGTGGTCTCCTGGGCCCTGTTCGGCGTTGCCCAGGGAAGCATCATGATGTACTGGTGCGTGTTCTTCAGCCTGATTCCCACCCGGCGTACCGCGGTGGCCATCGGGCTGGGCTCCATCGGGGGCACGCTGCTGTTCGTCTTTGCCAACGCCTCGGACACCCAGTGGCTCAACCTGTCGGAGATCACGCTGTTCATCGTGGGGTCGGTGGGGTTGGCGGCCTACCTTTCCACGCGCATCCCCGCCGAGCGCATCCTGCCCGTGGGGGCATTTCGCCGCACGAAGGTGCTGACGGTGCCGGCCGCGCTGTCGGTTGCCAGCCAGGGGGCGGTGTACGGGTTCATGGCCATCGAGCTGTGCTCCATGGGCCAGGAGGTGGCCGTCATCGGGGGCGCGAGCGGGCTGGTGGGCACGCTGGTGGCGCTTCTGTGGGCGGTGCTCGGGTCCAAGGTGGACGTGGACATGGCGGTCGTCCAGCGCATCTCGCTGCCCGTCCTCATGGCCGGCATGCTGCTGTTTCCGTTCTTCGACGGGCCGGGGCGGGTGGTGTGCGGCGGCATGATCATCGCCGCGCTCGCGCATTCGACCATCGTGGGATGGTGCACCACGAGCATCGACAACTACGAGTTCCGGCTGCATCCGGTGGATCGGTTCGCCCTGCGCCAGACCCCCAGCTACCTGGGTTTCCTGGCCGGGTCGGCGGTGGCCTACCTCGCGGTGTTCGCGTATCCGCTTGCGGGGACGCAACTCGACCTGCTGATGGTGGCGTTCGCCTTGGTGCTGGTCGTGGCGTTCTGCGTGTACGGGGGCGACGACGCCCAGGTGCGGAAGCGGTTGAACGAGCTGCTGGCGCCTCCTGCCGCGGAACGGGCTCTCGAAGCCGCAGGGGATGCCGGTGCCGACCAGTCGGGGCCTGGCTTCTTCAGGAAACGCTGCGAGCTCGTGGCCCAGCGCTACGGCCTTACGCCGCGCGAGGAGGAGGTGTTCCTGCTGCTGGCCAAGGGGCGCAACGCCGAGCACATCGCCGAGCAGCTGGTGGTGAGCCCGGCCACGGCCAAGTCCCACATCTACCACATCTACCGCAAGCTTGATATCAGCTCGCAGCAGCATCTCATGAACATCGTGGAGGACTACGACGGGGAATAGGGGCGCGGTACCCTGGCTGGTCGAAGCGTGCTGTACGGGCGGTGCGCCTCGGCCGGCCGACGACCCCTGCCTCGCAGAGATGCGGCCTGATGGGAGGCGGTGTGCGTCGAAAAAGCCTTGGAACCGCTTGCGGTTCCAAGGCCTTCGTGTGCGGAGCGCAGGTGGGGAAGGGGGCTTACAGGCCCATGACCCCCACGATGAACGGCATCCAGGCGGCCATGATGAGCACGAGGGCCACCGAGGGCACGATGCCGGTCTTGAACATGTCGCCGAAGGTGTAGTAACCCTCGCCGTAGGTCAGCATGACCGTGGGGTTCACGGGCATGAGGTAGTTGCCCGCAACGACCACGGCCAGCGCGATGGTGGGCACGGCCGGCGACACGCCGAAGCCGGCGCACAGCGCGATCATGATGGGCAGGAAGATGCCCAGGATGGCCACGCCGATGGGGCACACGGTGTGCAGCAGGTAGATGAGCGCGAGCAGGAGCGCGAAGGCTGCGAAGAAGCCCAGGTCCATGACGCCGCTGCCCGAGATGGCTCCGGCGAGGAACGCCGCGCCGCCCGTGGCCTCCACCACGCCGCCCATGGACATGATGGTGCCGCACATGATGACGATGCCCCACGGCACGGAGCCCTGGAACTCCTTCCAGGTGAGCAGGTCCATGCCCGGCAGGAACATGACGGTCAGGCCGATGAGGGCGACCACCGTGGCGTTGAGGACGGGAACCCAGTTGCCCACGATCCACAGCACCAGCATGGCGCCGATCACGAGGATGGCCTTCACCTCGTAGGCCTCGATCTTCTTGGCGCCGGCGGCCTGGTCGCGGATGCCCTGCAGGCAGGAGTCGGCGATGGGCTCGGGCTTGAGGATGGCCGTGATGAAGAACCAGCAGATGGGCGTCATGATGATGACGACGGGCAGGGCGACGAGCACCCAGTCGAGGAACGAGATGGAAGTGCCGGTGGCCTGCTGCAAAATGTTCATGGCCACGACGTTGAACGAGCTGCCGGCAGGCGTGGCCATGCCGCCGGTGACGGCGGCGATGGGGATGCCGATCATGAGGCAGCGGCCCAGGTTCGACTGCAGCGGCTTGGCATCGGCGGCCTTGAGGATGGTGAGCGCGAAGCCCAGGAACAGCACCGTGCAGGGCACGTCGGACATGACCGTGGACACGAGCGTGGTGGCGCACATGAAGCCCAGCACGAGCTTGCGCGAGTTGGCGCCGGTCCAGCCTATGAGCGCGTTGATGAGGCGCACGCCCCAGTTCGTCTTGAGCATGATGACGGGCATCGAGAACACCGCGATGATGAAGAGCAGCGCGGGGCTGGCGAAGCCGCCGATGGCCTTGCCCAGGTTGTCGACCACGCCGAGCACCGGGCACAGCACGACGACGAGCAGGGCGGTGGCGCCCAGGGGCAGGGCCGAGGTGACCCACAGCGCCACGAGCGCGCCCAGGATGCCGAGCGCGGTGGCTCCTTGGTGCGAGAGGGCCTCGGAGCCCGGAACCAGGAAGCCGATGGCGAGGCAGACAATCGCCAATCCTATCCCGATCAGGCGTTTTGCCATTGGAACGTTGGTGTTTTCCATGCGTTGTACCTCCTTGTTGAGAGAGTGCGGTGCATTTTTCCGCCGGTGCGGAGCCGGGTTCCCAGTCCGGTGCAGAGCTCTCGATCGCCGCGGCCCCCTGCCGCGTGCCCCGCATTATAGAGACCGCCTTCGACAAGGGGCAAATACGTATGTTGCAAGAAGCGGTGCCTGCTGCCGTAGGGCTGCAATGCGAGAATCGAAACCCTTCGCTTCAACATCTGCATACTGTGGAGCGCCCACCCTCCCGACGGCGGGCAGGAGGCGGCGCTTCAGTATCTGGGTATGAGGGCTGCGGGGCAGAAACGCAGATTTCAACATCGGCTGCGGAAGATTTTCCAATCCATCCGGGCGATGCTGGACGAAGGAGGACAAGACTGCAATCGATAGGGAGGCGGCATGGACTACGAGGCGCGACAAGGGGAGGCGGGCGCGGCACCCGCTGCGGCGGCGCGGGGCGCGAGGCCGAAGAAGCTGTTCTATGGCTATATCTTGATCCCCGTGCTGGGGTTCATGTACTTCTGCTCTTCGGGCATCGTTTTGCCCACGGCCACCATCGTCAACCCGCTCATGCTCCAAGATGCGTCGCTTGGCATGAACGCCACCATGCTGGGAACGGGTTTTTCGCTGTTCGTGCTGGTGCAGGGGCTCTCGGCACCGCTCGTGGGGGCGCTCATCGCGAAGAAGGGCGCCCGGTTCAGCATGGCGCTCGGTGCAGCGGTCATGCTGCTGGCCATGCTCGCGCTGATATTCCTCGTGTCCTCGCCGGTGGCGTACTTCCTGGTGTTCGGCATCGTGACGAGCGCCGCCACCATGATGGTGGGCCAGCTGGCCGTGCAGAGCACGATCGGCGACTGGTTCGTGGCGCGCCGCGGCGTCGCCATGACCGCCATGATGGTTCTGGGAGCGAGCGCGTCGTTCGTGGGGCCGCCCGTCGTGAACGCCATCGTGGGCGCAACGGGCGGTACGTGGCGCAGCGGCTGGTACCTGCTGGTGGGCCTGAGCGCGGCGCTCATCCCCGTGGCGCTTCTGCTTGTGAAGAACAAGCCTGCCGACCTGGGGCAGCATCCCGACGGCGTCGCCGACCCGAGTGTGCTCGGCGGTAGCGGCAAGGGCTTCAAGGTGTACAAGAACACCGACGCCGTGCCGTTCAAGCGCGTGGCGAGGACACCGGCCTTCTGGCTCATCTCGCTGGCGGCCACGGGCGGGTTCGCGTCGTATACGCTGGCCACCTCGCAAAGCGCCCTGCACTTCTCCTCGCTCGGCTTCGACAGCGGGCTTGTGGTGGCGGGCGTGGCCGTCATGGGCGGTGTCAGCCTGCTGGGCAAGCTCCTTCTGGGCATGGTGTCCGACCGCATCGAGCCCATCAGGCTCATCGTGGCGTCCACGGTGATCTTGGTCGTGGGCATCCTGGCCGGCGCGGCGGCGCAGAACGAGGCGATGCTCTTCGCGTTCTACGTATGCGTGGGCTTCGGGTTCGGCGGCGTCAATGCCGTGTTTCCCACGGCCATGGCCAACTACTTCGGGGCCTCGTCGTTCTCCAAGAACCTGGGCACGGGCATCATGATCACCACGGTGGTGGCCTCTGCGCTGCCCATTGCGAGCGGAGCCGTGTTCGATGCGACGGGGACCTGCACGATCGCGTTCTACCTCACGGCGGGCATCGTCGCCGCGTGCGCGGCGTGCGGGCTCTTCGTGCGGATTCCGCGCTGCGATACGGAGACGGAGGCGGCGGTGGAAGCGGTTGCGCAGTAAGGGACCCCGCGCATCCCCGGTCATGGCCGTGCGAGGGCGGGAGCGCCGACATGCTGGCGGGAGCCGCGCACAGCGCCGTTCGATCGATCAGGCGTCGGCGGGGGCATCCGCCGAGCGGAACCGCTCGGCGTGCTCCCGTAGAAGCTCGGCAAAGTACTCGAGGTCGGGGCGTCCGGGGTCGCTGTCCATGAGCGCGAAGGCGTCCACGTAGCGCTTCTTATCCGCGAAGGGAAGGATGACCACATGCTGCTTGAGCATGTCGGACATGAGGGGCTTGTACTTCCGGTCCACCTTGGTGAGCAGGTGGATGCCGTCGCCTGGGTCGGTGGCGTAGAATTCCAACGGGTTGTCGGTGGGAACGAGCGTGATGTTGGGATAGAAGCCCACCTCGCGGCACAGCGCGATGAAGTCCTCGCGGAACCGCTCGCTGTAGCGGTTTGCCTGCAGGATGAAGCGGGATTGCGCAAGGTCGGCAAGCGAGAGCTGCCCCTTGGCCGCCAGCGGCGAGGTGCGCGAGACGCCGGCCACGAGCTCGCCGTGGAACTCGGGAATCCAGATGGCCTCCACCGAGTCGGACACATGGAGCTCCGTGGGCGGGTTCTCGGAGATGATGGTCTCGAAGGCGACGTCCACCTTGCCGGCATCCACCATCTGCTGCCCGCCCAGCCCGGAGTTGTCCATGTTGACGAACTCCACGCGCAGCCCGGCGAAGCGCTCCTTGGCGCGGGCGACGACCTCGTTGATGCCCACGTAGAGCGCGTTGGTGTGCAGCAGGTCGAGGATGAGGATGCGATCGCTGCCGCCCGCAGGAAGCGCGCGCAGCTCGGCGAGCATGTTCGCCTGGTCGCCGATGATCTTGCCCGCATGCTTGAGCACCACCTCGCCGGCTGCCGTGAGGCTCAAAGGACGGGTGTCGTAGAAGAGCCGGCATCCCAGGTCGTTGGAGAGGGCGTTCATGTGCCGGCTCAGCGAGGGCTGCGACATGTTCAGGTCGCGGGCGGCCGACACGAAGCTCTTGTGGGCGGCGAGCGCCATGAATTCCCGGTACACCTCGATGTCCATGAAAGACCCACCGTCCTCGCGTCGACTCGGTTTATGCAGAATGTGAAAAGTAGGATACCAGAAGATGAATGGGCATGCATTCGGGCATGGGAAGGGCTGCTGCAACATACGTATTTGGGCCATGCCGGCGCGGCTTCCTATAATGGCGGCGGCCGGCAGGGACTAAGCGCGCCCCATCCGGTTTCCGTCCGGTGGGGCCGCCTCGCACCGACCCCCCTTCCCAGCAGGCAGACCGCCGATTCCTTCGAACGATAGGAGCAACCCATGGACTTCAAGAAGACCGAGGAGCAGGAGCTTCTGCTCGACAGCCTGAAAACCGTCATGGAGCGGGGCAACTTCGAGGACTACTTCAAGGAGTGCGACCGCAACCACGAATACCCCCAGAAGGCCGTGGACGCCCTTGTGGAGGCCGGCTTTACCACCCTCGGCATTCCCGAGGAGTTCGGCGGCACGCCCACCGACACGCTCACCCAGGTCATGGTGGCCGAGGAGGCGCACGCGCTGGGCTACCCGTCGCTGTGCTGGATCAACTTCGCCACCGAGGTTGACGACATCCTCACGTTCGGCAGCAAGGAGCAGCAGGAGAAGATCTTGGGGTATGCGCTGGAGGGCAGGAAGCCCTTCACGCTCGGCTTCACCGAGTCGCAGGCGGGCTCTGACAGCGCCGCCATGGCCACCACGGCCACGAAGCGCGACGGCAAGGTGTACATAAACGGCAACAAGACGTTCAACACGAGCGCCGACCGCGCACCCTACATGCTGTGCGTGTGCCGCAGCGGCGTGAACGAGAGCCCCTACAAGGACTTCAGCATGTACCTGTTCCCGATGGACCGCCCGGGCGTGGCCATCGAGAAGCTGGATAAGATCGGCAACAACATGTGCGGCACCTACGAGGTGCACCTCGATGACGTGGAGTGCGAGGAGGCCGACCTGGTGGGCGAGGAGTGCAAGGGCTTCTACCAGCTCATGAAGAACTTCGAGGTGGAGCGGCTGACCATCTGCGCCGCCAACGTGGGCATGGCCCGCTGCGCGTACGACGAGGCCCTGCGCTACGCCGCCCAGCGCATGCAGTTCGGCAAGACCATCGGCAGCTTCCAGCTTGTCCAGGAGAAGCTCGTGGACATGCGCATAAAGATAGAGAACATGCAGAACCTGCTGTACAAGACCGCGTGGAAGAAGGACAACGGCGAGTCCATCATGATCGACTCGTCGCTCGTGAAACGCTACACCGGGCAGGCCGCCTTCGAGGTCATCGACGACGCCCTGCAGATCATGGGCGGCATCGGCTACACGCACGACTGCCGCATCTCGCGTTTGTGGCGAGACCAGCGCGTCTACCGCATCATGGCGGGCACCGAGGAGATCATGGTGCACACCGCCGGCCGCGCGCTCATCAAGGAAGTGCAGTAGAACGCCCCATCGACGAGAAGGGATTCGCGAACCATGAACATCGTGGCATGCTACAAGATAGTCCCCGATGCCCAGGACATCGAGGCCGGCGCCGACGGGGCCCTGCGCCTCGACCGCGCGCAGTGGGTGCTCGGCGAGTACGACCTGGTGGCCATCGAGGCGGCGGCGCAGCTGGCCGCCGCCACCGACGGGAGCGCCGTGCTGCTCTCCGCCGGGGGCGAGAAGCTGAACGACACGAAGCTCGTGAAGGCCGCCTTGTCGCGCGGGGCCGACGAGCTGTACCGCGTGGTGGACCCGGCGCTCGAGGACGCCGATGCGTTCCAGACGGCCTCGGTGCTGGCCGCGGCGCTGCGCAAGATCGATTTCGACCTCGTGGTCTGCGGCGAGGGATCGGCTGACCGGTACTCCCAGCAGGTGGGCCTGCTCGTGGGCGCGCTGCTGGGCCTGCCCGTGGTGAACGCAGCGGGCAGCGTGCGCGCCGAGGGCGGCGCGCTTTCGGTGGAGCGCGTGCTGGAGAACGAGGTGGAGGTGCTCGAGATCGCGCCGCCGGCCGTGGTGTCCATGACCTCCGATGCCGCGCTTCCGCGCATCCCGCAGCTCAAGGACATCCTCGCCGCGGGCAAGAAGCCCGTGACCACGTGGAGCCTCGACGAGGTGGGGGGCATGCCCGAAAGCCCGGTGGAGACGGTTTCCGTGAAGGCGCCCGCGAGCATCGCGCGCAAGGGAATCGTGCTCGAAGGGGCGACGGACGAGAATATCGGCGAGCTGGTGTCCGGCATCCGGGCATCGCGGTAAGGCAGGGGGAGAGCATGAGTGCATTGAGCAAGGTATGGGTGGTGAGCGAGGCTCCCGAGCGCTTCGCCGCGCTCGGCGCCGTGGGCCGTCGGCTGGGCGAGCGGGTCGAGGCCGTGGCCGTGGGCGAGGGCGCGGCGCAGGCGGCCGCAAGCTGCGGGGCCGAGGCCGTCTATACGGTCGCGGTTCCCGAGGGCGGCCTGGTGGAGGACTGCGCGGCGGCGATTGCCGGCGCGGCGGGGGAGCACGCTCCGCGCGCCGTGCTGTTCGCCGCGGGCAAGCGCACGCGGCTCATGGCGGCGCGCGTGGCTGCGGAGCTGGGCACGCGGGTGCTGAACGACGTGGGGCGCATCTGGGTGGACGATGACGGCGCCCTGCTGGCCGAGCACATGGTGTACGGCGGCAAGGCGTTCGCCGTCGAGCGGGTGCGGGAGGGCTGCGCGGTGGCCCTGCTCGCCGAGGGCCTGCTGGTTTCCGAGCCGGTCGTCGAAGGCGCCGCGCAGGAAGCGGCGGTTTCGGAGCTGCCGGCCGCGTCCGCTGCGGCATCGGCGAGGCTCGTCGAGCGCAGGCCGCGCACGGTGGAGCCCGTGAACCTCGCGGCCGCACGGCGCGTGGTGAGCGTGGGGCGCGGCGTGGCTGCGCAGGAGGACCTTGCGCTCGTGGACGAGCTGGCCGCCGCGCTCGAGGCCGAGGTGGGCTGCACGCGCCCCGTGGCCGAGGGGTCGGGCTGGATGGCGCGCGAACGCTACATCGGCGTGTCGGGCGCCCTGCTCAAGCCCGACCTGTTCGTGGCCGTGGGCCTGTCGGGCCAGATCCAGCATATGGTGGGCGCTAACAGCGCCAAGACCATCGTGGCCGTCAACAAGGACAAGAACGCCCCGGTGTTCAAGCAGTGCGACTACGGTATCGTGGCCGACCTGTACGAGGTGCTGCCCAAGCTCTCGGCCGCGCTCGGGGTGTAAGGCGCCGCACCGCGGCAAACCGCGCCGGGCGGCAGCGAGCCGCCCGGCCATTCCGACCGATAGCAAGGAGGATCAAACCATGGACCAGGAGTTTTTCGCGGGTTTGGCCAAGAACGTGAGCGATGGGCCCACCCCCTTCGTCAACATGGCCCAGCTGCAGGCGGAGGCCGTGGAGGAGCGCCACGTGAGGCTGCGCCTCCCCGTGGCCGAACGCCACTTGAACCACGTGGGCATCGCCTACGCCGGCAGCGAGTTCGTGCTGGCCGAGATAGCAGGCGGCACGCTGTTCATGGCCACCTACGGCACCGACGAGTTCGTGCCCATCTTGAAGGGGGTGGAGCTCAGGTTCCTGAAGCCCGGCACGAAGGACCTCGTGGTCGATCTGTCGCTCACCGAGGAGGAGGCCGAGCAGAAGATCGCCCCCGTGCGCGAGCGCGGTCGCGGCGACTACTTCCTGGAGATACCGGTGTTCGACGTGGACGGCGAGCAGGTGGCGCAGATGGACTTCAACTACTACGCGCTTCCCGCCAAGAAATAACCTGCGGCCGCAGTGGGCCATGCGCGCCCGCGGGCGCGCCGAGAAGGAGGAGGCATGTGTATGAAGCGCTATGATGCAATCGTGATAGGGGCGGGCATCGGCGGCCTCGCGGCCGCGCTGCTGCTCGCCGAGAGCGGCAGGAGCGTTGTGCTCTTGGAGAAGCGCAACCAGCCGGGCGGGCGCATAGGCTCGTCGAGGCGCGATGGCTTCACGGTGGATTTCGGCGTCCACCTGATCTCGCGCGGCGAGAAGGGCCCGCTCGTCCAGCTTCTGGAGCGCTGCGGTGTTGAGCACGGCATCGAGTTCACCAAGGTACGTCCCATCCAGACCACGGGCGGGGAGAGCTTCAAGTTCCCGCACGACCTCAAGGGGCGCGTGCCCGACGCCGACTTCGAGGCCGTCATCAAGATGGTCGCCGATGTCAAGGGCATGAGCGACGAGGAGACGCATGCGCTCGACGGGCAGACGCTCGAGGAGTTCCTGAGCACCTATACCACCGACCCGTTCGTGCATGCCTGCGTGAGCCAGGTGGGCTTCATCTACTGCTGCATCCCCGAGTACCGCCTGTCGGCCGGCGAGTTCGCCCGCTGCCTCAAGTGGGAGGCCGAGGCGCGCTCTTCGGGATACCCGACAGGCGGGTGCGTGTCCATCATGGAAGCGTATCTGGCGGGACTCGGGCGCTATGGCGTGGACGTGCGCTTCGGCGTGCCGGTGGACAAGGTGCTGGTGGAGGACGGCCGGGCCGTGGGCGTGGTGGCGGGCGGCGAGGAGCTCCGCGCCGATATGGTCGTGTCGAACGCAGGTATCAAGGAGACGGTGCGCGACCTCGTGGGCGAGAACGCCTTCGACGCCGAGTACGTGCGCTACGTGGAGGGCTTGGAGATATCGTTCGTGTCGATCATCGCGCGCTTCGCGCTCGACACGGTCATCAGCCCCGATATCAAGATGCTCTCGGGCTTCTCGTCGGTGCCCGTGAAGGAGTACAACGACCGTCTGATGAGGGGCGAGGTGCCCGAGGAGCTGAACTCGTTCATCGTGGTTCCCTCGAGCTTCGACCCGTCGGTGGCTCCCGCGGGCAAGCAGCTCGTCATGATGACCACGGCGGTGCCGGCCGGCATCAAAGACGAGTACTGCCCGGCTATCCTCGACGCGCTCGTGGCGTTGGCCGAGGAGCATTTCCCCGGCCTGCAGGAGCATGCGCTGTTCGTGGAGCGGGTGTACCCCTCCGACGCCGCGCGCATCATGGGCGAGGACGGCGCGGGCATCGGCATCGCCCAGCAGGCAGGGCAGGCCGGCGTCGACAGGCCTCCCATCAAGACGCCCCTCGAAGGGCTCTACATCGTGGGTGCCGAGGCGGGCGGCTCGGGGGTGGGCACGGAGCTTGCCGTGAACAGCGCCATCGAGTTCTTCGACACCTACGTGGCGTAAGGGAAATCGTCCGTCCAGGATTCGCAAAGGAGATGGTTCCATGGCAAAGCATGCCGACATACCGGAGTTCGGGAACCTGCAGGGCGTGAAGGTGGTGGTGTCGGCCGTCTCGACGGCCGGCCCCTTCGCCGGGGAGCTGTTCGCCGAGAACGGCGCCGACGTCATCTGGCTCGAGCCGCCCCGCGGTATCGACCCCTACCGTTGGACGCAGGACGGCTGGGGCGTGCAGAACGAGCGCCGGAACATGCGCAACCTCATGCTCGACGTCGTCTCGCCGGAGGGTCATGACGTGTTCCTGAAGCTCGTCGAGACCGCCGACATCTTCATCGAGGCTTCGCGCGGCGGGCAGTGGGAGAAGTGGGGCTATACCGACGAGCTTCTGTGGGAGCATAACCCGAAGCTGGTCGTCGGCCACATGTCGGGCTACGGCCTCACGGGCGACCCCGCCTACGTGAGCCTTCCCGGCTACGACTTTACCGTGAACGCGTTCTCGGGCCTCATGTACCTGAACGGGTACAAGGACGGGGCGCCCTACATGATCCAGAAGTTCGTGACCGACTACTACGCCGGCCTGTTCGCCTACGGCTCGGCGCTCGCGGCCTACGTGGGAGCGTTGCGCACGGGCAGGGGCGAGAGCTTCGATTTGGCCCAGTACGAGGCGGCCGTGCGCTGTCAGGCGGGCCTGTTCTGCAAGTGGTTCGACAAGCAGGTGCAGGAGGAGCGCGGCGCCGGGGCCCCGCGCGACAACATCTCCGCGGGCGCGGGCTACTACGAGTGCGCCGACGGCGAGGGCGTGTACCTGTTCACGGCCGGCCAGTCCACCACGAAGAAGGCTGTCGAGTTCTTCGGGCTGGAGTACGGAAGCGAGCTCTTCCCCGAGGGCATACCGTCGGTGGGCATCGACTCGCCGGGCGCGCCCGTGTTCGACGGTGCCATCGAGCAGTACTGCGCCGAGCACACGGCTGCCGAGTTCGCCGAGGCCATGGCCGGCATCGGTATACCGTGCTCCGTGGTCATGAACTACGAGATGATGGAGAGCCACCCGCACTACCTGGCGCGCGGCACGTGGACCGAGTGGGACACGGTGGACGGTCGCACGGTGAAGGGCGTGGCGTCGGTGCCGCGCTTCAAGAACAACCCGTCGCAGATCTGGCGCGGCTGCCCCTCGCAGGGCATGGACAACGACGACGTGCTGGCGGAAATCGGCTTCGACAAGGGGGAGATTGCGGCGTTCTACGAGAAGGGCATCCTGCGCAAGACCGATTACGTGGGCGGGCTGTGATGGCGTCGCTCGTCTCGCTGCTGGACGAATCGGCGCGGGCCTATCCCGATCAGGTGGCCCTGTGCTTCCGCGGCCGGGAGTTCACGTACCGGGAGATGCGCCGGCGCGTCGATGCGCTTGCCGGCGCCCTTGCGGGGCTCGGGGTGGGCAAAGGGGGCTTCGCCGCCGTCGTCTCGGCCAACTCGAACGTGACGGTGGAGGTGCTGTTCGCCTGCGCCCGTTTGGGGGCGGTGTGCGAGCGCTACAACGTGAGGCTCTCGCCGCGGGTCATAGCCCGGCTGCTTGCCCGGTCCGAGGCGCGCGTGGCGTTCGTCTCGGCCGCCCTGCGCCCGGCTTTGGCCGAGGCGCTGGGCGAGGTCGGCCGACCGCTCACGATCGTGGACATCGACGGCGGGGAGGGCGCCGCAGCCGTCGGCGGCGCGGGCACGGAGCACGGCGGCGTGCTGCGCTACGAGGAGCTGCTCGCTTCCGCCGGCCCGGTGCCGAGCGTATGCGACGTGGACGACGGCGATCCGGCCATGCTGCTGTACACGAGCGGCACGACGGGGCTGCCGCGCGGCGTGCTGCTTTCACATGGCGCGCTGACCAGGCGCGTCGCTATCGATATTGCAGGCATGCGCTTCTCGCACGACGATATCCTGCTATGCGAGCTGCCGCTGTTCCACGTCACGTTCGTCTCGACGCTCGCCACGCTGGCGCTGGGTGCGCGCCTGGTGATAGCCGATTCGCACAAGCCGGCCGACATCGCCGCGGACATCGTGCGCACGGGTGCCACGCGCACGGCTCTCGTGCCGTGCCTCATGCGCGGGCTCGCCGACTACGTGGCGCAGGAGGGCATCGAGCTGGCCACGCTCGAGCTCATCATCTACGGTGGCGAGCCGGTGGAGCCGGAGCTCCTGGAGCACTGCCGCCGTCTTCTGCCCTGCGGGTTTCTCCAAGGCTACGGCATGACGGAAACGACGGCGGCCATAACCATGCTGCTTCCCGAGCACCACGAGCATGCGCGGCTTCTGCCCACGGTGGGAAAGGCGGTGCCGGGCATGGAGATACGGATCGCCGACGACGAGGGGCGCGCCTGTGCCGCGGGGGTTCCCGGCGAGGTGCTCGTGCGAACCGACACGCTGATGCTCGGCTATTACCGCGACCCCGTGCGCACGGCCGAGGCGGTGCGGGACGGGTGGTATCGCACGGGCGATATCGGCGTGTTGGACGCGGAGGGCTTCCTCACGTTGGTGGATCGCAAGAACAACCTGGTCATATCGGGGGGCGAGAACGTGTATCCCCTCGAGGTGAGCCGGTGCATCAAGGCGCTTGCCGGGGTGGCCGACGCTGTGGTCGCGGGAGTGCCCGACAAGCAGTGGGGCGAGTCGCTGGCTGCGTTCGTGGTGCGTGCCGAAGGGTCGCGCATCTCGGAGGCCGACATCGTGGCGCACTGCGCGCGCGAGCTGGGCGGCTACAAGAAGCCGCAGGCCGTGCGCTTCGTGGACGATCTCGGGCGCAGTGCCTCGGGCAAGGTGCCGCGCGAGCGGCTGGAGGAGCTCAAGAGGCTGCTGTAACGCGCGGTTGGACGCGTGCGGCGCCTGGGCGGACGCGCGCGACGCGACCGCGCCGTGCAATGCGAAGGCAACGATGAGAGGAGAGGATGCAGGCATGGCGGATTTCGATGCCGTGGTCGTGGGGGCCGGTTGCGCCGGCTCCGTTGCGGCCTGCGTGCTTGCCCGCGAGGGCAAGAGCGTGCTCATGATAGAACGCGGCTCCGATGCCGGGGCGAAGAACATGACCGGCGGGCGCTTGTACGCCCATGCGCTAAGGACGGTGTTTCCCGATTTCGAGAGCGAGGCGCCCCTCGAGCGCAAGATCGTGCGGGAGCGGGTTTCCCTCATGACCGAGGACGAGAACACGACGGTGGAGTTCGCTTCGCCGCGCCTGGGGGCGGATGAGCTGGTCTCGTACTCGGTGCTGCGCGGGCCGTTCGACCGCTGGCTCGCTTCGAAGGCCGAAGGGGCCGGCGCGGAGTGCATCTACGGGATAGCCGTGGATGACCTCGTGTGGGAGGGCGAGCGCATCGTGGGCGTGCGCGCGGGCGATGACGAGCTCACGGCCGACGTGACCATCCTGGCCGACGGCGCGAACTCGCTGCTGTCCGAGAAGGCGAGGCTCGCCAAGCGCCCGTCGCCGCACCAGCTGGCCGTGAGCGCCAAGGAGGTCGTGGAGCTACCCGAGCAGACCGTGACCGACCGCTTCCAGGCGAACCCCGGGGAGGGGGCGGCCTGGCTCTTCGCGGGGGCTGCGACGCATGGGCACGTGGGCGGCGGCTTCCTGTACACGAACCGCGCGTCCGTGTCCATCGGGGTCGTGGCCACTCTGTCCGACCTCTGCACGTCGTCGACTCCGGTGTACCAGATGCTGGAGGACTTCAAGAACCATCCGGCCGTGGCGCCGGTGCTGGCCGGCGGGCGCACGGTGGAGTACTCGGGGCATCTCATCCCCGAGGGCGGTTTCAACATGGTGCCGGAGCTGTACCGCGACGGCTGCCTGCTTACGGGCGATGCCGCCATGCTCTGCATCAACCTGGGATACCAGGTGCGCGGCATGGACTACGCCATCGCGGCGGGCAGGATGGCGGCGGAGGCGGCCCTCGAGGCGCTGGACGCGGGCGACGTCTCGGCTGCGAGGCTCGCGGCGTACCGCGCCAAGCTGGAGGACAGCTTCGTCCTCAAGGACCTCGCGGCCTATCGCGGCTTCCCGGCGTTCATGGAGGGCACCCCGAGGATATTCGACGGGTACCCGCAGATGGCGGCCGACATCATGCGCGGCCTGTTCGCGGTGGACGGCTCGCCGGTGCAACCGCTTAAAGGAAAGGTCATGGGGCCGGTCAAGGGCGTGGGCGTGCTCAACCTGCTCAAGGATGTGCGAAAGGGGATGAGGGTCCTATGATAGAGGTCTCGGTCAACGTCGACGAGAAGCTCGCTGTTGACAAGTTCGAGGTGGACGAGGGGAACCCGCACATCGTATTGCGCGAAGAGCCCGACCCGGCCGCGTTCGACAAGCTGGTGCTGTGCTGCCCGGCAGGGCTCTATCGGCGAGACGAGGAGGGCAGCCCGAGCTTCGACTGCGCGGGCTGCCTGGAATGCGGGACCTGCCGCATGCTCTGCGGCGACACCCTTCTCGAGAAGTGGGAGTTTCCCCAGGGGGGCATGGGCGTTTCGTACCGTTACGGGTGATGCTTGAGCGCGGGCTCCGCGACGTCCGGGAAAAATGCGCCCGCAGCGCCTAGCGCAGCGGGCGCAGCCTCTAGTTGTCGCGCGCCAGGCGTCGGTAGAGCAGGGCGAAGGCCACGGCGGCCACGGCCACCCAGGCGAGCGTGGTGGCTACGGGCACGATGGCGTCGGACGAGAGCAGCTCGCCCCGCGCCAGAAGCAGCCCCAGCTCGTTCATGCCGCCGGTGGGCAGGTAGGGGGCGATGTCCGAGAGGCCGTCGACCATCTGGGCGAACATGGGGGCGATTCCCGCGATGAGGATGGGCATGCTCAGCACGCCGGCAGACATCTGGTCGCGCGCCACCAGCCCCAGCAAGAGCGACAGCAGCACGATGGGCACCGATCCCGCCATGCCGATCGCGAGGAACGCCGGCAGGCCGGCCGGCGGCTGCCCGATCACCAGGTAGCATGCCGCATCGACCACGCCGATGGCGAGCAGCGTGACCAGGCCCCGCGAGGCCAGCATCTGCTCGGCGCTCACGTTCGCCAGCATGAGCGTGCGCAGCGTGTGTTTCTCCTTCTCCTCGGCGATGGCGTTCAGCGTGGCCATGGAGGCCACCATGGTGGCGGTGAACAGCAGCGACCACGACACGAGCATCGAGGAGAACGCCTCGGCCTGCTCGCCTTCCATGCCGCCGCCCACCGCATTCTTGTAGAAGAGCATGAACCCTACGGGCAAGAGGCAGCATACGAGCATGGTGGGGTTCTTCACCACGTCCTTGAGGTCCTTGCCGAGCAGCGCCCCGGTCTTGCGCAACGTGGCTTCCATTTAAAACTCCCTTCCCGTGAGCTCCAAGAACACTTCCTCCAGATCGGGCTCCACCGAATGGATGGACAGGCACGCCCCCGAGGCCAGCGCCTCTGCCACGGCCGGCGCGCCGGCCGCGTCCTTCGACGTGCGCACCGCGCGGCCGTCCGCAAGGCGCATGATCACCTCGTTCCTCGCGAATCGCAGGCGCAGCGCGTCGGGAGCGTCGCAGGCGACGAGGGCGCCCTCGTTCAAGATGCCCACGCGGCGGCACAGGCTCTCGGCCTCGGCCATGTCGTGCGTGGTGAGGAACACGGTGGTGCCGTGGTCGTTCAGCTCGTGCAGCATCTTGTGCACCTCGGCGCGCGCGGCGGGGTCGAGGCCGCTCGTGGGCTCGTCCAGGAACAGCAGCTCCGGCCCGTGCACGAGCGCCGCCAGCAGGGCCGCGCGCTGGCGCATGCCCTTCGAGCAGTTCTTGATAAGGGTCTTGCGGTCGTCCGCGAGGTTCATGCGCTCGAGCAAGGTGGGGATGTTGTTGCCCGTCACGCCGCGGACCTTCGCGTAGAAGCGCAGGTTCTCCTCTATGGTCATGCGCTCGTAGAGGGCGCTCGTATCCGAGAGGATGCCGATGCGCTCGTAGTCGCTGTTCGTGGCGTGCTCGATGGCGCGCCCGAACAGCATGATGCGCCCGGAATCCTTGACGAGCTGGCGCGTGAGCAGCTTGATGGTGGTGGTCTTGCCCGCGCCCGAGGGGCCCAGGAAGCCGAAGCACTCGCCGCGCTCCACCTCGAAGGAGAGGTGGCAGAGCACGCGCTTCGCCTTGAAGCTCAAGGACACGTCGTCCATGGACAGCAGGGGATTCATGGGTGATTGCTCCTTTCGTTTCGGACGGTGAGCAGTTTCCCGTGAGACGAAGCGCTGATCAAGGGAAACGCGACGCCGGGAGCGCGCCGCGCGACGAGAGGAGCAGGGGGAGGGACGAAAGGAGCACTCAGGCAGGGGGGACGGGGCGTGACAGGGGGACGGGGATGATGTCACGCTCCCGGGATCTTTTCGAGCCCTTTTCGCGTCGAGGAGCGTGACATCATCCCCGTCCCCCTGTCACGCCCCTGCCGCGCCTTCCCCTACTCGTCGCGGGGGATGCGCGGCGCGACCGCGACGAGCGCGACGACGCTCGCGACGATCCATGCGAGCTGGCCGACTGCCGGCAGGATGGAACCGGGGGCGAGCAGCGTCCCCTCCGCCAGCGCGTAGACGAGCGCGAACCCGCCGCCGGTGGGCAGGAGGGGGAGGGCCTGGAACGTGGACTCGGCATACATGAAGAACAGGGGCACGATGCCGGTGGTTATGACGGGCAGGCTGGAGAAGCTCGCCGCCATCTGGTTGCGCGAGGCGAGGCCCAGCGCAAGCGACAACGCGGTGAGGGGAATGCTGGACGCCAGGGTGACCAACATGAAGGGGAGCATGCAATCGAAGGGGGCTCCCGACACCAGGAAGCACGCCGCCGCCACGAGCGCGGTCCACAGCGTGCTGACGATGCCGTGCGCGGCGAGCATCTGGGCGCGGCCGACGCCGGCCAGCTCCATCGTGCGCAGCGTGCGCTTCTCGCGCGCCTCGGCCATGGGGTAGACGGTCGTCGTGCCGGGCACCATGCTGGTGGAGAACAGCATGCCGGTCACGAGCAGGAACATGCGCGCGTCGTCGTGGGCGATGGGCTCGATGACGACGAAGCGGAACACGAGAAGGAACAGAGCGGGGAACAAACAACATGCGAGCAGCCCGGGGCTCTTCACCACGTTCATGAAGAATTTTCGCACGAGCGTACCTAAGATGCCCGGGCGGGCGGCGACCTGCTTCGCGTTCACCATCGGTAACGCTCCCTCATCTCCTCGGCACGCCCTTTCGCCAGAGGGATGGACGAGTGCGCGGCGTCGCTCAGCGTGAGGTTGAAGCTGTTGCGCGTGTAGCGCTCCACCTTCGCCACCTTCTGCACGTTCACGAGGAACGATCGGTGGCAGCGGAAGAACCCGGCGCGCGACAGCTCGCGCTCCAGCTCGTCCATCGTGCGCGGCGTTTGGTAGCGCTCGCCGCGCACCGAGAGGTACGTGGCCTTGTTCATGCTCTCGGCGAAGTCGATATCGCGGGGGTCGAACAGCAGCGTGGCCGTCTCGGTGTGCGCGGGGATCTTGAGCACGTGCACCTCGTCGCCCTCGTACGCGGGCTTCTCGCCGTCGGCCTCATCGCTGTCTTCGTCCTGGTCCACCGCGATGAAGCGGCCCTCTTCGTGCCAGCAGGCCACGCCGGGCATGAGCAGCGCCTCGCGCAGCGGCTCGACCGTGGTGACGAAGCGGCAGCCCTGCTCCATGCGCTCGGCGATCCAGGTGAGCGCAACGGCGCGCCCTTCGGCGTCGAGGTCGGACAGCGGGCGTTCGAGGAAGCACATCTCCGGCTCGAAGAGGCTCGCGCGCGCCAGGTTCACGAGTGCGAGCGCCGAGGGGGCGAGGCCGCCCATCTTGCGTTTCGCGACGCCGCGCAGGTTGAAGTGCGAGATGGCGTCCTCGTAATGCACCGAGCTGCGCGCGATGCTGCCGTAGAAGCGCAGGTGCGAGGCCACGGAGTCGCGCTCGAAGCCGCGGTCGGTTTCCAGGACGAACGCGCAGCGCTGCGTGCGGTAGCGGGCGCGCACGGCCGCCAGCAGGGCGGCGGACGTCTCGCGGCTGCATTCGATGTGCACGCTGCGGCCGTCGGCCACCAGCTCGTCGATGGAGGCGAATTCGGTCACCGGACGTTACTCCGCGCGCATCGCCGGGAGGATCTCGAGCCAGCAGCCGTCGGGGTCCTCGATGAAGTAGATGCCCATGCGCTCGTTCACGAAGCACACGCAGCCCATCTCCTCGTGCAGGGCGCGCGCGGCGTCGAGGTCGTCCACCTCGAAGGCCAGGTGCGTGTCGCGGCCGCCGTTGACGTAGGGCTCGGTGCGCCCGCGGTTCCAGGTGAGCTCCACCTGGAAGTCGGTCTCGTCGTTGCCGATGAACACGTTCTCCCACGACCCGTCCTCGGGCCCCATGCGCCGCTGCACCACGAGGCCCAGCGCGCGCTCGTAGAACGCGAGCGATGCGTTCAGGTCGAGGACGTGGATGCAACGGTGGATCATCTTCGCTTTCATGGCGGCTCCTTCCTCGGTGCGCCGTCGGGCAACGGGCGCGGTGCGTCTCGGCGACGGCTCCGTTGCGCGTCGGTTTCGGTTCGGCGACGGCGCTTCCATCGGAAGTATAAAGCAACGAGCGAGGTCGTTCGCGGCCAGCATGCGTTTCCATGCCGTCTCCGAACGTCGGGCGAAGGGGAATTCCCGCCGCCGACGCGGGGCAGCTGAAGAGAAGGACGTGGCAGGATGCAGGATGTGCAGGAGAACCCGGCGGCGGGCCCCACGGGGACGTGCCCGATGGGGCCCGTCGACGCGAGCGGGCTGGGGGAGCGGGAGGAAGCTCCGGAAGCCCCCTACTTGAGCGCGCGGGACCTCGAGCTCGAGACCTACGCCGGCTTCGTCTACCGCAACGTGGACCTCGACGTGTTCAAGGGCCGGGTCACGGCCGTGCGCGGGCGCAACGGCAGCGGCAAGTCGGCGCTTCTGCTCACGCTGGCGGGACGCATGAAGCCCACGGGCGGCACGCTCTCCGTCGGCGGCCTCGAACTCCCGCGCGAGCGCGCCAAGGCCGAGCGGCACGTGGGCCTGGGCCTGTTCAAGGGCCTGAACGACCTGCCGGAGAACCTGAGCGCCCGCTCCGCGGCCAAGGCCGAGTTCGACCTGCACGGCCTCTCCGCGCGCGACGGGGCCGTGGAGGAGCATCTGTGCTGGTGGGGCCTCGGCGACGTGGCGCGCGTGCGGGTGCGCGACCTCACGGCCGAGAAGCTCGCGCGCCTCGGCATCGCGCTCGCCTTCGTGGGGGACCCGGACGCGGCGGTGGTGGACGACGTCGAGGACCAGCTCACCCTGTCGCAGTCGCGCGGGCTCATGGAGCTGCTCGCGCGGGCGGCCCGCGAGCGCCATGCGGCCGTGGCGGTGGCGGTGGTGGAGCGCGACCTGGCCCGCATGGCCGATTCGTGCGCGTACCTGGCGAAGGAAGGGGAGTGACATGGCGTTCGAAGGCGTGCGCTTCGCGAGCCTGGAATGGCGAAACCTCGCGGCCTCGAAGGTGATGTGGGTGGTGATCGCGGCCATCGCGGTGATCCCGCTCCTCTACGGCGGGCTGTACCTGGCCGCGTTCCAGGACCCCTACGGACGCCTGTCCTCGCTGCCCGTGGCGGTGGCGAACGAGGACGCGGGGGCCGTGATCGCGGCCGAGCAGCGCAACCTCGGCGACGAGGTGGTCGACGAGCTCAAGCGCACCGACAACGGCCTGGGCTGGCACTTCGTGTCAGCCGACGAGGCCCGGGCGGGCCTTGCGGACGGCACCTACTTCATGGCGTGCATCATCCCCTCGGACTTCTCCGCCTCCGTGGCCTCGGTGGACGGCGACGCGCCGCGCCGGGCCCAGCTGAAGGTGGAGTACAACGAGAGCGAGAACATGCTGGCGTCCCAGATAGGCCAGACGGTGTGGCGGCAGGTGCGCACGCGCGTGAGCGACATGGTGGCCGAGCAGTACTGGACGACGGTGCTCGGCCGCGTGGCCGATTCGGGCAGGCAGATCGGCGCTGCCGCGGCGGGAGCGCGCGACCTGGAGGGCGGCCTGTCCGCCGCGCAGGACGGCACCCGCTCGATCGCGACGAACCTGGGCACGCTCAAGAACGGTGCCGTCGAGCTCGACGCGGGGCTCGGTACCCTGGCAGGCGGCGCGGTCGCGCTCGACGCGGGGCTCGGCACGTTGGTGGGAGGCACAGGCGCGCTCGAGGCAGGGGCGGGCTCGCTCGCGTCGGGCGCGAGCCGGGTGTCGGACGGCGCGTCGGAGCTGCGGGACGAGGGAGGCGCGCCGCTGGCCGCCGGCGCGCGCGAGCTGGCGGACGAGACGGCCGGGCTGCCGGCCCAGGCGGCGCGGTTGGACGACGGCGTGCAGGCCGTCGTGGGCAGCGTGGGCGAGCTGTCCGCGGCGCTCGGGACGGACAGCGAACCGCAGACGCTCGTCGGCGGGTCGGCCGCCCTCGCCTCCGGGCTCGAGGAGCTGGCGGATCCGCAGACGGGCGCCCCTGCCTTGGCCCAGGGCGTGGAGGAGCTCTCCGGTGCGCTCGGCACGCTGCAGGACGGTGCGTCAGCGGCGAGCGCGGCGCTCGCGGGCGTGGACACGGAGGCCGTGCTGGCAAGCGACATGACGCCGGAGCAGAAGGAGGCCCTGCTCACGTCCCTCGGCACGGCGCGGGCCTACCTCGACGGGGCCGAGGGGCGCGCGGGCGTGGTCGACGGGCTCGCGCAGGCGAAGGGGGAGGTGGACGGCGCGCTTCTGCCCGGTGCGCTCAAGGCCGCCGACGCCGCATCGGAGCTTTCGGCGGGCGCGCGCACCTTGCACGAGGGGCTGGTGCGGACGCGCGACGAGCTGGCGTCGCAAGCTTCTGACCTGCAGGCGCTCTCCGCGGGTGCGGCGGCCCTCGCCCAGGCGGCCCCCTCGCTCGTCGGCGGCATCGACCGCTTGAGCGCCGGCGCGCAGGATGTGAGCGCCAACCTGTCCGTTCTCGCCGCCGGGGTCGCCGACGCCGCGTCCGGCGCTGCGCGGCTCGACGCCGGCGCGGCCGAGGTCGCCTCGGGCGCGCGGTCGGCCAAGGACGGCGCAGGCGAGCTCGCCCAGGGCGCGCAGTCTGCGCAAGGCGGCGCGGGGCAGCTCGCCACTGGCGCGGGACAGCTGCGTGAGGGAACGGACCGCCTGGTCACGGGCCTGCACGAGGCAACGGAGGGCGAAGGCGAGCTGGCCTCCAAACTGGCTGCGGGCGCCGAGGAGGCCGCCGATCAGACTCGAAACATCCCCGCGAAGGCCGAGGCCATGAGCGATCCGGTGGAGCTCGGCAACGACTACTACACCTCGGTGAGGAACTACGGCACCGGCTTCGCCCCGTACTTCATGGCGCTGGGGCTCTGGGTGGGCAGCCTCGTGTCGGGCTTCGTGTTCAAGCCGCTCAACGGGCGCCTCCTGCTGGCGGGCGCGAACCCCGTCACGGCGGCGTTCGCGAACTACCTGCCCATGGCGGCGTTCGCCCTCGTGCAGGCGGCGCTGCTCATGGCGGTCATCCAGTTCGGGCTGCAGCTGCAGATAGGCAACGTGCCCGCCTTCTGGGGCATGGGCTTTCTCACCGCGCTCGTGTTCGCGGCCCTCATGCAGCTGCTGCTGGCGGCGTTCGGCTTCCCGGGGCGGTTCCTCGCCATCATCCTGCTCATGCTGCAGCTCACCACGAGCGCCGGCACCTTCCCCATCCAGACGACGCCCGCGTTCTTCCAGGCGGTGAACCCGTACCTGCCCATGACCTACGTGGTGGAGGCGCTGCGTCAGATCATGACCGGGCTCGACTACGGCGTGGTGGGTTTCGACTGCCTCGTGCTCGCAGGGTTCGGCGCGGCCGCCTTCGCGCTCACGAGCATCGTGGCCTGGCGCAAGCGCACCGTGCGCATGCAGGACCTCCACCCCGTGCTGAAGCTGGGGTGAGGGGGGGGGCGGTCCTGCGCTGCCGGGCCTCCCTGAAAACATGCGTTTATTGAGCGGATTCGGCTCCAGCCGGCCGTGAAAAAGAAGGGCGGGCTGCTCTTACCTTAGAATAGCGCTCGGAAAAGCGACGCGCGTGAGGAGCAGATTATGTGCGGAATCGTCGGATACACCGGAGCACGTCCCGTCAAGGACATCCTTATCGAGGGCCTGACCAGGCTCGAGTACCGCGGCTACGACTCGGCGGGCATCGCCGTCGAGCAGGACGGGGCGCTGCGCGTCGTGCACTGCAAAGGCAAGGTGAGCGGCCTCGCGCGCCTCGTCGAGCCCCTGGACCTCGCCGGCACCTGCGGCATCGGCCACACGCGCTGGGCCACGCACGGCCGCCCGAGCGAGGCGAACGCGCACCCCCACACCTCCTGCGACGGGCACGTGGCCGTCGTGCACAACGGCATCATCGAGAACTTCGCCGAGTTGCGCGAGGAGCTGGAGGCCCGCGGGCACGCGTTCTCGAGCGAGACCGACACCGAGGTCGTCGCGCACCTGGTGGAGGAGGCCTACGCGGAGAGCCGCGACCTCTTGGAGGCCGTCCGCGAGGCGACCGAGCGCCTGATCGGCGCGTACGCCGTCGCGGTCATCAGCGATCAGGAGCCCGGCACCGTCGTGGCGGCGCGCAAGGACTCGCCGCTCGTGGTGGGCCTCGCCGACGACGGGGCGTACGTGGCCTCCGACATCATCGCCATGATCGACGCCACGCGAGACGTGGCCGTGCTCGCCGACGGCGACTTCGCCAAGCTCGAGCCCTCGGGCGCGACGTTCTTCAACGTGCGCGGCGAGGCCTACGAGCCCGAGGTCACGCACGTCGATTGGGACCTCGACGTGGCGGAGAAGGGCGGCTACCCCGACTTCATGATGAAGGAGATCCACGAGCAGCCGCGCGTCATACGCGACACGCTGGCCGGCCGTTTGGTGAACGGCGCGCTGTCCATCGACGAGCTGGACCTCTCGCCCGAGGAGCTCAACCTCATCGACCGCGTGTGCGTCATCGCGTGCGGCACGTCCTACCACGCCGGCCTCATCGCGAAGAACCTCATCGAGGGCTGGGCGCGCATCCCCTGCGAGGTGGAGGCGGCCAGCGAGTTCCGCTACCGCAACCCCATCATCACGCCGTCCACCCTGGTGGTGGCCGTGTCGCAGTCGGGCGAGACCGCCGACACGCTGGCGGCCATCCGCGACGCGCGCGTGAAGGGAGCCAAGGTGTTCGGCATCACGAACGTGGTGGGCTCTCCCGTGGCGCGCGAGAGCGACGGCGTGATCTACACGAAGGCCAACAAGGAGATAGCCGTGGCCTCCACGAAATCGTTCTTGGGCCAGGTGGTGTCGCTCACGCTGCTGGCCATGCTGCTCGCCCAGGCCAAGGGCAAGCTCAAGACGAACCAGGTGCACCTGCTGTTCCACGAGCTGGCCGACACGGCCGAGCAGGTGGAGCGCATCCTGGCCGACACCGCCGCCATCACGCAAGCGGCGCGCGCGTGCAAGGACGCCTCGAGCGCGCTGTTCGTCGGGCGCGGCATGGGCGCCGCCATCGCGTGCGAGGGCGCGCTCAAGCTCAAGGAGATCAGCTACCTGCACGCCGAGGCCTACCCGGCCGGCGAGATGAAGCACGGCCCCATCGCGCTCATCGACGAGGGCTTCCCCGTGATCGCGGTGGCCACGAAGAGCCCCGTGTACGACAAGCTCGTGTCGAACCTGCAGGAGGCGAAGGCCCGCGGCGCGATGATCGTGGCTGTCGCCACCGAGGGCGACGAGGACATTCGCGCGCACGCCGACCATGTCGTCTACATCCCGAAGGTGCGCGACGCGTTCTCGGCCGTCACGGCCAGCGTGCCGCTGCAGCTGTTCGCGCGAGCCATCGCCGTCGAGCGCGGCTGCGACGTGGACCAGCCCCGCAACCTGGCGAAATCGGTTACGGTGGAGTAGCTTTTCGACCTGCGGGTCCGCGGAAGGGGCCGGCGACGCCCAGTCGCCCGGGCAGTCCTCGCTTCGCTGCGGAACTCGCTTGGCGGACGTCGCCGGCCCCTTCCGCTCCAAGCGGGGCGGGGCTTCGACTGAAGGGTCGCCGGGTTGCGGCATGGAGGGAAGAGAGAGGAATTACCTGTGAGCGATACTGAGTTGGACGAGGCGTTCCCCGCGGCCGAGGGGCAGGTGGGGCTGGGCGTGGACATCGTGGAGATCGCGCGGGTGAGGCGCATCCTCGAGCGCACGCCGAGCTTCCGCGAGCGCGTGTTCTCGGAGGAGGAGCGCGCCTACTGCGACGCGACGGCGAACCCGGAGGTGCACTACGCCACGCGCTTCGCGGCGAAGGAGGCGGTGGTGAAGGCGCTCGGCACCGGCTTTACGCGCGGCATCGGCGTGCGCGACATCGAGGTGCGCCGCAACGCCAAGGGGCGGCCCTCCGTGGTGCTGTCGGGACGGGCGAAGGAGGTCGCGGCCGAGCAGGGCGTGCGGGAGCTTCCGCTGTCGCTTTCGTTCACGCACACCGACGCCGTGGCCTGCGCCATGGCCATCACCGAGGACTCGCTGCGCGCCGCCGAGAAGCGCGTGGACCCCATGGAGGAGCTCTCGCGCCAGTTCAAGGAGGCCCGCAGCCTGCTCGACGAGATGGACGCCCCGCCGGCCGCGCCGGCGGGCGCGGCCTCTGGCACGCCTGGCCGGTAGGACGTCGCCGCAGAGGACTGTCGGCGGGGGCGCGGCGGCAAGGCGGGCGACTGCCGAACGGTGCACCGGGGCATCCGCTTTCCCCTTTTACCGTGGGGATGCATTGAACTTGTGCGGCGAACCCATTATGTTGGATCAAGGCACGAGAGAGCGGCGGAGAGGCGAAGAGGTGAGCGCATGGCGCCAGGAAACGGTTCGCAAGGCAGGCACGCAGGCAACGACGTGAAGGGCGAGGAGCCGTCGCGCGGTTTCCGTCCCGCGTCCGTCCCGCGTTCCGGCTCCGCTCCGCGGCGGCCGAAGCCCGGCCGCAAGGAGGGCATCATCGCCGCTTGCGCCGTGGCGGCCGTGCTGGTCGTCGTTTATCTGGCAGGCGCGTTCACGTTCATGGACCGCTTCATGCCCCGCACCACCGTCATGGGCGAGGACGTGTCGTTCAAGACGTCCGCCGAGGTGCAGGACCTGCTGGCCGACATCGCGAAGAGCTACGCGCTCGACGTGTCGGGGCAGGGGTTCTCGCTCAAGCTCACGTCCGCGGACATGGGCACCGGCATCAACGTCCAAAACGTGACGGACGCCATGCACGCCGACGCGAACCCTTGGGCCTGGCCGGTGGAGGTGTTCGGCTCGCGCGACGAGACCGACAAGCTGGCCACCTCGAACGGAAAGCTGGAGCAGGCCGTGCGCACCGCCGTCGACGCGTTCAACGAGGGAGCCGTCCCGCCGCGCAACGCCGGGCTCGACTACGACGCGGGCAGCTCGTCGTTCGTGGTGCGCACCGAGACGGCGGGCACGGCGCTCGATGCCGACCAGGTGCTCGAGGCCGTGAGCGCGGCCGTCGCCACTCTCGCGCCTTCTGCGACGCTCGGCGAGGACGCGCTGCAAAAGCCCACGCTCTTCGCCGACGACACGCGCTTGGCGAAAGCCGCCGACGACGCGAACGCCCTGCTCAAGGCCGACTTCAACCTGAAGCTTGCCGATACGGTCGTCGCGCGCGTGAACGCCGACCAGATAGCGGACTGGATGCGTCTGGGCGACGACGTGACCGTGGGAGTGGACGAGAGCCTGGTGGCGGTCTGGGTGCAGGACATCGCCTCGGCGTGCAACACCTACCAGGCGCGGCGCACATTCACGCGCGCCGACGGCAAGGAGGTCACCGTGTCGGGCGGCGTGTACGGCTGGATCGTCGACAAGGACCAGCTCAAGAAAACCGTGATGGACGGCGTGCGGTCCGCCCAGGCGGGCGATGTGGCCATCCCCTGCGAGCAGGAGGCCGGCGCCTACGACGGCCTGCACGGGCGCGACTGGGGCAAGCGCTACCTTGACATCGACCTGGCCGAGCAGCATGCGCGCTTCTACGGCGACGACGGCAGCTTGGCGTGGGAGTCCGATATCGTGTCGGGCACGCCCGACGGCGAGCACGACACGCCAGAGGGCGTATACGTCATCAACGGCAAGGAAAGCCCTTCGAAGCTCATCGGCCAGATGGAGCCCGAGACGGGCAAGCCGGAATACCAGACGGAAGTGAAGGCGTGGATGCCGTTCGTGGAGAACTACATCGGCCTGCACGACGCCGACTGGCAGCCTGCATTCGGCGGCTCGCGGTACGCCTCCGGCAGCGGCAGCCACGGCTGCGTGAACCTGCCGGTGGAGAAGGCTACCGCGCTGTACGATCTCATCGCCACGGGCGACGTGGTGGTCTGCCACTGGTAGGCCGCTCGGCCACGGAGAGCACACGTTCCGCCGTTTGAACCCGCCGCGTGCCCTACGCGCCCACGAGCTCCGCGAAGGCGGCGGGCAGGCACTCCACGACGTCCTCCGCGCACACGGCGATGGCCGACCAGCGGGCGGCCGCGGCGAGCCCTGCCCGCGCGTGCAGCTCGGCTCCCAGCACGGACGCCTCGAGCGCGTCCATCCCCTGGGCCAGCAGCGCCGCCACCATGCCCGCCAGCACGTCGCCCGTGCCCGCCTTCGCGAGCGCCGGCGTGCCGTGCGCCATGCGCACGGTCTGCTCGCCGTCGGATATGAAGGTGACCGGCCCCTTCACCACCGCCACCACGCCGTAGGCGAGCGAGAGCGACCGTGCCAGCGCGCAGGGGTCGCCCGTAGGCAGGTCGAACGCGCGTGCGAGCCGTGCCGCCTCGCCGGCATGGGGCGTGACCACGGTGGCGTGGCCGTTCAGGAAGCGCCGCTTCAGCAGGCGGCGCCCCTTCTCCGAGACAAGGGCGCCCAGGCCGCTGCCGTCCACCAGCACGGGCGCCTCGGCGTGCTTCAACACGAAGTGCACGAGCTTGGAGGACGCGCCGTCGTCCGCGTCGAACCCGCAACCTACGAGGTAGGCGTGCGGCTTGCCCGGCAGCGAGGGGGAGAGCTTCGGCGGGAGGGCCGAGCGCGGGCCCACCACGAGGGAGGGGCGGAAGCCCTGCACGAGCGGAACGGCTGCCGGATGGGTGAACACCTGCGTGTAGCCGGCGCCCATGCGCTGGCTCGCGTAGGCTGCCAAGCATGCCGCGCCGGGGTAGCGCTCGCTGCCCACGACAGCGGTGAGCGTGCCCCGCGTGTACTTGTTCGCGTCGTCGGCCGGCAGGGGCACAAGGGCCACCAGCTCGTCGTTGCCGTATTCCCGAACGTCCTGCATAGGCGACCACCTTGTCCGTCGAAGGGTTCCCTCTTCCCATTCTACCGCGTATCGACGAAAGGCGCGAACGCTCGGTAGACCGTTGCCGTGCGAATTCGGACCGTTACGGTGCGGAAACGGTTGACCACCCCGCTCAGCTTGTTTTTCTCATTCGCTACAATCATATGATGAGAAAAAAGGCGCATCAGCGCCGAACGATTCGAAGGAGGCATCGTGGATACGACGAGGAAGCATGACTGGGGTTTGATCGTTGCGGGCATTCTGCTGGTGCTGTGCGCCTTCTTCTTCGTGGTGGCGCCGGGGCTCACCCTTGTCACCATCACGGCCATCGCGGGCGCGGCGTTCCTCGTGTCCGGCATATTCGACATCATCAACTACGTGCGCTTCCACAAGGTCATGAACCTGTCGGGGTGGGCCATCGCCTACGCCGTGCTCGACATCGTCATCGGCCTCATGTTCTTGATCCATCCGCTGGCGTTCGCGGGCGTCATCCCGTGGGTGATCGGGGCGTTCTTCATCATCTTCGGCGCGTTCGAGGTCGTCGGCTCCTTTCGCATTCGCAAGACGGGCGTGCCTATGTGGGGTTGGATGCTGTTCTCGGGCATCGTGAGCGTGCTCTGCGGCATCACGTTCTTCGTGGCGCCAGCGTCGTTCAGCATATTCCTCTCGGTGTTCATACTCATGCGCGGCGTGTCGCTCGTATTCTACGGCTGGAACGCGAACAAGGGCATGCTGGCGTAGCCGGCGGCCGGGCCTTGCCGCAACCTCTGATGAAACCATGGGGCGGGTGCGCTGCCCGCTGCGACTCGTGGTAGAATCTCGATTAAATGGCGAAGGCCCCGAATGCGTTCGGGGCCTTCTTCCCGATGGAGGAAGTCAAGACGGCGGTGGAGAACATGGCAGAAGAACAGCAGAACCTCCTGGACGAGCGGGCGCTCGCCGAGGCGACGAGCGATCCGGCCGCGCGTATCGACGCGCTGCGGCGCGAGATCGAGCACCACACCTACCTGTACTACGCCCAGGATGCTCCCGAGATATCCGACGCCGCGTTCGACTCGCTCATGCGCGAGCTGCGCGAGCTGGAAGCGGCCCATCCCGAGCTCGTCGATCCGTCCAGTCCCACGCAGCGCGTCGGCGGCTACGTGGGCGAGCAGTTCGCCCCCGTGCGCCACGAGCGGCGGATGTACTCGCTCGACAACGCCATGGACCTCGAGGAGCTGGACGCGTGGATCGAGCGCGTGGTGGAGGCGTTCGGCCGCATGGTGCCCGTGGTATGCGAGCTCAAGATCGACGGCTCGTCCATCGCTTTGACCTACGAGGACGGCCGCCTCGTGCGCGCGGCGACGCGCGGCGACGGCACCACCGGCGAAGACGTCACCGCCAACATGCGCACGGTGAAAGACGTGCCGCTGCGCCTGCGCGAGGCGGCCCTCGACGGGCTGCGGGACGCGGAGGCGCCGATTGAGCTGCGCGGCGAGGTGTACATGCCGAAGTCCAGCTTCGACGCCCTGAACGTCGCCGCCGAGGCCAATGGCAAGCAGGCGTTCGCGAACCCGCGCAACGCCGCAGCGGGGAGCCTTCGCCAGAAGGATCCCGCCATCACGGCGAACCGCGACCTGTCCACGTTCATCTACGCGGTGGCCGACGAGCGCGCCCTGGCCGTCGAGGGCCAGTGGGAGCTGTTGGCATGGCTGCGCGAAGCGGGCTTCCACGTGAACCCCGACGTCGAGCTGTGCGAGACGCGCGAGGCGGTTCACGCGTTCTGCAAGCGCGCCATCGAGCGCCGCGAGGACCTGCCCTACGAGATCGACGGCGTAGTGGTGAAGGTGAACGCGTTCGCGCAGCAGGAGTCGATGGGCTACACGGCCCGCGCGCCCCGCTGGGCCGTGGCGTTCAAGTTCCCGCCCGAGGAGAAGACGACGCTGCTGCACGACATCACCGTGCAGGTGGGGCGCACCGGCAAGCTGACGCCCGTTGCCGAGATGGACCCCGTGTCGGTGGCCGGATCCACCGTGGCGCGCGCGACGCTGCACAACGAGGACGAGGTGCAGCGCAAAGACGTGCGCGTGGGCGACACCGTCATCGTGCGCAAGGCGGGCGACGTCATCCCCGAGGTGCTGGGCCCCGTGCTGGCGCTGCGCCCCGCCGACGCCGTCCGCTGGGAGATGCCGCGCACGTGCCCGTCGTGCGGCTCGCCCGTCATCCGCGAAGAGGGCGAGGTGGATTTCCGCTGCATCTCCATCGACTGCCCGGCGCAGGCGCTCGAGCGGCTGCTCCACTGGGCCAGCCGCGGCGCCATGGATATCGACGGCATGGGAGAGGAGATCGTGTCGCGCCTCGTGGAGAGCGGCCGCTTGACCGACGTGGCCGACTACTACACGCTGGACGAGGTGGAGCTGTCGCTCGTCGACATGGGCCGCGTGAACAAGGAAGGCGAGCCCATCCGCCTCGGGTCCACCGTGGCGAAGAAGCTCGTGGCCGCTATCGACGAGAGCCGTGCGCGCCCGTTCGCCCGCGCGCTGTTCGGTCTCGGCATCCGCCATGTGGGCAAGACCATCGCCGAGCTGCTGGCGGCGGCGTACCCGTCCATCGAGGCGCTCATGGAGGCCTCGGAGGAAGACCTGGCCGCCATCGACGGCGTGGGCCCGAAGATCGCCCGCAGCGTGTACCTGTTCCTGCGCACGCCCGACAACGTGGCCGTCATCGAGCGCTTGCGCAAGCGCGGCGTGGCGATGGCCGACGAGGCGGGCGACCCTGCCGAGCAGCTGCCGCAAACGCTCGAGGGCCTCACGTTCGTGCTGACGGGCTCGCTCGTGGAGAGCGGGATGACCCGCGACGAGGCAGGTGCGGCGCTCAAGGCGCGCGGCGCGAAGGTGTCGGGCAGCGTGTCGAAGAAGACGAGCTTCGTCGTGGCCGGAGAGGCCGCCGGCTCCAAGTACGACAAGGCCGTGACGCTCGGCGTCCCGGTGCTTGACGAAGCGGCTCTGCTGCGCATCCTCGAAACCGGCGAGGCTCCCGAGTAGGGCGGCCGCCTGCGGGCGCGCGCGACGCGGGCGGCGATGCGGGCGTGCGGTCGCGATGCGGGCGGAGAGGCGCACGGGCGGTGGCGATGCGGGCGGGCGCGATATGTGCGCTCGCGATGCGGGTGGTCGCGATTCAGGCGGAGATGCGTGCGGTTGGTCGCGATTCGGGCGGTCGCTGCTACAAAAACGCCCTTTTCGGCGGGCAAGCGCGGCGCTGGCGGCTTCGAAGCGGGTTTGGGCGCAAGGGTATCACGCCTGACCGGGGTTTTTCCGAGGGCTGTTTTTCGCTCGGGCTGAAACGCGTTTCGTACCCGCCGAAATCGGCGATTCTGTAGCGCTGAAGGCGAGATTTCGGCTGGTTTGGGCCGTTCCCGCAAGCATGCCTCGATGGTTCATGCGAACCGCCCGTTAGCTTGTTCGCCCGTGCGCTGCTCCGCGTTCGCCTTTCGGTGCCTGCCGCTCGCCTAAGGAAGTTACGGAAATGGAAATCGTAACACCGTCGGTGTGATCTATCTGCTATAGTGTGTTACACAGTTCAGTTTCGTAACACATTTCGAGGTGCTGCGCCGGGCCGCGAGGGAGCCGTCGCAGCGGGTGGGAGGATTCGCATGGCAACACTCACACGGCGCGACTTCGCGAAGCTGACGGGCGCAGGCGCGGCCGCGCTTTCGCTGGGCGGGATCTTGGCAGGCTGCGCGGGCGGCGGGAACGAGAAGCCGGCGGCAGGGACAGGCGCGACGGGCACGGGCGAGGCGGCCCCTTCGCAGGTGATCGTGTCCATGACCACGGGCTCCGAGCCGGCGGCGGGCTTCGACCCGCTGGTCTCCTGGGGCTGCGGCGAGCACGTGCACGAGCCGCTCATCCAGTCCACGCTCATCGCCACCGACACCGACCTTAGCTTCAAGAACGATCTCGCCACGTCCTACGAGTGCTCCGATGACGGCATGACCTGGACGTTTACCATCCGCGACGACGTGCGCTTCACCGACGGCGAGCCGCTCACGGCGCGCGACGTGGCGTTCACCTTGAACGGCATCCGCACGGCCGAGGCCTCGGAATGCGACCTGTCCATGGTGCGTGAGGCCGTCGCGCCGGACGACGCCACGGTGGTCATCCACATGGAGAAGCCGTTCAACGCGCTCCTGTACACGCTGGCCGTCATCGGCATCGTGCCCGAGCACGCCTACGGCGAGGGCTACGGCGCCAACCCCGTCGGCAGCGGCCGCTATATGCTGGAGCAGTGGGACCGCGGCCAGCAGGTCATCCTGAAGGCCAACCCCGACTACTACGGGGAAGCGCCTAAGATCGAGCGCGTGGTGGCCGTGTTCATGGAGGAGGACGCCTCGCTCGCCGCGGCGCAGTCCGGGCAAGTGGACGTGGCCTACACCTCCGCGACGTTCGCCGCGCAGCAGCCGGCGGGCTACGACTTGCTGAACTGCGCGTCGGTCGATTCGCGCGGCATCTCGCTGCCCACCATCCCCGCGGGCGCGACGAAGACCGACGAGAAGGGCGAGGCTGCCGCCGGCAACGACGTGACGTGCGATGCGGCCGTGCGCCAGGCCATCAACTACGGCGTGGATCGCGAGCGCATGATCGACAACGTCATGAACGGCTTCGGCACCGTGGCCTACAGCGTGGGCGACGGCATGCCGTGGTCATCGCCCGACATGAAGTGCGCGACCGACGTGGGCAAGGCGAAGAAGCTGCTCGACGATGCCGGCTGGGCGCCGGGCGCCGACGGCGTCCGCGAGAAGGGCGGCGTGCGCGCCTCGATGAACCTGTACTACTCGGCCGGCGACACCGTGCGCCAGGGTATTGCCGAGGAGTTCTCCAACCAGATGAAGGAGCTGGGTCTTGAATTCGCCATAAAGGGCGTGAGTTGGGACGATCTGTACCCGCACCAGTTCACCGACCCGGTGGTGTGGGGTTGGGGCACGAACGCCCCCATCGAGACGTACAACCTGTTCTACTCCAAGGGTACGGGCAACTACGCCTGCTACGAGAAAGCCGCCACCGACGCGTACCTGGACGAGGCGCTGGCCCAGCCCCGGGTGGAGGACTCGTTCGAGCTGTGGAAGAAGGCCCAGTGGGACGGCTCGACCGGCATCGCGCCGCAGGGCGACGCGCCGTGGGTGTGGTTCGCGAACATCGACCACCTGTACTTCGCGAAGGAGAACCTGAGGGTTGCCGAGCAGAAGCCGCACCCGCACGGCCACGGCTGGTCGCTCGTGAACAACGTCGACCAGTGGTCGTGGGCTTAGGGGTTTCGTTGCCGACGCGGAGGGGGCGGACGGCGCCCCGTCGCTCGGACAGTCCTCGCTTCGCTGCGGAACTCGCTTGGTGGGCGCCGTCCGCCCCCTCCGCTGACTTCGGAGGACCTGCGGGGGGGGGGGGACTGGTCGGCGTTTTCCCTCGCTGAGGGGTGTTGTTGTCAGGTTTTCGGACAGGTGAGGTTATAGTAGTTTCCATCATGGCCCGATTCATCCTTCGGAACATAGTGAAGTTCATCCTGCTCATGGTTGCCGTGAGCATGGTGACGTTCGTGCTGGTGAGCATATCCCCCATCGATCCGGTGCAGGCGAACGTGGGGCAGGCGGCCTACGTCAACATGAGCGAGGCGAAGCGGGCGCAGCTGGCCGAGTACTGGGGTGTGAACACGCCCTTGTGGGAGCGCTACGCCAGCTGGCTCGGCGACCTTTTGCACGGCGACCTGGGAACGTCGTTGCGCTTCAACGCGCCGGTGGCCGACGTCATCGCCACGCGGACGGTGAACTCGCTCGCGCTTATGGCCACGGCCTGGGTGGTGAGCGGCGTGCTGGGCTTCGGCTTGGGCATCCTGGCCGGCGCCAACCGCGGGCGACCCATCGACCGTATCGTGAAGGGCTACTGCTTTCTGCTGGCGTCCGTGCCCACGTTCTGGCTGGGGCTCGTGTTCCTCATCGTGTTCTCGGTGTGGCTGGGCTGGTTCCCGTTCGGTTTCTCGGTTCCCATCGGGGTGTCGGCCGCCGACGTGACGCTTGCGGACGCGTTGCACCATCTGGCGCTGCCCGCGCTCACGCTCTCGGTGGTGGGCGTGGCGAACATCGCGCTGCACACGCGCGAGAAGACCATCGACGTGCTGGAGAGCGACTACGTGCGGTTCGCCCGCACGCGCGGGCTTTCCACCTGGGGCGCCCTGCGCCACCATGGGCTGCGCAACCTGGCGCTGCCCGCGCTCACGCTGCAGTTTGCCTCCATCTCCGAGATATTCGGCGGGTCGGTGCTGGTGGAGCAGGTGTTCTCGTACCCGGGCCTCGGGCAGGCGGCCGTCACGGCGGGCTTGGGCGGCGACGTGGCGCTGCTCGCGGGCATCGCGCTGTTCTCGGCGGCGTTCGTGTTCGGCGGCAACCTCATAGCCAACGTGCTGTACGGCGTGGTGGACCCTCGCATGCGCAAGGGGGCGAAGGCTCATGCGTAGCGGAAAGGAAACCTGCGAGGCCGCCGGCTTCAAGGTGGCTGCAGCCCCGGTGCTCCACGCTTCCCGCGCGGCTCGGTGGGGGAACAGGAAGCTCACGCTGGCGGCTTTCGTGCTGGCGGTCGTCGCGCTGGCCGCCGTGGTGGCGACGGGCTTTGTGGCCGCCGACGCCGCGACGGCCACGGACTTTGCCCAGAAGAACCTCGCGCCCAGCTTGGCGCACCCCTTCGGCACCGACTGGATGGGGCGCGACATGCTGCTGCGCACGCTGGCGGGCCTGTCCACGAGCGTGCTGGTGGGCCTTCTGGCCGCAGGCGCGTCCTCGGTCATCGCGCTCGTGCTGGGCGCGGTGGCGGCGCTCGGCGGCAAGAAGGCCGATGCCGTGGTAACCTGGCTCATCGACCTCATGATGGGCATCCCGCACATCGTGCTGCTCATCCTGATATCGTTTGCGCTCGGCAAGGGGTTCTGGGGCGTCACCATCGGCGTGGCGGTGACGCATTGGCCGAGCCTGGCCCGCGTGGTGCGCGCCGAGATCCTGCAATGCCGCGAGTCCACGTTCGTGGCCGTTGCGCGCAAGTTGGGGCAGAGCCCGCTGCGCATTGCCTTGAAGCATATGGTGTCCTATGTGCTGCCGCAGTTCATAGTGGGGCTCATCCTGCTGTTTCCCCATGCCATCCTGCACGAGGCGGCCGTCACGTTCCTCGGTTTCGGCCTGCCGCCCGAGCAGCCGGCCATCGGCGTCATCTTGAGCGAGTCGATGGCGTACCTGTCGGCCGGCATGTGGTGGCTCGCGGTGTTCCCGGGTCTCGCGCTCATCGCCACCGTGCTCTTGTTCGACGTGGCGGGCTCGAACCTTCGCAAGCTCATCGACCCGCACAGCTCGCAGGAATAGGAGGCGCGGATGAGCGAGACGCAGAAGGGTGCGGCGCAGAAGGCGGCGCGGGCGGAAGAGACGCGGGCGGAGCAGGTGCCGGCCTGCGGGCGCGCGGCCGAGCTGGACGAGCTGGCCGACACGCTGTTCGGAGGGCACGAGGCTCTCGAGCACGCCGACGAGCAGGAGCACCACCACCATACGCACGCGCCCGCGTCCCACCACGAGCATGGCCACCACCTGCTGCAGGTGGAGGACTTGAGCGTGGGGTTCCGCATGTACGACGAGGACGCCCCGTTCTTCCGCGCAAGGCAGCGCTTCGTGGAGGTGATCAGCTCCCTGACCATCTCGGTGCATGCGGGCGAGATCGTGGCGGTGGTGGGCGCGTCGGGGTCGGGCAAGACGCTTCTGGCCGACGCCGTGCTGGGCTTGTTCGAGCCGAACGCCACCGTGCGCGGCCGCATCTGGTTCGACGGCGAGCTGCAGGACGCCGCGGGGCTGGCCGCGCTGCGCGGCAACGGCGTGTCGCTCGTGCCGCAGAGCGTGAACAACCTCGACCCGCTCATGAAAGTGGGGCGGCAGGTGGAGGGCTTCGCGCACCCCGACGTGCCGCATGCCGAGCGTCGCCGCCGTCGGGCGGAGCTGTTCGAGCGCTACGGCCTGTCGGAGGAGACGGCGCAGCTCTACCCCTTCGAGCTGTCGGGCGGCATGGCGCGGCGCGTGCTCTTGTGCTGCGCGCTCATGGACGATCCGCGCGTCATCGTCGCCGACGAGCCCACGCCCGGGCTCGACCTGGATCTGGCCGTGCGCGCCCTCGACGACTTCCGCGCGTTCGCCGACGCGGGCGGCGGCGTCATGCTCATCACCCACGACATAGAGCTGGCCCTGCACGTGGCCGACCGCGTGGCCGTGTTCAAGGACGGCACCGTGGTGGAGGAGACGGCCGTCGCGAACTTCGCGTCCCCTGACACGCTCGCGCACCCGTTCTCGCGCGCGCTGTGGCATGCGCTGCCGGAGCACGGGTTTCGCGACCGCAACGTTGACGAGGGGTCTGGCAAGGGAGGTTTCCATGCTTGAGGCGCGGGGCATCACCTACGCGTATCCCGGTGCGGCGCGCGCGCTCTACCAAGGCTTCGACCTGGCAGTTGCGCCCGACGAGCGGGTGGCCCTCTGCGCGCCCTCGGGCTTCGGCAAGACCACGCTCTGCCGCCTGCTGGCCGGCTACGAGCGCCCGCAAGCGGGCGAGGTCCTGGTGGACGGCGAGCCCTTGCCGCGGCGCGGTGCGTGCCCCGTGCAGATGATATGGCAGCATCCCGAGGCCGCCGTGGACCCGCGCATGCGCATGGGCGCGACCCTGGCCGAGGCGGGCGAGGTGCCCGGCCGTCTGCTGGACGACCTGGGCATCCAGAAACGCTGGCTGTCGCGCTATCCGCACGAGCTGTCGGGCGGCGAGCTGCAGCGCTTCTGCATCGCCCGCGCGCTGGCCGCGAACCCGCGCTACCTCGTGGCCGACGAGGTGTCCACCATGCTCGACGCCCTCACGCAGGCCCAGATATGGCGCTTCCTCGTGGGCGAGACGAGCAGGCGGGGCATCGGGCTCGTGTTCGTGTCGCATTCCCCCGCCCTCACCGACCGCATAGCCACGCGCGTCGTGCGCCTGGGCGCGTAGGGCCGGGCGCCTTCCCGTTTCCCCGGCCTTTCCCGCTTGCCGCGCCTTCCTCCCTGCCCGATCCGCCGCCCTTCGTCGTTGCCGGCTTTCTGCTCAATTCGCGATATTTGTAATTGACTATATACTATCAAAAGAATAATATAGGGGTGCTCATACGCCGATCAGGCGCCTGTCAGGGGGCGGGGGCCGGCGGCACCGCGTGAGTCGAGTCAGAGAGAACCAGGGAAGGGGATCTTATGAAGAAGCACCTCCGCATTGCGATGGCGGCTGCGTGCGCGTTCGCCATGGTGGGCGCGTTCGCGCTGTTCGGCTGCTCGTCCACCGAGCAGAAGGCCGACGAGCCGAAAGCCGACGAGCCCAAGGCCGAGAGCCACGAGGCCGTGGAGCTGCAGCTGTTCGCCGCGAACTCGCTGTCGAAGGCCATGGACGCCGTGCAGGAGCTCTACACGCAGGACCACGACTGGGTCACGTTCAAGGACACGCAGTACCTGTCCTCGGGCGAGCTCAACGAGCAGCTGGCCGGCGGCGCGTACGCCGACGTGCTGATATCGGCCTCCAAGGCCAAGATGGACGAGGCCGTGGACGGCGGCTACGTCGACGAGGCCTCGCGCTTCGATATGTTCAGGAACGACCTGGTCATGGTGACGGGCGAGAACTCCGAGCTGGCCGCGAAGTACGGCGCCGACCAGAGCTTCACGCTGGCCGACGTGGCGACGGGCGACTACGCCGTGGCCGTGGGCGACGAGTCCGTGCCGGCCGGCAACTACGCCGACCAGGCGCTGTCCACCGTGGGCTGCTACACCGACCCGTCCGGCAAGACCGGCAGCGATATCACGGGCAAGGGCGGCACGTTCGACGGCACGCCGCTCGACGGCAAGGTGAACCTGCAGACCTCCGTGGGCAACGTGTGCAAGCAGGCCGAGTCCGGCGCCGTGGACGTGGCCTTCGTGTACAGCTCCGACGTGTACCGCTTCGGCGGCGTGAAGGTCATCGGCGTCGTGCCGAACGACACGCACAAGAAGATCATCTACCCGGCCGCCGTCTGCACGGACTCGAAGCAGGCCGAGGCCGCCGCCGAGTTCCTCGATTGGGCCACGACGGACGCCGACGCCAAGAAGCTGTGGCAGGAGTGGGGCTTCGAGCTCGTTACCGAGTAAAGGGTCCCGCACATACGGTATCATGTGGGAAAGGATGGGCACTCGACTGCCCATCCTTTCCGCGCGATAAGGAACAACCATGAGAATCTCCCGAACAGACACCTGCGCGCGCCCGGTTGCACGGACGGCGCAGGGCTGCGCGAACAGGGTTGCACCCCCTCTCCCCTCCGCGCCCGCGACGGCTCGACCGGCTTTCGTCCAGCGGCGCGCCATATCGGGCGCCGCGGCCCTCGCCCTGGCCCTTGCCCTGATCCTCTCCTCGGCGCTTGCGCCCGGCCTCGCGTTCGCTGACACCGGCGATGAGGGCGATCCCGCCGCGCCGAACCCCGCCGCAGCGGGTGCCGACGGCGCGCAGGACGCCTCGGCCGCGGACGATGCCGTGAGCCTGGCCGCCGACGGCACGGCCGCCTCCTTGGACGGCAGCCCCTTCGCCCTCGAGGGCTTCTCGCGCTCGCAGGTGGGCAGCAACAGCGACATCGGCGGCGCCTACGCCGGCTACCGCTACCTCGTTTCCGACGAGCCGGGCAGCCTGGGCGTCATCGCAACCGATGCCTGCATCGTCGTGTACGTGCCGCACGGCGTCGCCGAGGAGAACGGGTTCGACAAGAGCTCCTCGGAGAGCCGATCGTACCTCAAGAGCCTGCTCATCGCCTTGGACTCCGAGAACGCCAAGGGCGGCTCGGTGCTGACGCGACAGGGCAACTGGATATTCACGAACGAGCCGATCGTGGAGCACGAGGGCGTCGAATACCGCTTCGACCAGGAGCTCAAGCCCGGCGAGTTCTATGCGTGCGTCATCGGCGCGGACGGCTCGGACGTGACCGACGCCGCGAACCCCGCTCACGTGCGGCTCACCCACGCCGACTTCGCCACGATGGCCCCCGCGGACAGCGTGGAGGTGGTGGGCGCCGCCACCGGCTTTGCCGCGCTCGCGGAGTTCCTGGGCGGCATCGACTTGAGCCCCTTGTGGGTCACGCTCAAGACCACGCTCACGGCCATCGTGTTCATCTTCATCTTGGGGCTGGCCGCGGCGTACTTCAGCCTGCGCATCCCCGCGCGGGCGCAGGACATCGCGGACTCCATCTTCACCATCCCCATGGTGCTGCCGCCCACGGTGTGCGGCTTTCTGCTGCTGCTCGCGTTCGGGAAGAACACGGGCGTGGGGCAGTGGTTCATCGACATCGGGTTCCCGCTCATCTTCAGCTGGCAGGCCACGGTCATCGCGGCCGTGGTGGTGGCGTTCCCGCTCATGTACCGCAGCGCGCGCGGCGCGTTCGAGAACCTGGACCCCAACATGCTGGACGCCGCCCGCACGCTCGGCTGGAGTAACGCGAAGATATTCTTCAAGCTGATGTTGCCGCTGTCGTGGTCGTCCATCGCGGCGGGCACGGTGCTCTCGTTCGCACGCGCCCTGGGCGAGTTCGGCGCCACGCTGTTCTTGGCCGGCAACTACTTAGGCATCACGCGCACCATTCCCATCGCCATCTACTTCGAGTGGATGAACGGCAACACCGACGTGGCCATCTTCTGGACGATCGTCATCATGCTGTTCAGCTTCGTGGTCATCCTGTTCATCAACCTCTGGGGTAGGCGCACGACGAAGTACCGCAGGAGGGCCGAGGCGTGAGCCTGGAAGTCAACATCAAGAAGAAGTACCCCTCTTTCACGCTGGACGTGGCGTTCACGGCGGGGGACGAGACGCTGGGGTTCCTCGGTGCGTCGGGGTGCGGCAAGAGCCTCACCATGCGCTGCATCGCCGGCATCGAGACGCCCGACGAGGGGCGCATCGTGGTGAACGACCAGGTGTTCTTCGATTCCGCGCAGCGCGTGAACCTCACGCCGCAACAGCGCAAGACGGCGCTTCTGTTCCAGAGCTACATGCTGTTCCCGAACCTCACCGTGGCCGAGAACGTGGGCGCGGGCATCGAGCCCGCCGTGCCGCGCGGCGTGCGCGATGCCATCGTGGCCACGGAGCTCAAGCGCTTCGGCCTGGAGGGCTTCGACAAGCGCTACCCGGCGCAGCTCTCCGGCGGCCAGCAGCAGCGCGTGGCGCTCGCCCGCATGCTGGCGGCGCGGCCGGGCATCCTCATGCTGGACGAGCCGTTCTCCGCGCTCGACGCGCACCTCAAGGGCGTGCTGGAGCAGAACCTGGTGAGCCTGTTCGACGCCTACGACGGCACCATCCTGTACGTGAGCCACGACATCGACGAGGCGCTGCGCTTCTGCGACCGCATCGCCGTGGTGGAGGCCGGGCGCATCATGGAGACGGGCACGGGCGACGACCTGGTGAACCGCCCGCAGTCGCTCGCGGGCGTGAAGCTGTCGGGCTGCAAGAACGCCACGCCGGCCGAGCGGATGGGCGAGCACCGCGTGAGGCTGCCGAAGTGGGGCATCGAGGTGGCAACCGCCGCGCCGGTGCGCGAGGACGTCACCCACCTCGGCGTGCGCGCGTTCTACCTCGAGCGCGCGTCCGGCCCCGGCGAGAACTGCTACCGGGTGCGCGTCGACCGCGTGAGCGACTCGCGCTTCGACCGCACGGTGCTTCTGGGCTTCCTCGACCGCGTCCAGGACGAGGCGCCCACCGTGAGCGCCGACGAGGACGAGATGAAGTACCTGCACCAGCATCTGTTCTGGCGCGTGGACAAGCTGAAGGCCGGCCCCGGCGAGCTGCCCTCCGAGGGCGACGAGCTGTGGATCCGCATCCCTCCCGACAAGGTGTACCTGGTGTCGCGGTAGGCGGCGCGGCGCACGCGCCCGAACATCCCTGTTTCAGCCTCTGCCCGTTCGGCGGATGGCGCGTGCGCTGCATTGCCCCTACCGCGATACCGCGGCGGCAAGCGCCGACCAGCCGCCGTCTCCCCATCGTCCGAACATCGAAATAACAATAAAAAACAACATTCCCTTGAGAAAATTTCGCCCGAAAATATTGACGGGGGGATGGTGTAAACTTATTCTTCAAGGTAGATCGACGCAGCAAATTTTCATTTATATGCGTGTGAACAGGTTATTTATAACGGATTCGATCTTCAAGGAGCAGCATCGCCCCTCTTTCGCGAAGAGGTGGAGGCGATGCGGTCAGAGCATGCGCGACGACGTATGGGCACGGGGAAAGGGCGGACCGCATGAAGTGGAAGAAACAGGCCAACCAATCGCTGGCGATCGCACTGACCTTCGCCCTCGCCCTCACGATGAACGTCCCCTTTGCCGCGTGGGGTGCCGGCGATTCGGAGTCGGTGGCAGAGGTTCAGCAATCCGACGATGACCGTGTCGCATCGGCGACGCAGCCGTTGGAAAGTCAAGCGACGCCCGAGGACGACAATCGGAGCGACCCCGCCAATAACGGCCCGGTACCCGAAAACGGGAACGCCATGGTCGGGGAGCCGTCGACCCGCGCGCTTCCGTCGGCTTCTCCTGCTGGAGAAACGGTAGGCGCGATCGGACCACTGCGCATCTTCTATACTCTCGACTCTGGTGGTGAGCGACAGATCGGCAGCGGCTTGAACGATGATGAGAAAAGCGTTCTCGATGAGCTGAATCTTGACCCAGCGGCGTTCGAGGTTCTGCATCTCCGTCTTGTCGCAGCGGAGGGCTTCTCCTTCGAGAAGGGCTCAGGCTACCAGCTCACGGACGTATCGGTTTCCTGGCAGGCCATCACGGCCGATGGCATGACTCTTTCCTACGGAATCGACCTGCGCTCGGAAGGCGATTCCCTTGTGTGCGACATCCCTTCGGTTCTCCTGAGGAACGTCTCCAATGGCGAGTACGAGCGGTTCGCCATCTCGTGGACTGCGGATGGGGCGCCTCCCGAGATCCACGGCGCGGCTTTCGGGTCGTATCTGGGCTTCAACCTGTTCAAGACGGGCACGGCTGCAGCGTTCGAAACCGACTCGATCATGGGAACGTACGTTTCAGGGAATGGCACGGCCATAGTGATCGCGAAGTCGAGCGGTGGGCGCACGATAGCTATTGCCGACGAGGTTGGGTCCAATGGAAGCCCTGCGGTTTCGACCTTCAAGGACGTGGCGATAGCCTGCGATTCTGCCGGCGAGCCGTACCGAACCGAGGTCAGCGTGAACTACAGCGCCAATGCCAAGTTCGAATTGGGGGCGGATGCCGATGGCAACCGCACGCTCACGTCGTTGGAAAGCTGCACGTACCGTACCGCTCAGGGGCCCAATGCGGGCTCTATTTCCGAGGGCCAGGTGTTCACCCAGGCTATGGTGGCGAGCGTGCAAGGTGCGAAGTACCCAACGGTTCAAGCGGCCATCAACGCGGCCCAGACTGGCGAGACAGTCATCCTGCTTGAGGACGTGCAGGAAAACGTCATCGTTCCTGCGGATAAGAGCATCGTGCTCGACCTCAACGGACAGGTTGTGGAGGGTGCTCCGAACGCTGATACGGTAACCGTAGAAGGCGCGCTCACGGTTAAGGACGACACGGCCGATGCAAATCCTGTTGTAAGCGACGATTACGGCTCTGTTACCTATGCTGCGGGCAAGATCCTCGGCAAGAGCCCGACAACCGAGCCTTACGCAAAAGCGCTTCATGTTCAGAACGGAGGCTCGGCCACTATCGAGGGCGGCATCGTGGAGTCCGAGGACAGCGATGCGGCCTTCGTGAGCAAAGGTTCGACCCTCACGGTAAACGGGGGTTACTTCCACAGCGCTGAATTCGGAATCGGCGTGCAAGGCGAGGGTGCGACGCTCGTGATGAGCGGTGGAGTGGTCGTTGCCGACAACAACGCTGCCATCGGAGGAAATGGCAAAGATGAGGCGGAGTCTCGCGACACGTCCATCTCGATCAGCGGTGGCACCGTCATCAGCCACATCAATGCTGATGGATACATCGCCTGCGGTATCTACCATCCCCAGCGCGGCAAGCTGAGCATCACCGGCGGCACCGTGTACGCCGACAACGGCGTCGGCGTCCTTTTGCGCGGCGGCACGCTCGACATGACGGATGGCACGGTGATCGCCACCGGCAACGCGAGCGGCCAGGTGGGCGACAGCGCGATCGTGCAAAGCTGCTACGGCGTGCAAATCGACGGCGCAAGCGCCTACTACGACAGCGCGAACGCCAAAGCGACAATCACGGGCGGCCTCGTGAAAGCCGGCGAAAACGTCCCGGCCCTCAACGTGGTGGCACCCGGCACCATGACCGCGAACGGCGGCACGTTCTCAAGCGACGTGACCGAGTATTTGGGAGCTGGCCGAATTATTAAGGAAAACTCTGACGGCATGTTTGTCGTGGAGAGCGATCAAGTGGCGAGCATCACCGGCGCAAACGGCGAAGTTCGGGAAACGTTCAGCTTTCTTTCCCGGGCTTTCAGTTCGGTCAAAGACGGCGAAACGGTTACTTTGCTCAAAGATGTTCCTGCAGCGGACGCTCAATACTCCGTCAGCAATAAGTCTTTCACGCTTGATTTGAATAATTACAGCATTGACGGCACGAGATATTTCACGTTGTATATCAATAGATACGGGGAGCCTGTCGATGTTATCATCAAAAACGGCACGATAAGAAACACGTGGAATGGGGCCGACAACGGCCCTCTCGGGATGGCGGTTTGGGCGAACCAGAATGTCAATCTGACGCTTGACAACGTGATCCTTGAGGCTGCTGAAGCGCCGGGGGGCAAACAAAGCTTCGGCCTGCGCATCGGCAACGCGTCAGGCAACACCTCCAACCCCTCCGTCACGATCAAAGGCGAGGATACCGAGATTGCCGGTGCGACCGCCGGCATATCCGTTATCGGAAACGGCGCGAGCGCCGTGTCTTCCCTCACGCTTGAGGCCGGGACGGTTTACGGTAGCGACTTCGGCATCGTCGGCAACGGCGATTGCGACGGCACGAGCATCGAGATAAAGGGCGGCACCGTGCGCTCGACGTCCGAAGACGGTTGCGCCATCTACCATCCGCAGGACGGCGGCTTGACCGTCTCGGGCGGCACGCTGGAAGGTGCGAACGGCGTGCAGTTCTGCGGTGAGGGCAAGCTGAGCATAGAGGGTGGAAGCATCAACGCGACGGCTGCCGAGATTGCCTCATCCGATACCACGACCACGAGCTCGTCCATCCTTGACGGCGCGGCGCTGTCCCTCGTTTCGCGTGGCGGTGGGGGGTACGGTGCCGCGGGCACTGCCGAGGTGTCCATCACCGGCGGCACGCTGACTAGCGCAAACAATGCCGCTATTCAGGAATACGCTGTCGGCGACGCGGGCTCGCTAATCAAGTCGCTTGCTATCTCGCAGCCCGAAGGCAAGACCCTCACGGTTTCCAGCGCCTCCGGAAAGCCCGCAGTCTCGCTCTCGGCCCTGACCGGCAACGCCTCGAAGGTGATCGCTGGCGGCACATTCTCAAGCGATCCTTCGGACTACGTCCGTGTGCGCTACGTTGCGAATCAGATAGACGGCGGGATGTACCATGTTTCGCCGAAGGGCTCCATCGAGGTGTGGAACGACTTTCTGTACAATAACCCGAATGATTCGCACTACAAGGGTACGTTTGACTCCCTGTCCGAAGCGTTGCGTGCCGCTGGCGAGCTTTCCGATGCTAACAAGGTTGTTTACATTCGCGGTGACCACATGCTTACCGAGGATGCGACCATTCCCGAAGGCGTGTACCTTTACGTGTACGACAATGCGAAGCTGACGGTAAAAAGCGGCGCGACCCTGACGGTCGAAGCAACGTCGAAAAAGCTTGCCGTGAATGCTGGGTCTTCGCTTGCGGTTGAAGAAGGCGGGAGGGTGCTGTTGAAGCCCACGGGAAGCGTCTTGTTCTCTCGCGGTCTTGTTTCGTTGAACGACGGTTCGACGTTCGAAGGGATTCTAAGCGTCGAAGATGGTAGCTATCTTTGCCAAAATGGCTCCAACTTCTATGCGTCGACCTCGCCGGTTGTCGAAATCTTGCGTGCGAATGGTAGCACCGTGTATGCCGACACGATTTCCAGCGCGACGATCAAAGATGGGGACACCGTTACGCTTCTCGGTGATGTTACAGGACAGAGGACGATTTCGGCAAACGATGTCTATGTCGATCTCGATGGGCATACCTGGAGCGGGTCGGCGACAACTTCGTATTCAACTATTGCTGTTTCGGGCAACAAAGTTACAATAGCGCACGGAACGGTGAAATCGCCATCCTCTTCGGCTTTGGAAGTGTCCGGCACAGATTCTCGCGCGATTATCGCCTCCGACGCGATCGTTGAGAACGACGGGGCTTCCAAGCCGGCCGTGTTCTTGAAATCCAACGGTTCCCTTGAAGTGCAAGGCGCCATTCTTGCCCACAACAACTTCGCCATCTCGGGGAATGGGATTGGTGCCGACAACACATCCGTCGTTATCAAGGACGTTGCCTCCGTCAGGTCCGAAGCCGCGGCAGCAATCTACCATCCCCAGACCGGCACGCTCGAAGTGAGCGGAGGGGCTATCGAGGGCGTCACCGGTGTCGAGATGCGCTCCGGTACGCTGAACGTCTCTGGGAACGCGAGCATCACTGGGACGGGATCGCCGTTTGCCGTAGCATCGAACGCAAACGGCGCCACGACTACCGGTGCCGGTATCGCCGTTGTGCAGCATGTGACGAAAAACAACATCGACGTGACCATCTCTGGCGGCACGATTTCGGGTGCGTCGGCGCTTAGCGTGAGCAATCCGGAAAACAACGATGAAGCCGACATCGCCAAAGTCAAAGTTTCCGTGATAGGCGGCACGCTCAATGCCATCAACGGCGGTGCGGATGTCGTGCAGAGCATCAAGGAAGATTTCATCACCGGCGGCACGTTCAACAAGGTGCTTGATACCAAGTATTACGAAGAGAGCATCTACCAGCAGAACGCGCAGGATGCAACCGATGAGCCTGGCAGCGTGGTGCCGCGAGCGTTCGAGATCAAGTACGACTTGGGTGGCGGCATGCTGGCAGGCACTGCGAAGAACCCTGCTTCTTACACGTATTTCGACGAGAGCTTCACGCTGGCCAACCCGGAGCGGGCGGGTTATACGTTCGCGGGTTGGACAGGTTCCGGCATCGATGATGGAGCAGAGTCTGTGACCATTGCGAAGGGGTCGACGGGCAACCGCTCCTACACGGCCACTTGGACGGCGAACACGAACACGGCTTACACGGTGGAGCATTACCAGCAAAATCTCGACGGCACGTATGCGTTGGCCGAAACCGACAGCCTGACGGGCGAGACGGACGCGACGGTCACCGCGGCCCCCAAGGCCTACGAGGGCTTCACCCTCAACGAGGACGCACAGGGGACGGTTGCTTCCGGCACTATCGCCGGTGACGGGTCGCTCGTTTTGAAGCTCTGCTACGACCGCAACGCATACGACGTCACCTACAAAGTGATCGGTTCCTATTTCGCAAACGACTCTTACCAGGTCGACAAGAACGTGCGCTACGGTGCGGAGCTCGCGCTGATAGGCGACGACATGTCACAGGTAGGCTATGTGTGGAATGGTTGGTCGGGGCTGCCCGCTACCATGCCTGACAATGCGGTCACAGTCACGGGCTACTATACCGCGGCTGATGACACCGCTTACACCGTCAGGCATTTCTTCCAGAACATAGAGGACGAAGGGTACACCCAAAACGGCGTGGATGAGATGACCGGCACCACCGGCGCGAAGACCAAAGCTGCGGCCAAGTCCGCTACCGGCTTCACGGCCAAGCCTTTCGAGCAGGCCGATATCGCCGCCGATGGATCGACGGTCGTCGGCATCTACTACGACCGCAATGTGCATACCGTGTCCTACCGGTACAAGGGGAAGGTTCCCGCAGGGGCTTCGACGCTTCCTGATCCTCAGGAGTACCGCTACGGGGCTAATATCGCCGTCGCGCCTGCCGCCACGGCTCCCGGGTACACGTTCGCCGGTTGGAGCGAGGCCGACGAGCTGGTCATGGGCGACGCCGATGTCGTCCTGTACGGCTCGTTCACGGCGCTCGGCGACACCGCCTACAAGGTGGAGCACTACCAGCAGATGCTTGACGGTACCTACGAGCTGGCCGAAACCGACAGGCTGAAGGGCCAAACAGACACGACGGCCACCGCGGCCCCCAAGGTCTACGAGGGCTTCGCCCCCAACGAGGACGCACAGGGGACGGTTGCTTCCGGAACTATCGCTGGCGACGGTTCGCTCGTGCTGAAGCTCTACTACGATCGCAACTCATACGAGGTCTCGTACGCCTACACGGGCGACGCCCCGGCCTCGGCGCCGGCTCTGCCGGCAAAGGCGACCGCCAAGTTCGACGAGACGGTGACGCCGGCCGCCACACCGACCATGACGGGCTACACGTTCTCCGGATGGTCGCGCGCCGAGGCCTTCGCCATGCCTGCCGGGAACGTAACGATCACCGGCTCGTGGGCGGCAAACACCGACGTGGCCTACACGGTGCACTACTACCTGCATGGCACGACCACGAGGCTTTCCGACGACAAGGTCGTGGAAGGTCGCACGTTCGGGCAGTCCTACGACGAGCAGGCTCCCGCCATCGAGGGCTACGCGCTTGAGGGCGCCGCCGTCCAGCGCATCGTGCTCGACGCCTACGGCAAGGAGCTCACGTTCTCCTACACCGCCAAAGAGGCGCGCATCGCGTTCGAAGTGAACGGCGGCTCGCAGGTTGCCGACCTCGTAGGCAAGACGGGCGAGCAGGTGGCGGGGTCTTTGCCCGCGCCGTCTCGCGAAGGCTACGCGTTCGCCGGCTGGTATGCGGACAAGGCCCTGACGGAACCCGTTTCGGCACTTCCCGCCACGTACCCGGCGGGCGCGACCACCTACTATGCCAAGTGGAACGCCGTTCCGCTGCCGCCCGGCGAGACGGGCAACGTGGAGATCCAGGTGGAAGTGCCCGCGCCGCCCGCGGACGGGAGCCCCCATGCGACCGTGACCGAGGAGTCGGTCGAGGCTGCGGCGAAGCATGCCGCGAGCGTCCTCGAGGCCATCGAGAAGGACGAGGCGCCCGTCGGCATGACGGCAGAGGATGCGCAAAAGGTGGCCGGGCTCGTGTCCGGTGCCGACACGGCCGACGTGCGCGTGGTCGTCTCGCTCGGCTTCGAGAAGAAGGGCGAGGATGAGGTCGACGACAGCGAGAAGGATGCCATCGGCGGTGCGGCATCGGACGGCGAGTCGGTGCAGCTCTACCTCGACCTGTCCGTCAAGATGGTCGTTCAGGTGGTGAAGGACGGCTCGGTCCAGGCCGAGCACGAGGCCGTTCTCGGCGAGGTCGAAGAGCCTCTGCTGTTCGAGGTCCACGTCGATCCTGGCCTGGTCGCAAGCAAGAGCGTTCGCATTGCTCACGTGCATGGATACGAGCACGACACGGAGATCATCGTGCCCGAGAGCATCGATCGTGACAGGGGCATCGTGCGCTTCTACGCGAGCAAGTTCTCCACCTATGCGCTCCTCGCCTCCGAGAGCGTTGCCGTGGATTTCGAGGCGAACGGCGGCTCGGCCGTTGCCTCCCAGACGATCGGCTTCGGCAGCAAGGTTGCGAGGCCGGACGACCCGACTCGCGCGGGCTACACGTTCGGCGGCTGGTTCGTCGACGAGGGCTGCACGCAGGCGTTCGACTTCGGCACGCCCGTCGAGCGCCCGCTCACGCTCTTCGCCAAGTGGACGGCCGTCGATCCCGGCCCCGGCCCGAACCCTGATCCGGATCCGAGCCCGAATCCCGATCCAGACCCCGGTACCGACTCCGGCGCCGATCATAAGCCGGGCGACAACGGCGGGTCGGACCTGAAGCCCCTCGACGCCTCGTCGAAGGCCGTCGGCACCAAGCGGCTCGTGGGCACCGGTGACGGCACGGGTGCCTTCGCGGCGTCGCTCGCGGGCGTTGCGGCGCTGGCCGTCGCGAGCGCCCTGGCCGCCGCACTGCGACGGCGGCGCAGCCGGTAGGCGGGCGCAGGCAGGCACGGTACGGTTCCAAGCGGGCCCCGGAGCGATCCGGGGCCCGCTTCGCTAGATTGCCTCTCGCAATCGAGGATACTTGGCCTATAATATTCTCACACGAGAAGGGAGAAGGGGCCCTATGAAAGACAGCCATGGTCGCACCATCGACTATTTGAGGATATCGCTCACCGACCGCTGCAACTTCCGGTGCATCTACTGCATGCCCGAGGACGGCGTGCAGTCGCTCGCCCACGAGGACATCCTGCGCATCGAGGAGATCGAGCAGGCCGTGCGCGTGGCGGCCGGCATGGGCATCCGCAGCATCCGCCTCACCGGCGGCGAGCCGCTCGTGCGCCTGGGCGTGGTGGACCTCGTGCGGGCCATCGCGCACACGCCCGGCATCGAGAACGTGTCCATGACCACGAACGGCGTGCTGCTGCCGAAGATGGCGGCCGAGCTCAAGCAAGCCGGCCTCTCGCGCGTGAACATCTCGCTCGACACGCTCGACCCGGCGCAGTTCAAGCAGATCACCCGCCGCGGCGAGCTCCAGCAGACGCTCGACGGCATCGAGGCGGCGCTCGAGGCGGGCTTCAACCCGGTGAAGATCAACGCCGTGGCCGTGCGCAGCCTGGACCAGGACTACCTGGCGTTCGCGAAGCTCTCCCTCGACCGCCCGCTGCATGTGCGCTTCATCGAGTACATGCCGGTGGGCGAGAGCTCCGGCAGCCACGGCTGCGGCTGGGGCAAGGACGACGTCGTGCCGAGCGAGGAGCTGTTCGGCATCATCAACGAGCGCGCCCGGGCCGCCGGTATGGACGAGCTCGTGGCCGCCGGCGACGACCGCCCGCTCGGCTGGGGGCCGGCGCGCTATTTCCAGTTTCCGAACGCGCAGGGCACGGTGGGCTTCATCAGCCCGCTGTCGCGCCACTTCTGCAGCGAGTGCAACCGCCTGCGCCTCACGGCCGACGGCAAGCTGCGCCCGTGCTTGTTCTCGGACGACGAGTACGACCTGCGCACCGCGCTGCGCTCGGGCGACGAGCAGGCCGCCCGCACCGTGTTCGCGCAGGCCTTGGGCGCCAAGCCCGACGAGCACCACGATAAGGTAGGAACCGAACGGGGAATGTCCCAAATTGGAGGCTGAGGGGTACCAACGGCCTGCCGGTCGTCGGAACCTGCCGATGCTGCGAAGGGCCGAGGCGCGCCGCCTTCGCGCGATCCCAAGGGCTCGCGTACCAAAGCACGCTTCGCCCTTGCGATCCCCCGAAGGCGGCACCCCTCGGCCCTTCTCGCTGAGTTACTAGCGCCAACCTGCGATTTTCAACCTGTGATATCGAGCCAAAGGAGCACTCCATGACCGAACAGCAACTCACCCATATCGACGAGCACGGCGACGTGCGCATGGTGGACGTGTCGCAGAAGGCCGACACCGAGCGCGTGGCCGTGGCCGAGGGCTTCATCGCCATGAACCCCGCCACGCTCGCGCTCATCGTGGAGGGCAAGGCCGCCAAGGGCGACGTGCTGGCCTGCGCGCGCGTGGCGGGCGTCATGGCCGCCAAGCAGACGAGCAGCCTCATCCCCATGTGCCACCCGCTGAACATCACGAAGGCCAAGGTGGAGTGCGCGCCGGTGGAGGCGGGCGAGCGCGAGGACGGCCGCGTGGGCATCCACGTGACCACCACCTGCGGCGTCACGGGCAAGACCGGCATCGAGATGGAGGCCCTCACCGCCGCGAGCGTGGCGTGCCTCACCGTGTACGACATGTGCAAGGCCGTGGACCGCGGCATGGAGATCATGGACGTGCGCCTGCTGAAGAAGGACGGCGGCAAGACCGGCCTCTGGGAGCGCGAGGCTTAGCGCGCCGCAAAAAGACGCCGCCCGTTTTCGGGAACCAGGCGCCCCTTCGACGGTCGAGGTCGAAGGGGCGCCGTGCATGCGGAGAGGAGCTAGCGGGATTCCTCTTCGGAGAACTCGCCTTTCCAGAAGCTGCGGGCAACGCAGATCGCCGCGCCGGCAGTGGCCATGAGGCCGACCAGTGCGCCGCCCGCCTCGATGCCGTCCCCGGTCTTGGCCAGCCTCGATCCGCCGGTGCTCCCGGGCGCGGTTCCGCTTCCGCCCGTGCCCTGCCCGGAGCTGCCGGTGCCGCCGCCTGCACCGTTGCCGGGAGCGGGATCGGGGTCGGGTGTCGGATCGGGCGTGGGCTGGGGGTCGGGCGTCGGTTCAGGATCGGGGTCGGGCGTCGGCTCGGGATCGGGGTCGATCGGGGCTGCCGCCACGGACACGGTCAGGGACGCTTGGGAATAGCCGGCGCGGTAGGTGACCGTATGGTTTCCGTCGACGGTTGGAACGAACGAGTACAGCGTGGTCCCCCTAGCTGCTGCGGCCGCGAGGGCGGCGGCGCCCTCGGGCACCGAGGTGAGGTAGAGGCCCACGGGGTTCCCCTCGGGGTCGATGACGCTCGGCACCGCTTCGATAGGGGTCCCGTTCGCGGTCGTGGCCGCGGCCGCGGGTATGACGCAGGCTGCGCCGACCTCGGGTGCGCCGAAGGCATCCGGCTCCGGCAGCTCGATGGTCGACGGGGCGCAGGCCCGGTAGTTCGCGGCCACCTCCTCGGCAGTCGCCACGGTGCCATGCGTCAGCTTTGCGAACGCCACCTTTGCGGCGCTGAACGCCTGGGGCTCTCCCTCCCCGCCGCAATCGGCTCCTATGTACCAGCGCGCCTTCGATGCGTTCGGCGCGGCGATGGCCCCCGCCGCCGCGGTTTCTCCCGCCAGCACGCCATCCTGGTAGATCTTGAGGGATGCGCCGTCGTAGGTGGCGGTGATGTGCGTCCACACCCCCGGCTCGACCGGCGTCGACACATTGGTGGAGCCGTCGGTGAAGTAGTAATGCAGCTTGCCGGTGGGATAGTACTCCAGCCACTGGCCGCCCCCCTGCCCGCAGGAGAAGATGTCGGTGTAGCCGGAGCTGGGTTTCGCCGTGAACTGCACGAGCAGTTCGGCGGTGGTGGAGGTTGCCAGCTTGGCGAAGTCCTCGGCCGCGAAGTCGTAGCCGAAGGCGGCCGTCGCGCCGTCGAAGACGGCCACCTGGCGGCCGAATTCCTCCACGGTCTCGAACGCAGGGCTGCCGAACGGGGTCAGGACATGCGGCGTCTCGGAGAGGTCGGCGGCGGACCCTTGCGAGAAGTCGACGGACAACAACGGCGTTGCCGGGACGGCCTCGCCTCCGGCGGTGGTGAAGATAACCTCGCCGATGAGCGTTTCCTTCTCCCAGGGGTTGCGCGCGTAGGCTTTCAGGCTGTAGGGGCTTTCGGGGGCGAGCGCGGCGCCGAACAGCGGGCGCACGAACTCGGCGGGCTGGTTGGCGGGGGCGTTGTAGTAGTCGGACATGTAGCAGGCGTTGTACACCTCGGCCCCCTGGGCGTCCAGCACCACGATGCGATAGCTCATCACCACGTCGTCGGACAGTCCCGACGCGTCGGGCCTGATCTTGTCGGCGGCGATGGCGAACGACGCCCCGGTTTGCGTGATGGAGTCGGCCGGTATGCGCACGGCCGCGCCCTCCTCCAGAATCGGGGGAAGGCTGCGCGCCTCCATGGCGGCGTGCGTGTACGTCCAGGTGGACTTGTCGGACACCTTGAACGTCCAGGGGGTTCCCAGATAGGCTCCCTGGCGGAAGTCCATGCGCCGGATGGTGACTTCGTGTCCGTTGGCGGCGTCCACCTCGACCAGCAGGCACTGGCTTGCGTCGTAGCCGTCGGACGGGTGTCCGCCCGTGCCGCCGTTCTCGTCGTAGCCGTCGGCATCCTTGCCGCCACGCATCCAGAAGTTATCGCCGAAGGTGGCCGTCTGCACGAGCGTGAACCCGTCGACGTCCTGGAAGATGGAGCGCGGGTCCTCCTCGGGGATGTGCGTGTGCCCGGAGAAGTGGACGAGCTGCGGGTACTTCGCCTTGAGCTCGTTGTAGAACGCTTTGGAATTGCGGTCGTCCACAGGGCCGTAATCGCCGATCCAGCCGGCGTTGAACGACGTGGGGGAGTACCAGACGGTGTCGGGGAAGGGATGGTGCGTCATGAAGAAGATGGGCTTGGTGCCCGTGGGGTCGTCGGCTGCGGCGGCGGCGATCTCGCGCTTCATCCAATCGAGGATGGTGATGGGCGTCGTGCCGTCGTCGTCATAGGTGGTGTCGCCGTACCAGTAGCCCCGCCCGCAGCTGGCGGCGATCACGTGGTAGCCGCCTATTTCGGTATGGACGTTCAGCTTGCCCTCGAAGGCGCCGCCTGGTTTCTGATAGGCATCCGCGCAGGTCAAGTGCGAGAGGAAGTACTTGAAGTTCGTCACGGCGTTGCCCTCGAGGGGGCTGCCGCCTACGCCGAACTCGTGGTTGCCCATGACGAACAGGGCCGGCTTCCTGATGGCGGCGTTCGCTCCCGCCAAAAGCGCGTCGAACTCGGCGGTCGTGCCGGTGTTCACCGAGTCGCCCGCGAAGACGTGCGCGGCGCAGTCGGGTACGGCCCGGTAGATGGTCTCGAAGGCGAACGGCAGCTTCTTCTCCACGTCGCAGCAGGTGAAATGAGTGTCGCTGTGCACGGTGAAGCGCACTTTGCCGGCGGGGAGCTCGGGCCAGCTGGGGTCTTCGGGCTCGGTGAAGGCCGCGTCGGCGTGCTGGCCGGGGAATGCGAGCATGCCGCCCATGGCCGTCACCCCGCAGGCGGCGGCCAGTTTCACGAACGTGCGGCGCGATACGCCGAACGTGCCGTGGTCGTAGATCGAGGAGAGCTGGGAATCCATGATGTCCTTTCGGTCGACTGCGCGAGATGCGTCGCCGTGGCTCCGCATGCGCGAAGTCCGCCGGGCGTCGGTGCGCTCTATCGTAGGCGCGCAAGGTAAGGCCCCGGCAAGGGGGAGGTCACGCGAGTGAAAGGATCAGGTAAGGATTCGCTCAAGCCTCCTGGTGCGAAAAGGCTGGCGGCGGGCCTGGGCGGCGGCCGGCCGAGACTACATCGTCCTCGTCCTCGGCTGCCCGCAGGCAGATCAACCATGATCGAAAACATCATGGACAAGAATCAGGTCGGTGGCACGATGCTCGGCGAGAAGGTCGCTTCCCGCGGTTTGCCACCAGGCGTTTTTCCAGCACAACCCAAGAAAGCGGCTTCGAACGAGGCCGCTTTCTTGCCATAGCCCCCGATCTCGTCCAGGCGGTCGGGCGCGCCTGGACGTGCGGGGATGCGCCCGAGGGAGAGGGGAGGTCGTGCGGCGCATTCCGCACCCGTCTGCGCGTGCGCGAGCGGGCGGGCGGTGCGGTTAGTTCTGCGTGGACAGGAACGTGGGCAGCGTCATCTGCTCGATCTGGTCCTGCAGCTCCTCCAGCTCGTCGAGGTGCTTGTCCTCGTCGCGCAGGATGGCCTCGAGGATGTCGCGCGTGGCGTAGTCCAGCACGTTGCCGGCCTGCACGATGGCCTCGTTGTACATCTTGATGGCGGTGAGCTCTGAGGCGTGGTCGTTGTCCACCTGCTGGGGGATGGTGGCGCCGATGTGGATGTCGTCCAGGTTCGACACGATGGGCGTGCCCTCCAGGAACAGGATGCGCTCGATGAGGTGCTCCGCATGCGTCATCTCGGTGATCGAGCGCGTCTTGAAGTTCTTGCTCAGGCGCTCGTAGCCCCAGTCTTCGGCCATTTCCGCGTGCACCATGTACTGGTTGATGGCGGCCAGCTCGCTGGCAAGCAGGTCGTTCAGCGTGTCGATGAGTTCAGGATTTCCTTTCATGGCAGTGCTCCTTTTGGTTGACGGGCGGTCAGGGAGGAACCGCCGGACGCCGGCGTCCCTCGTCTTCCAGCCATTGTAGGGGCGTGCTGCTGAATCGGCGGCTCGGTCACGGTACCGTAGGCACGCCGTCGCACGTCCGTCAACTCGCCCCGTGCGAGCCCGCGCCTGGACACCCGGCCGTCCGGCCCGACTGGCCCGGCCGGGCCGTCGCAGGCCGTTTTTTGAAGACCGTGCGATAAGCGAGCAGGGTATTTGACGGATGTGCTAGAATATTTGGCCGATAGTGCTCTGTGGAAGGGAAGTATATGTCTGGGCATTCTAAGTGGGCTACAACGAAACACCGCAAGGCGGCGCAGGACGCGAAGCGCTCGGCCTTGTTCTCCAAGCTGTCGCGCATCATCACGGTGGCCGCGAAAGAGGGCGGCGACCCGAACCCCGAGAACAACGCGTCGCTGGCGGCCGCCATCGAGAAGGCCAAGGGCTACTCCCTGCCGAAGGACAAGATCAAGACCGCCATCGACAAGGCGTTCGGCTCCGGCAAGGATGCCGCGAACTACGAGGAGGTCGTCTACGAGGGCTACGGCCCGGCCGGCATCGCCGTATACTGCGAGGCGCTGACCGACAACCGCAACCGCACCGCGGCCGACGTGCGCAGCGCGTTCTCGCATGCGGGCGGCTCCCTGGGCACCTCCGGCTCCGTGGCGTTTCAGTTCGAGCGCAAGGGCCAGATCATGGTTCCCAAGGAGGTCGAGACGGGCGACAAGAAGAACCCCGTGAAGCCGAATGGCGCCGCGGCCGACGAGGAGGAGTTCATGCTCGCCGTGGCCGAGGCCGGCGGCGACGACTACGAGGACGCCGAGGACGAGTGGATCATCTACACCGGCCCCACCGACCTCATGGCCGTGAAGAAGGCGCTGGAAGAGGCCGGCACCGAGACGAAGGGCGCCGAGCTCACCATGATCCCCACCACGCCCACCCAGGTGAGCGTGTCCGACGCGAAGAAGGTCATGCGCCTGGTGGACAAGCTGGAGGAGCTCGAGGACCTGCAGAACGTCTACCACACCATGGACATCACCGACGAGATCGCCGAGGCGCTCGACGAGTAGGGCTCCGGCAGCCTGACGACCGCCGAAACCGATCGGCGCCCTTTCGCGCCCTGCCGCGAGGCGTGGTCGGCGAACGATGGATTACTTGAAAGACGCGCTCCCGGCGCGTCTTTTTTGTGGTAGGATAGCACGAACAAACGTTTGCGAACCGAAGGGAACGGATGGCGCGCACCGAACGGACGATACTCGGCATCGACCCGGGCCTGGCGGACACGGGCTGGGGCGTGGTGGCGCAAAGCGGGCCGCGGCTGGCGTGCGTGGCCTACGGCTGCATCTCCACGCCGGCCCAGGCGCCGCTCGCGCGGCGCTTGGGCAAGATACACGAGCAGATGGCGGCCGTCATCAGGCGGTTCGCGCCCACATGCGTGGGCATCGAGACGGTGTGGTTCGGCGCGAACGCGCAGAGCGCCTTCGCCACAGGCCAGGCGCGCGGCGCGGCGCTCGTGGCGTGCGCCGAGGGCGACCTGCCGGTGGGCGAGTTCTCGCCCAGCCAGATCAAGCTGGCCGTGGTGGGCGCCGGCTCGGCGGACAAGGAGCAGGTGCAGTACATGGTGCGCCAGCTGCTGGCGCTCGAGGCGGTGCCGAGCCCCGACCATGCGGCCGACGCGCTGGCGGCCGCCATCTGCTACACGACCCACGAGGGCTTCGCGGCGGCGACCGCCGCGGCCGCATCGGGAGGAGGCGCGCGATGATCGCGTTCTTGAAGGGAAGGCTGGCGGGCAAGACCGCCGCTGCCGCGTTCATCGACGTGAACGGGGTGGGCTATGCCGTGGGCATGTCGCAGGCCAGCCTGTCGAAGCTGCCCGAGGCGGGCGCGTCCGTGGAGGTGCACACGTACCTGCAGGTGCGCGACGACGCCATCGCCCTGTACGGGTTCATGACGGTGGAGGAGAAGGCGCTGTTCGAGCGTCTTATCGGCGTGGGCGGCGTCGGCCCCAAAGTGGCCTTGGCGGCGTTGTCGGTGTTCACGCCGCAGGCGCTCGTCGCGGCCATCGCCGCGCAGGACGTGGCGGCCGTGTCGAAGATACCGGGTGTGGGGAAGAAGACGGCCTCGCGCATCATCCTGGAGTTGAAGGGGTCCCTCGACCAAGGGCTCGCGAGCCTGTTCGACGAGGGGGAGGTGCCCGCCGCCCGCGCCGCCGAGCAGCTGCGCGGCGCGCACGAGGCGCTGCTGTCCATGGGGTTCACGGCGGCCGAGGCCGACCTGGCCTTGAAGGGCGCGCCGGAGGGTGTCTCTGACAGCGCCGTTCTCCAGTACGCCCTCAAACGGTTGGGAACCGAGCGCTGACGCGCGCGGGCGCGTGTGGTACCTTGGTAGGCGAAGCGACGGACGGGACGGCTTGCGAAGTTAGGCGGTTATGGCGCACGACGACATCGAGATAGAGGGCCTGGGCTACGTGGCTGACGGCGCAGACGCGGCGTCGGTGCCGCCGCGTGCCGTGACGGCCGAGCTCACGGAGGACGACCTCGTCCTCGACCGCAGCCTGCGCCCGAAGCGATTGGGCGACTACCTGGGCCAGACGAAGGTGAAGGAATCGCTCGCCATCCTCATCGAGGCGGCGCGGGCGCGCGGCGACGTGGTCGACCACATCCTGTTCTCGGGCCCTCCGGGCCTGGGCAAGACCACGCTCGCCACCGTGGTGGCCAACGAGTTGGGTGCCAGCATCCGCACCACGAGCGGCCCTGCCATCGAGCGCACGGGCGACCTGGCCGCCATCCTCACGAACCTCGAGGAAGGCGACGTGCTGTTCATCGACGAGATACACCGCCTGAACCGCATGGTGGAGGAGGTTCTCTACCCCGCGCTCGAGGACTTCGCGCTGGACATCGTGGTGGGGAAGGGGCCGGCCGCGCGCTCCATCAGGCTCGACCTGCCGCATTTCACGCTCATCGGCGCCACGACGCGCACGGGGCTGCTCACCGGGCCCTTGCGCGACCGCTTCGGCATGGTGTTCCGGCTGGCGTACTACACGCCCGAGGAGCTGGGCTCCATCGTGTGCCGCTCTGCGGCGATCCTCGGGGTGGACATAGCCGAGGACGGCGCGCTGGAAATAGCGCGGCGCAGCCGTGGCACGCCGCGCTTGGCTAACCGCCTGCTCAAGCGCGTGCGCGACTGGGCCCAGGTGCGCGGCGACGGCACGATCGACGAGGATGTGGCCGCTCAGGCCCTAAGCTTCTTCGAGGTGGACGCGCTCGGCCTGGACGCCGTGGACAACCGCATCCTGGAGCTTCTGGCCGTGCAGTTCGGCGGCCGGCCCGTGGGGCTCTCGACGCTCGCCTCGGCACTCTCGGAGGACCAGGATTCCCTTGAGGATGTCTACGAGCCCTTCCTCATGCAGCAGGGCCTTATGGTGCGCACCCCGAAGGGCCGCCAGGCCACGCCGCGTGCCTACGAGCACTTGGGTATCGCCCTCCCACCTGCCTGACGACGGCCGGGAGGGCCGGCGCAAGCGCCGCGGGGCGCCTCCGGCGCTTCCCGCCAGCCGATTTCGACCTGCGACGAAAGGACGAGCCCCATGCTCGAACAGGACTACCTCATGCGCATCTTCCTGCAGTTCGCCGAGATACTGCGGCGCAGCTGGTTCAAGGCGCGCGACGAGCACGACCCGAAGGCCGCGGCTGACATGCTGGAGAACGCCGTGGGCGACGCCGTGGACATCGACGGCGCCACGCTGCTGTCGCTCGCGCCGGAGTCCATGGCCGCCATCCTGCAGGTGTCGGGCACCGACCCGCGCGTCACCGAGTACGTGGCGCGCAGCCTCATGCTGGCGTCCGCCTACCTGCGCGAGGCGGGCGAGGACGCCGTTGCCGACCTGCGGCTTGGGCAGGCGCGTGCCCTGGCCGATGCCTACGGGCTCGAGCTGCCCGACGACCCGGCCGAGATGGCGGGCCTGCTGGACGACGTCCCGGAGCCTGCCATCGTCGACATCGCCTCGGCCGACGACCCTCGCTCGCCCTCCGTCGAGGCACCCGAGAGCCCAACCGAGTGACGCAGGCTCGGCTTCTGCCCCGCAGGCTTCCCGTATCCTAGCCGGGCCCTTCGGGCGCCCGCCCTCCCGGCGCCCTGCGCTCCGTGCCGTGCGCCGCCGGCATCCGCAACACCTCGCCGAACCGTGATTTGTTAGATCATGGTGACTCTGTGATGATCGGCGGATCGCGCCCTCATCCGGTTTCGTTCCGCTAGAGTAATCGCCTCGTAATCCCGTTACGGGTCGCCTTCGGAACCTAGAAGGAGAACTCACCATGAAACAGAAGATGCAGCAATGGCTCGTCCGGCCGCAAGGAAAGCTCGGGCCCTTGGGGCTTGTCGTCCTCCTTGTCGCCGCGAGCCTGGTTACACCCCTCTCGCTCGACATGTACACCCCTGCCGTGCCCCACATGACGGAGGCCTTCGGCACCACGGCGGGCACCGTGAACCTCACGCTTGTGGGATACTTCCTGTTCTTCGCCGTGGGCTTGCTCGTGTTCGGGCCGCTGAGCGACCGCTACGGCCGCCGCCCCGTGCTGCTGGCCGGCGTGGTTACCTACACCTCCGCAAGCGGCCTCTGCGCGCTCGCGCTCGATATCGAGATGCTCATCGTGTTCCGCGTCGTGCAGGCGCTGGGCGCGGGCGCCGTGAGCGCCGTTGCCACCGCCGTGGTCAAGGACGCCTTCAAGGTCGAGAAGCGCGAGGCCATCCTTTCCATCGTGCAGGTCATGTTCGTGGTGGGGCCCGTGCTGTCCCCGGTGGTGGGCGCCCTCATCCTGCAGGTGTTCGACTGGCGCATGACGTTCTGCGCCCTGGGCGCCGTGGGCCTGTTCTGCTGCGCGCTCGCCGTGCTGTTCGAGGAGACGCTGCCGCAGGAGGAGCGCTACCGCGGCACCGTGCTCGGCAGCATCGGGCAGCTGGGCGCCGTGGCCAAGAACAAGGGCTTCTCCTCGTTCTTGGCCATCGTGGGCCTGTACAACCTTCCGTTCATGGCCTACATCGCCGTGGGCTCCTACGTGTACATCTCGTTCTTCGGCTTAAGCGAGCTGGAGTACAGCGTGTTCTTCGCCGTGGCGGCGCTGCTCACTGCCGCCGGCCCCTTCATCTGGCTCAAGGCCTCCCGCTACGTGAGCGCGCGCCGCTTCACCGGCATCCTGCTGGTTGCGGCTGCACTCTCGGGCGTGGCCATGCTGCTGGCAGGCGAGCTCTCGCCCGTGCTGTTCTGCCTCACGTTCCTCGTGTTCGCCCTGACGGAGGCCTGCATCCGCCCCTACAGCACGAACATCCTGCTATCTCAGCAGGAAGGCGACACGGGCGCGGCGTCATCGCTCATCAACTTCGCCCACACCGCCATCGGCTGCGTGGGCATGCTGTTGGCCGTGCTGCCGTGGTCGAGCTATGTGCAGGGCATCGGCGTGCTCATCGTGGCGTCCATGGCCTTTGCGGGCATCGGCTGGATCGCCCTGCTCAAGTCACGGATCCCGCTTGCGGGCATCAAGGGCGCCTCGCCGTCCGGGCAGGCGGCTCCGCTTGCCCGGGACGGCCGGCCTGGCCAGGGCGCCGTGGATGCATCCTCTCGCGCGAAGGGGAGTGCCCGGTAGCCAGTGCGTTGCGGCCCGCGGCCTGCGGGCCGGGCAGCGTCGGGAAGCGGATGCGCCGGCCGGCCCTGCTGATACGGTCGGCCGGCCGCGCTGCCCCGCTCTTGCCGCGCCGGCGCGGTCGGCGCCCTGCTTTTCCCCTCTGCGCTTCACCGGGCGGCTGCGGTACGCTACCATGTTCCCGGGAGAAACTACGGGAGGGGATCGTTCTTGTCCGTCGAGAAGGCGAAAACGCTGCTGCGGTCGCTGCGGTGGCATCATCTGGGGTTCGCGTTCGTGTGGGCCATCACGTTCGCGGGCCTCTCGGCACCCGACGGCTTCGCGGGCCAGCGCCTGTTCAGCTTGAGCGACCAGCTGTGCGCCCTGGCGGCCGTGGGCGCCGCCGTGCTCTACGAGCGGCGGCGCATGCCCTTTCCGCCGCGATCCGCCCTGATGGTGGGCATGCTGCTGGCCGCAGGTTCGGCCGCCTACTACCTGGCGGCCAACGGTATCGTGCCCGTCCTGCCCGGCTCGCTTGCGGCCGGCGTGCTGGTGGGCCTTGCCTTGGGCTCGTCCTACGTGCTGTGGCAGCAGTTCTTCGCCTCCGAGGGGGCATCGCGCACGGCCGTGTTCATACCGCTGTCGGCCCTGCTCTCGGTGGTGCTCAGCGTTCTTTTGGCGCTGCTGCCGGACGCCGCGCGCGCCCTGTGCTCCGTGGCCGTCCTGCCCGTCGCTGCCGCCGTGTCGCTCGGCCGCTGCCTGCGGGAGATCGTGCCCGCCGACCCGCGGCCGCGCATGACGGGCACGGCCGCCGCGGCCACGGTGCGCATGCTGTGGAAGCCGGTGTTCTGCACGTGCGCCATCGGCTTCGTGTGGAAGCTCGTCTCGCATCTCTTCGCCGTGCCCGGCGGCATCGCGTCGCCGCCCGTGCTGGCCGGCATGGCGCTGGCCGTGGCGGTGGTGGTGCTCATCGAGCTGCTCTCGGAGACGGGCTTCGCGGTGCTGCGCGTCTACCAGATATTGTTTCCGCTGGTCACCGGTGCGTTCTTGCTTCCTACGCTGTTGGGGGTGCAGTTCGCGCCCTTCGCTTCGGGCATGTTGCTGTTCGGCTTCGAGATAGTGAACCTGCTGCTCATCGTCACCAGCGCCGTGTACGCGAGCGAGCGCTCGCTGCCCTCGACCCAGGTGTACGCCCTGTGCGTGGGGCCCACGCTGGCCGCCATGCTCGCAGGCGATGTCGTGGGCACGGGACTGAGCCCGCTTGCGGCCTACGACTTCGCGCTGGCGGTGAACGTGCTGTTCGTCTGCGTGTACGCGCTGTCGCTCGTGCTGTTCTGCGTGGCGTTCACCCGCAAGGGCCACCGCGGGCGCGTGGCGGCCGAGGCCGAGCACGACATGGCCGTGGTGGGTGCGGCTGCGTTCCTCTCGCCGGGCGTCCTGCCTGCGGGGGCCGCTGGCCGCTCGTCCGCGAGAGGGTCGGACGCCGTCGCGGGCTCTGCCGCAGGCGCGATCGGCGCGCCGGTGCCGGCGGCTGCCGGGGAGCCGGGTCCTCGGGCGGGCTCTGCAGGCGCGCCGTCTGGGCCGGGCGCGGAGACGTGCCCGGAGAGGCTGCCGGGCGAGGGCGCGGCGACCGCGCCCGGCGCCGACGGCATCGCGACGCTCATCGAGCGGCGCATGGACGCGCTGGACCTGGCCGAGCCGTTCAGCCCCCGCGAGCGCGAGGTCGTGGCCCTCGTCCTGCGCGGCAACAACGTGCCCGCCATCGCCCGCAAGCTCTACATCTCCGAGAACACAACCCGCGACCATATGAAGAGCATCTACCGCAAGGCCGACGTCCACTCCCGCCAGGAGCTCATCGACCTGTTCGACTAGCCACCGTGGCGACATCTGTCCTCCGGCGCTCCTGCGGGCGCATCCGGCTATCCCCGGCTCGCCTCGAGCCGTCGCGAGCCTTTCCGCACAGGTTGCGTCCTGCCCTCGGACACCGCTTCGCAACGCTCGACCAACGCTCACTTTTTAGAGGATAACCTGCGGAAACGCGAAAACAACCCAAAGTATGGGATGGTGCGGGGCGCCCTTCGCGCGCTAAGCTGGCCCTGTTGGCGGGCGGGGGAAGCCGCCCGCGCAAGCGATGGATCGATCCAAGGAGGGAACATGAGCGAAGAGAACAAGGGAATCTCGCGACGCAGCCTGCTCAAGGGGGCGGCCCTGAGCGCGGCGAGCGTGGCCGCGCTCGGCATGATCGGCTGCGCCCCGAAGGAGGCCGGCTCGGCCGACGACGCCAAGGCGGGCGCAGCGGGCGGCGCCGACGGCAAGCACACCTGGGAGGTCAAGCCCGAACCCATCCCGGCCGACAAGGTCAAGGAGACGGTGGACACCGAGGTGCTCGTCATCGGCGGCGGCTACTCGGGCACGTGCTGCGCGCTGGCTGCGGCGGAGGGCGGCGCCAAGGTGACGCTCGTGGAGAAGGACGCCATGCTCAACGGCCACGGCGTGGGAGGCACGGGCGCCATCGCCTCGCGCGAGCTGGACAAGCTGGGCATCAGCTTCGACAAGGCCGTGGAGATGGAGCGCTGGGTGTCCACGTGCGGCAACCGCTGCCGCGAGTCGCTCGTGGCCAAGTGGTTCCGCGAGTCCGAGCGCTGCATGAACTGGTTCCTCGACCTGGCCGAGAAGAACGGCGCGAAGTGCATGGTCACGGTGGGCTCGCGCTCTGCCGTGCACCCCGAGATCGACTGCTACCACATGATCTTCGGCGGCGAGATCTTCGAGCAGCACACCATGGCCGATTTCGTCGAGTACCTGTTCGAGAGCGAGGCCAAGCAGCACGGCGCCGAGTTCGTGTACGAGATGCCGGCCGTGCAGCTCGTGCAGGACGACGCCGGCAAGGTCACGGGTGCCATCTGCCAGAACAAGGACGGCGACTACGTGCAGTACAACGCGCCGAAGGGCGTGGTGCTGGCCACGGGCGACGTGAGCTACAACGACGAGTACCTCGACGAGTTCGCCCCCATCGCAAAGAAGGTCATGACCCGCCTGTGCTCCGACCAGGGCAACGTGGGCGACGGCCACAACATGGCCGCCTGGGCCGGCGGTGCGTTCCAGGACGGCCCGTGGCCCACGATGATGCACCCCCAGGCGGCCGCCACGTTCCACGGCCCCTTCATGTTCGTGAACCCGGCCGGCAAGCGCTTCATGAACGAGGCCACGTGGGTGCAGGGCAAGTGCGTGGGCGTCATGGTGAACGGCGGCTCGGACCACGCGTGGTCGGTGTTCGACGCGAACTGGCAGACGGACCTGCTGGACAGCCTGCAGTACGGCGGCGGCATGTTCTGGGACTCGTTCCGCGCCTACGGCACGGACTACCAGGTGGCGGTCAGCTCGCATGCGAAGACGGTCGAGGGCGGCCTGGAGAAGGTGCCCGACTACTACAAGCGCGCCGACACGCTGGAGGAGCTGGCGGAGATGCTCGACGTGGACAAGGACGAGTTCCTGAAGTCGGTCGAGCGCTACAACAAGATGTGCGAGCAGGGCGAGGATACCGACTTCTACAAGGAGGGCCACTTCCTCTATCCCGTCAAGGAAGGCCCTTTCACGGCCTGCATGGTGGCGCCGGGCCTGTTGGGCGTGTGCGGCGGCATCCACATCTCGGACAACTTCGAGGTGCTGGACGCCGAGGACCAGCCGGTCGAGGGCCTGTACGCCATCGGCAACTGCGCGGGCGACATTTACGCCTACGACTATCCCATCAACGTGCAGGGCAACAGCCACGGCCGCTGCCTCATCGAGGGCAAGTGCCTGGGCGAGCAGCTGGCGGGCGTGTACCAGGAGATCTAGCAGGTTGACGGCGGGGCTGGGCGGCGGCGTGCCGGCATCACCGGGCGCGACGTCGCCCGGTGGCCGGAGCCGGCGCCGCCGGCCCGGCCTGCCGTCTCGGGCGGACCACGGAAGGACCGAGGGCATGGACGAACCGAAGGATGCGGGGACGGGCGCCGGCGCGGCCGGGGCGGGCACGTGCGTGACGGCGGCCGACGGAAGCGCGGAGGCCGCGGGCACGGATGCCTCCGAGGAGGCGTTCGACCAGCTGCAGCGGCTTTACGATCAGCTTCCCGCCATGGAGGAGCGCGGCGCGCTGCTGGCACGTGCGAAGGCTGCGGCTGCGGCGGTTCGTCTCGAGGACGAGCTGCGCACGGCCCGTATCCTCCTGGACGAGGCCGAGAAGCGCGAGGCTGCGGCCCGCGCCGCGTTCGAGCGGGCGGAGCAGGGAGGCGCTCCGGCGCTTGCCGACGAGTGCCGCCGGGCCCTGCTGCATGCCGGCTCGCTGCGAGGGTTCCGCGTCGGTCCCGCGCGCAACGCCGAGGCAGCCCTGGCCCGCGCGCTCGAGGAAGGGTGCTTCGCCGATGCGGCGGAAGCGCATGCCGCCCTCTTGGAGCCGGCCGAGCTAGCGTCTGTCCAGTCGGAGGTCGAAGCCTACCGGAGCGCCTACGCCGAGGCCCTTGCCCGGTGCGAGGCGCTGGAGACGTCTTGTCCCGAAGACTGATGGCGTGGCGCCGGCCGTATCTTACGAAACGGTAAAAAACGGGCTAAACCGAGAATCCCGAGCCTTTTTCTCTCTGGATAGCGTATAGTATTCTCGTGCTCTCGAGGTGAGGGCGAGTGCTGCCGCCATGCAGCATGCAGTGTTGCCTCCTTGAAGGGTCAAGGAGAGGAAAGAGGATTTAAAATGGCAGAAGGTACCGTGAAGTGGTTCAACCCCGAAAAAGGCTATGGGTTCATCTCTCAGAACGATGGCGAAGACCTCTTCGTCCACTTCTCTGAGATCAAGATGGACGGCTTCAAGACCCTCGATGAAGGCCAGGCTGTGCAGTTCGACGTGACGACCGGCCAGAATGGCAAGCTCCAGGCTAGCAACGTGACGAAGGCGTAAAGCAACCTCACATAAACAAGCCGAAATGGCCCCGCAGTGCGGGGCCATTTTTTTGCGTCGAGGTCGCGGTTCGGGTTCTCCGCCGAGTTGCCCCGGCCCACGAAGGTCATGCCGGCTATCGCTGCGTACGGCAGCCTTCTGTCTGCCGAATGCAGCGATAGCCGCTGGGGCGAGATCGCATGCCTCCTTCGGCCGTCTTGGTCGAGGGTCCTCGGCGAGCCTAGCAGATGAGCATGGCGTCGCCGAACGAGAGCAGGCGGTAGCGCTCGGCGATGGCATGCCGGTAGGCGGCCATGATGTGCTCGCGCGTGGAGAAGGCGCTCACCAGCATCATGAGGGTGGAGCGGGGCACGTGGAAGTTCGTGACCAGGGCGTCCACCACGTGGAACTCGCTGCCGGGCAGCAGGTAGAGCGACGTGGCCTCGCGTTCGCGGGGCGTCACAATGCCCGCTTCCGCGTCCCAGGCGCTCTCGAGGCTGCGCACGCTCGTGGTGCCCACGGCCACCACGCGGCCGCCGCGCTCGCGCGTCGCGGCGATGGCGTCCACGGTGCGGGCGGGCACGCTGTAGCGCTCGGTGTGGATGACGTGCTTCTCGGGGTCGTCCTCGTCCACGATGCGGAACGTGTCCAGGCCCACTTCCAGCTCCACGGTCTCCCAGCCCACGCCCTGCTTGTGCAGGCGCTCGATGAGCTCGGGCGTGAAGTGCAGGCCGGCCGTGGGCGCCGCCGCCGAGCTCTCGCGACGCGAGTACACCGTCTGGTACAGCTCTTCGTCGCCGGCGTAGTCCTTGATGTAGGGCGGCAGCGGCGTGTGGCCCACCGCGTGCAGCGCCTCGTCGAGGGAGGGGAGCGGCGTGATGAGGCGTGCCAGGCGCTCGCCCTTCTGCGCGTCAGCGATCCAATCCACGATCTCGGCGGAAAGCGCCACCTGGCCTGCGGCGTCCGTGAAGTCCACGATGGCGCCCGTGCCGGGCTTGAGGCGCTTGCCAGGGCGCACGAGCACCTCCCAGAGCGCGCTCTTGTTGTCGAGGGGCGTGCCGTGCTGGCGCAGCAGGAACACCTCGGCCGCCCCGCCGGTGCCGCGTTTCGCGCCCAAAAGGCGCGCCGGCATGACGCGCGTCTCGTTGGCCACCAGAAGGTCGCCGGGGCGCAGGTACTCCGCGATGTCGCGGAATACGCGGTCCTCCAGCGCGCCGGTCACGCGGTCCATGACCAGCAAGCGGCAGCCGTCGCGTTCCGCGGCGGGCTCTTGGGCTATGAGCTCTTCGGGCAGGTCGTAGTCGAAATCGGAGGTCTTCATGCGGGCGGGTCCTTCGTGCGGTTCGCGGTCGGTTCGTCGAAGAGCCTATTATAGGCGTTCCGGCTCCGCCAAGGGCCCCATTCCCAATTCCTCCCACGTCATCTCATACCACGACTCGATGGAAAGCCCCGGCACGCGCTTGAACTCGTCCACGTTGTTCGTGACGAGGACTGCGCTGTTCGCGAGCGCCGTGGCGGCGATGAGGAGGTCGTTTGGTCCGATGACCTTGCCCGTCATTTCCAGTTCCCCTCTTATGCGCGCATAAATGTGCGCGCATTCGGAATCGAACGGAAGGACTTCGAAGGGAAGCATGAATTCATCGACGAGCCATCGCGTTTTTTCCGATTGCCTGCTTTTCACTATGCCGAGCCTCAGCTCTCCCTCCACGATGGCGGGAATTTTGAACAGGCGAGGGTCGCTGCTGCGCATCAGATCGTAAGCGTAGGGGAGGTGTCCGTGCATGAAGTCTATGCAAATGTTGGCGTCGAGGAGGTACATGCGCGCCGCCTACAGCGTCTTGCGAGGCGCGTCGAGCTCCCAGGGAATCTCCGGAGGCACTACGAACGTGTCGTCGTCGCAGGCTCCGTACAGATTGAAGAACCCTGGCGGCCAGCCGTTATGTTCCTTGCGCCCGCGCAGCACGCCCGCCGCGTACTTCGAGAGCGTCTTCCCCTCGCGCGCGGCATCGCGACGCAGATCTTCCATCGTGGAATCGTCCACGTACAACGAAAGCTGGGCCATGTCACCCTCCCTTCGGTAGCAAATATACTTGTGAGTATACTTGCTAAAACCTTGGAAAGCAAGCCCATGCTTTGGCACGCGACGGCAGGGCTTGCGAGGCGCTTTGGCCGAAGGCCGGGCTACCGCTCGCCGCGCCCCTGCTCGCGCAGCGCGCGCAGGGCGGCGCGCTTGCGGGCCTGCTTCTCGGCGTAGGCTGCTCGTTCGGCTCGCTTGGCGGCGCGGGCGGCTTCCTGGGCGGCGCGCTCGTCGGCATGCGCGGCGGCCTCGGCCTCGCGCTTGGCGGCCCGCTGCCGCTTGCGCTCGGCACGCTCGGCCGCCGCCTCAGCCTCGGAGAAGTGGCAGCCGCAGAAGTTCTGGCGGTACATGCCCGTCGCGCGGCTGCGGCGGGTGGCCTCGTCGTAGAAGGGGCGGTAGTCCTCGAAGAGCGCGCGCACGCCTGCGGCGGCCGCTGCGCGTTCCAGCTCCTCGCGGATTACCTCGGTGAACTGGTAGGGGCTTACCGAGAGCGTGGTGCCCACGGCGTCGAAGCGCCGCTCGGAGGCAACGCGCGCGGCCTCCTCGAAGCGCAGGCGGTAGCACGCACGGCAGCGCGCCTCGCGCAGCGCGGGGTGCGTCGCCACGCGCAGCACGTCGCCGTCCGCCGCCGCGAGCGCGGCCTCGCCCACGCGTCCGGCCGTCGCCTCCCAGGCCGCAGGGTCGTAGGGGCCCTCCACCACCGGCAGCCCCTCGCCGCCGGCCCACGTGCGCAGCGTGCCCAGCCGGTGCGCATACTCCTCGGCCGGCGCGATGTTCGAGTTCGCATAATAGAGGGTCAGGTCGTGCCCGGCCGCGCGCAAGATACGCGTTGGCTCCAGCGAGCACGGTCCGCAGCAGGCATGAAGTAGCAATTTCATCGGGTTTCGCACGCTCCTTCGCATCGTCGCCTATACTACCATGTCGGACAAAACGCACGCCGACGAACAGAAGGACGACGCAATGAGCGAATGCACCGCACCGGCCTACCGGGCCATCTTCTTCGACTTGGACGGGACCTTGCTCCCCATGGAGATCGACGAGTTCATGCGCACGTACTTCGAAGCGCTCGGCGCGTACGTCGCCCGCTTCGGCGTGGCGCCCGAGGCGTTCATGGCCGGCATGAAGGCCGGCATCAAGAACATGGCCGCCCACGACGACGGCCGCCCGAACAGCGACGCGTTCTGGGAAGGCTGGTTCGCGCACGTCGATGCCGATGCGTGCGACTGGACGGCGGAGCTCGACCGCTTCTACGAAGTCGAGTTCGGCGCGATCGGCGCGGGCGTGGCGCCGAACCCGGCGGCGGCGCGTGCGGTGGATGCGCTCGCGTCCAAGGGCTACCCGCTCGTGCTCGCCACGATGCCCATGTTCCCCGAGCGTGCCGTGCGGTGGCGCCTCGAGTGGGCGGGCATCGACCCGGACAAGTTCTCGCGCCTCACGAACTTCGCGAACTCCACGAGCGTGAAGCCCAAGCCCTCCTACTACGCCGAGAACCTGGCTGCGGCCGGCCTGTGCGGCGCCGACGTGCTCATGGTGGGGAACAACACGGTGGAGGACCTGGGCATCCAGGCGCTCGGGGCCGACGCGTTCCTCGTGACCGACCACCTGCTCGATCCGACGGACGGGGGCTTCGATCTCGCAACCGTGAAGCACGGCACGATGGAGGAGTTCGCCGCGTGGGCCGAGGCGCTGCCTGCCTGCGCAGAGCACGCAACCGGCATCGACGCCGGCCTGGTGGATGCCGCCGCGTGCGAGCGCGTGCTCGCGGAGAACCTCGCGGGCGACGCCCCTGCGGCTCCCGGCGCGGGCTTCACCATCAACGGGATCGAGGGCTAGCCGTGGCCCTTTTCGATTGCGCCTGCGAGGCGACGAGCGGCCACGCCCGCGCGCTTTCCTACGAAACAGCCCACGGGACGTTCCATACGCCCATGTTCATGCCCGTGGGCACGAGCGCCACAGTGAAGGGCGTCACCGCAGGCCAGCTGCGCGATCTGAACTCCCAGGTGGTGCTCGCGAACACCTACCACCTGTCGCTGCGCCCCGGCGCCGACGTGGTGGCCGAGGCCGGCGGGGTGCACCGCTTCATGAACTACGATGGCCCCATGCTCACCGACTCGGGCGGGTTCCAGGTGTTCAGCTTGGCCGACACGCTCAAGCTCGACGACGACGGCCTCACGTTCCGCTCCATCTACGACGGCTCGAAGATCCGCTGGACGCCCGAGTCCAACATGGCCATCCAGGAGCAGCTCGGCGCCGATATCGCCATGCAGCTCGACCAGTGCACGCCGTACCCGGCCGAGCGCGCGTTCGTGGCGAAGGCCGTGGATCTGTCGGCCAACTGGGCGCGCCGCTGCCTGGCCGCGCACGTCCGGCCCGACCAGACGCTCTTCGGCATCGTGCAGGGCGGCATGGAGCTGGACCTGCGGCTGGAATCCATCCGCCGCCTGCGCGAGATCGAGGACGAGAGCCTGGCGCGCGGCGCGCGGCGTTTCGGCGGCTTCGGCATCGGGGGCTACTCGGTGGGCGAGGACCACGAGGTGATGTTCGAGACGCTGGGTCCCGTGGCGCGCGCGTGCCCGGAGGACCGCCCGCGCTACCTCATGGGGGTGGGCAACCCCACCACGCTCGTGCGCGCGGTGCGCGAGGGCGTGGACATGTTCGACTGCGTGCTGCCCACCCGTACGGCCCGCATGGGCACGGCGTTCTCGTCCACGGGCCGCATGAACATGCGCAACGCGAAGTTCGCGCGCGACTTCGGCCCGCTCGACGCCGCCTGCACGTGCCCGACGTGCCAAAACCACAGCCGCGCCTACATCCGCCACCTCGTGAAGCAGAGCGAGATGCTCGGCGGCATCCTCTTGTCCATCCACAACCTGCACTACCTCATCGACCTCATGCGCCGCGCCCGCGAGGCGGTGCTGGCCGGCGCCTACGAGGAGTTCTACGCGGCGTGGATGGCCAGCCCGGCGGCGAAGGACTACTAGGCAGGGCCCTCGAGCTGCTCTTTTTCGGAAATCGCCGAATATTTCCGGACAAGTATAGTTTAACCGCAGGGAAGTGTTCCCGGCGGTCGATTTGTGGCACAATAGGACAGTTGACGTGGCGGAGCCGCTCCGCGCGCCTTTGAATGGAAAGAATCAACGAGGGAGAGCTCTCCATGGCGACAGCCCAGAAATCGAAGAAGAAGCCCGGCCGTTCGGTCGACCGGCGCAACGTCTGGCTCCTCATAGCCACCACCTTGCTGGTGGTGGGTTCGATCTTCATGTTCGCGCCCCCGCAGGAGAAGATCAACCAGGGCCTGGACATCCAGGGCGGCCTGTCGGTCGTGCTCACGGCGAAAGGCGAGAACGGCCAGGCCGTGTCGACCGAGGACATGGAGAAGAGCCGCGCCATCATCGAGAGCCGCGTGAACGCGCTCGGCGCCTCGGAGGCCGTGGTGCAGGTGCAGGGCACCGACCAGATCCTCGTGCAGATCCCCGGCCTCACGAACACCGAGGACGCGCTCGACACCATCGGCAAGACCGGCAAGCTGGAGTTCGCGCGCCTCGACTCGTTCACCGACCAGGACGTGAAGACCAAGATAGAGAACGGCCAGTACGGCAACGAGGCCACCATCACCGACGAGCTGGGCAACTCGCTGCCCTCGGGCAAGACCGAGCACCTCAAGGTGGAGGACGGCACCTACACGCCCCTCGTTTCCGGCGCAAACATCACGAACGTTTCCATCGGCAAGGAGAAAGAGGCCTCCGCCGACTATGCGGTGAACGTGAAGCTGGACGGCGAGGGCACGAAGGCGTTCGCCGAGGCTACGAAAGAGCTTGCGCCGACGAAAGGCAAGATCGTCATCATATTGGACAACGAGGTGCAGTCCGCGCCGGCAGTGCAGTCCGAGATCCCGAACGGCGACGTGTCCATCACGGGCGGTTACTCGCTCGACGAAGCCAAGTCGCTGCAGACCGTGCTGGAGAGCGGGTCTTTGCCCGTGAGCTTCGAGTACGCGCAGAGCCAGACCGTGGGCCCGACGCTCGGCCAGGACGCGCTGGCGTCCGGCGTGCTGGTGGCGCTCATCGGCCTGGCCGTGGTCATGCTGTACCTGCTGTTCTTCTACCGCGGCCTTGGCCTCATCACGGCGGCGGCCATGGGCATCTTCGCCGTGCTGTACCTGGGCATCCTGGCCACGCTCTCGGCGTTCGGGCTGTTCAGCCTCTCGCTCGCGGGCATCGCGGGCATCGTGCTGACCATCGGCATGGCGGCCGACTCGTCCATCCTCACCATGGAGCGCTTCCGCGAGGAGATCCGCATGGGCCGCAGCGTGCGCGCCGCGTCCATCACGGGCGTGCGGCACGCCATCGTCACGTCGGTGGACGCCGACCTGGTGACGCTCGTGTCGGCGCTGTCTCTGTTCTTCCTGGCCACGGCCTCCGTCAAGGGCTTCGGCCTGACGCTGGCGCTGGGCATCGTGTGCGACATCGTCATGATGCTGCTGTTCAAGGCCCCGCTCATCCGCCTGCTGGCGCCGAAGGTCATCGCGGGCCATCCCGGCTTCTGGGGCGTTTCGGACGCCGAGGCCGCCGCGAAGGACTACGAGGCGCTGGCGCTGGCCGAGGGCACGAGCACGGCTGCGGCCGAGGCGGGCGAGGCTCTGAACGCCGCCGAGAGCGAGCGCGTGGCCGAGAAGCATGCGGGCGCCGCCGGCGAGGCCGCCGCGAAGGCGGCGCGCAAGCCGCGCGGGCGCTTCATCAAGCGCGACATCAACTTCCTGGGCTACCGCCGCATCTTCCTCACGGTGGCGGCCGTGCTCGTGTGCGCGTCGTTCGCCGTCGTGGGCGTGAAGGGGCTGAACTTCGGCATCGAGTTCGTGGGCGGCACCTCGGTGGCGTTCCACAACACGGGCGACGTGACCACCGAACAGCTGCGCGCCTCGTTCGATGCGGCCGGCGAGCCCGACGCCGTCATCCAGACGACGAACGCGGACGGCCAGGAGGGCTTCCTCGTACGCACCACCACCACGAGCGCCGAGGATGCCACGGCGCGCGCGAACCAGGTGGCGGGCGACCTGGGACTGTCCACCGACAGCTTCGAGGTGACCACCATCGGGCCCGACTGGGGCGCGAGCGTCATCCAGTCATCGCTTATCGCGTTCCTCGTGTCCATCGTGCTCATCATCATCTACATCGCCATCCGCTTCGACTATAAGATGGGCATCACCGCCATCGTGGCGCTCCTGCACGACCTGGTGCTGGTCATGGGCATCTACGCGCTGGTGGGACGCGAGGTGAACCCGAACACTATCGCCGCGCTGCTCACCATCCTGGGCTATTCGCTCTACGACACGGTGGTCGTGTTCCACCGCATCAACGACAACATGCAGGGCGACGACATCAAATGCACGTTCATGACGATGGCGAACCACTCCATCAACCAGGTGCTCGTGCGCACCATCAACACCACGCTCACGTCGCTCATCCCGGTGCTGGCCATGCTGTTCTTCGGCGGCGAGACGCTGAAGGACTTCGCGTTCGCCATGGCCATCGGCCTGATCTGCGGTTCGTACTCGTCGGTGGCCGTGGCCACGCCGCTGTACGCCATGTGGAAGACGCGCGAGCCGAGGAACGCGAAGCTCGTGAAGAAGTACGGCACGGAGGTGGGCCGCTTCGAGTTCGCGAACCCGGGCGCCATGGCGGCCGCGTCGGCGAAGCCGGCGAAGGCGGCCGCGGGCAAGCCGTCCAAAGGCGCGTCTGCCGTGAAGCCGGCATCGAAGGCGGCCGTGGAGACGACGGCTGCCGCCAAGAAGGGCACTGCATCCAACGGATCGGCAGAACCTTCTGCGGGAACCAGTCCGTCGAGCACTGTGCAGCCCCACGGTGCCAGTGCCTCCAAAGCCGGTTCCAAGCCGCCGAAGGCGAAGCGCAAGAAGCGATCCAACAAGAAATAGCCTTCTTGGTATGGGATGGTGCGGGGCGTTTCTATTGGTAATTACGAAAGCCGAAATGCGGTTGTCTTGCGGGTATCCGCTGCCGAAGTGGTGAACAGGGGAGCCGACGGCGGCCGTTGGGCGTAGAAGGTGGGACGGCATCGCTTTTGAAACGGCCGCGCCCTGACACGCCCTGGGATGCTAGCGAGCGCCGCTCGGGCGCAGCAGCACGCGAACCGTCGCCGCGTGCTCGTCGGCTTCAACCTGCACCTCGCCTCGGTAGCGCTTCGCCAGGGTCGCTACCGAGGTCAGCCCGATGCCGTCGCCTTTCCGCTTGGCCGAGCGTGCGCCGCTCGACAGCACGCCTTCCGGCGCCGCGGCGGCCAGCGCGCGGGCATCGGCGGACGTGCAGCTGTTGCGCACGGAAACCAGCACGGCGTTGCCCTCGATCCGCGCTTCGGCGTCCACAAAGAGCGGGCGCGCCCCGTCCGGCGCCGCCGATCGGCCGTCTGTCCCCGCCTGCGCGCTCCCCGCAACCTGTGCATCCTCAGCCGTCGCACGCTCACAGGCTTCCACGGCGTTCTCCAGCAGGTTCGCCATCGCCATGCAGAAATCTGCTTCGGGCAGCGGCAGGCGTTCGGGCAGTGCGAAGGCAAGCGAGACATCGGCACCGAAGGCTCGCGCCCGCTCGGCGAAATGCGCGGCCACGGAGTCCAAAGCGAAGTTGAGCGCGTAAGCGCCCGGCTCGTGTTGCGCCTGGCCGGCTCCGTGTTCGTCGAGGTACGCGCGCAGGCCCCGTACGTCGTCCTCGTCGACAAACGATCGAATGACCAGCATCTGGTGGCGAAAGTCGTGGCGCGCCTTGGCGGTGTCGCGCAGGGTGCGGCGCAGGTTCTCGTAGCGCTCATGCTGCAGCTCTTCCAACTGAGCCGTCTCGCGCAGGCGCGCGTTCTCCATGACGGTGCGCAGGGCCGAGAACAGCATGATGTACGACGCTACCATCAGGAACGCCAGGACGCTCACCGCCAGCGCGTACAGCACATCCGAGCCGAACGATAGGAATTCCACCGCGTATGCGAACAGGTACAGTGCGTTCGCTGCGACGAAGAACCCTGCGGGCACGGCGGCCAGGCGTCGCCAGAGCGCGGGGTCGTCCACCTGATCGACGCCCCAGCGGATGGTTCGCGCGAACAACGGCGTCAGCACGAGCGGGCCCGCGGAGCACACGACGGCATCCAGCACGCGCCGCGCCCCGAAGTTCCATTCCAGCGCTACCGTGCGCAGCAGTACGTCGTAGGCGAGGATGGCGATGGCGGCGGCGGTCGCGGCGCTGAAGAAAACGAACAGGCGCTTGCCCCACGGCAGCTTCGTCAGCGCGGCCAGCGACAGCAGCGACACGGCCAGCACGGGAACCGTCGCCCAGACCCCTTCCTCGCCGGCGAAGGCTGCTACGCCGATGCCGCAGGCCAGGCTGACGGCGGCGACGATGCCCAGCGCGATGCCTACGGTGGCCTTGAGAGAAAAGCGCAGCCGGCCGCGCACGGACAGCAGCATGAGGAAGAACATCGCCAGGAACGTGGGCGCGTTGCGCACGACGTACCACAGAACCCCTCCGGCGACGTCCTCTCCCATGGAAGCCTACCTCCGTACGTGGGCGAACAGGTAATCGAAATAGCGGCTGCGCGCCTCGGCGCGCGACGAGCGGCGCACGGGCAGCTTCGAGCCGTCGTTCATGAGAAAGCAGCCGTCGTCGGTGAGGTCGTCCACATGGGCGAGGTTCACCATGATGCCGCGGTTGCAGGCGAACAGCTGCGGATACGGCGCCACCATGTCCGCGAGCCGGCCGAACGACTGACGCCAGCGCAGCGGCCCGTTCGCGGTGTTGAGGTTCAAGTAGTGCCCGTCGGCGGTGATGGAGCGCACCTGCGACAGCGGCACATTGATCACGGCCGATCCGTCGTGGATGCGCAGCATGGTCTCGTCTCCGGCGAGGCGCTCGATGGCCTCGTCCAGAGCGGCGGCGATGTCGTCGGGCGTGAACGGTTTGGTCAGGTAGTGGAACGCGCGCACACGGAACCCGTCCACGGCGTGTTCGCTGGACACGGTGGTGAAGATGATGAGGCCGGGGTAGTTCTCGCGCCGCAGCCGTTCGGCGATGTCGATGCCGTTGGCGCCGTCCAGGAACACATCCAGGAACACGAGGTCGAAGGCGAGCGCGTCGGCTGTCTCGAACAGGTCGTCGCCGCCGCGGAAGCGGCATATCTCGCAGGTGCGTCCTCGCTTGTCCAGGTGGGAGCGGATCGCGTCTTCGAGGGTTTTGGCATCGGGTGCGCAGTCATCAACGATGGCGATTCTCATCGGTCTCTTTCTTCGATACATGCCGGCAGGGAGGGGTTCGCCTGAACGGCGCATATCGGTTATGCGACGCGTCATGGAACCTCCATTCCATTTTGGCGGTATCGTCGAAAAGCGACGGATGTTTTCGTGCCAGATCGGCGCGTTTCGTGCCAGGCTGTGCAGGGACGAAAATCGCCCACGTGCGGGCGGATCGTCTTGCGAACAGTATAATGCAACGCGCTGCCCCGGAAGACTAAGAGCCAGCCCAACACTCTTTACAGCTCTTTACAGCTCTTTACAGCTCTTTACAGCTTGGCAGGAGGACCGTAGTATTGAAAAGGATCGGTTTTGTTTTTGCCATGCCAGACGAGCAGTCCTTCGTCAACCAAGTTCTTCAACACGCGAGATGCCGTTGGCTTGGACACTCCCGCCTTTTCAACGAGGCTTGCCGAGGTCACCCGACCCTCCTCCGCAGCGAGCCGAAGAGCGAGCCTCTCGTTGTCGTTCAGCTTTGCAAACGTTTCGAGGGGCACAGCTTGTCCCTTGCCATGGGACAAAACATCTTCATCCATAGCCCCTTCTTGTGCTCGCCTGAAAATGTTCACTCGAAACATATTGCCGATTTCGCGGAACTCGGGTTCCGGGAGGCCGGCTTCCTCGCAGGCGTCTTTGATTCGCCTGAGTCCGGTCCCCCAGCTTTCAAATAGATCCATCTGCATGAAGACTTCAGCGATCAAGGGATTCCTTAGCGCAGTGGCACCTTCGAGTGCCTGCTCTATGGTTATGCCGCCAAAAAGTGCGCCGGGAGAAGTCACCTCAAGTCGGTCGTCGAACAACGCCACCTGTACGCACGAATTCGATTGTAGGTTTCGATGCACCACGGCGTTGACGATGGCCTCTCGAATGGCCTCCAGCGGTAACTCGTATTCGTCTTTTCGATAGAGACCTTTGATCTCGGCACCGAGCCGTATATTGCGCAGCACAAACTGAACCGCCTCGTCGACTTGTTCATAGAGCGGTCCGCCGTACTCGCGACGATCAAGAAAAACCACGCGGTCGGTGCCCTTGAACTGAGCGCACTGTATCCGGGCAAAGCGATATGAATTGCGGGTGAGTAGAATCAAGGCCCGTGCGGGAGCCCTCTTGCCGTCGATCAATTTGACAAGCCCCCAATTCTCAAGATTGCGAATAGTCGCTTCGCGTCTGCCGTCATCCGTGCGACGCCGGTTTATCTCGTCGCAAAGAAGCTGTGCTTCCTTTTCGAGGAACGGCTCCTCTGGACAAACCTGCTCATCATATGATTGAGACGACCCTCGAAGCAAGAGCTCTTTGAGAGCCGTCTCGTCTGCCATGCGGGTCGTTGCTCCGACGCGCACATAAGTCCCTTTACCAACGTCTTTGCCCTTGAAGTGATACGGCACTGATGGGCCCGGCTGGACCTCTGCTATTACAATCTCACGATCTTCGAATTGAGCAACTCGAATACGGGGAGCCAGAAGAGGCTCGCATAAATCGGAGAGCGCATTTGCGATTGTATCTGCAACCTGCGAAGCGTTGGCTATGCCAACGATCTTCCTGTCTTCATTGCGTACGCCGACGATGAGCTTGCCGCCAGCAGAATTAGCAAATGCGATGAGGGTCTTGACGTATTTCTCGCTCTTTGGAGGAAGGGTTTCCTTTAGTTCGAGGGTTTTCGTTTCCCCGTCGTCTATTTCCCGCAACAAGCTCTTATCGTCCATGACGGCTCTTTTCGTATCTCGTCATAATCCTATCGACATTCTAGCAGGAACAAAGTCCGCTGCCGCATCATGCGGTGAGAGCTGAGGCATTGAAGATGAAAATCGCTTGTCCAATAGAGAGACACGGTTTTTCAGATGTGCAGGCAGACCGAGGCAAGCGTGCGACGCGCCTGCGAACGAGTGCCCCTTTCGTCATCTCCCCCGACCTCCTCCCGCCGCTCGGGGGTTGCGGGGGTGCGTTTCGTGCCAGGGAGGTTCGTTTCGTGCCAGAAAACGGTTTTCGATCTTGCGCCTCGGTAAACTTCACTTGAAGTGTGCTTTCCTGCGAGAACGGAGTACGGTATGGGCCGGATACTGAGGCGTGAACATGAAAGCGAGCGGTCGGCGTTCGCCGCGCTGCTCACGACGGGCATGCTCGTCGCGATCCTCGTGCTCGCTGGCCTCGCGGCTCCCTCGCCCGCCTACGCGGGCGAGCTGCAAGGCACGGGCACGGCCGAAGACCCCATGCTCATCTACAACACCGGCGACCTCATCGCGTGGTGCAACAAGCTGAACGAGATGGGCCAGGACCAAGAGCGCCAGCAGCACGCGCGCCTCATGAACGACCTCACCGTCCCTGGTATCGACGGCACGGAATACGGCGGCGCCGTCACCAACGATGTCATCGCCGCCATGAACCACCCCGACTTGCAAGTGACCGAGTTCGACGGCAACGGTCATTTGATCGAGCTCCAGCTTACCGGCAGCAGCGCCCTCTTCCAAACCGGCGGCAAGCCTGACGACACGGGCGTTACAACGATCAAGGACCTCCACGTCATCGGCTCGGTGAGTCACGGCAGCAGCGCGGGCACGCTGTTCGGGAGCATCGGCGAGGAGGGCAACCCTTCCGAAAACCGCCGGATCGAGATAACGGATTGCACGAACCAGGCGAACGTGGAGGGCGGCCCGAGCGCCGGCGGCTTCATAGGCTCGTATTACGACAATGAGTCTGGCGAAGGCAGTATCGACATCGAGCGCTGCTCGAACTTCGGCGATATCCTGTCCTCGCAGGGGCACGCCGGCGGCCTGGTGGGCAGCCTTGTGGAGTACAGCAGTGAATTTCTGGCCTCTTCTCACAGAAGTAGTTTGGAGTACTGCTCGAACAACGGCGCGATCAAGTCGATGGGCGGCAGCTTCTCCACGTTCTATGACGTTTATGAAAAAGACAAGCCAGAAACAATCGGGGGATGCGCCGGAGGCCTAGTGGGGTATTCGTCGTATAAATCTACCCATTTTGTCATTGGTCACGACTACAACCAAGGGGAAATCTATAGCGCGAGCGGCATCGGATACTCCGGCGGTTTGGTGGGATTCTCCGATACCACTACCTATGATCAGCATACTATTTCGTATTGCTACAACTCAGGTACTATCAAGACCAACGCCGCAGAAGCCGGGCATGCCGGCGGCCTCTTCGGGTTCACGTTGTACCATGTAAATAATCCTAACGGCTGCCAGACCTTAGAAGGCAGCGTGCCGGCGGACGCCGTCAGCGGCACGAACAACGGCAGCATTGTCAGCAAGATTAATATGGCCTATGGCCACGGGTATACCAGTAAACAGGTACTTGAGGGCGTCGGTGTCGGCAAGAGCATCAAAGTGACGGTGATAACCCCCCCTATCCAACAAGTATGACTACGAGCAAGTCGGTTGGAGCAAGACTTTCCACGGTGGAGACAGTTATCCGCCGGAGGGCTACCGTGTGCTCTATTGGACGCGCGAAGCGCTCGACGCGAACGGCACGTGGAGCGAGCCGCCCAAGGAATACAAGGCCGACTCCGACGATATACACGATCGTGTCTACGGCGGCGAGCCCGTTTTCTACGCCTACTGCGTGCCCTCTTCGGCTACCGTGAAGTTCGACCTGAACGAACCCACCGGCGGTTATACCTGCTCATTGGATCCGAAAGACGCGACCAAGACCTTCATGAAAGGCGAGCCGGTAGGTGCGCTGCCCACGGCTACCTGCGTCAACCCTAACGACAAAAAAGATACCCGGGCGTTTTTGGGCTGGGCGACCAAGAAAGATGGAAACGACCCGAAAGCGGAATGGATAAGCGAAAACTCCGACAACCTGTACGATTTCCGAGACGATTCCCATACCATCACACTGTATGCGCAGTGGGCCGATACGAGCGTGCCGTTCGAGATTCTCCGCCAACCCGAAGACTGCTTGGTTTCCGCCGTTGCCGAAGGCGTAAATCATGAGGTTTGGTTCGATTTCTACACCACGTACGACTACTATTCTGCGACGCTGCAGTTCAAGAAGGAGGGGAGCAGTAGCTATAAAGACCTCGACGTCCCCCACGCCGCCATGGCAGACCAGTTCCATTTCTACCTTGAGTCCTCAACGGAAGCCATGGGGGACTACCGCATCAAGATAGAGTACTACGATTTCCTCGAACCGTTAGGCACGCTCTACACCAGTTCTGCGAACATCGTGCTGGACATTCCGCAGTCGGAAGCGAAAGTCAGCAGCATCACCTTGGAGGAGGATAGTGAAATCGACGAGGTTTTGGGAACGCACTCCTACAACGTGAACGGGAGCATACTGGGCGACCTCCCATCGCTCATAGACGAGTCCGTTCCGGGGAACTTCGCCCATATGGCGTGGATTGAGGGCGGTCTTGGCGGCATCTTGCCGGCTACCACCAACACGGCAAAACTGTACGTTGACGACGTGCGCGGCTTCACGTTGGCGGACCAGAATTTGAGGGAGGGGCAAACCTACACGCTATGCGTGTCTCGCGTGATGGACAACTATTATCTACTCGGACGCTACACGGGCGAAAGCGAGCCGTACCGTGTGCCGTTCGTGGTGCCCTACGCAGACAGCGTGGCGGCCAGCATCACGGCGGTGCAGGTGACGGAAGAACCCGTGGTGCAAAATGGCAAGGCACTCGACTTTGATACCGACTATAACGTGTTAGTCAACGGAACGTTCAACCTAGCCTCGGATGTGCAGTACACGCAGGCGCAGACCGACGGCCGCGAGGTGTCTGCCCAGTGGCAGTATTGCATAGGCTCTAGCGGTTGGACCGACGTGCCCGACGAGCTGTTCGCTCAAGACGAGAAGGGCAAGCCGGTTCGCGGCATTGCGTGGAGCGATGACCGCAAGAGCGCGCGTTTGTATGCCACGCTGAACGCCCAGGCGAAGCTTGATGAGGCGTACTTCCGGGTGAAGCTGTCCACGCCGCCGGCGTCCGTCGACACGGCAAGCGCTCAGTCGAAGAAAGCCCTGAACCTGTCTGTTCCCCAGCCGAAGATAACGGACTTGAAGGTGACGAACGACACACATGTGAGCGTTACGTGGGAGTGGGAAGATGCCGCGGGGAACAAGTTGCCGAGCGATGGCTACTACGTGAGCATCGAACGCGACGACTCGTCAAGCTCGGGGGAAGAAAATTGGGTGGAGGTGAACCGCGGTCGGGTGTATACGTACACCTACGATGCAACCCTCGATCCTCAGCAAAAATATCGCGTGTCTGTGCGAGCCGACACGGAAGGTCTTCAAAGCTCATCAGTGCAAAAGGAGTTTTCCACGTCCGGCACGACGGTGCTTGCGTGGGACGATACCTACTGCACGGCCTACCTCCCCTCGGAAAATAAGAACGACAAAATTTCCGTGGATTACGATTGGGCGAGCTACAAAGACGGCAAACACGTCGCCCTGTACACGTGGCATCTCAGTACGGAGAAGTACGCCGAAACAGCGTACCAGAAGTTCTTCACCACGGAATCTGACACCGCGAGCTTCCCGGAGGACTTCCGGAAAGCCTATGACGAGAGCGCCCATCCGGAGACACTGTGCGATCCGATGGACGCGTGGTGGGTGTGGTTGGAGGCCGAGGTGTACAACCTTGACGAGAAGGGCAACCCGACGTATGGCATCACTGAAACCATCGCGCGTACATCGGCCCTTCCCGTGGTGCACCGCACCTCCGAGACGCTGAGCCCGAGCACGAAGGATGTCGGGTCGCACAGCATGACGATATGCTGGGATGCGCCTGCGGAGGGCCTGGTGCGCGAATACGAGGTTGAAGTGGACGACCGCATCTGGATCGTCCCGTCGGAGCAGGCAAAGGATGGCCATTTCGAGCTGAAGGTCGACGGCCTACCCAGCGATACCTGGTGTGATGCGGGTATCGGCACCACCGATTCGCGCATACCGACCTACACGGGCTCTTATACGTGGATCAAGAATGACACGACGCTGCCCAGCCCCGAGGTGGGCACCTGGACGGCCACGGCCAACCCGAGCGACGCCAAGCAGGGCGACGAGATCACGCTTTCGGCCTCCTATGCGGCGAACAGCGGGAAGTTCCCGAAGGCTGCCGAGCTGCAATGGTACTCTTGGCGCGAGGGCGACAAGGATTGGCGGCCTGAGGGCGACCCGGTTACGCTTGGCGATGCCAGTCAGGATTACACGACGACCCTGAAGCACACGGTGGCCTCCGAAGATTACGGGCGGCAGTGGAAGCTGGGCGTGAAGGCGACCTCGCCCGACGAGTCGGTCACGGACAGCTCGAACGTCGTGACGGTGGCCATCACGCCGCCCACGCCGACGGACGTCGCGTTCGGCACGTCGACGCCCACGAGCCTCCCGGTTTCGTGGACGCCGGTTGAGGCTGCGGAGGGGTACCAGATCAAGTGCGCGAAGCTGGATGCCGACGGCAATCCGGTGAGCGCGACCACGTATTCGGTGGCTGCGAGCAGCTTGACGCCGGACGCCGACGGCAAGCTGTGCTATGAGGTGCTGGGCCTTGAGCCGAGCACGCCCTACCAGGTGAGCGTTGCCGCGTTCACGCACGGCGTGACCAGCGACTTCTCGACCGCGCTCGACGCGATGACGTTGGCAGAGCCCACCATCGAGACGCCCGCATTCTCGCAGGTGCCCAAGACGACCTGGGTGGAAGCTGGCGAGGCTGCGACGTTCACGGCGCAGGCCAGCGTGAGCGACGGCGGCACGATTGCGTACGCCTGGCAGCGCAAGGGCGCAGGCGAGCAGGACTTCGCCCCCCTTGCGGCGGGCGACAAGTACGTCATGAGCGAGAAAGACGGCGTGGCGACGCTCACGGTGAAGAACGTGGGCGCGGGCGACGTGGGTGCGGCGTTCCGCTGCGTGGCGACGAGCACCAAAGAGAACCAGACGGCGAACGCCGCCAGCGCGGCGGCCTACCTGACCGTGACTCCCGTTGCGCCCACGAACGCGGAAGCGCGGGCAACCAGCGCGACCGCGGGCGAGGTTACCTGGACGGCGAACGGCATCGTGCGTCGCTTCGTGGTGACGTGGCAGCAAACCGATGGGAACGGTTCCAAGGGGTCCGAATACTCCAGGATCGTTACCATCTCCGACGTCGCAGCGCAAGGCAGCTGTCAACTCGACGGGCTGCTGCCCGGGGCAAGCTACGGGGTGACGGTGTACGCCGCGCCGCAAGCCGGCTTCCGGTCGGAGGCGGCTAACGCATCGCTCGATACGCCGCTTGCAAGCACGCTCGAAACGGCCACGGTGAACCCGGACAAGCAGCTGGTGGAACCCGGCGAAACGGTGACGTTCGAGGTTGCGACGAACGAGGTCGACTCGTCGGAGCAGCTGGAGTACCGGTGGCAGCGCAACGCGTTCGGCGAGTCTTGGTTCGACGTCGATGGCGAAGACGGTGCGAAGAAGACGCTTTCCGTCACGGCGCCCGAGGGCGGATCGGTCGACGGCTATCGCTGCGTCGTGACGTCCACCAGGACGACGCCTGGCGTAGGAACCGACACGAAGAGCGTGACCAGTTCCGTCGGCTTGCTGCTGACGAGCGTTCCCGTGGCGCCGCCCGTGCAGCTTGCGGCCGAGCTGGGCACTACCTCGGTGCACCTGACGTGGGCAAGCGACGACCCGCGCGACGTCACCTACCAGGTGCAGTACGCGGAGGGCCCCACGCCGAGCGACGACGCTTGGCAAACCGTCGACAACGTGGGTTCCAGCACGTCGTGCGACGTGGAAGGCTTGAAGGCGAACACGGTGTACTCGTGGCGCGTTCAGGCGGTGGTGCGCGACCAGCTGCAGTCCGAGTGGGCTTCGGCCGATACGTTCACCACGCTTGAAGAGCCCAGCGCGCTGGCCGCGGTGTCGGTGACGCCGCGCTGGGGAGTGGCCGTGGCGGGCAGCGACAAGGACATCGCGTACACGGCGACGACGAATATCGACAACGCCCTCAATGGCGAAACGCTGTCCTATCAGTGGCAGGAAAGCGCGACCGGTGACGAGTGGGGCGATGTGCCAGGCGCAACGGGCGCAACGTACGTAGCCGATACGGCGGATGCGGCACCGCGCTCGTGCCAGTACCGCTGTGCCGTGACGGCCAGCAAAAACGGCGAGGAGCTGAAAACCATAACCAGCGAGTCGGTCAGCTTCGAGACCACGGTAGAGCCCCCCACCTCGTTGCTGGCGCAGAACATCACGGCAGCCACCGCGGATCTGTCGTGGACGGGCTCCCTTGTTGAAGGGATGTCCTACCGCGTGTTCTGGCGCGCATCGGGAACCGATGAGTGGGCCAGCACATCCGACCTGGCGGAAGCTACGTACACGCTGAACAGCCTCATGCCCGCCACCACCTACGAGTGGTACGTGAAGGTGATGGACCACGGCGAGCCGTCGGTGCGCTCGGCCACGTCGCTGTTCGTGACGCAATCGTTGTCGCCGATCCCCCAGCTCACGCGCGTGGTGGTGGGCCCGGCTGACCAAACCTCCAGTGCGACCGGGCAGGCAAGATTCACGGCGTACACGAACGTGGACGACATGCCGGACGCGACAAGGGCTTACACGTGGGAGAAGCGGGATCTGGGATCGGATCCCGCCAACCCCGGTGCATGGACGACGCTCGCGGGCAAGACGACGCGCGAGATAGAGCTTGATCCGGGCGCGGCCGGCTACGTGCGCTGCACGGTGACGTATACGCCGCCTGCCGGCGGGCTGGTGCCGCCGCTGGCCAATGCCACGGTTACCAGCACCAACGAAGGGCGCGTGCGCGTTATGCCCGCAGCGCCCGCTGACCTGAAGGCCGCCGACTTCGGTCAAACGACCGCCAAAGTCAGCTGGACGGGCGACGCGAACGGGGCTGCATCCGACCTCGTGTATCGCGTGGTTGGTTCGAGCGAGTGGATCGTCCAATCAGGATTGAATTCGGCCTCCGCCAATTTGAACGACTTGAAGCCGGGCGCGACGTACGAGTGGAACGTGCGCTCCGTTGCCTACGGTACAAGCAGCGATCCGTTGTGCAGCGACTGGGTGGCGGGTCCTCTGTTCACCACGGATCCGGAAGAGATCGTGTTCTCGCGGGCCTGGGTCACGCCGAGCGCGACGAGCGTTCTGGCCGGCGCCGACCGTGCCGTCACGCTGACGGCGAATACCGACGCCGATGCCGACCACGAGCAGCTGACCTACCAGTGGCAGCGCTCCGACGGCTCCGAATGGAAGTCCGTGGAGGGTGCGAAGGCTGCCACGCTGCAGGTTTCCGCGAAGGACCTGTCGGTCGGCGGGCACGTCTACCGCTGCGAGGTCACGGCCACGCGCGGCAGCCTCGCAAAGACGTTCGACAGCAACGAGTCCGTCGTGACGGCGATGCCCGCTGCGCCGACCGATCTTACCGTCGATGATGATTTTCCGTATGTTGACCCTGATAAGCCTAGCGGCCAGGTGAAGGCCACGCTCAGCTGGACGTGGGGCAACGGCGCTTTGCCGGAGGGCGCTCGGTTCGAGGTGAGCTACCGAAAGCTCGCAGGAGCTGGTGCCATCAATGACGAGTGGCTGTCCGCGGGTCTTGCGATAGACAACGCGACCAGGACGTGTCGGGCTGTGCTGGAAGCGAGGAATATCACGTACCAGTGGCGCGTACGGGTCGTGCAGAACGGCGTGACATCGCCGTGGTCGGAGATCGACACGTTCATCACTGCGCAGGACGAGCCGTCCGGGGTGCTCAGCTCCGTTCAGGTTACGCCCTCTGACAGCTTGGTCAATGAGACGACTGCTGTCACCCTCACGGCATCCACGAACGTGACTGATGACTCCGCTCTCACGTACACGTGGGAATGGTGCGAGCTTACAACGGAGGATCCGCGCAAAAGCGAAACCGTTTGGACGCCAATGGACGGCAAAGCATCGAAGGAGATAACGCTTTCCGGGGATGAAAGGAACCGCTACGTGCGCTGCACGGTGACGCAGACTGTTGACGGGACGACCAAGACCGTGTCCAGCAACCCGGCACGCGTGCGCACCGAGCCCATGGCACCGAAGGACACTTCCGCGAAAGCGGCCCGTGTCGGCACTTACGACTCTACCTCGTGTGCCAGCCTGAGCTGGAAGTGTGATGACCCGCGTGCAAAAGACAATGCGCAGAAAACGGTCATCGGCTATGAGGTGAACTATCGCAAGGTCGGTGAAAGCGAGTGGTCTGAAAAGATTTGCAACGAAACGAACTGCCCTCTGACTTCCCAGGTTTTGGAGTTGGATGCAACGTACGAGTGGCGCGTGCGTACGATATTGAGCAATAATATGAAAGGGGAGGGAGGTTATAATCCTACGGTGGATAAGGGCGGCCCGCATTCCGAGTGGGTGGACGGCCCCGTGTTCACCATGCCGAAGGTCGAGGTCACCCCGACGAGGGCGGCGGCGGTTATCGGCAACGGCCGCACCCTGACGTTCACGGCCATGCCCAATGCCCCCATAACGAGCAGCACGCGCGAGAAGACGTACCAGTGGGAGCGTTATGAGGGCAAGGACTGGGTGTCTGTGCCGGGCGCAACGAGCGAGACGCTCAGCATCGAGGCGAACAAGGCGGCCACGGCTGGAGCGAGCAGGTATCGCTGCATGGTGACGTTGGGCGACGGTGAGTACAGTCGTGTCGATACGACAAGCAACGAGGTCACCTGCACGCTTGCGCCCGCCGCTCCGGCCAACTTGACGGCGTCGGATATCACGTCCGGCGAAGCCACGCTTTCCTGGACGTGGGAGAAGGGAGGCTTGCAGAAGGCCGACGAGTTCAAGGTTCTCTATCGCGAAAGCGGTGCGAAGGAGTGGAAGACCGCCACGGCTGCAGGCGGTGCCTGCGAGCTTGTGCTCAAGGACTTGAAGCCCGAGACGATCTACGAGTGGCGCGTGCGGGCCGTGCAGAACGACGTGGAGTCGCTGCCGTCGTCCTCGAGTCTGTTCGTCACGGCGTCGGAGCATCCTGCCTTGAAGCTGGAGTCGGTGCTGGTGGATCCGAGCGACCAGACGGTGAAGCCGGAGGCGCAGGCCACGGTGACGGCGACCACGAACCTGGACGGGATGGTGGATCCGGGCGAGCTTACGTATGCATGGGAGAAGCGTGCGCTCGATTCCAAACCCAACGATCCTAATGCGTGGGTGGAGATCACGGGCCAAACGGGCAGCAGCGTGACGTCTTCCGTTATAACGAGCGGCTACGTGCGTTGCACGGTGACGTATACAGTCAACGGCTCTGCCGTGGGCGACCCGGTTGTCAGCAACGAGGTGTCCGTGCGCGTGCAGCCTGGTGCCGATGCTGTTCCGACCGGCCTGGAAGTGAAGGATATCGGCGACACGGCGGCGACGCTCGCATGGGACGGCACGCTGCCAACCGGCGGCTCCTTCACGCTGCTGTACCGGCCGGCTGGCGAGGACGGATGGACCACGGTGTCGAAGCTCACCGCATCGCCCTATACCGTAGAAGGCCTTGCTCCCGGCACGACATACGAGTGGCGCATGTGCTCGGTGTCGGCCGACGGGGTGGCCTCCGAATGGGTTGACGGTCCTGCGTTCGCCACGACGTCGCCGGACGGCGTGCTCGGCAGCGTAGTCGTGGCTCCCGAGCGTGCGGAAGCGGTGGCGGGCGATAGCGCGCTGGTCGAGGACTTCTTCGCCACGGTTACCGGTGCCGCCGAGGGCCAGTCGCTGGCGTACCAGTGGCAGGTCCTGCTGTCCGGCGGGTGGACAAACCTGCCCGGCGAGACGGGCGAGCGCACCCATCTGTCGGTTGCCACCTTGGAAGCGGGCGAGCACTCCGTGCGCTGCCTCGTGACGGCGACTGCGCCGGGCGGCAAGACGAAGACGGTCGAGAGCAACGCGGTGACGCTGGTGCTGTCGCCGGCAACGCCGAGCGGCCTTGACGTGCGAGAGGTGACGAGGGATGCGGCGACGCTTGCGTGGACGTGGACGGGGCCGGGTGCGGTCGAGTCGTTCAACGTCCAGTACCGCGAGGAAGGCGCTTCGGAGTGGCAGCTTGCCGATGCCGCCGCTATCGACGCCGTGAACATGACCTGCCCGCTGAGCGGTCTTGCGCCCGGCACGTCCTACGAGTGGCAGGTGCAAGCCGTGCAAGGCGGCCAGGCGAGCGAATGGGCCGGCAGCGGGTTCGTCACGCTGTCGGGCGGGTCGCTCAAGGTCGCGCGCATATGGCCGCCCGACGTGGTGCTTGGGAAGGGCGAGCAAGCGAAGTTCACGGTATTCACGAACCTCGGGGATGCCGAGGGCGTTTCGTACGAGTGGCAGCGCCGCGCGCTCGATTCCGATGATGCCGACGGTTCGTGGGAGACTATCCCGAACGCGACGGATAAGGTCTTGACGCTCGCCGCCAACACCACCGGCTACGTACGCTGCGTAGCCACGCAGACGGCTCCAAGCGCCGGGGCGGCCGAGGGTGCCGAGGTATCTGAAGTTGCCGAGGTTGCCGAGGCGGCTGAAACGCCTGAGACGCCCGAGGGAGCCGACGTGGCCGACGTGGCCGAGGCTGGCGCGTCGAACGAAACGCTTGGGGTGAACGACGGTCCCGAGGCAAGCGAGACGCCTGCAGTGAACGAGGCAGGCGAGGCGTCCGCGACATCTGAGGTGTCTGAGGTTGCCGAGACGTTCGCGGCGCCGGCGCCGGTCGCGATCAGCAACCAGGCGCGCGTGCGCGTGACGCCCAGCGTGCCGAGCGGGCTTGCGGTGGGCGCGGTCGGTTACACGAACGCCGCGCTTTCGTGGGCGGCCGCCGATGTGGACGGCGTCACGTTCACGCTGGCGTACCATGTTGCCGGCAGCCAGGATTGGACGGAGGTCGCGGGTTTGACCGAGCCTTCGTACGACCTGGGCGGCCTTGAGCCGGGGACGCTCTACGAGTGGCGCGTGCAGGCGGTCGTGGGAGAGGGCGACGACGCTTTGAAGACGGCGTGGGCGTACGGCGATTCCTTCACCACACAAACGATGAAAACCTACCAGGTGACGGCCGGCGCCAATAGCACGTGGAAGCCGGGGCAGGCAGGTCTGGCGTTCACTATCAACGGCGACCTCGACAAGTTCGTGTCGCTGGCGGTCGATGGCGCGCAGCTCGTCCGCGGCAAGGACTACACGGCGGCTTCGGGCAGCACGATCCTCACGCTTTCGAGCGACTACCTGGCCACGCTTTCGGCGGGCACGCATACGCTGGTCGCGACGTACACCGACGGGACGGCAGAGACGACGTTCACCGTGGCCGCGGCCGACCCCGGCCCTGGCCCCGACGACCCGAAGCCCGACAAGCCGACGCCGACCCCGCCAAATGACGGCAACAACGGCAACAACGGCGGTAACGGTGGAACCGGCGCCACCGACGGCGCCGCGGGCGCCAAGCCGCTGGCTCCTACCGGCGACCCGCTGGGCAACGCCGTGGGCACCGCAGGCGTCCTCGGAGCCGTTTGCACGGCGTTTGCGGCGATTGCAGCGGTTCGCCTGCGCCGCCGCCGCTAACCAGCACCACCCAAGGCCCGGTCGGCGCTCCGCGCCCCCGGGCCTCCCCGTGCCCAAAAAAGGTACAGTGAGCGCCCCCGCTTGTCCCGAACGACCAGGGGCGCTTTTTCCCACAGCACAGCAAGGCCGACCGCCCTCGCGCCCCCTGCCCGTGTCCTACGTACAACCGGGGCATCCGGTGCGTGCGAGAACCTGCGTAGGGCAGGCACCCTGTGCTTGCCGCAACCTGTGACCCGGCCCCGGTTGCACGGTGCCCCCCCCCCCCCCAAAAAAAACGTCCCGCAATCGGCGCTCGTCGTGGGATCGTCCCGTAGGGCAAGGGCTCCGCCCTTGCCGCCGACCCCCGGCCCGACCCGCGACGGCGCGGGCGTAGGGGTCTGCCCCCCTCTTCCGTCCGACAGCGAAATGGGCCGAAGCCCTTCACGAGGCTTCGGCCCTTCTACAGGAAGGCTTTTGATACAACCCCTTCGCTTAAGCGCAGACAGAGAATTTGCCGATTACTCCTCAAGCCAGTGCGCGGCACGTGCCGACCGTGCGAAGTGAGGGTCGTGCAGCGTGATGATCTCGCCGTCGAAGGCGAAGATCACCGTGTAGGGGATGGAGCGGTACTCGAAGGTGAAGCGCCGCCGCGCCTTGCCCGTGCGTGGATATGCCTCGGGGAACAGCCGTACCGTGGCGAGGGCGGCCTGCAGCGCGTTGTCGAACTCTTCAAGTGCAGAATAGTCATCGTAGTGGAAAAAGAGATTTCTCGCGATGTCCACATGTGTTTCGTTGAACTCGGGTGCGTACTCTACTGGGAACATGGCCGCCCCCAATCTTCGCGGGGGTATTCGCGCTTGAGGCGATCCCATTCCGCTTGGGCATTCGCTTGGACTTCCTCCCAAGTATACGTAATCCCCGTGCGCGCGATCTCTGCCTCGGATGCGTCCACGACCGCGTCGCAGTACGCGTCGTAGGCGCGCTGCTCGTCGATGGACAGGCCGAGGGAGGTCAGAAACGGGTCCGGCTGGAACTCTGCCATGCTCTCACCTCCTTCGCTGGCAACGATGCGGGTGTGCTCGAATGCGATGTAGCCCATGCATCCTCCTACCATGCGGGCGCAACCCAACGCGGGCTACTCCCAATGTTCCCTGGTTTCGAGGATCCTGCAAGCGTTGCGTCAGGCAGAAGGGGAACGCCTTCGCCTCTTCGGACTGCGCATCAGCGCAGCGCGTGCATTGGCTCGTTTCGATGAGGCTATCGTAGCATAGGGAACATATGTTTGTAAAGAGGGAATGGCGAATGTATGTCGCTTAAAGAGGGGCGGGGCGAAAGGAGGTCATCCCGCATGCAGAGGAGGCTGCCCCCGGTACGCAGGCAGCCCCCTCTTTGACCAGGCAGGTTTCAACCCGCATGCGCCCTTACCGCTTGAAGCGCTCCTGCCCGGCCAGCTCGGCATACCAGCGGGCGTAGACATCGGGGCGGAAGTCCGGGTCCTCGTCGGCCCATTGCTTTGCCAGGAAGGGCTTGTCTACGTAGGACAGATCGACGGTGCCCAGGTGCAGCTCCTGCTCGTCGGATCCGGGGGCGCCGCAGGGCCCGCCGGCGTAGTAGTGCACGGCCGGCACGTTCTTGCCGGGGCCTATCACGCTGCTGCCGCCCACGAAGTCGTCGGTGAGGGCGCAGCCCGTGCAGTTCGCCGAGGCGATGTACACGTCGTTGTTCGCAGCCAGGTACTCCAGCGAGTCCTTGATGTTGCGGGCGGTCACGCCCGTGTTCACGGCGAACGGGTTCGCGATGAGGCGGCATCCGCTCGCGCGGTAGTAGCGCATGATCTCGGAGAACACGAACGTGTCGTAGCAGATGCTCACGCCCACCGGCCCCCAGGGGGTGCCGAACATGAACGGCTCGTCGCCCCGTCCCGCCCAGGTGGGCTCGGCGGCCGGCAGGTGCATCTTGCGGTAGCGGCCGAGCACTCCGTCGGGTCCGCAGGCCACCGCGGCGTTGTAGACGGTACCGTCCTCGGCGCGCTCGGCCAGTCCGAACACGGCGTACACGCCCAAGCGGTGCGTGACCTCGGCCACGGCCTCGGTCGACGGGCCGGGAATGGGTTCGGCCAGCCGATGGTGCATGCGCTCGTCGCCGGCGTGTTCGAGATCGGCGTCGTAGCCGGTGAGCGCCGTCTCGGGCAGCACCACAAGGTTCGCCCCGCGCGCCGCCGCGCACTCGATATAGCCCGTGATGCGGTTCAGGTTCCGCTCCTTGTCGCCCCAGCGCGGCTCGTACGTGACCACGGCGACGTTCATGATGTCCTTCATGAAAAGCTCCTTTCCAGCAAGGCGCAGTGCCTTGCGCCATCCTCTCGTCTTGCGCTTTGCGCGCCCTCGCATCCGCCTGCTCGGTTTCCCCGAGGTGCGGCCGGGCCTGCGCAGTTCGCCCTCGGCCTGCCGTGCTGCCATGACGGTCCCGGCCGCTGCAGAGCGCTCTTCTCGTCCGTTAGCGCAGCTTCGGCGTGACGAACGTGCACACGGCGCCCACCACGGTGAGCGGCACCATGAGGTAGAACGCCATGTCCCAGCCCACCGCCTCGATGAGCAGGCCCACCAGGCTGGAGCTCAGGAAGATGCCCACCCACTGGAACGTGTTCAGCAGCGCTACGGCCATGTCGCCCTGCGCGGGCGGCACCAGCTCGGCCACGGCCGAGAAGCACAGGCCTACGATGCCCATGACCGCGATGCCGAACAGCACCACCAGCACGATGAACACGCCGGTGGGCCAGGTGGGCATGAGCGCGTAGGTCACGGCGCTGGCCAGCATGAGCACGCCGAGCGGCTTCTTGCGCGACCCCATCTTGTCCGACACCATGCCGGCCACGATGCCCACGGGGATGCCCACGAGCGGCGCGATGCTCACGATGGAGCTGGCCGCCGCCGCGTCCATGCCGCGCACCTCGGCCAGGTACGTGGGCAGAAACGAGATCACGCCCTGCTCGGCAATCAGGTACACCATGAGCGTGATGCCGACGAGCCACACGCCCGGGTTCAGGAACACGTCCTTCGAGAACAGCCTCGTCGGCGCATTCGGCGCAGCCGGTGCGCCGTCAAGCGCCCCTGTGCCCGGCGCTTCCGCGGCCGGCGCGGCCGCCGCCGCGAGCGATGCGTCAAGGTTGCGCAGCGCGACGATCCATGCCACGAGGAACACGCCGGCGTAGACGGCCGTGAACCACCATACGTTCTCCCAAGCGCCGCCCTCGGCGATGCGCGGCGCCAGGTTGAACATGGCTATCTGGCCGAACGCCATGAAGCACATGAGCAGGCCCATGGCGCTGCCGCGGCGCCGGTCGTCGAACGAGCTGGCCACGGCCGCCGGCCCCAGCGTCATGAGCATGATGAGCCCCACGCCTTCCACGATGCGGCTGCCCAGCATGACGGCGTAGCCCGCATCGAGCGCGCCCACGACCGAACCGGCCAAGATGGCCGCCAGGGCGATGATGCCCGTCTTGTAGTACCCCAGCTTCGCGATGATGACGCCGCTGGGAATGGCCAGGAATATGCCCGAGAACACGAACACCGAGATAAGCAGCCCGGCCTGCCCAGCCCCCGCAAGCCCCATGCTCTCCGTGAGCACCGGCACGATGGGCGCCACCTTGTTCAGGCACATGGCCCCCGCCGTCATGGACATGAGCATCATGAACAGCACGAGCCCGGGAGAGATCCTTTTCCGCTCCATCATGTTTTCACCCCTTTCGCGGCCGTCTGGCCGCCTCCGTGCGCACCACGGGCCCGTCCTGCCCCGAAACCGCAGGTGGGTGGTGGTCGCGCTCATACCTCCCGTACTGCTCCCAGCTTACGCGCGGGGTTTCCTATGGCGGAACGAACGATATGGAGAGGGGTATCAATAGTCACGTGAGGCCGATTCAAAACGCGCGCCCCGCTGCGTAGAATGGAGGCGCGGAACCGAAGGCGGGCGCATGCGGGCCGGGCTGCGGAAGCGGGGCGCAGGCTTGGCCGCGGGGCGGGAGCGGGTGCGTGAGACGGCGGGACGCCCCCTGTCCAAGCATGGCGCGCACGGCAACGGGGGCGCGGTGCGCGCTTGCGCGCCGGAAAACGCGACCGGCGCGCCGGCGGAGGGAGGCGGCGCGCCGGGTGCAGACGAGGCGGGGAAGGGAGGCGGCCATGGACACACGCGACTTGAAGGTGTTCGTGGCCGTCTACGAGACGAAGAGCATCACCCGCGCAGCGAAGGACCAGTTCCTAAGCCCCCAGGGGTGCAGCAAGATCGTCCAGAAGATCGAGGCCGAGCTGGGCACGTCGCTCTTTGCCCGCAACCACTTCGGTGTGAAGCCCACGCCGCAGGGCGATGCGCTGTACCGTCGCGCTCAGATGGTCATCCGCCTGCTCGAAGGTGTGAAGGATGAGGTGGAGGCTGCCCGCGCGCTGAAGTACACGCTGACCATCGCCTCGACGCAGGGCGTGTCCGAGTACCTCTCGCTCGCGTTCATCCGCGACTTCGCCGAGAGCCATCCGCATATCAGCCCGCGCATCATGGAAAGCCCCGACGCCATCGCCAAGCAGCGCACGCTCGAAAACGTTGCCGAGGTCGGCGTGCTGGGAGGGCCGGTGGACCTGTCGGTGTTCCACGCCGTGCCGTTCACGAGCCATCGGCCATGCCTGGTCGTCAACGAGGCGAACCCGCTCGCGCGCAAGGCCGCCATCGACTACGCCGACCTGGACTGCCAGCCGCTCGCCATGGTCAGCCGCGAGTTCGCCTCGCACCACCTGGTGGTGAACCGCCTGGCGAACGCGGGCGTGCACGTGGACATCGTCATGGAGGCCACGGAGCTGGACCTATGCCACCGCCTGGCCGAGCAGGGCGACGCCATCGCTGTGTCGTTCGATTTCGCCGCCTGGGGCGGCAGACGCGCGCATACGGTCATCCGGCCCTTCGCCGACCGCTCGTTCGTCTGGGAGACGTTCATCGTCCGCAAGGCCGGCGCCGACCTGTCGCCCCAGGCCCAGGAGTTCTGCGACTTCGCCCTCGCCTGGGTGGCCGATCACCGCGCCGACCTCTTCCAGTGGCCGGGCGCGTGAGGGCGCTTGGCGGCGAAGGAGGGGCTTTGCCCTGGAGGGGTTTTCCAGAAAAGGCCGGAGAATCCCGTTTTGGGCCGACGCGCCTCCTTGGAAGGGTCTTTCACGCAACAAGAAGCGTTCCGGCAACTCCGCGGCGGGATCTTTCGACCCGCTCTGCTCGCCCGGGGTGGCAAAGCAGAGGCTGACCTGCGGAATGTCATCGGCGGTAACCTAGAGTGATCGGATGGCTGCGGCGCTGCAAGCGTGCAGGTGCCGATGGCCGCGGGTCGTCGGCGGCGGTTGCAGATGAAAGCCGATCTCGTGGAGGGGGAGGCGGCGGGCGGACGGGCACGGGCGCGGTATGCTATGCTGCTGGGATCAAACAGGGCCTTGCCGCGCAGGAGGGCGGGGCCGCGAGAGGTAAGGAGCTGCGCATGCGCCAAGGGAGCGCCCCGAATTTCTGTCCGCCGGTCGAGGAGGGCGTGACGCTCGAATTCGTCGACGAGAGAGGCGATGCCGTGACGTTGGAGTTCCTCGGGCTCGTGCTGCACGGCGCGCGCCGCTACGGGTTCTTCTTTCCCGTGTCGGAGGACGAGCCGGCCGGCTCGTCGGGGGAGGTCGTGCTGTTGGAGGTGACGGAGCTGGACGAGGATGGCCAGCCCTCCGCCTTCGAGCTGGTGGAGGACGAGGGCGTGGCGGCCGAGGTGTATGCTGACTTTCGCCAGGCTACCAAGGATCTCTACGATTTCGCGGACTGACCGCGCGGCTGCTCGCGCGAGCTTACCGGCGCCCTTCCGGGCACGATGCGGCCTGCACGGCAATGGCACCCCCGAGTGCGGGGCCCAATCGTTCCGGGGCCGGTTCGCGGCCCTGTTCGCCGGACGTCAGCGCCCGAACGGATCCCAACCGCCCTCGGGCTTCACCAGCTCGGACTGGGCGATGGCCGCAAGGTACATGACCTCGTGGTTTATGGCCTTCTCAAGGCGGCAGACCTCCTCCTCGGTTTCGGCCATGGCGAATATGTGGGCAGTTGCGGCCTTGATCGCCTCCATCTGCCGTTCGTACTCTGCGTGCTCCATCGTTGTCCCCGTATCTCGGCGTCCGGTCGCGACACTTACACCGGTGCTTATATATAAGCGTGTGACCAGTTGTTTTATCCGTGTGCTGTAAACTATAGTTTACGACATTTCTCCGGCCCGATACTAGCCTTTTCGAGCATGGGGAATATTACACTGAAAGCCCAACTCGGTGCCAATATTGCGGAACTGCGAACGAGGGCCGGACTGTCCAAGACTACGTTCGCGCTCATGATCGGGGTGAGCAGGCTCTACCTGGGCAACATAGAGAGCGGTGCCGCAAACCCCACGGTTGACGTGCTGGAGCGCATCGCCGACGGCCTGGGCACGAGCGTGAGCGCGCTGTTCGGCGACGAAGGCTGAAAGCGGGGCTCCGAGCGACGGAAGGCTCACGAGGGCCGACCGGTGCCAAGCGGGCCTTGCGGCCCGCCCTTCCCGTTCGCGCCGAGGGGGCTAGAAAACCAGCGGCTTCCACTCGTCGTGGTTGCAGATCCAGGCCTGCGGGTCTTCCACCGAGAAGTACACGAGCGTGGGGTCGTGGGGCCCGTCGTAGTGCTCGCCCAGGCCGGTGAGGTGGTCGTAGCCCGCCTGGCGAATGTCATCGCCCACGCGGTCGTCAAGCCCTGCGATGCCGCGCAGGATGAGCCAGCCGTGGCCGGGCCACCACGACGTGGCCTCGAAGCGCTGGTTGGCCAGCAGCTCCTCCCACACGTCCTTGGTGGTGGCCGTGCAGAACCACAGCTTGCCGTCCTGCTCGGCGGCGAAGCTGAACGGGCGCACGTGCGGCTGGTCGTCCACGCTCGTGGCGAGGTACCACGCGGGCACGCTGGTGAGGTACTGGAGGACGGTCTCGTTTCCGGTCATGGAGTGCTCCTTTTTCATGGTCGATGGTCGGTCTTTGCGTTCCGGGCTCGGTCGCCCGGCACGGTCTTCGGCATCGTGGTTGTTCGGTCGGTTGCGGGGGGTCTGGGGGCGATCAGGGAGGGGCCGCGCCGCGGACGCGGCGGCGGTCAGGGCAGCATGTTCGCCAAGCCCACGCACACGGCCAGCGCCGCCAGCATCCCGGCGGCCACGCCGTCGCGGGCGGACAGCTTGAGCGGGTGCAGGCGGGTTCGTCCCTCGCCGCCGTGGTAGCACCGTGCGTCCATGGCGGCCGAGAGCGTTTCCGCATGGCGGAACGCGCTGGTGAGCAGGGGTATCATGAGCGAAGAGAGCATGCGCATGCCGCGCACGGGGCTGCTGTCCAGCCCGGCTCCGCGGCTGATCTGGGCGTGGTAGACGGTCACGAGCTCGGTGGCGAACTGCGGCAGGAACCGCAGGGCGATGCCCATGATCATGCCCAGCTCGTGAGCGGGAAGCCCGAAGCGGGCGAAGGGCGACAGCAACTTCTCCAGTGCCTCGGTCAAATCGAGGGTGGGGGTGGTCATGGTGATGAGGCTCATGCCCAGCAGGATGAGCACGAGACGCGCGGCGATGAACAGGCACGCGCCCACGCCTCCTGCGGTGATGCGGACGAACGCCCACTCCACGAGCACGGCGCCCTCCTGGTTTACGAACAGGTTCAGAAGGGACGCCACCACTACGATGAACAGTAGCGGCGCGAGCGACCGCGCCGCGTAGCCGAGCGGAATGCGCGAGGCCAGGTAGAGCGCCGCCACGAACACCGCTACCGCCCCGAGCGCGGCCACGTTGCGGGCGCAGAGCGCGATGACGATGAAGGCGCAGCCCAAAAGCAGCTTCGCGCGCGGGTCCAGGCGGTGCAGCGGGCTCTCGCCGGGGTAGTAGCTGCCGAAGGAGAACACGTTCATCGTGCGCCGCCCGCCCTGCCGGGGTGCGGCTGCGCCGCCCTGCCCTGCAGCCCGGCGCCCTCGTCGGACCGCCCGCCTGCGTTCCCGTCGGCGGATCCGCCGGACCGCATGCCGTCGTCGGCGCCCCCGCACGCGTCCTTGCCGGCGATCCCGGCCAGCGCGTCGGCCAGCGACGCACTGTCGAACAGGACGCCTGCCGGCAGGGGCAGGCCCCGCTCGCGCAGGGCGTTCGCCATGCGCTGGGCGGCGGGGACGCCGAGCCCGATGCCGTTGAGCTCGCCGGCGCGCAGGAACACGTCGCCGGGGGTGCCAACCTCGAACGTGCGGCCCTCGTTCAGCACGAGCACGCGGTCGCAGAGCGCGGCCAAGTCGTCCATGCTGTGCGAGATCATTATCACGGTGCGGCCCTGGGCGCGCAGGCCGGCGATGAGCGCCAGGAAGTCGCGGCGCGCCGCCGGGTCCAGGCCGGCCACGGGCTCGTCGAGCACGAGGATGCGGGGGCGCATGGCCAGCACGCCCGCGAACGCCACGCGGCGCTGCTGGCCGCCCGACAACTCGAAGGGGCTCACGTCCCCGAACTCGTCGAAGTCCAGGTTCACGAGCGCGAGCGACTCGCGCACGCGGGCGTCCACCTCCTCGTCGGAGAGCTTCAGGTTGCGCGGCCCGAACGCCACGTCGTGGTAGACCGTGTCGGCGAACAGCTGGTGCTCGGGGTACTGGAACACCACGCCCACGTCGGCGCGCACGCGGGCGGCCTGCGCCTTGTCGGCCACGTCGCGGCCCTCCACCAGCACGCGCCCGCACGTGGGATGCAGGATGCCGTTCATGTGCTGGATGAGGGTGGACTTGCCGGAGCCCGTGTGCCCGGCGATGCCGAAGAACTCGCCCGGCGCGATGGCGAAGCTCACGTCGCGCAGCGCCCATACGGCGTCCGGGTCGTTGCCCCAGTCTGGATGCGGCCCCCGGGAGCCCTTCCCCTTGCCGGCGCGCTTGCGCTTGCCCTTGGCGGGGTTGTAGGTGAAAGAGACGTTCTCGAACGCTACGATGGCGCCCGCGCCCTTGCCGTTTCGGCCGGAGCGCTGCGGGCGCCCTTCTCCGTCGTCTTGGAGTGCGGCCCGGGGATGCTCTGCCCCGGGTTCTTCGGCGGCACCGAGGGCGTCGTCGTTCGGTGCCCCGTCCCCGCTCTCCGGGTCCGCCGCAGGGCCCGCGGGCCCTTCCGTTAGGAGACCCTCGCGCAGCGCGGCGGCGACGGCATCCACGAGCGGTGCCTCCTCCACGCACACGGGCACGTCCACGCCCGCTTCCCGCAGCTTGAGCGACAGGTTGCAGGCGAAGGGGACCTCCAGGTTCAAGCCGGCCAGCACGTCGGTGCGCACGAGCACGTCGCGCGGGGCGCCGTTGCACGCCACCTTGCCGCGGTCGAGCACCACCACGCGGTCGGCCGCGGCGGCCTCCTCCATGAAGTGGGTGATCATGACCACGGTCATGCCGCGCCCGTTCAGCTCGCGGCACACGCGCATGAGGCCCTTGCGTCCCCGCGGGTCGAGCATAGCCGACGCCTCGTCCAGTATGAGGATCTTCGGCTGCATGCCGAGCACCCCCGCGATGGCCACGCGCTGCTTCTGGCCGCCGGACAGGGCGTTCGTCTCGTGCTTCTCGAAGCCCACGAGGCCCACCTGCTTGAGCGCGTCGCGCACGCGCCGGTGCAGCTCGGCCGTTTCAACGCCCAGGTTCTCGGGGCCGAACGCCACGTCGTCTTCCACGAGGGAGGCCACCAGCTGGTCGTCGGGGTTCTGGAACACCATGCCCGCTGTGGAGCGTATGCGGTAGACGTCGCGCGGCTCGGCCGTGTCGTAGCCATCGACGGTCACGGCGCCCCGGTCGGGCAGCAGGAGCGCGTTCAGGTGCTTCGCCAGGGTGCTCTTGCCGCTGCCGTTGCCGCCCAAGATGCAGACGAACTCGCCGGGCGCCACGTGCAGGTCGACCCCGGCCAGCGCCAAGCGCTCGCCGTCGTAGGTGAACTCGATGTCGGTGCAGTGAATCATATGCTTCCTTACTGCGACCCTACGGGCCGGTTGGGTGCCGTGGGGGGCCGGGTTGACGATGCGGCCTAATGTCCTTTGACCTGCGACTTCTTCGGCGTTATCAGGTTGGAGACGGCCTTGTACACGATGAGCGTGAGCACGGCGTTCACCGTGCCCTTCACCAGGTTGAACGGGACGATGGCGGGCAGCAGCATGGGCAGGATGACGTCCACGCTGCCGTACCAGAACAGCACGCCGATGGTCAGGTTCGCCGCGATGGCGCCCGCCGTGGCCGCCAGCACGCTCGCAGCCAGGCCGATCACGCCCCGCTTGAAGGTGCGCTTGCGGCGGTAGAGGGCGGCCGCCGGCCACACGAAGCACAGCGTGGCCACGATGTTCATGAGCGAGCCCACCCACTCGCCCAGGATGAGCCCGTGGATGACGGCTGCCACGGCGCCCACGGCGATGCCCGCACCGGGCCCGAAGGCGAAGCCGCACACCATGGCCGGCATGAGCGAGGGGTCGTAGGTGAGGAACGTGACGCCGGGGATGAGCGGGATCTGGATGAACGACAGCAACGCCGCGATAGCGCACATGAGGGCCATCGTCACCAGCTGGCGGGTATCCCACTTGTTCGTGTTCGTGAATTCGAGGTTCTGCGCGCTGCGCGCCTTCTCGGCCATGATCGACCTTCTTTCCGCGGGGCGTCGGCTGTTCGGGTCCGCCTCCCGCCTCGCAGAGAAGAAGCAAGCCCGTATGAATTCCACTCCTGCCATACGGGCTTGTGATTCGCAAGGACGCGGCCGGCCTTTACGGCAAAACGGTCGCAGCCGACGCGATATCTGCCTCTTCCATCCGGACTTTAACCGTTGGTCCCGGAATCTCACCGGTGTCAGCCTGCCCGGGCGCGCTCGGCTGGGGCCGGCGTGCGCCGTCGCAGGGTCGCGGACTCTCGGCTTGGCGCGGCTTGCGCTGGCTGTCCGATTACCGCCAGTGAGGAATTTCACCTCGCCCTGAAACAGAATCCATCGCGGCCCATTGTAGCGGCCCCGACGGCCCTGCGCAACCAGCGTGCCTGAAAGACCGGACAGAAACGTCGAAGTGGTCAGAAACGCGGGCACGCCGGCATGAGGCTTCCCATATGTGTGCGTCGGCTACAGTTTTGCGCTCGGTGCTCGCCGATCGGGTACAATACCGCGCCGTATGCTTGAAATACTGAACAGTATCGACGCGTTCGTCTGGGGGCCGGCCATGATCGTGCTCCTTCTGGGCACGCATGTCTTCCTCACCTTCAAGACCGGCTTCATCCAGCGCAAGCTGCCGCAGGCCATCCGCCTGTCGTTCCGCAAGGACCCCCAGGGCAAGGGCGACATCTCCAACTTCGGCGCGCTGGCCACGGCGCTGGCGGCCACCATCGGCACGGGCTCCATCGTGGGCGTGGCCACCGCCATCCTGGCGGGCGGGCCGGGTGCGGTGTTCTGGATGTGGATCACCGGCGTGTTCGGCATCGCCACGAAGTACGTGGAGGTGTACGCCTCGGTGAAGTACCGCGTGCGCGACCATGCCGGCAACATGCTCGGCGGCGCCATGTACGTGTGGGAGCGCGCGTTCAAGAAGGAGGACGGCCGCACCCCCTGGTGGGCGAAGCTGGGCGCCGTGGCGTTCGCCGCGTTCGCCACCGTGGCCACCATCGGCACGGGGTCGGCCGTGCAGGCGTCCGCCATGACGGGCATCATCGCGTCGAGCGTGCCGGTGCCCGCCTGGGCCATCGGCATCGGCATCGTCGTGCTGGTGTCGGTGGTGATCTTCGGCGGCGTGCGCACCATCTCGAACGTGTGCGAGAAGCTGGTGCCCGTCATGGCCGTGGCGTACGCGGGCGGCTGCCTGGTCATCCTGGCGCTCAACGCCCCGGTGGTGGGGGAGGCCGTGGCGCTCATCTTCCAGTGCGCGTTCACGGGCAAGGCGGCCTTCGGGGGCGCGGTGGGCAGCGGCATCATGATGGCGCTGCAGTTCGGCTGCGCGCGCGGCCTGTTCTCCAACGAGTCGGGCCTGGGCTCGGCGCCCATCATCGCGGCCGCCGCGAAGACGCGCAACCCGGCCGAGCAGGCGCTCATCGCCATGACCGGCACGTTCTGGTCCACCGTGGTCATCTGCGCGCTCACGGGCATCGTGCTCGTGTCCACCATGATAGCGAACCCCGGCATCCAGGCCGACGTCCTGGCGAACCCCACGCTGTTCTCGGGCGCCGAGCTGGCCAGCGCCGCGTTCTCGAAGATCCCCTACATCGGCACGCCCATCCTGGTGCTGGGCATGGTGGCGTTCTCGTACTCCACGATCCTGGGCTGGTCGTACTACGGCAACCGCTGCGTCACGTACCTGTTCGGCAAGCGCGCCATCAGGCCGTACCAGGTGCTGTACGTGGCCGTGGCGTTCTTGGGGGCCATCGGCGTGGGCGATGTCATGTGGACGGTCTCGGACATCGGCAACGCGCTCATGGCCATCCCGAACATCGTGGCCATCCTGCTGCTGTCGGGCCTCGTGGCCCGCGGTACCCGCCACTACGTCTACGACGGCTGCCTCGACGAGGTGGACGAGGACCCCATCCCCGTCGTGGAGAGCAAGTAGCGGCACCCGCCCCGCATGCCGGCGGTTATGCGCGCTTCGATGCCGGGGCGTCCTCCACGGCTGCCTCGGCAAGGGGGGCGGGGGCCGGGACGAAGCTGAACTTAAACTCCACGCCGAGCGCCAGCTCGAACTTCGCGATGGTCTCCAGCGTCATGTTCGGCTGGGTGTTCAGCAGGTTGGACAGGTGCGACTTCGATATGCCCATACGGCGCGCCAGCTCGGTCTTCGAGAGCCCCTGCTCCTGCATGAGCTCCCAGATCATGACGCTGATGTCGAGCGCATGGTCATAGGCGCGCGTGCCCGGCGTGTGGAAGTCCCGCATGAAGGCGCGATCGTCGCGTTCCTCAATCGCCATCGTATTCCTCCTGTTCAAGCAACTCGACGACAAGGCGCTGTTGCCGGGTTGCGCTTGCAATAAGAGTGGCCGGAACGCTCCCGGTTCCACTGTGCCCTTGAAACGGCCGGAGTATCACGATTGCCTCAACCGTGCGGATATGCGCCATAACCCTGGCCGCTCCGGAAAAGTTCTTGATCTCGTACAGCTCCGGCGAGATGCGGCGGATGCGCCTGGCGGCCGTTGCCCATTCGAGCCCGTTTGTCGTGATTTTCTGCACCGTCGAGAGGAGGCGCTTCGCCTTGCCCCTCGATCGTGGGTCGTTCAGCCAATCGTCAAGAAAGCTGCTCGTGCCGCTTCCGTCGGATAGGACATAATAGAATACGCCGTCATCCAGTCGACGCTTGATGAGCCTCCTTCCCGATCCATTCTTTAGTTCATTTTTAAGTGAACTCATACTATCACGCCCTTTTCCCCATGGCAAGCGCCAAAGTTGCACTATAATGCAAAAATGATACTAACACGTATTCGCACGATAGTGCAATGGAAGGGCGGAGAAGATGCCTCGGGAAGACGGCGTGATCGATTGGGAGGCGTACGGGGTGCTGCTGAAGGCGGCCCGGTTGGCGAACGGATACACGCGGGGGCGGGCGCTCTCCGACGCGGTGGAGGAGAAGACGGGGATGCGGATATCGGAGCGGGCCATCTACACGCTCGAGGATGCGAGCCGCGCGCCCTCGGCCGATGTGTTCTTCGCGTTGCAGCAGGTGCTGCCCGAGCTGCGCGACCCGGAATACATGAAGCCGCTGTTCAAGCGCAACGGCATCGAGGTCATGCTCGTGGCCTTCTGAACGCCGTGGTGCCGGGCGTGTCCGCGAGGGGCTTTGCCGCTCCCCGCACCCGCGCGTCGGCCGCGGCCGGGCGGCGGGGCTCCGCTCGCTGGGAATTTCGCGGTTTACGGCGCGTTCTGCCGGATCCTGCACCTATAATCCAACCACTTTAGTGCGCGAAAGCGCCCGTGCCGAAACGGCTTCATCGAATTGCCAGGGCTTCCCGGAGACGGAATCTGTTTCGGCAACGGCACTGCGCGAGGGGGATTCACCAGCAGAAAAGAGGTTGCCAATGGACATCGTCCAGCTCATCACCGACATCGACGCGTTCGTGTGGGGTCCGCCGATGATCGTGATCCTTCTGGGGTCGCACCTGTTCCTGACGTTCCGCACGGGCTTCATCCAGCGCAAGCTGCCCACGGCCATCAAGCTGTCGGTGACGAAGGACCCGGACGCCCCGGGCGACATCAGCCAGTTCGGCGCGCTGTGCACGGCGCTGTCGGCCACCATCGGCACGGGCAACATCGTGGGCGTGGCCACCGCCATCCTGGCGGGCGGGCCCGGCGCCGTGCTGTGGATGTGGCTAACCGGCGTGTTCGGCATGGCCACGAAGTACTCCGAGACGTTCGCCGCGGTGAAGTACCGCGTGAAGGACCACAACGGCAACATGCTCGGCGGCGCGATGTACGCGTGGCGCCGCGCCTTCGAGAAGGACGGCAAGACGCCGTGGTGGGGCCTGCTGGGCGCCGGCGCGTTCGCGCTGTTCGCCACCGTCGCGTCGTTCGGCATCGGCTCGGCCGTGCAGTCCAGCGCCATGACGGGCATCATCACGTCGAACTTCCCGGGCATTCCCGCATGGGGCATCGGCCTGGCCATCGTCATCATGGTGTCCATCGTCATCTTCGGCGGCGTGAAGGTCATCTCGAAGGTGTGCGAGAAGCTCGTGCCTTTCATGGCCATCGCCTACGCGTGGGGTTGCATCGTCATCATCGGCATGAACTGGGAGTACGTATGGCCCGCCATCTGCCTCATCTTCGAGTGCGCCTTCACGCCGAAGGCGGCGTTCGGGGGCGCGGTGGGCAGCGGCATCATGATGGCCCTGCAGTTCGGCTGCGCGCGCGGCCTGTTCTCCAACGAGTCGGGCCTGGGCTCGGCGCCCATCGTGGCCTCGGCGGCATCCACGCGCAACCCGGCGCGCCAGGCGCTCGTGTCCATGACCGGCACGTTCTGGGACACCGTGGTCATCTGCGCGCTCACGGGCATCGTGCTGGTGTCCACGCTCATCGCGAATCCCGGCATCCTGGAGTCCGGGCAGATCAAAGCCGGCGCCGACCTGACGAGCGCCGCCTTCGCGTCCATTCCCTACGTGGGCACGCCCATCCTGGTCATCGGCATGATCCTGTTCGCGTACTCCACGATCCTCGGCTGGTCGTACTACGGCAACCGTTGCGCCGCGTACCTGTTCGGCAAGCATGCCGTGCGCCCCTACCAGGTGCTCTATGTCATCGTGGCGTTCCTGGGCGCCATCGGCATCGGCGACTTGGTGTGGACCATCTCGGACATCACGAACGCGCTCATGGCAGTGCCTAACATCATCGTGGTGCTCATGCTGTCGGGCCTGATCGCCCGGGAGACGAAGCATTACGTGTGGGACAAGAACCTGGACGAGGTGGACGAGACGCCCATCCCCGTGCTGGAATCGAAGTAGCCTGCGGCGCAGGTCGCGGGCCGTCGGGCCGGCACGTTCAATGATATGCTGAATCACGGAGGGAGGGCGAGCGGTCGTCCTCCCTCATCTTATAATCGAAGCGCTTTGCAGCGCGCCGGCCGAGAGGGGACGTCGCGCGCCCTGCCCCCCGGCCGACCGTCGCGCCATTCCGGGACAGGGAACCCTACTCGCGTTTCGGAAAGGAAGTCCAGCATGTCCGGTTCTCAGAAGGCCTTGAAGGTCGTTTCCGTCCTCCTTATCATCTATGCCGTGGCCATGGCGGCCTTCGGCATCTTCATGGTGGCGGGCGGCTCGTTTCTGGTCGGCGAGACCGTCGATGTGGACGGCACCGCGCAGGCGGCCAACGTCATGGCCGCGGCGCTGGGCGCCGGCACCATCGCCGGCGGCGTCATCGACTTGATCATCGGCTTGCTGGGCCTGCGCGGCGCCAAGAACCCGCGCAAGGTGGGGCCGTTCTTCGTGCTGTGCATCATAGGGCTCGTGCTGGGGCTCGTGAGCCTGGGCATGTCCATCGCGCAGGGCTCGTTCAACCCGTGGTCGCTCGTCAGCCTGGTGATCATCGCCGTCTGCCTGTACCTGTCTGCGCAGGTGAAGAAGCAGGCATAGGCGGCGCGCGACGCGGCGGGGGCTCGGGGCTGCTGCGCCTGCGGGGCGTGGGAGCCCGGTGCCCGAGAGCGCGGCAGCCGGCCAGCCTCGTCGGCGAGGGCGGTTGCCGGCCCACGGCGCAGCGTGCGCCCCTGCCGGTCGGGCGCATCTGCGGGCGCCCCTGCTTCCGGCAGGCGCCGCAGGCGTTTGAGGGTTTCGCATGAACGGCCTCCCTTCCCAGCGAAGCGGAGGCCGTTTCGCGTGGAGGTGCCGTAGAATGGGCGCAAGCAGGCGGGCGGCTTCCCGAACGGGCCGTCTGCTGGACGAGCAAGAAAGCAGGAGCAGAACATGGCCGACGAACCCTGGGGACTGACCGCCGCGGAGGTGGCCGAGCGCATGGCGCGCGGCGACGTGAACGCCGACGTGGACGTGAAGACGCGCTCCGTGGGCCAGATCGTGCGGGAGAACGTCTGCACGCTGTTCAACGCCATCAACGTGATCTTAGCGGCGTTCGTGCTGCTCACCGGTTCGTACAAGAACATGCTGTTCATGATCGTCATCGTGTGCAATGTCGTGATAGGCATCGTGCAGGAGATCCGCTCGAAGATCACCACCGACCGTTTGAGCATCGTGGCGGGCTCGCACGCCACGGTCATCCGCGACGGCGCGCGCACCCAGGTGGCGTTGCATGACATCGTGCGCGACGACGTGGTGGTGCTCGGCCGCGGTGACCAGGTGCCGGCCGACGCCGTGGTGGTATCCGGCGAGGCCGACGTGAACGAGAGCCTGCTCACCGGCGAGAGCAACCTCATAAAGAAGGCTTCCGGCGCCGAGCTCATGAGCGGTTCGTTCGTGAATGCCGGCACCGTGTGCGCCCGGGTGGTGCACGTGGGCCACGAGAACTACGCGGCGAAGATCAGCGCCGAGGCCAAGCAGCACAAGAAGGTCAACTCCGAGATCATGAACAGCTTGAACGGCATCATCAAGTTCGTGAGCTGCGTCATCTTCCCCGTGGGAGCGTTGCTGTTCGCGCGCATGTTCTTCAGCGGCGAGGAGGTGGCGCTGAACCAGGCCATCCTGTCAACGGCGGCGGCGCTCGTGGGCATGATCCCCGAGGGGCTCATCCTGCTCACGTCCACGGTGCTGGCGGTGGCCGTGGTGCGCCTGGCCAAGAGCAAGGTGCTGGTGCAGCAGCTCTACTGCATCGAGACGCTTGCGCGCGTGGACACGCTCTGCCTGGACAAGACGGGCACCATCACCACGGGGGCCATGGAGGTGGCGGCCGTGGTGCCGGTTGCAGGCGCGGGTGCGGCGGATGCTGGCGTGAAGAGGGCGGGCGCGGACGGTGCTCCGGGCGATGGCGCGTCCGGGGGTGCCGCGGCGGACATGGCGGCGTCGGGGGGCGGCGGCGTGGGGGCGGTTCCCGCCTCGCCGCGGAGTGCCGGATACGCGGCCGAACTCGACGTGGCGCTGGCCTCGCTCGCCGCGGCGGACGACGACCCGAACGAGACGGCGCAGGCCGTCGCCGCGTACTATGCTGCGCGCCCCGCCGTGCGCCCGCTCGCGCCCATGCGCACGGTGCCGTTCTCCTCCGATAAGAAGTGGTCGGGCGCGGCCTTCGAAGGCCGCGCCTACGTCATGGGTGCCGGCAGGTTCGTGATGGGAGACGCGTTCGACGCGTTCGAGGAGCAGGCGGGCGAGCTGGCCGCCACGGCGCGCGTGCTCGCCGTGGCGCGCGTGGAGGGCTTCGACCCCGACGGCGCCATCGTGGGCGCGCCGGCGCTGCTCGGGTTCGTGTGCATCCACGACCAGATACGCGCCACGGCCGCCCAGACGATCGGCTATTTCAAGGACCAGGGCGTTTCCGTGAACGTCATCTCCGGCGACGACCCGCGCACGGTGGCGGGCATTGCGGCCCAGGTGGGCGTCGAGGGCGCGGAAGAGTACGTGGACGCCACGACGCTCGAGACTCCCGAGCAGGTGGCCGACGCCTTGCGTCGCTACCACGTTTTCGGCCGCGTGAAGCCCGAGCAGAAGAAGCAGTTCGTCGTGGCGTTGCAGGAGCAGGGCCATGTGGTGGCCATGACCGGCGACGGCGTGAACGACACGCTGGCCCTCAAGCAGGCCGACTGCTCGGTCGCCATGGCGGCCGGCTCGGACGCGGCGCGCAACGTGGCCCAGCTCGTGCTCGTGGACAACGACTTCGCCAGCATGCCCAAGGTGGTGGCCGAGGGGCGGCGCTCCATCAACAACCTCCAGCGCTCGGCGTCGCTGTTCTTGGTGAAGACGCTTTTGTCCATGACGCTGGCGGTGCTGTTCGTGCTGCTGCCGTGGCAGTACCCGTTCCAGCCCATCCAGATGACGCTCATCAGCGCGTTCACCATCGGCATCCCGTCGTTCGTGCTGGCGCTCGAGCCCAACAAGGAGCGCATACGCGGCCGCTTCCTGGAGAACGTCATCGTGAAGTCCATCCCCGGCGCCGTGTGCGCGGTGCTGGGCGTGCTGGCCGTGAACGCGGTGGGCCGCCTGGCGCTGGGGCTGGACTACGGCCAGGTGTCAACGCTGTGCGTGCTGCTCACGGCCTGGGTGGGCGTCATGCTCATCATCCGGCTGTCCGTGCCGTTCACGCCCATCCGCACCGCGCTTCTGGTCGTGGTGGTGGGTGGCACCGTGCTGGGCGCCACGCTGCTGCACGGGCTGTTCGGCATCGAGCCGTTCACCGTGCCTATGGCCGTGCTGCTCGCCGTCTGCGCCGTTGCGGCGTCGGCGCTGTTCCACTGGCTGTACGGCGTGTTCGGCCGCTGGCACGAGGCCAGGCTCGCCCGCTGGGCGTAAACGGTGCCCTGCTGGGCGGAACGGCGCAGACCGGTGCTCCGACGGCCGGAAACGCCGAGGCCCTGCGCTGCTTCCTGCCGGCGCCTCATGTGGCGACGGCGTGAGCGGCGTTCTTCCTGCTGCGGCGTTGCGGTATGATGGCGGGCGAAGGAAGCGAGGAAGGGAGGCGGTGGGCTCATGGGCCGGTTGGCGATCATTGGCGGCGGGGCGGCGGGGCTGGCGGCGGCCGTGACGGCTGCCTGCGAGCTGCGCATGCTCGGCGTTCCCGGCGACGTGGCGGTGTACGAGGCCGACGAGCGGGTGGGGCGCTCCATCCTGGCCACGGGCAATGGGCGGTGCAACTTCTCGAACGCGCGCATCGATGCAGGAGCCTACCGCAACGCGGCGTTCGTGGGCTCGGCGCTCGGTGCGTTGACGGCCGGCTCGGACCCGGTGCATGCGTTCTTCGCCGACCTGGGGCTCGTGTGGCGCGAGGAGGGCGAAGGGAGGCTCTACCCGCTGGCCAACAAGGCGACGAGCGTGCTCGACGTGCTGCGGGCGGCTGCGGCGGACTTCGGCGTGCGGGAGGCGTGCGGGCGGCGCGCCGTGCGGCTTGACGTGCCCGATCGTCCGGGCGGTCGCTTTCACATCCGCTTCGCCGACGGGACGGTGGGGCATGCCGACGCCGTGGTGCTCGCCACCGGCGGCCGGACGGCGCGCGAGCTGCTGCCGGAGGGCATCGGCTTTGCCGCCGCGCGCCCGGTGCTCGGCCCGCTGCGCACCGCCACCGACGTGGTGAGGCACCTGAACAACCTGCGCGTGCGCTGCGCCGTGACGCTTGCGGGGCCCGACGGCGCGCCCAAGGCGCGCGAGGCGGGCGAGCTGCTGTTCCGCGACTACGGCGTGTCGGGCATCGCGGTGTTCAACCTGTCGCGCTTTGCCGAGCCGGGCGACCGGCTGCTCGTGGACCTGCTGCCGCAGATGCCCGAAGGAGACTGCGCGGGTTTCCTGCATGCGCGCCGCAGGCGCCTTTCGGCCGACGGCCGCCCGCTTTCGCGCGAGGCGTTCCTGCGCGGCATGCTGCTGTCGGCGGTGGCGCGCGCCGTGCTGGAGGAAGCAGGGCTTGCGCCCGGGGCGCCCCTCGCCAAGCGCGATGTGCCGGCGCTGGCCGCCGCGCTCAAGGCGTTCCCGCTGGAGGTGCGCGGCATAGGCGACGAGCGCCAATGCCAGGTGCGGCGCGGCGGCGCGGACGTGGCCGCGTTCGACCCGCGCACGCTGGAGGCCCGCGCCGTGCCCGGGCTGCACGTGGTCGGCGAGGCGCTGGACGTCGATGCCCCCTGCGGCGGCTACAACCTGCACTGGGCCTGGGCGAGCGGCATCCTGGCAGGGCGCGCTGCCGCCGCGCGGCTGATGGGCTCCGATGACGTGGCGCAGGGCGAGGGACGATAGGGGGGTAGCGCATGCTCGAGGTGTCCAACATGAGGCTGCCGCTCGACGCAGGGCTGCCGGGTGCGGCGGGCGAACGGCTCGTGCGCGAGGCGGCAGCCCAGGCGCTGGGCGTGCCGGCGGCCGAGGTGGCGGCAGTGCGCGTGCTCAAGCGCAGCGTGGACGCGCGCAAGAAGCGCGACGTGCGCTTCGTGGCCGCCCTTGGCGTGGAGCTGGCGGACGCGGCGGCCGAGGACCGTGCGCTCGCGGCGGCGCAGGCCCGCGGTGGGGCGGGCGCCGCGAAGGGCACGCACGTCAAGCGCCGCGTCCCCTACGAGCCGCTCGCGGTGCCGCGCGCGGGGGCCGCCGCCGGGGCGGAGCCGCGCCCGGTGGTGGTGGGAGCGGGGCCGGCGGGGCTGTTCTGCGCGCTCTACCTGGCGCGGGCCGGGCTGCGACCGCTCGTGCTGGAGCGCGGCAGCGACGTGGACGAGCGCTTGGCCGCCGTGGCCGCGTTCGATGCGGGCGGCGACCTGGACCCGCACACGAACATCCAGTTCGGCGAGGGCGGGGCCGGCACGTTCTCGGACGGCAAGCTCACCACGAACATCAAGAACCCGCTCGCGCCGCACGTGCTGCGGTGGTTCGTGGACGCAGGCGCGCCCGAGGAGATACTCTGGCAGGCAAAGCCCCACATCGGGACCGACCTGCTGGTTGACGTGGTGCGGCGGCTGCGCGGCCAGATAATCGCGGCGGGCGGCGAGGTGCGGTTCAACGCGCAGCTCGCGGGCCTGCGGTTCGAGGACGGCGCGCTTGTCGAGGCGGAGGCGCGGGACGTGCGCACGGGCCGCACAGAGCGCATGCCGGCGCGGCGCGTCGTGCTGGCATGCGGGCACTCCGCGCGCGACACGTTCGAGCTCGTGCACGAGGCGGGCTTGGCGCTGGAGCAGAAGCCGTTCTCGGTGGGCGTGCGCATCGAGCACCTCCAGCGCTCCGTGGACGAGGCCCAGTACGGAGCGGCCGCCGCGCACCCGGCGCTCGGCGCGGCCGACTACAAGCTGGCGGTGCACCTGCCCGCGCGAGGGGGCGAGGACGCAGGGTCCGACGGCGGCTTCGGCAGGAGCCGCGGCGGCGGCGCAGGCGGCGAGGGCCGCGGCGTGTACACGTTCTGCATGTGCCCGGGCGGGCAGGTGGTGTGCGCGGCCAGCGAGGCGGGCGGCGTGGTGGTGAACGGCATGAGCCGCTTCGCGCGCGACGGCGAGAACGCGAACAGCGCGCTGCTGGTGGGCGTGGGGCCGGAGGACTTCGGGAGCGACCACCCGCTGGCGGGCGTGGAGCTGCAGCGCCGCATGGAGCGGGCGGCCTACGAGGCGGCCGTGGCGGCCGGCGGCGCGCCGTACCAGGCCCCCGCGCAGACGGTGGGCGACTTCCTGGCCGGCCGTGCGGGCGGTCCGAGCGCCGCGGTGCGCCCCACGTACGCGCGTGGCGTGGCGTGGTGCGACCTGCGGGACTGCCTGCCGCCGTTCGTGGCCGACGCGCTGGCCGAGGCGCTGCCGCTTCTCGACGCAAGGATGCACGGCTTCGCCGATGCCGACGCCGTCATGACCGGCGTGGAGACGCGTAGCTCCAGCCCCGTGCGCATCGTGCGCGACGAGGGTCTGCAGGCCGTGATGGCGGGCAGCGGGGCCGCGGCTGCGCAACGCGGCGGCGTCGGGGCTGCAAGCGCCCGGCGCACGGCCGGCGATGCGGCTTCCGGTTCGCGCCCGTCCGTCGCCGGCGAGCCCTGCGGCAGCGGCCTCTACCCCTGCGGCGAGGGTGCCGGCTATGCCGGCGGCATCATGAGCGCCGCCTGCGACGGCCTGCGCGTGGCCCAGGCGGTGGCGGGCGACGTCGCCTGCTAGAACTCGATGCCGCGCCGCGCGGGAACGCCGTCATGGTAATAGTGCTTCACCTCGCGCATCTCGGTCACGAGGTCGGCTGCGGCCATGACCTCGTCGCTGGCGCCGCGGCCCGTGACGACGAGCTCGACCCCCTCGGGCTTCTCGCGGATGGCGTCCAGCAGGGCGCCCGGTTCGAAGTAGCCGAGCGAATCGGCCACGTTCGCCTCGTCGAGAACCACGACATCGTAGTTTCCGCTGTTCATGGCCTTGATTGTGCGGGCTAGGCCGTCGCAGGCCGCCTGCGCGTCGCGCAGCGGGTCGGGGGCGGACAGCTCGTCGCCCGTGCCGAACTGCTCGGTCGTCACCGGCGCGCCCGGCAGGGGCATCGCCCTGAACGCGCTGACCTCGCCGGTCTCGCCGTGCTTCATGAACTGCCCGAAGTACACGCGCAGGCCCTCGCCCGCCGCGCGCAGGGCCAGCCCGGCGGCGGCCGTGGTCTTGCCCTTGCCGTCGCCCGTGTACACCTGCACCTTGCCCTGCTCCATGCCGCTCCTTTCGCGGAGCGTCCGTTCCGGGCGCTCCCGTTCGCCTGCCGCGCTCGAGGGCGCGCGTCGCGCGTTCCCGCCCGCGTGCCGTCGACGCCCGCGCGTCACGCTGACGGGCCCAATCGGCGCGGTGCCTGCTCCGTCAGTCGCCCAGCTCGCGTTCCCAGTCGAAGTCGGGGGGAGGCGCCAGCGGCACGTTCCCATCGCCTCCGTCGGAGTCCAGCCGGCCGTCCCATTGGCAGGCGCCCATGTCCACGTGCTCGTCATCGGAGAACGTGACGCCCTCCTCTTCCAGCATCTCGCGCTGCACGTCGGGGCCGCCGAAGGCGTAGCCGCGGCACAGGCCTCCGTCCTTGAACACGATGCGATGGCAGGGGATGTGGTTCACCTCGGCGCCCGGGTCGGTGTTCGCGTGCAGCGCGTAGCCCACGTAGCGGGCCGACCGCGGAGCGCCTATCAGGCGCGCCACCTGCCCGTACGATGCCACTTTGCCGTGCGGCACCTGCCGCACCACCGCGAACACCCGCTCCGAGAAATCGCCCATGACACCATCCTTCCGCCCGCGCCCCGCGCCTTTCCCTGCTAGGGTATCGCATTGCCCGCGGCCGCGCAAAGGGTAGCCCGCCCGCTCGCCTCAACCGCAGTTTGAGGAATATGTGGTTTCGACGGCTCGGTGCATACCCGCCCAATTCGGCTTCCCTTTTCCTCTTCCGCACCCTATGCTGAAACGGAGAGGCTTATGCTCGATGCCTTGGGGACTGATCGCTTCTTCACACGGGAGGTTCATGATGGCACTGCGACGCAACCGGCGGGGAGACGGCGCGGACGAGCGCGCATCCTGGAGCGACGGCGGGGCGACGGCGCCGGTGTCTGCGCATCCCATCGGTGCAGCGGCGGGCGAGGACGCCTCCGCGCGCATCGTTCCTGCGGCGCCCGCCGCCCCCGCGATGCCCGCCGCCGAGCCCGCGCCGCAGGCGGCCCCCGGCGCGACCGCCGCGCTCGCCGGCATCCCGCATGCTAACGTCCCCGGCTCAACCGACCCGTTGGGTCCCGCGGACCTGGTCGACGCCGAGGCGCTCGCCGACATGCGGGCGTTCAACGACCTCAAGGCGAAGCGCAAGAAGCAGCGCAAGCGCAAGATCATCATCGGCGTCGCATCGACCGTGGCGGTGCTCGCCGTCGCGGGCGGCGCGTTCGCATGGTACACGGCCGACCAGGCGGCCAAGGCGTTGCAGAACATGGCCCCGCAGACCGGCTTCGTGGAGCAGGGCACCTTCGTCGAGACGGTGTCGGCCTCCGACAACCTGCAACCCGTCGCGTCGGTGAGCGCCACGCCCGAGGTGGACGGCATCGTGGGCGAGGTGCTCGTGGCCGAAGGCGATGCGGTGGAAGAGGGCCAGACACTGTTCACCGTGGTCAACGACGAATTGGACAAAGCGGTGAACCAGGCGGCCCAGGGGATCGAGGAGGCAAAGAACGGCGTGGCCCAAGCCCAGAACGCCGTGAACGACGCCTACCACGCCAAGTCCGCCGGCCAGCAGGCGGCCGCGACCGCGCAAGCCCAAGCGCAAGCCGCCGCGGCGGCAGCCAAGGAGGCCGGGGGAGCTGCGGTCGAATCGTTCGCCGGCGAGCAGGCGTCCTTCGACGAGTCCAGCGCGGATTCCGCCATCAGGTCGGCCGAACTCGCCTTGAGCAACGCGAACCTCGCGCTGCAGAACGCGCAGAGCGCTTACGACGAGGCCGTCGCGCGCGCCGCCAAGCGCACGGTGACCGCCTCCATCGCCGGCAGCGTCGTCGCGGTGAACATCGAGCCCGGCAAGGCGCTCGGGGCCACGGCGAGCGCCGCGACCTCGCCCGTGCAGATCGCCGACCTGTCGCAGATGACCGTCTCCATCAACGTGAACGAGATCGACATCCTCAAGATCAGCGCCGACCAGACCGCCGAAGTCACGTTCACCGCCGCCCCCGACCTCACGCTGCCCGCCACCGTGGTGAGCATCGCCACCACGTCGGCCGGCTCCGGCGACCCGTCGGGCGGCGCCATGTACGGCGGCATGGGCGGCGCCGTCACGTACGCGGTGAAACTGCTCATCGCCGAGCCCGACCCGCGCCTCAAGCCCGGCATGACCGCCAAGGCCACCATCACCACGACCACCATCGACAACGCGCTCATGGTGCCCATCTCGGCCGTGCAGTCCGACGGCGCGGGCGGCAGCTTCGTGATGGTGCTCACCGACCCCGAGACGCAGGAGATGGACATGCGCGAGGTGGAGGTCGTCGCGTCGGACGGTCTCACGTCTGTCGTGAAGGGCCAGGTGAAGGCCGGCGACGAGGTGGTTGTGAGCGGAGGCGCGGGCGGCGCGCCGGGCGACATGGGCATGGAGGCCGGCGGCATGGCCGCGGCCGACTCCGCCGGCAGCGTCATGGTGGGGTAGCGTCATGGCCAACGTGGTTGAAGCCGTCGACCTGCACCGCATCTACGAGAGCGCTTCGGGCTACACGCACGCCCTGCGCGGCGTGTCGCTGACGGTGGCGCAGGGCGAGTTCCTCGCCATCATGGGCCCGTCGGGCTCGGGCAAGTCCACGCTCATGAACCTGCTGGGCTGCCTCGACACGCCCACGCGCGGGCGCTACCTCCTCGAGGGCATCGACGTGGCCGACTATCGCGACGACGAGCTCGCCGAGATCCGCGCCACGCGCCTCGGCTTCGTGTTCCAGTCGTTCAACCTGCTGCCGCGCGCCACCGTGCTGCGCAACGTGGTGCTGCCGCTCATCTACACGGCCTGCCCGCGCAAGGAGCGCGAGCTGCGCGCCCATGCGGCGCTGCGCAGCGTGTCGCTCGACGAGCGGCTGTACGACCACCGCAGCAACGAGCTGTCCGGCGGCCAGATGCAGCGCGTCGCCATCGCGCGCGCCCTCGTGAACGACCCGGCGCTCATCCTGGCCGACGAGCCCACCGGCAACCTCGACACCGCCACGGGCGACATGGTGCTGAACACGTTCAAGCGTCTGCGGGATGCGGGCAAGACCATCGTGCTCATCACGCACGAGCCCGACGTAGCCGCCCATGCCGACCGCGTGGTGCACATTCGCGACGGGCGATTGTACGAAGGGGAGCGCGCATGAGGATCGGAGACCTGTTCTACGAAACCTGGCACGCGCTGTCCGCGAACAAGGGCCGCTCGCTGCTCACCATCCTCGGCATCGTCATCGGCATCGCGGCCGTCATCGCCATGACCTCGCTCATCGCGGGCGTGCAGAACATGCTCATGGGCGAGATGGGGCTTTCCCAGGCGCGCCAGGTGTCCATCAGCGCCTACTCGCCGCAGGGCATCACGTTCGACGACCTGGACAAGCTCGCGCAGGGCATGCCGGAGTACGAGGTCATCACCGGCGCGTCGTACGCATCGGCCGAGGTCTCGACGGCCGACGGGCAGAAGAACTACACGAGCATCATCGGTGCCCGCCCCGAGTACTTCACGGCGAACGGGACGAAGCTCAAGGAGGGCCGCTTCTTCACCGAGAGCGAAGAGCAGAACGCCGCGCGGCTCGTGGTGATGGGCGGCTGCGAGATGGCCGTGCAGATGCTCGGCGTTCCCGACACCGAGGCGGTGGGCAAGACGGTGCGCCTCGGCAACGACGACTACACGGTGATCGGCGTGCTGGAGACATCGACGTTCATGGGCGGGGGCGGGACGTTCTACGCGCCCTACACCACGGTGGAGACGCGCATCGGCAATACCGGGGGCATCCAGCAGATCGTCGGCTTCGCGCGCGAGGGCACCGACATGGATCGTCTCGTCGAGACGACTCAAACCTTCGTGGCGCAATACTTCAACCTGGAGCCCGAAAACGTGTACGTGTCGTCGCTCGATGCCGTCATCAAGCAGATGGAGACGATGATGACGTCGTTTTCGCTGCTCATGGGATCGGTAGCGTCGATCTCGCTGTTCGTGGGCGGCATCGGCATCATGAACATGATGCTGACGAACGTCACCGAGCGCATACGCGAGATAGGTCTGCGCAAGTCGCTCGGCGCGCGTCGTCGCGACATCACGAAGCAGTTCTTGCTCGAGGCCATCATGCTGTGCGTGGCCGGCGGCGCGTTCGGCATCGTGTTCGGCTTCTTGGCCGCGTGGGGCTTGGGCCAGGTGATCGGGGCGGTGCAGGCGGGCATGACCGTCACGCCGGTGCTCGCGCCGGGCGTGGTGTTCGGCGCCGTGGCCGTGTGCGTGCTCATCGGCGTCGTGTTCGGCTACTACCCGGCCCGCCGCGCCGCCAAGCTCGACCCGGTGGAGTCGCTGCGCTACCAGTAGCGGAAGGAAAAGCTCGACCCGTTGCGTTCGGCAACGCGCGCCGCACCCCGGTGCGCCGCAAACGCAGGGCTGGAAGGCTTGGAAAGGGAGCATATGGAAAACGACGATCCGCGCAGCTGCGCCAACTGCGCCGTGCGGGCTTGCGACGACCGTAGCGCCGAGGGGGCCGCGCGGGCCTATCCCTCGTTCTGCCTGACGCAGCGCACGCCCGACGAGGAGTTCGAAGACGCGGCCGCCCTCTATCGGGACGACCCCGAGACGGCGCGCATCTTCCAAGCAGCCGCCGAGGTGGAGGGCCTCTTCTACAGCCAGCTCACGCGCGTGGAGGAGGTCATGGTGTTCGCCCGGCGCATAGGCGCGCGCAAGATCGGCATCGCCACGTGCATGGGGCTCATCGACGAGGCCCAGGCGTTCGCCCGCATCCTGCGCGCCAAGGGATTCGAAGACGTGTGCGCCGTGGCCTGCAAGGTAGGTGCCGTGGCGAAGGAGCGTGCGGGCATCGCCGACGACGTGAAGGTGCATCCCGGCTGCTTCGAACCCACGTGCAACCCTATCATGCAGGCGCGCATCTTGAACGAAGCCGGCTGCGACCTGAACGTGATCGTGGGCCTGTGCGTGGGCCACGACACGCTGTTCATGAAGCATGCGGAAGCTCCCGTGACCTACCTGGTGGTGAAGGACCGCGTGCTCGCCCACAACCCCGCAGCCGCGCTCTACACGAAGGGCTCGTACTACAAGCGCCTCCTGTCGCCCGACCTTCCCGAGCCGCGCCCGCGTGCAGGGAAGGAAGGCGGTACTCCGACGCCGGGGGACGCCGCCCAGGTCGAGTAGCCGGCGCGCGGGAAGCCGCCGTCCGTGAGGGGGCGTCTGCGCCGCTGCGCTCGCTGCCCGGGGCGTAACCCGCCAGACCTTATTTGTCCGCGAGTCTTTCCGCGCCGTCCCCGCGGCGTCGGTTTGGTGCTAGAATGCGTCAGCAATAGAAATTGGCTAGGATGGAGCGCGCCGGGCGCGGCGCCGGGCCGCCGACGAGGCTGCCCGAGGGGAATGCGGGTGAGAATCCCGCGCTATACCAGTAACCGTAAACGCCGATGAGCGGAACCCGCGATGCCCCGCAGCATCGCCCGTCTCAGATGAGGCAAAGTCGGACTACCTGTCCATCACACCTCGAAGCCCTGGAAAGTGAGGTTCCGATGACCATCGGTTCTCAATCTGCGCGCTCCGGTTCGGACGGTGCGGAACTACCCAAGAAACTACTCTCCCTGCTCATGGCTATGGTGCTGGCGTTCTCGCTCGTGCCGAGCGCCGCCTGGGCGGCGGACGCGGCCTCCGAGCCCTCCGCACCTGCCGGAGTCGCCGGGCGGGACGAAGCGCTCGAAGAGGAGCCGGCCGCCGTTCCAACGGAGGAGCCGGCGAATATCGCCCTGCCAGATGCGACCACTCCCGATGAGGACGCCGAACCGGGCGCCCCCAGCGAGGGTGCCGAACCGGGCGCCTCTACCGAGCAGGCACTTGAGGAGGAGGCTGGCCGGCAGCAGCTCGACGAGGAGTCTGCCGGCACCCCGATTGGCGCGGAGGTCACTTCCGTTCCCGGGGCGTCGCCGTCCCTGCTCGCAGCCCCGGCTTCCCTCGATGGTGTGCGTATCAAGGCATCGGCGACAGCTGACCTGCCGAGCAAGATCGGCGTGGGACAATCGCTCTATGCTTGGGCGTTCATCGAAGAAGAGGACGACTGGGGCTGGGATACCGAAGAGGTGGAGATAGACGACTACACCGGTGCGACGTTCCAGTGGTATCGAGGTGCGAAGAAGGTAACCTATGCCTCCGGCACTTCTAGCTATCGCGACTACGTCCTCATCGACGGAGCGACGTTCCAAACCTACCAGGCAAGTGAACCCGACCAGGGCTCTTACCTCGCAGTTAAAGTGACGCTGCCGGGAGGAAGCGAGTTCTGGTCGAAGGCCTCGACATCCCAGGTGACGGACGGCAAGACGAAGCTGGCATCGGTTGGGGTGGCCGGTAAGGCGAAGACGGGCCAGACGCTCGTTGCCACGGCCTACGGCGAGCCGCAGTACAGTTGGCAAGACCCCGAACCGGTCACGGCTGGGGTGACATACCAGTGGCTGCGCAGCGCGGCCGAAGACGGCGAGTTCACCCTCATCGAGGACGCGACGGGTGCAGTTTACGAAGTGACGGCAGAGGATGCGGGCAGCTACCTGAAGGTGGTTGCCACCTCCTCGAATGCGGTTGAGGCTGCAGTCGGGCCCGTTGTTGCGGCAGGATCGCCGGAAAACGAGGCGCGCCTCGCCGCGGCCGTCGAGGCGCTGAAAAACGACGGCTTCAGCGGCTGGTGTCCCAACCCCGTGTACGGAAGCGATACCAACCTCAACGTCGTGATGGAGGCGGAGCTCGCAAAGCTTGGATTCTCCGATGTAACCTCGCAGGTTTCCTCGGCCACGTTCGAGAGTCCTGACCCCAAGCAGACCGGCGGTATCGATACGTCGAGCGGCTCCTCCAACGGCGACATCACGTACTTCTATGTCTCCCCCGACGAGAAGGGCGCACTCGACTACAGCGTCATCCGCCGCCTCGACCTGGAGTTCTCGCTCGCCTGCGGCGATGCGTCCAATACCTACGCGCCGAGCAAGCCCACGGCGCTCGCATGGGACGAGGGCCGGGTCGAGCGCATGCTGGGGGAGAAGGCTGCATCCCTTGTGGTGGGCTTCGCCTTGGATGATGAGACCGACGCCGTCACGCAGAATCTGACGCTGCCGAACAAGCTGGAGGGGAAACCGTGGTCCGAGGTGTCGTGGACGTCGTCCGACCCCTCGGTGGTGAAAGTCAGCGGATACAGCTGGTCAAACTACACGGGCACGGTAGTGCGCAGCGCTGCCGACCGCACAGTGCAGCTGACAGCCGCCGTTGGTATCGTAACGTCCGGCGGCCCGGAGACGACTATCGAGAAGACGTTCGAAGTCACCGTGAAGGGCGACCCGGACAAGGTGGCGGCGGAGAGGGCGGCGCTCGAGCAGAAGGTGGGGGAGAACTTCACCTGCGACAGCATCACGCTGGCCGAGACGGGGGAGCCTGTCGGCGCGAGCGCGCTGACGGGCGACGTGAGCCTGCCGAAGCCGGCTACGATCGGCGTAGACGGCAAGTACTACGAGGTGAAGTACACGGCCTCGACCGACGCGGTGGTGCCGAACGGGTGGGCCGGCAAGGTGTACCGCCCGCTGCCCGGCGAGGCTCCGGCGCAGGTGGATATCACGCTTACCGTGACCGACAAGGCGAACGCCGAGATCAGCGCCTCCAAGACGCTCTCGTTCACGGTTTCCCCCATGGATCAGGCCGACCTCGACCGCGAGGCCGCGCTCATGGAGCAGGCCGTGGTCGGCTATGCCGCCGCGCTTGCGAAAGGCCAGGACGCCGGCGCGGTCACGGGCGACCTGCACGCGTTCCAGAAGGCGTACCTCGACGCGGACGGCAATCTGGCCTGGGCGTACGACCATGAGGCGGCCGACGCTGCGGGCAGCGGCATCGTGCCGGTGGACCTCGAGGGCTACGATCCCCTGGGCTCGGCCGGCTGGCGCCTGTTCAAGTCGAGCAACCCCTCTGTCGTGTCCCATGAGAACCTGCTGGTGACCCAGCCCGCATACAGCGCGAAAGTCACCGTCGAGTCGCGCCTGGCCAGCGAGAAGTACGCGCGCTATGCGGAGCGCTATCCGGACGACCCCGTCTTCCAGAAGCTGGCCGGACGCACCGTGGCCGCCGAGTTCACGGTCGAGGGCACGAGCGGGCAGGAGGACCCCTACGTCACGGCCACGTGCTCGGTGATCGGCATGGACAAGGACGGCGCGGCGCAGACCTGGGCGGCGGCCGAGCCGTACACGCTCGACGCGGGAGCCACGGTGGCCGATCTGGCCGAGGCGCTGTTCGCGAGAACCGGGATGACGGCTGACTTCGGCATCGGCGCATGGGGATGGTCGCTCAACTCCATCACCTCGCCTTTCGACGCCGGGCTGACGCTCAAGTGGGGCACGTTCCAGGGCTTGGGCTGGATGTTCTACGTGAACGGCCAGGACCTCGGCGAGGGAGCGGACAAGTGCGTGCTCCAGCCGGGCGACCGCGTCATCTGGCGTTACGGCGCCTGGGATGACCCGGCTCCCACCGACAAGCTGTCGGTGACGTGCGAGGTCATCGGCGCGGACGCCGACGGGGCCGCGCAGACGTGGGCCTCCGCGACGTCGTTCGCCCTGGACGAGGGCGCGACGGCCGCCGACCTCTCCGAGGCGCTGTTCGAGCAGGCGGGTCTGTCCGCCCAGACGGGTGTGGGCCAATACGGCTGGTTCCTCGATTCCATCGCCTCACCGTACACCGGCGAGCAATTGGGAAGCGTCGAGACGTCCCCGGGCGTGTGGTCGTACTGGCAGCTGTTCGTGAACGGGGAGCTGGCGAAGGTAGGCGCCGGAGGCCACGTGCTCGAGGCGGGAGACGAGGTTGTCTGGTGCTATGGCTCTGACGGCACGCTGCCTGGCCAGGTGGCGGCCTCCTGCGAGATCGTCGGCCTCGACGCGAACGGCAACGCGCAGCGGTGGGCCGCCCCCGCAACCTATACGATGGTGGAAGGCGCCACGGCGGCCGATCTCACGGAGCAGGTGTTCGCAGCACAGCGCATCGAGGCGGACTACGATCCCAACGGTACGTACGGCTGGTTCCTCGACTCCATCACCTCGCCTTTCGATCCGTCGCTCACGCTGGCGATGGAATCCGCACCCCCGTACCGTTACTGGCAGCTCTTCGTGAACGGCAAGCCCACGGATTTTGGCGCTGGCTTGATCGTGCTGCAACCGGGCGACGAGGTATCGTGGTTCTACTCCGAATACGGTGCGAGCCTTCCCGACCTGGACGCCGTCGTCACCGACCCCGATGCCCCGCGTCCAAGCTACGATGCCGCCTGGCCCGGCTTCGGCGGGGACGGCGCGGTGGAAGCGCCCACGCCCACGCAATCGGCGGAGCAGGCGTGGTCCTACGATTTCCGCGAGGGCGCGAGCGGCGACGTGGGCGTGTCGGAGCCGCTTATCGTGAACGGTGACGTGTACCTCGTGGTGAACGGGGAGCTGCGGGTGATCGACGCGGCCACCGGGACGGTCAAGAAGAACCGCGACGGGAGGGAGCTGCGCGCGAACGTCGGGGGAAGGAGCGCCTACTGCAACCGTCCGGTCTACACGGAGGGCGTGGTCATCGTTCCGTCCGATGACGGGAGCCTCGCCGCCTTCACGGCCGACGAGCTAGTGTGCGTGTGGAAGACGAAGCCGCTCGAGGCGGACGGCGCGCAGGGCTACCAGTCGCTCTCGTCGCTGACGGTGAATGGATCGTACGTGTTTGCCGCCTTCACGACGGTCGGCGCCGGCAGCGTGGGCACGGGCGGCGTGCGCCTGTGCGTGGACGTGCGCGACGGATCGGTGAGGTGGCTGCAGCGGGACGAGCCGGCCGAGCAGGGCGGCGCGGCCGGCTACTACTGGGCCGGCGCCGCCGTGTCGGGGGCCGACCTCGTCGTGGGCAACGACGCGGGGCTCGTGCAGCTGGTGGACGGCGAGACGGGCGCGGTGAAGGCGACGGTCGACGTGGGCGCCCCGATCCGCGCGGGCGTCGTCGCCCTTCCCGAGACGGCGCGGGCCGGCGCGGGCGACCGGTTCGCCGTGGTGTCGAGCGACGGCGTGCTGCATCTCGTCGCCCGCGAGGGCGACCATCTGGCCGAGGCGGGTTCCGTGAGGTTCGCCGGCAAGTCCACCTCCACGCCGGCCGTGTCGGGTGGCAAGGCGTTCGTATGCGGTGCCGACGACCAGGGGTACGGCACGCTCTCGGTCATCGACCTGGCGTCGCTTTCCGTGGAGCGCACGGTGCGCGGCGGAAAGGGCGAGGCGCAGTCGTCACCGCTCGTGTCGGTGCAGGGCGACGGCACGTACGCGTACTTCACCTGCAACGGGTTGCCCGGCGGGGTGTACGGCTACCGGCTGGGCGATGAGGCGGCCTACACGCTGTTCACGCCTGACGCCGGCGAGCAGAACTACTGCTTCGCTTCCGTCGTGGCCGACGGCGCTGGCAACCTGTACTATACGAACGACGCGGGCCGGCTGTTCGCCCTGAAGGGGCTGGACGGCGTGCGGGTGACGTTCGACGCGCAGGGCGGCTCGTTCGTGCCGTCGGTCTTCGTGGCGCTGGGCAAGCCGGTGCTGCGCCCGTCCGATCCGGTGCGCAGCGGTTACACGTTCGCGGGCTGGTTCTCCGACGAGGCGTGCACGGCGGCGTGGGACTTCGCGACGCCGGTCGGGTCGGCTCTCACGCTGTACGCCAAGTGGGAGAAGCAATCGGGCCAGCAGGAAGGTTCGACGGATGGCGAGACCTCGTCGGGCGGGGCACCCGGCCAACGCACGCCGCTCGGCGGTGCGCCGGCGGCCGCGCATGCCCCGCTTGTGCAGGAGGCCACCGCCAAGGCGGAGGAGAAGGCAGACGCGGGAGCGGCGAAGGCGTCGACGCGCGCCGGGGCCTCGTCGGCTGCGGGAGGCTTCGCTGCCGACGACGGACCCTCGACGCCCGGCGTGCCCGGCGGCGTGAACCCGTGGGCCGTCGGGGGCATCGCCGTGGGCGCCGCCGGCTTGGCGGGCGCCGTCGCGTACGCCGTGCTGGGACGCCGGAGGGTGAGCGCTTCCGCGCCGCAGGGGAAGGGAAGGAGCTAGCCATGGCCGAAGACAGGAAGCCGGACGACCGCATTGCCCCGCGAGCCCCGCGCACGGCGGGCGAGGCGGCTGCGCCCCTTGAGGTGCGGGACGATAAGCCCCTCGCCCATAGCGGCGAAGCGGAGGAGGCGGCTCCTCCGCGCGAGGATGAGGCTGTGCGCCCCTGCCTCGATGGCGCCGGCGAGCACGCTGCCGAGGCCCCGCGGGCGAAGCGCGCCCCGCTGAGCGCTGCGCAGAAGGTGGGCGTCGGCGTGGCGGCCGCGCTCTCCGTCGCCCTCATCGCCGTGTCGGCGTACTTCGTCGCCGCTCCGGCGGTCGAGGGGTCCCAGGCCGGCGACCTGCTCGCCACCACGCAGGAGGCTGGCCTTGCGGACCAGGCGGACGAGCCTGCCGCTGCGGACGAGCAGCAGCAGGCGGAGGAGCAGGATGGGGCGGACGGAGCAGACGGGGCAACGGCCGGAGACTCCGCAGGTGCGGACGCGTCGGCACCTGCAGCCGGTGCGCCCGCGCCGCTGCCCAACGGCGCGGCGGGCGACGGAGCGGCGTCGGAAGGCTCCGCATCCGCCTCGTCGAGCGCATCCGCGCGGCCGGCCACCGTAACCGTGAGCGTGACCGTGGACTCGTCGGCCGCCGACGGGCGCGTGTCGGGCGGCGCCAACCCCACGTTCGAGCAGGGCGCCACCGTCTACGATGCGCTCATGGCATGCGGCCTATCCGTCAATGCGTCCAGCACGCCGCTCGGTATCTACGTCAACGCCATCGGAGGTTTGGCGGAGAAGGAGTACCCCGGCGAGAGCGGGTGGAAGTATTCCGTCAACGGCGAGGTTATCATGAGGTCCTGCGACAGCGTCGTTTTGCAGGACGGCGACGTCGTGCTCTGGTTCTACGCTCGATAGGAAGGGGGTGCGGCGATGCTCGGCAGCGGGGGCGCGAAGCCCACGGCGTTCGACCGGTACCACCCGGCAGTGGCGTTTGGCTACTTCGCCTGCGTGCTCGCGTTCGGCATGGCGGCGATGCAGCCGGTCTACCTCGCCCTCTCGCTCGCGGCGGCGCTCTCGTACAGCATCGTTTTGCGGGGCGTGCGCGCCACGCTGCGCACGGCGCTGTGGCAGATGCCGCTCATCCTGGTGATGGCGGTGGCGAACCCGCTGTTCTCGGCCATGGGCTCCACGGAGCTCTTCCGCATCGGCCTGCGGGCGTTCTACCTGGAGAGCCTGGTGTTCGGCGCCTGCATGGGCGCCATGTTGGTGTGCGTGCTGCTGTGGTTCTCGAACGCCTCGCGCGTGCTCTCGTCGGACAAAGTAATGGCGCTGTTCGGCAACGCGGCCCCCACGATCGGCCTCATGCTGTCCATGGCGATGCGCCTCGTGCCCCAGTTCATGCGCCGGGGCGCCACGGTGGGCGATGTGCAGCGGGCTTGCACGTCCGCACGCGCCACGGGGCTGCGCGAGGGTGCGCGCTCGCAGCTGCGCCTGACGTCCGTGCTGATGGGATGGGGAATGGAAGATTCGCTCGAAACGGCCGACGCCATGCGCGCGCGCGGGTGGGGCGCCCGCGCGCGTCGCACGACCTACCGTCGCTGCCGCTTCCGCGCCCGCGACGGCGCGGCGCTCGGCGTGCTGGCGGCGCTCGCGGCGCTGAACGCCGCGCTCGCGTACGCCGCCTGCACGCAGTTCCACTTCTACCCCACGTTGAGCGCGCTCACGGTGTGGTGGGGCTACGTTCCCTTTGCCGTGCTGGCGTTCGCGCCGCTCGCGCTCGAGGCGAGGGAGCGTGCGCGATGGACGCGGTGAGGGCGCAGGGCTTCGCGTTCACCTACCCCGATGCGCCGGCGCGCACGTTCGGCCCGCTCGACTGGCGGGTTGCGCAGGGGTCGTTCACGTTGCTCGTGGGTGCCACCGGCTGCGGCAAGACCACGCTTCTGCGCTGCCTCAAGCCCGCGCTCGCGCCGACGGGCGCCCAGGAGGGCCGCTTGGAGGTGCTGGGCCGCGAGCCGGCCGCGTTCGACGCCGCCGACGGCGCCGCGCAGGTGGGCTATGTCGCCCAGAACCCGGAGAACCAGCTGGTGTGCGACACGGTGTGGCACGAGCTGGCGTTCGCGCTGGAGAACATCGGCCTCGACCAGAACGCCATGCGCCGGCGCGTCGCCGAGGTCGCGCACTTCTTCGGCATCGAGCCGTGGTTCCGCGCGTCCGTGGCCGACCTGTCGGGCGGCCAGCAGCAGATGGTGAACCTGGCGGCCGTGCTGGCGTGCCAACCGCGGCTGCTCGTGCTCGACGAGCCCACGGCGCAGCTCGACCCGGTGGCCGAGAAGAACTTCCTGCATGCGCTCTTCCGCGTGAACCGCGAGCTGGGCATCACCGTCGTCATGGCAACCCACGCCCCCGAGGCCACCGCCCCCTACGCCACCGACCTCGTGGAGCTGGCGAACGGCCAGGTGCGCCCGGTTGCCGTTCCCTGCGCGACGGCAGATGCACCCGCACCCGGCCCCGCGTCCGCCTTCGGCCCTGCATCCGCGATCCCCTCCCCACGCGTCGAGGGCGCGTCAGGTGGGTCCGAGAATCCTCTTCTCGACGTGGAGGCGGCGCCCCGCCCGATCCGCGAGGTGTCCTCCGCCCGCCCGATCCGCGAGGTGTCTCCCGCCGCAACTCGCGAGGCGCCTCCCGTCCTCTCCTTCCGCGACGCGCACTTCCGCTACTCCCGCGAGGCCGGTTGGGTGGTGCGCGGCCTGGACCTGGACGTGCGTATGGGCGATGTCCACGCCGTCGTGGGAGGCAACGGCTGCGGCAAGTCAACGTTGCTGCGCCTTGCGGCCGGCGTTCTCCGCCCCGAGCGCGGGCGCGTGGCCAATCGTCTGGCCGCCCGCCAAGCGCTGCTGCCGCAGAACCCGAAGGCGCTGTTCGTGTGCGATACGGTGGCCGAGGAGCTGCGCGAGTGGCAGCGCGGCTGCGGCTACGGAGACGATGCGGTGGATGCGGCGCTCGGGCGCTTCTCGCTCGCGGCGCATGCCGCGCGGCATCCCTACGACCTGTCGGGCGGCCAGCAGCAGCTGCTCGCCTTCGCGAAGATCCTGCTCACCGACCCCGACCTGCTGCTGCTCGACGAGCCCACCAAGGGCCTCGACACGCCCACGAAACGCGCGCTGGCCGATGCGGTGCGTTCCTGCGCCCGCTCCGGGGCCACCGTCGTGCTCGTGACCCACGACCTGGCGTTCGCCGCCCGCGTGGCCGACCGCGCCACCATGCTGTTCGACGGCGAGGCCGCCTGCACGGAACCTGCCGAGGAGTTCTTCGCGGGCAACCTGTTCTACCGCCCGGTACCTGATGCGTTCTTCCGCACCTGGCGCGCCGGGGCGGGGGAGCCGCGGGCCGACGACGGCCCGGACGGCGGGAGCAGCGCTCCTTCCCGCCCCGGCCCCCTTGTCTCTTCGGGCGGAGGCCTGCGCACCTCCTTGGAGGGCGAACCTCTGCCCGCTGCGGGGGCGGGCGCGTCGGGGGCTCACACGCTCGATCCCAATGACGGGACGGCCCGATGAGCGCCGCCAAGGTGCTGCGCGCGTTGGAGGTGCCCGCGCTCTTGGCAGTGCCGCTCGTGCTGGCCGCGTGCGCCTATCTCAACCTCGACCAGAGCGCGCTGCTCACCGTGGCCACGGCGCTTACGGCAGTGGGGGTGTTCTTCGCCGCCTTCGAGACCTCGCGTCCCTCCTTGCGGCAGGTCATGCCCACGGTGGTGCTCGCCGCCCTCGCGGCGGCCGGCCGCATGCTGTTCGCGCCCATCCCCGACTTCAAGCCGGTGTCGGCTATCTGCATCCTGGCGGGCGCGGTGTTCGGGCGGAGCAGCGGCTTCATGGTGGGCGCGCTCGCCGCGCTCGTGTCGAACTTCTTCTTCGGGCAGGGGCCGTGGACGCCCTGGCAGATGTACGCCTGGGGGCTCGTCGGCTACCTGGCCGGCGTGCTGGCCGACCGCGGCTGGCTCGACCGCACGCCGGCGCTGCTCGCGTTCGGCTTCTCGTCGGCGCTTTTGTACGGCCTGCTGCTGAACGGCTGGAACGCCATCGGCTTCGTCCACCCGCTCACGCTACCCGCCGTCCTCGTGTCCTTCGGCGCCGCGCTGCCGTTCGACCTCATGCACGGTGCGGCAACGGTGGCGTTCCTCGCCGCCCTGTACCTGCCTTGGAAGAAGAAGCTCGAGCGCATCAAGAAGAAGTACGCGCTGGTGCCCGACGGCGGCGCGCAGTGAGTTCCCGTCAGCCGGCCGGCTGCGCGGCGCTCGGCGACGCATGTTGCGGTGCGCACGAGGCGACGTGCTACAATGGCGGCTCCCCGCATGGTGCAGGGAGGGCGGCAGAAGGCGAGAACCCCATGCGAACCAGTACGATCGACCAGGCGGCCCGCGCCCTCAGGCAGGGCGAGGCGGTCATCTTCCCGACCGAGACGGTGTACGGCTTGGGGGTCTCCGTGCGCGCTGCGACAGGCCCCGACGTGCTTTACGACCTGAAGGAGCGCGACCGCGGCAAGCCCATCTCCTGGCTGGTGGGAGGCGCGGACGACCTCGACCGCTACGGCGCGCGCGTTCCCGCGCTCGCGCGCAAGCTGGCGGGCGCGTACTGGCCCGGCCCGCTCACCCTCGTCGTGCATGCCTCCGACGAGGTGCCCGAGTCGTTCCGCTCGGACGCGGGCACCATCGGCCTGCGCATGCCCGACAACGCCACGGCGCTCGCGCTCGTCCGCGCCGCCGGATGCCCTCTGGCCACCACGTCGGCGAACCTCTCGGGCCGTGCGGCCGCCGGCGCCCTCGATGCCCTCGACCCCGAACTTGCCGCACGCGTCGGCACGATCGTGCCCGACGAGGCCGACGGCGCCTCGAGCGGCGTGGCCTCCACCGTGCTCGACTGCACGCAGGACCCCCTTGCAATCGTGCGCGAGGGCGCCGTGACCCTCGCAGATATCCTCGCCCTCGCCTAGGGCGCTGCTCCCCATTCTGCACAGTAATCACCGAATTTCGACGTTTTTGCGCGGGAAAGCTTCGTTTCCCCTGCCTCCCGGTGCGAACGGCTCCCGTTTCGCCTGGTCGCGTGGCTTCGAAGAAGCGCAAGCTCTGTCGAGGTGGATGCAGGGCGTACAAAATCGGTGATTACTGTGCTGGGAGCTCGACCAGCCGGACAGGGGGCCGTCCGCCCGACCCGCCAGCATCTGGCCGCCAGTCCGCCGACATCCGCCCGTCCAGCCCGCCGACGGCCGGCCGCCCTGCTCGCCGACATCCAGTCATCGCGCCCATCCGCCCATCCGCCCGCCGCTCGCGGCTTCTCGGGTATAATGAAGCCTCCAGACGAATTCCCGGGGAGGGCGCGCATGGCTGCTACGGTTTCCACTGCTCCGATCGGTTTCCTGTCCCACGACGGCACATCCCAGATCAGGGGCCTCATCTGGGCGCCCGAGCGCCCGGCGGGCACCCGTGCGCCCGCGCCGCGCGGCGTCGTGCAGATCGTGCACGGCATGTCCGAGCACCTGGGGCGCTACGACGAGTTCGCCCGCTTCCTCGTGGGCTGCGGCTTCGTGGTGTGCGCGAGCGACCACGTGGGCCACGGCAAGAGCGTACCCGACCCCGCCAAGCTGGGGTGCCTGCCCGCGCACGGCGGCAAGGACGTGCTCGTCGAGGACGTCCACGAGCTGCGCCGCACGGTGGCGGCCCGCTACTCCCGCCAGACGCCCTACATCCTGTTCGGCCATTCCATGGGCAGCTTCGTCGTGCGCGCCTACCTGGCCCGCCACGCCGAGGGCCTGGCCGCGGCCGTCATCTGCGGCACGGGCACCCAGCCGCTCGTGCTGTCGAAGGCGGGCAACTTCGTCGCGCGCCGCATAGCGGCGTCGAAGGGGGAGGACTACCGGAGCGCCTTCCTCGACGGTTTGGGTGCCGGCGCCTTCGCCAAGCAGATCGAGAACGCCCGCACGCCGTTCGACTGGCTGTCCACCGACCCGGCCGTCGTGGACGCCTACATTGCCGACGAGATGTGCGGCGCCATGTTCTCCGCGGGCGGCTACGCCACGCTCACCGACCTCACGGGCGAGGTGGTCACGCGTGCCTGCGCGGCGAAGGTGCCCCGCGGCCTGCCCGTGCTGTTCGTGGGCGGCGCCGAGGACCCGGTGGGCAGCTGCGGCAAGGGCGTGCACGCCGCCGCCGAGCTCCTGCGCGGCGCGGGGGTCGAGCGTGTGGACGAGGTCCTCTACTCGGGCATGCGCCACGAGATACTCAACGAGCCCGGCCGCGCCCAGGTCTATACTGACATCGCACAGTGGATAGAGGAGCACGCATGCGAAAAGCCTACGTCGTAGCGCTCGACCAGGGAACCACCTCGTCGCGCGCCATGCTCGTCGACGCGGACGGGCGCGTCGTCGACGCGGTGCAGAACCCGTTCCCGCAGCATTACCCCCGCCCGGGATGGGTGGAGCACGACCCGCTGGACATCCTGTCGTCCCAGCTGGGAGCCCTCGCCGAGCTCACGGTGTCGCACGGCCTGGGGCCTGCCGACCTGGACAGCATCGGCATCACGAACCAGCGCGAGACCACGGTCTTGTGGAACCGCGAGACGGGCCGGCCCGTGGGCAATGCCATCGTGTGGCAGTGCCGCCGCACGGCACCCATTATCGAGGAATTGTGCGGCGACCCGGACGTCGCCCGCCGCATCGCGGACACGACGGGCCTCGTGCCCGACGCCTACTTCTCAGCCAGCAAGATCAAGTGGCTGCTCGACAACGTGCCCGGCGCCCGCGCCGACGCCGAGGCCGGCAAGCTGGCGTTCGGCACCGTGGACAGCTGGCTCGTGTGGTCGCTCACGGACGGGCAGGTGCACGCCACCGACGTCACGAACGCCAGCCGCACCATGCTCTACGACATCCACGGAATGCGCTGGGACCCGTGGCTGCTTGACCTGTTCGGCATTCCCGCGTCCCTGCTGCCAGACGTGCGCCCCTCGTCGGCCGACTACGGCGTGACGGCGAACCCCGGCGTGGTGCGCGGCGTGCCCATCCGCGGCGTGGCGGGCGACCAGCAGGCCGCGCTCTTCGGCCAGTGCTGCTTCGAGGCGGGGCAGGCGAAGAACACGTACGGCACCGGCTGCTTCCTGCTCATGCACACGGGGTGCGAGGCGTGCCGTTCCACGAACCGCCTGGTCACGACGCTGGCCGCCTCCGCGCCGGGCACGCCCGGGCCCGAGTACGCGCTCGAGGGCAGCGTGTTCATGGCCGGCGCGCTGCTGCAGTGGCTTCGCGACGAGCTGGGCCTCATCGACGACGTGGCCGAGACGTGCGCCATCGCGCGCAGCGTGCCCGACACGGGGGGCGTGTACGTGGTGCCCGCCTTCACCGGGCTCGGTGCGCCGTACTGGGACGCCGAGGCGCGCGGTGCCATCTACGGCCTCACGCGCGGGACGAACCGCGCCCATATCGTGCGCGCCGCGCTGGAGTCGCTGGCCTACCAGGTGCACGACCTGGCCGTGGCCATGGAGGCGGACGCGGGCCTGCCGCTGAAGGTGCTCAAGGTGGACGGCGGTGCGTCGGCGAACGATTTTCTCATGCAGTTCCAAAGCGACCTCTTGCGCACGCCGCTGCACCGTCCCCAGAATACGGAGACGACGGCGCTCGGCGCGGCCTACCTGGCCGGTTTGGGAACCGGCTTCTGGAAGGACACCGCGCGCCTGTGCGACCTGCGCTCGTCGGACACGGTCTACGTGCCGGGCATGGAGGACGCCCGCCACGCCAAGCTGCTGGAAGGCTGGGCCGAGGCCGTGAAGCGCACGATGGCAAGATAAGCGCCCCGGTCGCCCCAAGGACGGCCTGCCGCCCGCCCGGCGTGGCGGGAACCGAGAGCAGCGAGAGACGAATGGAAAGGAACCGCCCATGAACATCAGCATCGCCAGCGACCACGCGGGCTTCGAGCAGAAGCAGGCGCTCGCGGCGTACCTGCGCGACCAAGGCCACGAGGTCATCGACCGCGGCCCCGGCAACGACGACCGCGTGGACTACCCGGACTTCGCCGAGCTCGTCGCGCGCGACGTGGCGGGCGGCGCGGCCGAGCGCGGTGTGCTCGTGTGCGGCACGGGCATCGGCATGGCCGTGGCCGCGAACAAGGTGGACGGCATCCGCGCCGTGAACGTCATTAACCCGCAGTTCGCCGAGCTGTCGCGCGAGCACAACGACGCGAACGTCGTCACGCTCTCCGGCCGCTTCGTGGACGAGGGGACGAACCGTGCCATCCTCGACGCGTTTCTCGCCACCCCCTTCGGGGAGGGCCGCCACGCCGGCCGCGTGGCGAAGATCATGGCTCTCGAAGCCAAGTGAGGTCGAACCGACGGCCCGCGCCCGCTCAACCGGCGCGGGCCGTTGTGCTAGCATAAGTCGCGACATCGGCGACCCCGCTTTCGCGAACCGCACCCGTATCCGAAAGGAACCGCCATGCCCTTGACCTACCTGCCCGAGCAAGACCCCGCCGTCGCCGACGCCCTGCGCCAGGAGCTCGCCCGCGAGCGCGACTCCGTGGAGCTCATCGCCTCGGAGAACTTCACGTCTCCCGCCGTCCTCGAGGCCGTGGGCAGCGTGCTCACGAACAAGTACGCCGAGGGCTATCCCCGCAAGCGCTACTACGGCGGCTGCGAGAAGGTCGACATCGTGGAGGACCTCGCCCGCGACCGCGCCTGCGCGCTGTTCGGCGCGAACTTCGCGAACGTCCAGCCCCACTGCGGCGCGAACGCGAACCTGGGCGCGTACGAGGCGCTCATCGAGCTGGGCGACACGGTGCTCGGCATGAGCCTGGCCGAGGGCGGCCACCTCACGCACGGCTCGCCCGTGAACTTCTCCGGCCGCCACTATAACTTCGCCAGCTACGGCGTGGACCCCGAGACCGAGACGATCGACTACGACGAGGTGGAGCGCATCGCCAAGGAGGTCCGCCCGAAGCTCATCGTGGGCGGCGCGAGCGCGTACCCGCGCATCATCGACTTCGAGCGCATGGCCGCCATCGCGCGCGAGGTGGGCGCGTACTTCATGGTGGACATGGCCCACATCGCCGGCCTCGTGGCCGCCGGCGCGCACCCGAGCCCCGTGCCGCACGCCGACGTGGTCACGTCCACCAGCCACAAAACGCTGCGCGGCCCGCGCGGCGGCTTCATCCTGTCCAACGACGAGGACATCGCCAAGCGCGTGGACAAGGCCGTGTTCCCGGGCTCCCAGGGCGGCCCGCTCATGCACGTCATCGCCGGCAAGGCCGTCGCGTTCGGCGAGGCCGCGCAGCCTTCCTACAAAGAGTACATCGGCCAGGTGGTGGAGAACGCCGCGCGCCTCGGCCAGGGCATGATGGACGGTGGCCTGCGCCTCGTGTCCGGCGGCACCGACAACCACCTGTGCCTCGTGGACCTCACGCCCGCCGACGTCACCGGCAAGGATGCCGAGAAGCTGCTCGAGGGCGTGGGCCTCACGGTGAACAAGAACTCCATCCCCAACGAGCCGCGCAGCCCGTTCGTCACGAGCGGCATCCGCGTGGGAAGCGCCGCTGCCACCACCCGCGGCTTCACGGCCGACGACTTCTACGAGGTGGGCCAGCTCATCGCCGCCACGGTGTTCAACGCCGAAAGCGCTGCCTTGCTCGCCGACATCCGCGCCAAGGTGGACGCGCTCCTGGCCGCCCACCCGCTCTACCCCGAACTCGACTACTAGGAACGAGGAGCGCATCCCTATGACGAAAGAGTACGACCGCGTCACCGTCGTCGACCATCCCATGGTGCAGCACAAGCTGTCGAAGCTGCGCAACAAGGACACCTCGTCCAAGGACTTCCGCGCCCTCGTGCGCGAGCTGGCCATGTTCGAGGGCTACGAGGCCACGCGCGACCTGGCCCTCGAGGACGTGGAGGTGGAGACCCCCATCTGCAAGACCACGTGCAAGCAGGTTGCCGGCAAGAAGATGGTGATCGTGCCCATCCTGCGCGCCGGCCTCGGCATGGTGGAGGGCCTCCAGGAGCTCATGCCCTCCACGTTCGTCGGCCATCTGGGCATGTACCGCGACCCCGACACCCACGAGCCGCACGAGTACTACGCGAAGCTCCCCGATAGCATCGCCCAGCGCGATGTGCTCGTGGTGGATCCCATGCTCGCCACCGGCGGCTCCGCCACCGCGGCCATCCACTACCTGCGCGAGCGGGGCGTGAAGAACATCAAGCTCGTCGTCCTCGTGGCGGCGCCCGTGGGCATCGAGACCGTCCTCTCCGCCGACCCGGACGTGCAGATCTACACCTGCGCCGTCGACGAGTGCCTGAACGACCACGCCTACATCGTCCCCGGCCTGGGCGACGCCGGCGACCGCATCTTCGGCACGAAGTAGGAGAACCCCGCAGGCCGAACCCCTCCCAAACGGGAGAGCAGATCCATGAACCCCCCGAGCCGGAGAGCGCTCTGCGCGACTCCGGCCCGGTCCGCGGCAACGGAGAAGGCGGAAGGGCGGCGCGGCGCTCACCAAGCGAGTTCCGCACGAGCCGAAACGTCCAGTGGACGTTTCGTGCGAGCAGGACTGCCGAGCGACTGGGCGTCGCGCCGCCCTTCCGCCGCCCCGCAGGTTGAAAGGAAGCGCGACATGACCGAGACGATCGACCACCGCCCCAGCTGGGACGAGTACTTCATGAAGCTGGCGAACGAAGTTGCCACCCGCACCACCTGCATGCGCCGCGGGGTGGGGGCCGTCATCGTGAAGGACCGCCGCATCCTGGCCACCGGCTACAACGGCGTGCCCACCGGCATGCGCCACTGCGCCGAGACCGGCTGCCTGCGCCAGCAGCTCGGCGTGCCCAGCGGGCAGCGCCACGAGATCTGCCGCGGCCTGCACGCCGAGCAGAACGCCATCATCCAGGCGGCGCGCTACGGCATCAACATCACGGGCGCGTCCATCTACGTGAACACGCAGCCCTGCGTCGTGTGCGCCAAGATGCTCATCAACGCCGGCATCGAGGAGATCGTCTACCAGAACCCGTACCCCGACGAGCTGGCCATGTCCATGCTCGAGGAAGCCGGCATGAAGCTGCGCGTGTTCGAGGGGTAGGATGCGGAGAGGGCGGAGAGAGGACGGTGTCCGGTCCTGAAATGGGGTTATTCACCTATCAATTAGTTCCCCCTCCGCTTCTCTCCGAATATACAGTTTCGCCCTTCCGCACCGCAGGGTTTATTCAGTTTTCTGCCGGATTTATCCACCACTCACCCGAAAATCGGATGTTTTTGTTACCTTCTCGTAGAATAAATCGAACGTTCCGTTATCATACGTACCGGTTTAATAGGGTGCGTCTGCGAGCGCATGGATTTGAAAGCAGGCTATGGTACTAGCGATCGTTTTGGGGGCGTTGTCCGGGGTGCTCGGCGTTTTGCCGCTGTTTCTCGGATTGCGAATGACGAGGCGGGTGACCGACACCAGCAACTTGGGCCATGCAGGCGCCCTGATGCTCGGTGTGCTGTTGTCGTTCGTCATCCTTTTCCTCGGAGCCATCGCCTGCGTCGTCCTTGCTCGCGACATAGCGGTGCCCTTCGTCTTGGCGGAAGCGGCGGTGCTCGTTGCCTGCGCAATCGGCTACGGCGTATATACATTTGTACGGAAGTAGGATGGGAAGGTAAGACACGTGAATCCACTTGATCAACTAGCGGCCGAGGTGCCCCATCTGCAGCATTCGTTCGACCCGGCCTTTGTGTTCGGCTCGGGCTCGTTCGGCATGACCCAGTACGTGCTGTGGATGATCATCTGCTTCGTCATCACGCTCATCGTCGTGCTGACGGCGGGGAAGCGCCTCACGCTCATCCCCACGAACAAGTTCACGAACATGGTCGAGTACGGCTACGAGTTCGTGAAGAAGGACATGGGCGAGAGCGCCATCGGCCACGGCTACAAGAAGCACATCCCGTTCCTGGCCACGCTGTTCTTCTTCATCCTCATCAGCAACTTCGTCGGGTTGATCCCCGGCTGCAAGACGCCCACCGGCTCCATCTCCATCACGTGGGCCCTCGCCGCCATCTCGTTCGTGTACTTCATCTTCTACGGCATCAAGGTCAAGGGCCTGGGCGGCTACCTCAAGTCGTTCGCGCCGGCCGGCCTGCCCGTGGTCATGGTGCCCATCGTGTGGTTCCTGGAGCTCTTCTCCACGGTGCTGCGCGTGCTCACGCTCGCCGTGCGACTCTATGGCAACATGTTCGCCGGCCACATGGTGCTCGGCATCTTCGCCTTGCTCACCAGCGTGTTCATCGGCTCCGCCATCCAGGGCGCGGGCGTTGCGGTGGGCGGCATATCCATCGCCTGGATGCTGTTCCTGTTCGCCATGTACGCGCTCGAGGTGCTGGTCGCGTTCCTGCAGGCCTACGTGTTCACCATCCTGAGCGCGGTGTACATCGGCCTGGCGACCTCCGACCACTAGGAGATCGTCCCCGCTGGCCGCGCGAGCGGGCGGCATCGCGCCGAGGGCGCGGAACCACGGTTCATACCGGCACTCCACGGCCGGTTGACATAAACAGGTTGTCCAAAGTCTCCGAGGTTGGCTCGGAAACGGTAAAAGGAGGAAATTGTGGAAACTACCATCGTTCTTGCGGCTCTGAAGCTCGTGGGCTACGGCCTGTCGACCATCGGCCCCGGCGTCGGCATCGGCATCGCCTGCTATGGCTGCTGCGTCGCGACCGCCCGCCAGCCCGAACTGCAGGGTCGTCTGTTCACGAACTTCATCATCGGCGCCGCCCTCGCCGAGGCCCTCGGCCTCATCGGCTTCGTTCTGACCTTCATCGTGTAACTCGGCCTTATTCGGACATATTTGCCGCAAGAAGGCTAAAGGAGGTTACAACGTGAAAGACAGAGCGAAAAAAGCATCGACTCGCATGGGGGTTGCCGCAGTTGCCGGCGCCGGCATGACGTTTGCTTTTCCCGCGCTCGCGTTCGCCAGTGAGGAGGAGGCAGGCGGCATCAGCGCCATCCTGCCCGACATGGCGGAGTTCATCCCCATGCTCGTCATCTTCATCTTGCTGTGGATCGTCCTCGCGAAGCTCGGCTGGCCCAAGTTCGAGGCCATGCTGTCCAAGCGCGAGACGATGATCAAAGATGCCCTCGAGAAGTCCGAAGAGGCCCGCATCGAGAGCGAGCGGGTGCTCGAGGAGTACCGGGTGCAGCTGGCCGATGCCAAGGCCCAGGCGGCCCAGATCGTGGCCGACGCCAAGCAGACCGGCGAAGCCGCCAAGGCCGACATCACGGCCAAGGCCCAGTCCGAGGCGACCGACATGATCGCCAAGGCGCGCACGGCCATCGAGGCGGAGAAGAAGGCTGCCATCGCCGAGCTCCAGAGCTCCGTCGCCGACACGTCCGTCGCGGTTGCGGCGCGCCTCATCGGCGAGGACCTCTCGGAGAGCGAGCATCGCAAGATGATCGAGCGCTACGTGAACGAGGCGGGCAGTTTCGATGCCAACTAATCGTCTTATCGTCAAAGAGGAAGTGGCAGTCTATGCCGCCGTCCTGTTCGATGGGGCGTTCGAGGCGGGCGGCCAGGAGGCGGTCCTCGAGGTGCGCGACCAGATGGTCCGCGTCGCCGAGGCCATGCGAACGAACATGGAGCTGTCCGTTGCCTTGTCAGACCCGGGCTACACGCCCGAGCAGCGGGGCGAGCTTGCCAGGAACGTGTTCGCTGGCTGCAACCCGGTCCTGCTCGACGTGCTGGCGGTTCTGGCCGAACGGGGCGACGCCGCGCTGCTGCCCCGCGTGCTCGAGAACTACGCAGAGCAGCTGCAGAGCAAGTTGAACCTGTGCGTGGTGGACGTTACGACGGCGGTTCCGCTGGACGACGCCCTGCGACGCATCATTACGGAAAAAGCCGAAGCCGATCTGGACACGAACGTCGTCCTGCGCGAGAGCGTCGACAAGTCCATATTGGGCGGCATCATCATGAGCACGAACGGGAAGCGCATCGACGCCAGCGTGGCGTCCCAGCTCGACCATGCCCGCAACGTGCTCAAAACGACTACAGATGGAGGTGAATGCTAGTGACTGAAATCACCGCTAAGTCCATTGACGATGCGTTGCGCAAGCAGCTTGACGCCCTGAAGGTCAACATCGAGTCTCGCGAGGTCGGAACCGTTATCCAAATCGGCGACGGCATCGCCCGCGTCGACGGCCTGCGCGACGCCATGGCAGGCGAGCTCCTCGAATTCGTCGGCCAGGGCGGCAAGACCGTCTACGGTCTGGCCCAGAACCTCGAAGAAGACGAGGTCGGCGCCGTGCTTCTCGGCGATGTCACGGCAATCAGGGAGAACGACCAGGTCCGCACGACCGGCCGTATCGTGGAAGTTCCGTCGGGCAGGGAGATGCTCGGCCGTGTGGTCAACCCGCTCGGCATGCCCATCGACGGCAAGGGCCCCATCAAGGCCGAGGGCATGCGCCCCGTGGAGTTCAAGGCTCCCGGCGTTATCGCCCGCAAGCCGGTGCACGAGCCCATGCAGACGGGCATCCTGGCCATCGACTCGATGATCCCCGTCGGCCGCGGCCAGCGCGAGCTCATCATCGGCGACCGCCAGACCGGCAAGACCGCCATTGCGGTTGATGCTATCATCAACCAAAAGGGCAAGGACATGATCTGCATCTACGTGGCTATCGGCCAGAAGGCCTCCACGGTTGCCGGCATCGTCGAGACGCTCGAGCGCCATGGCGCCATGGACTACACGATCATCGTGTCGGCCTCCGCGTCCGACTCCGCGCCGCTGCAGTACATCGCCCCCATGGCGGGTGCCGCCATCGGCGAGTTCTTCATGTACAACGGCGAGGACGGCAAGCCGGCCTCCGCCGAGAACCCGGGCCGCCACGTGCTGTGCGTCTACGACGACCTGTCCAAGCAGGCTGTGGCCTACCGCCAGATGTCGCTGACCCTTCGTCGTCCTCCGGGACGCGAGGCGTACCCCGGCGACGTGTTCTACCTGCACTCGCGCCTGCTTGAGCGCGCGGTGAAGATGAACGACGAGAACGGTGCGGGCTCCCTCACGGCGCTCCCCATCATCGAGACGCAGGCCGGCGACGTGTCCGCCTACATCCCGACGAACGTCATCTCCATCACCGACGGTCAGATCTTCCTGCAGACCGACCTGTTCTTCCAGGGCCAGCGCCCGGCTGTCGACGTGGGCATCTCCGTGTCGCGAGTCGGCGGCTCCGCGCAGATCAAGGCTATGAAGCAGGTTGCCGGCTCGCTGCGCCTCGACCTCGCGTCCTATCGCGAGCTGCAGGCGTTCACGCAGTTCGGCAGCGACTTGGACAAGGCCACGCAGGACCAGCTGAACCGCGGTGCCCACATGACCGAGCTGCTGAAGCAGGGTCGCTACAACCCCATGCCGGTCGAGGAGCAGGCGGTGTCCATCTACGCAGGCGGGCACGGCTACCTCGACGACATCCCGGTGGGCGACGTCGTGCGTTTCCGCGGCGAGCTGCTCGATTACATCCGCGCCTCCAAGCCGGAGATCTTCGAGAATATTGTGAAGGAGCAGAAGTTTACCGACGCGATCGAAACCGAGCTGAACGCTGCCATCGAGGCCTTCAAGCTGACGTTCTCGGCTTCGGCTTAAGGCAGGTAGACCATGCCCAACCTTCACGACATAGAACGGCGCATCAACTCCGTCTCCTCGACGAAGCAGATCACGCGTACCATGGAAATGGTTGCGGCCGCCAAGATCCGCCGCGCCTCGGAGCGGGTGTACAACGCCCTTCCGTGGGCGAGCGCCATCTCGGAGATGCTCATTTCCACGGCGAAGTACGCACCGCTCGACTCCGAGCCGCTGCTCGCCACGCATGACGAGGTCAAGCGCGCTCTGATCGTGGTCATCGCGTCCGATCGCGGGCTTGCCGGCGGGTTCAACAGCAACGTGCTTCGCCATGCCGAGAAGCTCATCAAGGAGAAGGAGCGCCAGGGCATCGAGGTCGAGATCGTCGCCTGCGGCAAGAAGGCCATCGGGTACTTCAGCTATCGCAACATCGTGCCGATTTTCGAGTTCCGCGACCTCTCGGCCGACCCGACGTACGAGGAGGCGGCCGAGATCTCGCAGTTCGCCGGCGACAGCTACCGCGAGGGCAAGCTCGACGAGGTCATCATCGTGTTCAACCATGCGAAGAACGCGGCCGAGCAGCGGTTGATCGAGCAGCAGGTGCTGCCCATCAACACCACGAGCTATGCCGAGCTTCTGGGCCTGGCTCCCAAGGAGAAGGACTACTTCGAGCATTTCCGCGAGAAGGACCTCGACCACCTGCCCGGCGACATCGACTTCGAGCCCGATGCCGAATCGGTCATGCACTATCTGATGCGCGCCTACCTGCGCAACACGTTCTACTACGCGCTCATCGACTCGGCGGCTGCCGAGCAGGGCGCGCGCCGCACCGCAATGAAGTCGGCGACCGACAACGCCAACGAGATGGTCAACACCCTGACCCGCGTGTACAACCGCGTGCGCCAGGGCGCTATCACGACCGAGATCTCGGAGATCGTTGGCGGCGCCGCAGCTTTGGAGGAATAAATGGCTGAAACCAAGAACACTGCATCGGCCACGGGCGCGACCGGACGCATTGTCCGCATCGTCGGCGCTGTTGTCGACGTTGAGTTTCCGCCGGATCAAATGCCGGCGATCTACAACGCCCTGACCGTGGATGCAACGACCCCCATCGGGGAAGTGAAGACTGTGCTGGAGGTGCAGACGCACCTCCCGGGCGACCTCGTCCGCACCGTCGCCATGTCGTCCACCGACGGCATGGTGCGCGGGCTCGAGGTCGTCGACACCGGCAACCCCATCATGATGCCCGTGGGCCCGAACACGCTGGGCCGCATCTGGAACGTGATCGGCGAGCCGGTCGACGGCAAGCCCATGCCCGAGGTCGCCGAGTGGATGCCCATCCACCACCCGGCCCCGGACTACGACACGCTGACCACCACGACGGAGATCTTCGAGACTGGCATCAAGGTCGTCGACCTCATCGAGCCCTACGTCAAGGGCGGCAAGACGGGCCTGTTCGGCGGCGCCGGCGTCGGCAAGACCGTTATCATCCAGGAGCTCATCAACAACCTGGCCCAGGAGCACGGCGGCACGTCGGTGTTCACGGGCGTGGGCGAGCGTACCCGCGAGGGCACCGACCTGTTCCTCGAGATGAGCGAGTCCGGCGTCATCGACAAGACCTGCCTGGTGTACGGCCAGATGAACGAGCCTCCGGGAGCGCGTTTGCGCGTGGGCCTGGCGGGCCTGACCGAGGCCGAGTACTTCCGTGACCAGGGCCAGGACGTGTTGCTGTTCATCGACAACATCTTCCGCTTCACGCAGGCCGGCTCCGAGGTGTCCGCACTTCTCGGCCGTATGCCCTCCGCCGTTGGCTACCAGCCCACGCTGGCAACCGAGATGGGCGACCTGCAGGAGCGCATCACGTCCACCGAGACCGGCTCCATCACCTCGGTGCAGGCCGTGTACGTGCCCGCCGACGACCTGACCGACCCTGCGCCGGCCACGACGTTCACCCACCTCGACGCGAAGACGGTTCTGTCCCGTTCCATCGCCGAGCTGGGCATCTACCCGGCCGTCGACCCGCTGGAGTCCACCTCCCGCGCGCTCGACCCGGAGATCGTGGGCGAGGAGCACTACCGCGTGGCCGTGGGCGTGCAGGAGGTGCTGCAGAACTACAAGGACCTGCAGGACATCATCGCCATCCTCGGCATGGACGAGCTCTCCGAGGAGCAGAAGCTCGTCGTGAACCGCGCCCGCAAGATCCAGAAGTACCTGGGCCAGCCGTTCCATGTGGCCGAGGTCTTCACCGGCAACCCCGGCAAGTACGTGAAGATGGAGGATACCATCCGCTCGTTCGCCGAGATCCTCGACGGCAAGTGCGACCATATCCCCGAGCAGTGCTTCGTGTACAAGGGCGCCATCGAGGACGTGTACGCGGCCTACGAGGAAATGACGAAGGAAGAAGCTCATGCCTAATCTGCTTTGCATGGTGGCTACGCCGACGCGCGAGCTGTTCTCGGGAGAGATCGCCTACGCGGACGTCCCGGGTTCCGAGGGCAACTACGGCGTGCTGAGCGGCCATGAGATGCTCGTGGCCAAGAACAGCCCCGGCGTCCTCACGCTCTGGATGGATGCCGCCGGCAACGAGAAGCGCCGTTTCGCCCTCTACGAGGGTGCAACGCAGGTGTACGCGGACCGTTTGACCGTCCTTGCGCGCTTCGGAGTCGATGCGGACAGCATCGACGTGGAGGCGGTCCGCAAGAAGGCCGACGGGATGCGGGAGCGCGTCGCCGAGCTCGAGGCGAAGCATGCCGACGATCCCGAGGTGGAGTCCTACGGCGCCATCTTGGAGACGTCCCGGGCGCGTCTTGCCTGGTACGAGACCCAGCTGCGCGTGGCGGAAGGCGCACCTGCCAAATAGCGCGCCGCCGCATCACAAGGGTACCAACCGAGGAGGGGGACAGCTTGGCTGTCCCCCTCCTTTCATGTTCGCTGTTGCTAGTGCACTCTCCGCTGATGGATCAAAGCTGCAACATACACGGTGTCTTCTACCTTGTCGTATCGGTAGAGAATATCGAACGGTGCGATAACAATTTTTCGGCAGTCCTTCCCGAAGCGCTTCTTGATGGCGTAGGGAAGTTCGGTTGAGCCGAGTTCGGGAAGAGCTTCCAGCATTTCCACCAATCGGTAGAGATCGTTGAACATGCGCTCGGAATAGACCTCGGCTGTCGCCTCGACGAATTCTTCCGAGATGATGACCTTAGGCATGCTTTCTCCTCAGCTTGAGCGCTGCCTCGCGCGCCACCTCTGCACCCTCGTAACATCGTCCGGCCTCTATGTCGGCGAAACCGCGTTCCAAAGCGGCGGCCACAAGGGCCTCGTAGGCGGCCTGATCCGCTACCTCCTTCATCTTCTGCTCGTACACCTCCTCCGAGCAGAACACGAACGCGCCGGCGCCGTTCTCGGTGATGCGCACGATTCCCTTGCGCGCGGCTTCCTTGACCTCGCCCTGCTTCTTCTGGAGGGCGGTGACGGGATAGATGGGTTCCATGGCAAGCCTCCTTTTCGCTTGCGAGGAGCATAGCAGGATAGAGGATTATTGTATATACCGTTCGCTATACAATAAGCAACCTTTTATCCGGTTGCACCCCTATGCGTCGTCGGGGTTCGCGGCCTCGATGGCGTCGAGGAGCTCCTCGCGGGAGTTGATGCCCATCTTCTTGTAGATGTTGTACGTGTGCGACTTCACGGTGTGGCTGGAGATGCACAGCTTGTTCTGGATGTGCTCGATGCCGCGGCCCTTCGCCATGAGGAAGAACACCTCGGTCTCGCGCGCGGAGAGCTTGGCCTCGCGCGCCATCACGGTGCAGCGGGCCTTCCAGCGGCCCTGCTCGTGCTCATGCTCGGGAGCCTCGGCGGCATCGTCGTCGTCGGCAGGACGGCGGCTCGGGGCGAACGTGATGAACGCGGCCAGCACCACCACCAGCCCCAGCGCGACGCCCGAGAGCACGGCGTAGTTCGTGGCGCCGGTGGCCGCCGGCAGCAAACCCAGCGCGAAGCCCGCCGCCATCCCGGCGCCGAGCACGCCCTGGCTCATTCCCACGAAGTACAGGGGCGCCGCATGCCGGTTGTGCGCCGTGTGCACCTCGAAGGCCATGCTCACCACCACCAGGAACACGTAAACGGCCAAAAGCAGCAGGTTCGACAGCGCGTACACCGGCCCGGTGAACAGCGTCATGGACACGAGCGACACCACGAGGAACGGGAACACCATGCGCAGCACGTCGATCTGGCGCATGCGCCCGGCGAAGCGGTGCATGAACGCGAGCACCGCCAGCGCGCCGGCCAACGCGAACCCGGCGATGCCGGCGAACAGCAGCGGATCGCCGGCCAATTGCGTGATAGAACCGGCTCCGAGGCCGAACACGATGCCGTACACGAGGTAGATGACGCCGAACGCCCACGAGAGGCCCGCCTTCTCCTGGGAGACGGCCAGCGGTATGCGCAGGCCCTCGTCCGGCCCCGCCTCGTGCGCCACCACGCGCTCGACGCCCAGGCTTACCAGAGGGCACACCACGAGCATGACGATGCTGAAGTAGGACGGCAGCAGGTTGATGATGAGGTAGAGGAAGCCGCCGCAGGCGGTGGAGAGCGCCATGCAGCGCGCCACCGACCGCTCGTCGAGGCGCGATACCGCGGGCATCCAGCTGAACAGAAGGCATCCCAGGCCGGCCCCCGAAAGCCCCCATGCCGCGAGGTCGAAGGCGAGCGGCAACGGCATGCCGAGCGCCGCATAGGCCGTGGGCGACACGGCGGCGATGACGCAGAACGCCGCCACGAACCCCGTCATGGCCCGCCGTGCACGGGGCGACGGCAGCCCTTCGGGGGCACGCGACATCGTGAGGCAGCAGGCCCCGAAACCGATGAAGAACGCGATGCGCAGGGCCAAGTGGTACCACAGCCGGTCGATGCCGGGATCCAAGAACGAGTTGCGCATGAGCATGGCGAAGAAGCAGGTCCAGAAGAGCGCCATGCCTCCCACCATGGTGAGAAGCATGGTGGGAGATACGCTCTGACGTGGTGTTTCGCAGCTATTCAGACTTTTTTCCATAGGCGTTCGCGCGGCCCCCTCCCGCATATCGCCGAGGCCCCTCCGAAGAAACCAGACGATTTGTCGATGGCGCCCATGATAAACGGTCTCTAGGATCGTGGCAAGGAAAGGCACCGCCGCCGCCCGGGGACCCGAAACCGGGGAACAGGACGGGGAGGCCCCTCGGGGCCACCTCCCGCAGAGAGCGGGGCGGGTGCATCCGAGACGAAAGGACGAGGAGGCAAGGTATGGCTGAGGAGTATCGAACCGTGCAGCACGACAAGCCGTTCCAGTACGAGGAAGGCGGCTACCAGGTCACGCGCGGCTGCGCATGGACGGGCCCGGGCTGCCACCTGGGCTGCGGCGTCATCATGTACCAGGATGCCGAGGGCAAGCTGGCCAAGTGCGAGGGCGACCCGGAGGACCCATGGACGAACGGCCGCCTGTGCATGCGCTGCCTTGACGTGCCCGAGGTGACGCACCACAAGGAGCGCCTGCAGTATCCCATGAAGCGCGCCCGCGAGGACCGCGGCCTCGACAAGTGGGAGCGCATCTCCTGGGACGAGGCCTACGACCTCATCACCGACGAGTTCATGGCCATGAAGGAGAAGTACGGCGCCGAGTCCGTCATCTTCGCGCAGGGCACCGGCCGCGACATCGCCGCGTACATCACGCGCCTGTCCTGGTCGTTCGGCAGCCCGAACTACACGGGCCTGCTTTCGGGCCAGGCGTGCTACCTGCCGCGCATCGCCGGCATGGCCGCCACGACGGGCGCGCCGTGGATCCCCGACGCCGCCCAGCAGTTCCCCGAGCGCTACGACCACCCCGACTACGAGGTGCCCGAGGTCATGTTCGTGTGGGGCAACTACCCGCTGAAGTCGAACATCGAGGGCTTCTACGGCCACTGGGTCATCGACCTCATGAAGCGCGGCATGAAGCTGGTCACGGTGGACCCGAAGGTTACGTGGCTGGCTTCGAAGTCCGAGCTGCACCTGCGCGTGCGCCCCGGCACCGACGCGGCGCTGGCGCTGGGCATGATGAAGGTCATCATCGAGGAGGACCTCTACGACCACGAGTTCGTCGACAACTGGTGCTACGGCTTCGACGAGCTGGCCGAGCGCGCCAAGGAGTTCGACGTGAAGCGCGTGAGCGAGATCACGTGGGTGCCCGAGGAGAAGATCATCGCCGCCGCCCGCATGCTGGGCAACGCGAAGAACTCCACGCTGCAGTGGGGCGTGGCCGTTGACATGACCCGCGAGGCCATGCCGGCCGGTCAGGCCATCCTCGCCCTCTGGGAGATCACGGGCAACATGGAGCGTCCCGGCGGCATGATCGTGGCGCCGGAGATCCTGTCGGTGGCCGGCGGCTGGGGCCGCGAGATCCTGGGCCCGGAGCAGGAGGCCAAGCGCATCGGCATCAAGGACTACCCGCTGTACAACTTCGGGTTCGCCGTGTCGCAGCCCGACGAGACCGTGAAGACCATCGAGACGGGCGTGCCGTACGAGATCCACGGCGCTTGGCTCCAGACCACGAACCCCATCGCCTGCATGGGCGCCGACCCGCAGCGTTTGTACAAGGCCCTGAACAAGCTGGACTTCATCGTGGTGGTGGACCTGTTCAAGACGCCGACCATCGCCGCTTTGGCCGACGTGGTGCTGCCGGCCTGCACGTTCCCCGAGCGCAACGGCATCGCGTTCGTATCCGGCGCGCAGCGCGGCTCCACCATCAACAAGGTGACGGACGTGGGCGAGTGCCGAAGCGACATGCAGATCAACCTTGAGCTCGGCAAGCGCTGGAACCCCGAGGCGTGGCCGTGGGACAACGTGGACGAGATGTTCACCGACATGCTCAAGCCCACCGACATGAGCTTCGAGGAGCTGCAGCAGGTGGCCCCGGCCTACCAGCCCATCGAGTACTACCGCTACAAGACGGGCAAGCTGCGCAAGGACGGCCAGCCCGGCTTCAACACGCCCACGGGACGCATCGAGCTGTGGAGCAACTTCTACAACCAGGCCGGCCTCGACCCGCTGCCCTACTTCGAGGAGCCCGAGCCCGGCCCCGGTTCCACGCCGGACCTCATGGACGAGTACCCGCTGGTCATGACGAGCGGCGCGCGCACCTGGGGCATGTTCCACTCCGAGCATCGCCAGATCGAGCGCATGCGCCACTACCGCCCGTGGCCCCTCATGGAGATCCATCCCGAGACGGCCGCCAAGTACGGCATCAAGGACGGCGACTGGGTGTGGATGGAGGGCCCCATGGGCCGCGCGAAGCGCAAGGCGAAGCTCACGCCCGTCATGGATCGCCGCATCGTGTCGTGCGACCAGGGCTGGTGGTTCCCCGAGGGCGACCCGGAGAAGTTCTACGACGTGTTCGACCTGAACATCAACAACACGCTGCCGTGGATCCCGGGCAAGAGCGGCTTCGGCTCGAACTACAAGAGCTCTATCTGCAAGATCTACAAAGTGGAAGAGGGGGAATAGACCATGGCTAAGTACGGAATCCTGGCCGATGCGCAGTGGTGCTCGGGCTGCCACAGCTGCGAGGTGGCCTGCCAGATGGAGCACGGCCTGCCCGTGGGCGAGACCGGCATCAAAGTGGTGAAGATCGGCCCGTGGGCCATCGGCGACGAGGCCGACGAGAACTGGCAGTTCAGCTATCTGCCCATCCCCACGAAGCAGTGCGACACCTGCGCCGCGCGCCGCGGTTTGGGAAAGGTGCCCACCTGCGTGCAGCACTGCCAGTCGCAGTGCTTGGAGTTCGGCTCGATCGACGAGCTGTCCCAGCGCATGGACGTGAAGCAGAAGACGCTGTTCGTGGTGGCGTAAAGGGGCTTACGCGGCGGGCCCGCCTCGTGCGGGCCCGCGGACAAGGAGCGGATATGCATTCCAAGAAGTACTACATCGTGTACGGCCTGTTCTTCTCGTTCATCGTGGCGGCGGTGCTGTGCCTGTGCCTGACCATCATGCAGGGCATGCCGCACATCGACCCCGTGTTCTACCTGATGAGCTTCGGCGTGGCGTTCGTCACCTCGTTCGTGGTCACGGCTGTGATCCCGCTGGCGCGCATCGCCGCGGCGTGCGCCGTGTACTACGACGCCAAGCCGGGCAGCGTGGCGTTCCGGCTCATCCAGAACGTGTTCTTCAGCACGCTCATCATGTTCGTGCTGGGCATCGTCATGACGGCCTTCATGACGGGCGTGGGCGAGGTGCAGACCATGAGCGCCATGACCGGGCAGATGATGGGCACGAACCTGTTCGACCGGTTCGTGAGCCTGTGCCTGCAGTTCTGGCCGACCATCGTGATCGTGGCGTTTTTGTCCGACCCGGCCGCCGGCGGTTTGGCCGGGCTGCTGGTGAAGGAGAACCCCGCCGAGGTTGCTGCTGCGGCGAAGCAGGCGCCGGCTGCCTAGGCGCTGCGGTTCGGGTTTTGATAAGGTGAGGGAGCCGGCCGCGAGCCGGCTCCCCGCGTTTGAAAGGAGCGACATGGCAGATTACGACGGCCGCGCGCTAAGCCAGAAGCTGGCGTCCCCGTCGCCTGACGAGATCGACGAGGTCATCGACGCCGTGACGGGCGCCACATGGGGCGAGCGCAACCGCATCATGGAGACGCGCTTCGCCGCGCGCCTGAACGACAACCCCGCCGCCGTTCCCGCCTTCAGCCCGCCAGGCACCCCGCTGCCCCGCGGGTGAGGGCTGAGGAGCTGCGGCAACAATGCTCGCTGAGTGGAGCTGCTATGGAGAGCGTTCTCGTAGAGTGTCAAAAGGTAGGAATCGAGAGGTTCTTGTAGAGGTGATTCCCCCGATCGCCCATTTCGGCGAACCCGCATCATGACAGGGGGACACATGACAGGGGGACACATGACAGGGGGACACGCATGACAGGGGGACAGGGCCTTGTCATGCGGTCGTCTCTTCCGGGTCGAGCGCCGGTCGACCCGCGAGAAGCGGTCGGGGCAACCTATCCGGCGATAATCACCTCGGGGTTCGCGCGGTCTGCGATGGCGCGCGTCTCTATCGTCGCTCCCAGGTAGCGTTCCATGAGTTGCGCGAACTCGTCGAGCGCCGCCTCCAGGTCGGCGCGGCGCGTGGGATCGACGCACTCCATGACCAGGATGGCGTTCGCGGAATCGTCCTTGAGCGCCGAGCGCTGCCCGTCGCGCCAGTTCCAGCAGCGGCACACGGCGCCCTCGTCGTCGCGGTAGCAGAGCTCGCCGGGAAGCGTGGGATCCTCCGCGTCCTCGCCGATGGGCAAAAACGCATCGCCGCCCTCGGTCAGGCCCAAACGGAAGTCGCCGACGAACGAGTCCACGTCCTCGCCGCCCACGGGTAAGGCGTACTTCAGCGAGACGGCGTTGTAGATGTCCACCGACGGCGTGATCGAGCCCACAGGGTTGCCCTTCAGCACCCGCTTGAGCAGGTTCTCCACCGAGCAGCGCGCGCCCTTCTTCGTCTTGAACTTCTGGAACGCCTCGCGCCACACGCGCACGACCTCGTTCTCGGAGATCGTGTTGCTGGTGAGGTGCTGATCGGCGGTGGCGTTGGCTTCGCGCAGCAGCTTCGCGATGGCGGCCGCGTCCTCGGCCGGCACGTCGTTGGCCGACTTCATGCCGCGCACCACCAAGATGCCGATGGCCGCGTCGGGGAACAGCTCCCAGAACGATTCCTCCGCGATGAACTTCTGCATATCGTTTACCTTCCTCCTTACCGGCCGAGGCGTCGCGCGCCCTTGCCGCGCACCTCTTCGAGGTCGACGGCCCAGATGGCCGTGTCGTCGATCTCGCGGGCGATGCCCTCGCCGATCTTGTCCTTGTGCTCGGGCAGGTACTTCATGCACAGCGCCACCAGCACCTTGCGCATCGCGGCGCCGTCCTCCACGCGGCGCACCCGCCCGCGCGCGATGACCGAGGCGAAGCGCGTGGTGAAGAAGTCGTCCTCGTAGCAGGGCTCGACCTCGGTGGCCACCGTCACGCACGCGCGGCCGTCGCGAGCGAAGTTGTCCAGCTTGTGCCCGGCCTTGTTCGTGGTGTGGAAGCACAGCGCGCCGTCCAGCATCACGTAGGACAGCGGCACGCCGTAGGGCATCCCGTCCACGTCCACCGTGGACACGACGCAGAACTCGCCGGCTTCCAGCACCTCGAGCGCCTCGCTGGCGGACAGCTCGCGATCCTTCGCAAGCAGGGGGTAGTCGATCATGGTTCCTCTCCTTTCGCGGGCGCTTCCGCGCCTTTGCGCTCTACGGCCTTGCCGAGCACGATCTTTTCCCCATTATAGCCAACCTTCGGCGGTCCCCGCATCGTGACCCCTGTCGAGCGTCGCGCTTCGCCGGTATCCTCCTGTGCGCGTCTCCCTACGCTCCGCCTTATCCTCCTCCCGTTCCAGCCAACCTCCCCTTGCGTTCGAAACGGTGTGATATAAGTAGCGTGGCCCCACTCGGGGCAACGTTGAATCCCGAAAAGGAGCATGATGGAGATACCGGTTTTGAACGAGGGGCAGCTGGATAGATTCAAACTGCACCTCATTGAGGAAGAGCGATCGCCGAACACGATCGAGAAGTATTCGAGGGACGTGCGGGCCCTGCTCGCGCACTTTCCCGGCGAGGTGGGGTTCACTAAGGAGATGATCCTCGATTATAAACAATGCTTGTTGGAGAAGTACAAAACTATCAGCGTCAACAGCATGCTGGTGGCGATAAACCAGTTCTTCCGCTTCTGCAAGCGAGAGGATTTGCGGGTAAAGCTGGTGAAGGTGCAGCGATCCACCTTCCGGGAGCACCGTCGCGAGCTTTCGCTGGTTGAGTACAAGCGGCTGGTGAGGGCTGCCCAGTTGAAGAAGAAGGAGCGCTTGAGCCTGCTGATCCAAGCCATTTGCAGCACAGGCATCCGCGTGAGCGAGCACCGCTTCATCACGGTCGAGTCGCTGCGCAAGGGTGTGGACCAACCGCATCGTTATCGTCGGTGAGTACAAGCGCTTGAGGAGTGCGGAAGGAGATAACGGAAATGGGGAAGGCATCTTCGGAGACCGTCCCGTGCCCGCCACTCTCACGGGGGGAACCACATATACGCGAACGGGTTCAACCTCACCATCGGCGAGAGCGTCAATACAAAACCGACTTCGCCCAAGCTTTACCTTTACGGTTACGGCAATAGTACTTTTGGCAGCGACAGCACATCTGCGAATATCACGGTGAAAAGCGGACGGTATGTGCGCATTAACGGCTACATTAGAAGCCAGAGCTTGGGAATTGACTGCACTGGAAGATCGTCATCCGTCACTGTGGAGGGCAACGCTGATGTTGACTTGCTTGTGGCCGGTAGTGCTAATGGCGCTATCAAGAACGCCAACGTGGGCATCAACGTCAAAGGTGGAAAGGTTACAACGCTCCTTGGCGGAAATCAAGGATTCTCCAACGTTTTACCCCCGTATTCCGGCAGTACAAAAATCCGGGTAGAGGGCGGCGAGGTCGATAACTTCTATTGCGCAGGCTCCGGCAGAGATAGGAGCGTTCCTACTTTCTCAGGTGAGCTTGATGCGAGTATCACGGGCGGGAAAGTGAAGAAGCTTTATGGCTCCGGTTCTGCCGCATACGTGCTCAAAGATTCCAAAGTGAGTGTTTCCGTAGCGGGCAACGGTGAGGTTACCGACCTTTTTGCCGCCGGCAAAGGGTGGGAGACAAGTTTCAACCCTGATCAGACCGAATTGAAGGATGTTGAAAAATTCGGAAGCTTCTCGGGAAATGAGACTATTACCGTCTCGGGCAATGCCGTAGTCGCGAACATCTACGCGAGCGGTGAGGGTTATTCAGGATCAACGAATTATGAAGGGACAAAGGCCAACGCCTACCTGGACGGCAACGTGACCATCAACGTGGAAGGCGGGACGGTCACCGGCAACGTCTACGGCGGCGGCAAGGGCATCGTAGACCCTGGGTATGAGCAATGCGCCCGCGTGACCGAGAACTCGAAGGTTGAAGTCAACATCGCCGGCGGCATTGTTAAGGGCAACGTCTACGGCGGCGGCGACGTCGCCGATGTGCTCGGCTCCGCTTCCGTCGCATTGTCCGGCGGCACAGTGCAGGGCAAGGTCTTCGGTGGCGGCAAGGTGTCGGATGTGGAGGGTTCCACCTCTGTCACGCTGTCCGGTGCAACCGTGCAGGGCAACCTGTATGGCGGCGGCGAGGAAGGCGCGGTGAAAGGCTCCACTACGGTGAACGTGCAGAACGGCACCGTCAACAGCTCGGTGTACGGCGGCGCTTACGGCAAGGCGGGAGAGGTGTTCGTGCTGGGCGGCTCCACCGTCAACATGACGGGCGGCTGGGTGCGCGGCAACGTATACGGAGGCAGCGAATTCAGCGACGACGGAGCCGACGACGGTACGACTCCCGATCTGGTGATCACCAACCTGGTGGGCGGCACCGTGGGTCGTAACGTGTTCGGAGGTGGGTACCAGGGCACCGTCCACGGTTCCACCCATCTGCATATTGGCGAAAAAGCCCTTGGGGCCTGCGAGTATTACAAAGCGCACTCGGGAGAGATCCCGCAGCTGACCGCTTCGACGCTGTCCGTTCAGGGATCGGTCTACGCGGGCGGCGACTTCGGCGGCGAGGGAACCGACTACGACACCATCACCGTGGAAGGCACTTCGCACGTGTACATCGATGGCGATGGTTACGACACCTCCGCTATCGGCACAAGCAACAGCATGACTCTCGGCAAAGGCGTATTTGGCAGCGGCGCCTCCTGCGATGCGGGCAAGACCCGCTTGGTCACCCTCAAGAACTACGGCAATGCCGTTGCGGGCGGCGACGGCGAGGTCACGCGCACCCTGTCCGCCATCCAGAGGGCCGACAGGGTGTCGATCATCAACTCGCACGTGAAGCTCACCGGGCAGTCGGATGTGGCCAACATCGACACGACGGCCCTGTACTCCCTCAACCGCATCGGCGATCACGACAAGGCCGATGTGCCGTCCTTCGTAAACGGCCTCGTTCTCCAAGACCGCAGCACGCTCATTCTCGAATCGCCCGCCATGGAGTTGGCCGCGCTCCGCAGCTGGGATGAAAAGGGGGTTGAGACAACGACCGGGAGCCCCTCGAACACGTTGCTGCTGGACACCGGCACCAAGCTGAGCGTCTCCTTCACCGCCAAAGACGGCGTCGAAACGTACGGACCGGTGAGGGGCTATACGAGGTTGCTGGCAGGGGCTTCAACTGCGGGTTTTGTCTACGCCCGCATCTCGCCGACCGATACTGATACTGACGGCGGGTTCGTGGACAAGGACGGTAAGGCAATCGGCTTCACGGATGTCGAATCCGCATACCGTTACTGGAAGGTACGCGGAGAGGGCGCGACCGCCAACGTGGTGCGCCAGGCCGTCCTGACCGCTCGGACGCAGGCCAGCGGAGCAGACGTCGAGGGCTTCTCGGTAGCGAAGGGCGTCATCGACCTTCCCCCGGCGGAGAAGGGATCCACCTACACCGTGAAAAGCGTCGGGGTTTCCAATTCTTCGCTCAAGCTGGTGGAAGCTGCGAAAACGGGGCAGGAGGACGATGCGACGTGGAAGACTTCGCAGGACAACGCCGCCAGCGGCGGGGAGGAAGTCAATCTTGGCGATCAAAAGGAGGCTGTCAAGGCTTCGCCCCTGAACACGTTCGGGCTTTTCATGACACCCGGTAGCGGGTTCTCGGAAGTCGCGGGCGCTGGCAAGGTCGTCTCTGAGAAGTCGATGACATCTGGCGCGAATACCGTGCTCGGCACCCCGATCACCGGGACCGTTTCGGGTGATAACACGATCCCCGAAATCGAGTTCTATCTCACGTACTTCAATGGGGGCATCACCGCCAGTCAGGATCTGGGAACGGTCACGGTGGTGCTTGAGCGCACGAACGCAGACGGGAAGCAGGAGACGACCACGGCGAACGTGCAGATCGTCACGCGAACTACCAGTCTATCCTCGCTTGAGATGGATCTGTACGCAACGCAAACCGGCAGCTACACCGGTACGCTCTATATTCCTTCAGGAGCCAAGCGGGAGTTGTCGTTGACGGGGGTTGACAAGGGGAGCGCCGCGTTGGTGGCGAATGGCGCAGCCCTGACTGACAACAGTTTTGCGCTCACCATGCAAACGGTTCAAGATCAAGGGTGGGCAACGATGGGTTCCATGGAAGACCCCTGCGATTTGGGAAGCTTCAAGGATCCGGTGAGCATCGGAACTACGGACAGCCGCTACGATGCCCCCATCAAGTTCACCTTGTCGAACGCGACAGGGTTCGCCCCGAAGCCGCTCGATACCGTCACGCTCACGCTCAAGGAAGAGGGAACGGAAGGCAAGGAGGTTCCCGTGACGCTGCGGATTCATTGGGAAGAGTCCGCCGTGAAGTCGGTTGAGGTTGGGGCGGGGCGGCAATACAATGGGCTTTCCCAGACAGAGGCCCTTGCGATTTCGCAGAAGAGTTCTCTGACCGCCGTTTTCGAACTCTCAAGTTCCCTGCAATCAAGATCATCGTGGATCGAGTTACAGAAGACGGGAGGCACATCGGTTGGATTGCCTTCTGGCACGGAATTCACGCTGCTCAACGACGGGAGATTTTACCGTTGCCAGATGAAGGGTATTGAGCCCGAAAACAGGATTCTTTTGAGCAGCTTCACCTCTATGGAAAATGATTCGGAGTTGCCAGGGAGCCTCAGCGGCACCGTGACGGTCATCGTCGATTTCGGCTCTTCGGCATCGGAGCCTGGCGCGGGGGACTACAGTCTGCGCATGCGAACCGATACGAGCGCCGACAGCGTGGGAGCCGATTTCACGATGGATAATTCGGCTGCGACAGCCACCGTCGAAGCTGCTGGCGGTGATGGGTTGTCCCGAGGGACGCACGAGTTCGAGTTGAGCTTGAAGGCGGGCAGCGACACACGTTTCGCCGACGGGGCGGCGGTGGTGCTCTCCCCGGGAGAGGGCGAGGTCTTCCCCGAGGGCACGGTGTTCAGGGTTGGCGAAGCTGAGTATTACCCCGTCAACGGCAAGGTGTCCATCCCGCTTGGCAGCGCGACGTCGTTCGTAATGGACACGACGAATACGACTGGCCTCACGAGTGGCGAGCACACGCTTTCCGCTCAGGTGCTCCCCACGGGCGCGAACGCGGGCAATGCGGCTCCCCTCTCTGCGGAGGAGGCAGCCTACACCGTCTCGGAGAATCCATCGTACAGCTTGTCCGTGACCCTTGACGCGGGCTCGAGCCGCATCGTGAAGCCGGGAAGCGCACTTTCCTTCACGGCCAACTACAAGGCATCGGCTGGCGAGGCAATCACAGTGGGCGCTCGGAAGAAGACTGATGCAGGTTACGAGGACACCGTCGGTTTGACGGCGACTGTCGACGCCGTCAAAATCACCGTCACCGTCCCCGATGGCACCTCCGCAGGCACCTACCGCCTGCTCTTCAAGCTGGGCGACCAAGAGGTCCCCTACAACATCATTGTCGAGGGGTGATTCGCGGGCGCGCATGCTCTTTACGCGCGTCCGCGTCTATGCGCATAGTCCATAAGGCTTGAAAGGCAAGCGTTGGCCTTCTCCGCTTGAGATGCGGCGAAAACGCCTATGCCAGTAAAAGCGATGCGATCGGGGCTACTGCCTGCTTTCCTGCTCGGAGTCGTCGGCGAGGTCGCCGACCTTTACCCCTAATCCCGATGCTATCCGATGGAGAAGCGAGTAACGCACGTCCACTTGGCCCTTCTCGATCTTGGCCAAATGGGAGTAGCCGGTTCCGACGATCAACGCAAGACGGCGCACCGAGAGACCCTGCGCTTCGCGCAGCTCTGCGATTCTTTTCCCGAGTTGGGCCTGTCGGTCAAATGGTTCCATGAGGTACAGGTTATGGGGTACAATGGATAGGGTGTGGTGTAAGTACGCCACAGTAACGGAGATGGTGCGACCGAGAACGGGGGAGTGTTGATCGCATGCGCATGGAGTGCTGCCTCGTTGACGTTATCGAGGGAAAGGGTATGTCGACCGAGGAAGTGGCCGATAGTGTGGGCATATCCGTTGGTATTCTGGCGAGGATCGACGAAGGGGATTTCCTCGCGCTGCGAAAGAGCACGCTGACAAGGCTCTGCGAGGTTCTCGACTGTCAAGTGGGTGATATTCTCAAGATGGTAGATGGCTGATTGTCTTGGGCGCTATCATTCGCCACCGTCCGGGTTCTGTTTCGATCCTCTACGTTCTCGCGTTCGCGCAAAAACCATCGTTTGTTCGCTGTTTGTGGGCGGTGCCCGTCGGCCAATGCTGCTAGAATGGCAACGACACCATGACACGCTGCGCACGCACCCAGAACACACCACCAAGCGCATTTCTGACTGATTAGAGGCACAAGATATGGCATTCGTCCACCTGCACAACCACACTGAATATTCCCTGCTCGACGGCCATACGCACATCTACGACATGGTCAAGCGCGCAGCCGACCTCGGCATGCCGGCCGTGGCCATCTCCGACCACGGCGTGATGTCGGGCGTGCCGCAGCTGTGCGAGATGTGCGACAAGGTAGAGGAGGAGACCGGCAAGCGCGTCAAGCCCATCTACGGCTGCGAGGTGTACTTCACCACCGACGAGGAGCTCAAGCGCGACGGCAAGCCGAAGCTCTACCACCTGCTGCTTCTGGCCAAGACGAACGAGGGCTACCACAACCTGGTGAAATTGGTCAGCGAATCGCACGTCGACAACTTCTACTACAAGCCCCGCACCACGTTCTCCATGCTGCAGAAGTACGGCAAGGGCATCATCGGCTCGTCGGCCTGCATTGCCGGCATCATCCCGAAGCTGCTCGACAACCGCCAGTTCGACGACGCCGTGGCGTGGGCCAACAAGTTCGCCAGCTGCTTCGAGCCGGGCGACTTCTACATCGAGCTGCAGAACCAGGGCATCCGCACCGACGCCGGCTTCACGCAGACCGAGCTCAACCACATGCTCACCGACGTGGCCAAGGCCGCCGGCCTGAAGACCATCGCCACGAACGACTTCCACTACCTCACGAAGGAAGACGCGAAGGCGCAGGACTACATGCTGTGCGTGGCCCAGGGCGCCGCCGTGAACGACGAGAAGCGCATGCGCTTCGAGAACGACGAATTCTACATGAAGACCGAGGAGGAGATGCGCACCGCGCTGAAGGACTTCCCCGAAGCCTGCGACACCACGGTGGAGGTGGCCGAGAAGGTGGACGTGGTGCTGGAGCGCGATTCCATCCTTCCGAGGTTCCCCTTGCCCGAGGGCGAGACGGAGGAGAGCTACTTTCGTCGCCGCGTGCAGGAGGGCCTGGTCAAGCACTATGGCAGCCCGGTGCCGCAGGAAGCGCAGGAGCGCGCCGACTACGAGATGGGCATCATCATCCAGCAGGGCTTCCCGGCGTACTTCCTCATCGTGCAGGAGTACATCGAGTGGGCGCGCAGCCAGGGCATCGGCGTGGGCCCGGGCCGCGGCTCGGCCGCAGGCGCCATCGTGGCGTACGCCATGGACATCACCGCGCTCGACCCGCTGTCCAACGGCCTGCTGTTCGAGCGCTTCCTGTCGCCCGAGCGCGTGGAGATGCCCGATATCGACGTCGACTTCGAGCAGGGACGCCGCGAAGAGGTCATCAACCACATCAAGGACGTGTACGGCGAGGACCACGTGTCCCAGGTTATCACGTTCGGCACGCTGCAGGCGAAGAACGCCGTGCGCGACGCCGCGCGCGTGCTGGACTACCCGTACAGCACCGGCGACCGCATCTGCAAGCTGATCGGCGACGAGCTGGGCATCACCATCGACAAGGCGCTTGCCACGAACCCCGACCTCAAGAAGGCGTACGAGACCGAGGAGGACGTGAAGGCCGTCATCGACGCCGCGAAGTCCATCGAGGGGCACGTGCGCGGCGAGGGCGTGCACGCCTGCGCCACCATCATCTGCCGCGACCCCATGGCCGACCACGTGCCCATGAAGCGCGACACCAAGGGCGGCGGCATCATCACCCAGTACGACGGACATTACACGCCGGAGCTCGGCCTGCTGAAGATGGACTTCCTGGGCCTGCGCACGCTCGACGTGCTCACCATCGCGTGCCGCAACATCGAGCAGCGCTTCGGCACGAAGGTCGTGCCCGAGGAGATTCCCGTCGACGACGAGGCCGCGTTCAAGCTCATGCAGTCCGGCAACATGGACGGCCTGTTCCAGGTTGAGGGCGCCCTTTACGTGAGCCTGTTCGCGCGCCTGCCTCCCACGCGCTTCTCCGACATCGTCGCCTCCATCGCGCTCAACCGCCCGGGCCCGCTCGAGTCCGGCATGGTGGACGACTACGTGAAGGTGGCCAGCGGCAAGACGCAGATCCACTACTACGACGAACGCCTCCGCCCCATTTTGGAGGAGACGTACGGCACCATGGTCTACCAAGAGCAGATCATGCAGATCTCCATGGCCATGAGCGGCTTCTCCGCCGGCAAGGCCGACAAGCTGCGCAAGGCCATGGGCAAGAAGAAGCTCGACGTCATGCGCGCCCTGCAGGAGGACTGGAACAACGGCGCCGTGGAGAACGGCTTCTCGCTGGCCATTGCCAAGCAGATCTGGGAGGACGCCGAGAAGTTCGCGAAGTACGCGTTCAACAAATCGCACTCGGCCGCATACGCCATCCTGGTCATGCGCACGGCGTATTTGAAGGCGCACTACCCGAACGACTTCATGGCAGCCGTGCTGTCGTCCTACATGGGCAACACCGACCGCCTGATCCGCTACATTGCCAGCTGCAACCACAACGGCACGCCCGTGCTGCCGCCCGATATCAACTCCTCGAACGCGGAGTTCACGCCTACCGACGACGGCATCCGCTTCGGCCTGGTGGGCGTGCGCGGCGTGGGCGCGAACGTGGCCGAGGCCATCATCGAGGAGCGCGAGGCCAACGGCCCGTACACGAGCCTGCACGACTTCGTGAACCGCTTGGACGCGAAGTGCTACAACCGCAAGACGCTCGAGGCGCTCATCAAGGGCGGGGCGTTCGACTCCACGGGCTACACGCGCAAGCAGCTCATGTACTTCGTGGACGAGACGCCGCTTCTAGAGAGCGCGTCGAAGCGCCAGAAGGACCGCGACCGCGGGCAGGTGTCCATGTTCGACCTGTTCGGCGACGATCCCGACTCCGGGTTCGAGGAAGAGGTGCCCGAGCCCGACGGCGTGGAGTGGCCCAAGCGCCAGCTGCTGTCCTACGAGAAGGAGATCATGAAGATCTACGTCTCGGACCACCCCCTGCGCCCGTACGAGGGCACCATCGCCCGCATGACGAAGTTCCAGCTGGGCGACTTGGCCGAGCGCACGAAGGAGATCAAGTCCGCCACGTTCGTGGGCATGATATCCACCGTGGTGACGAAGCTGACGAAGCGCGGCACGAAGATGGCCACGTTCACGCTGGAGGACACGACGGGGCACATCGAGTGCATCTGCTTCAAGTACGACGAGAACGCCGAGGCCATCCAGGAGGATGCCATCGTCAAGATCAAGGGCAAGTTCGAGCACAGCGACCGCGGCAACCAGATCATGGCGTTCGAGGTGGAGGCTATCGAGCTGAACGAGGCCGACGCGCGTCCCTCGCACCTGGAGCTGAAGGTGTCGTCCGCGGACTTCAACCAGGCCACGTCGCAGCGCTTGAACCGCATCCTGAAGTCCTATCCCGGCCGCGACGGCGTGGTGCTGTTCGTGAGTCAGGGCGACGGCCGCAAGTTCCGCGCCGAGCTGCCGGTGACGGTGGATGCCCGCTCGCAGATCATGCTCTCGGAGATCCAGGACCTGTTCGGCCGCCCGGTGTGGAGCCGCGCGTCGTAGCGGGAGGGCTGCGCGCCTCGGCGTTTCATTACAGTTTGGCAAGCGGAAACCGGCCGCGCTTCGCAGGGCGGCCGGTTTCGTTTATGATGGAGCGCATCATGACTCAGACTATTCGACATACCGAACCGCGCCCCGCCGGATCCGCTGTGGGAGCTCCTGCCGCCGCCGATGGAGAGCGCCCCGTGCGCGAGCACACCCTCGCGCTCACCCTCTCGTACAACGGCGCGCCCTTCTCCGGGTTCGCCCGGCAGCCCGGCCAGCTCACCGTTCAGGGCGACGTGGAGGCGGCTCTCGAGCTCTTGTTCCGCCGGCCCATCGACACGACGTGCGCCGGCCGCACCGACGCGGGCGTGCACGCGCTCGGCCAGGTGGTGAGCTTCGACGTTGACGACGTGGACCTTGCCGGGCGGTCGCTGCCCTCTTTGCGCCGCTCGCTCAACGCGCTCACGAACGACGCCATCACGGTGCGCGAGGTGGAGCCGAAGCAGAAGGGCTTCTCGGCCCGCTTCGACGCCCAGGCGCGCGAGTACCACTACCATCTGTGCGTGGACAGCACGGCGCCCATCTTCATGAAGGACTTCTCGTGGTTCGTGCCGGGCGGTTTGGACGTGTCGGCCATGGAGGCCGGCGCCCAGCACCTGCTGGGAGAGCACGACTTCAAGAGCTTCTGCATGGCGGCGTCGGCCGTGGGCAAGCCCACGAACCGCAACGTGCGCGAGATATCGTTCCACCCCGAGACGGTGCTCGGCGAGAACATCCTGGCCATCAAGGTGGTGGGCAACGCCTTCCTGCACTCCATGGTGCGCACCATCGTGGGCACGCTCGTGATGGTGGGGAAGGGCCAGCGACCCTCGTCATGGGTGGGCGAGGTGCTGGAAGCGCGCGACCGGCAGGCGGCTGGCGAGAACGCCCCCGCTCAGGGCCTCGTGTTCTGGCGCGTGATCTACTAGCGTCCGGTCCGGGCAGCTCGGGCCGCTGCCCGTGTTGTGCCGCGTCCTGCTTGGCGCGGTCGCGTTGCGGCGCGCGTGCCGCCTATCCGGTGCTGCAGCGCTCCTTCCGGGGCCCTCAACCGCGGCTCGTTGGCTGCCAAGGATAAAGCAAGGGGGGCTTTGCCGGTTTGAGTTGCGTGCTATACTGGTCAAACGTCGGTACAATCCACCGCTTGCAAAAAAGGAAGCCATGCTGTTCGGTAACACGCCAGAGAAGCGCATCGCCCGCGAGGCTGACAAGGTCGCGTCGTTGAAAGAGGATCTGGACGCGATATCCTGGGGGCGCGTGCTCGAAATTGGCAAGCAGCTCCAGGGCAAGGGGGCGGCTGAGGCCGAGTTGGGCGCCGAGCTGGTGTCTATCGCCCAATCGAACCTGTCGCTGGCCACGCGCCTGGGCATCGATCCTGCGCCGCCCGAGAGCCGCGTGATGGCATCGGGTGTGAAGATCGTGGAGGGCGGCCTCGCCCAGGCGGCTATCGATGCATCGCGCGCACCGGTTGGCTCCGGCGCCGCGAGCCCCTCGCCATCCGCTTCGCGCGGCGAGGCTGGCCGCGCGGACGAGCCCGCCCGCGCGGCCTGCGAGTCCGACGGCGAGACACAGCCGATCGAGCTCCCGGGAACGTTCTCGATCTGCATCGAGAGACCCGAATCTGGGATGGCCGACGGCGGCCTGTCTTTGGAAGAGCTGATGGAGGCGTCCAGAAGGCTCGATGACGAAGGCGGCGCCCCCTTCCGGTCGAAGATGCCTGACGAGGCCGCTGCCTTCGACCCGCAAGAGCCTCCCTCGCGCATCGTGCCGCGCTCGACCACCGAGCTTCCCATCGATTTACCGCGCATTCCCCGCATAGGTGACGTCCCGGTTGCGGCCGAGCCTTCCGAGGGGCGCGCCGACGAGGCGACGGAAACCGAGGAAGAGGCGCTGTTCGAACCCGCCCTACCCCCGGAGGCCCCTCTTGGAGGGATTGCTGTCGCAGATGGAGGGGCTGATGGAGCTGCTGACGCCCCCGCCGGTACGCCGGGGGAAGATGCCGTTGCAGCGATGAAGAGGGCATGCGAGGCTTTTTCCGAGCCCGAGCCCGAGCCCGAGCCCGAGCCCGAGCCGACGGCTGCTCCTGCGGCGGGCGAGCCGGCGGCCTGCGGCGGGGTCGTCCCCGACGAGGCTGGCAGCCGCGCCGAGCAGCCGGGGCGCGAGCGGTTCGCGCGGTTCCGGAACCTGTACGAGAGCCGTGACGGCAGCTTGTGCGTGTTCGAGGACGAGCACGGCCATCTGGTGGCGGTGGACGCCTCGAAGCTCGCCTAGCCGAGCGCCTCCCTCTTTCGCCAACTTATTGCTGGCATTCCGCGATTATTGGATATAATCCTATATTAACGAGAACCGCAGCGAGAAAGGATGCGCATCCATGTCGTCATGCTCCGTGCCCGGCCAGGTGCGCCGGGTGTTCAAGGACGCGGGCCGGGTCTGCCCGGTCGACTACCGCCTGGCCTCCGACGCCTTCGCCGGCGATCCCGAGGTTGCGTGCGACGTGCTGTACGTGGTGGGCGGCCTGTACGGCAACCCGTTTGCGCTCGACGCGGTGGACTGCCTGGTGGCGGCCGAGCAGGGCGACGTGCGCGTCGTGTTGAACGGCGACATGCACTGGTTCGACAAGACGGCCGAGAACTTCGCCGCCTTGGAGCGTCGGGCGTCGCGCTACCTGCCGCTCGTGGGCAATGTGGAGGCCGAGCTGCGCCGCCAGGTGGACGTGGGCGTGGGGTGCGGATGCGCCTACCCGGACTGCACGGGCGACGATGCGGTGAGCCGCTCGAACCGCATCCACCGAAAGCTGTCCGAGGCCGTGGACGCCCATCCCGAGCTCAAGGAGCTGCTGGCGGGCCGGCCCGCCACGTGCACGGTGGGCGTGGCGGGCCGCAAGGTGGCCGTCACGCACGGCGACGAGCAGCTGATCGGCGGCTGGGCCTGCTCGCGCGAGTCGCTGCAGGACGTGCTGCGGCAAGACGAGCTCGACCGGTGGATGGCCGCCAACGACGTGGACGTGCTGGCCTGCACGCACACGTGCGCGCCCGCGGCGCTCTCGCTTGCGCGCGGGCTCGTGGTGAACAACGGGGCGGCCGGCCTGCCGAATTTCTTCGGCCAGCACTTCGGGCTGGCCGTGCGCGTGGCGGCCGCTCCGCACCCGGATGCGCTGTTCGGCGCCGAGCGCGACGGCCTCTTTGTGGAGGCCGTGCCGCTGCGCTACGACCACGACGCCTACCTGGCCTGGTTCGACGAGCTGTGGCCGGCGGCCAGCCCGGCCGCCGTGTCGTACCGCGGCCGCATTGTCGACGGCGCGGACGACCGGTTGGATGACGCGTTGCTCGGCGGCTTCAGCCGCGGCCCCTCCGCCCGCACCGACGCCCCGCCGCTTCGGGCGCATGCGACGAAGGGCGACGTGGAGCTGGCGCTGGCCGGGCTCGTGTACTTCGAGGACGTCGTGGACGACGCCTCCTGCCTGCGCACGGCGGGCGAGCCGTCCACGATCCAGGTCAACGTCACGGCCCGCTGCAACCTGGCCTGCGCCCACTGCCACGTGGAGTCGGGCCCGCACCGTACCGAGGCCATGGACCGCGCCGTGCTCGAGGCCGTGCTGGCCGTGGCCGCGCGCCCCGGAATCGACACGGTTGACGTGACGGGCGGCGCGCCCGAGATGCACCCCGACTTCGCCTGGTTCGTCGAACGCGCGGCAAGCATGGCGCACGTCATGGTGCGCACGAACCTCGTCATCCTGCGCGACCCGGCGTACCGGCCGCTCATGGACCTCTACGCCCGGCTGGGCGTAGAGGTGGTGGCCTCGCTGCCCAACGTGCACGACGCGCAGGCCGAGCAGCAGCGCGGCGGCGGCACGTTCGACCCGAGCATCGAGGTGCTGCGCGAGCTGAACGGCCGCGGCTACGGTCGCGATGGCCGGCACGTTCTGGACTTGGTGTTCAACCCCCAGTGGCCCGTTCTGCCGCCCGACCAGGCCGAGCTGGAGGCCGTCTACCGGCGTCGGCTGGCCGCGCTGGGCGTGTCGTTCGACCACCTGTTCGCCGTCGCGAACAACCCCATCGGGCGCTACGGTGCGCATCTCATCGACGCCGGCGCGTTCGACAGCTACCTGAACCTGCTCATAGACGGCTTCAACCAACAGGCGTGCGACGGGATGATGTGCCGCCACCAGCTGTCCGTGGGCTGGGATGGGCGCGTGTACGACTGCGACTTCAACCAGGCGCTCGGTCTGCCTGTCCGCCGCGAGGACGGCGGTGACCGCACGGTCTTCGACTACGCGGCCGACCCTGTGCTGCCCCTCGCACGCCCCATCCGCTTCCGCAACCACTGTTACGCCTGCACGGCCGGCAGCGGCTCGAGCTGCGGCGGCACCATCGTGCAGGAATAGCCCCGACGTCGCAGGGCTGCCCGTCCGCCTGCCGTCTCGTGGCCTGCACGCCGCGCCGGCCCAAGGCCCCTTCCGGGGATGCGCGCAGCGCCTCCACTCGATCAGCACGCCGCGTCCCCGCACGATCATCTTTTTAGTTGACATGCCATATTAGTAGATATAATCTATTACTGGCATCAATCAAGTTAATCAGGACGTGAGGGGACGACCGCATGGATTCGACAACCGGGATCTTCTTCTGGGGGTTTCTCATCGTGTACGGCATCGTGATGTTCCTGCTCTCGCCGAAGACCGTCTCGCTGGGCGGGTTCTTCAAGGGCGAGGACAAGTTGGGCCGCGCCGCCAACCCGTGGATGATCACGGCATCCATCTTCATCGCGTGGATCTTCGCGAAGTCGGTCACGAACGCAGCCAACATGGGCGCGAACTTCGGCATCGTGGGCGGTATCGGCTACGCCATGTACTGGCTGTGCATCCCGCTGACCGGCTGGGCGCTGTACCGCCTGCGCCGCAAGTTCAAGGCCACGGGCATGATCAGCTTCCTCACCGAGCACTACGGCATCGCGGCCGCGTTCTGCTTCTCGGCAGCCATCCTGGTGCGCCTGTTCAACGAGGTGTGGTCGAACACATCGGTCGTGGGCGCGTACTACGGCGCGTCCGGCTCGGCGCCGTTCATCATCGCGGCGCTGCTGTTCACCGCCATCACCGTGGGCTACTGCTGCTGGGGCGGCATGCGCGGGTCCATCATCACCGACGTGGCGCAGGCCATCCTCTTCGCTGTGCTGCTCGTGGCCGTGCTTGCGTGGGTGGTTCCGCAGCACAGCCTGGCCGACTTCGCGACGTCCGGCACCTGGACGCTCGGCGGCGGCGTGGACTTCATCATCGGCGCGGGCCTGCAGTGCCTGTCGTACGGCTTCCACGACGCCGTGCTCACCGACCGCGGCTTCATCTGCGAGGAGAAGAAGATGCTCAAGAGCTTCACCGTGGCCGGCCTTCTGGGCTTCGTGGCCATCGTGCTGTTCTCGCTCATCGGCGTGCACGCCTACCTCGACGGCATGAGCATCGCCGGCTCCAGCGCGCCGGTCGTGGTGGCGCAGAGTTTGGGCATCATGGCGTTCTTCATGATGGCCGTCATCATGATAGCCACGGCCGGCTCCACGCTGGACTCCACGTTCAGCTCGCTCGCGAAGCTCACGGCGCGCGACCTGCCGGGCATTTTGGGGAAGACGCCCAAGATGAACCCGCGCATCATCGGCATTATCTTCATGATTGTCTTCGGCATCGTGGGCAACCTGCCCATGATCATGGGCGCCGACATCATCACGGCCACTACCATCTCGGGCACCATGATCATGGGCCTCGGCCCTATCTTCCTGCTGCACGGCGTGGTGAAGCCGACGAAGGTTGGTTTCCAGCTGGCGTTCTGGGTTGGCATGGTGCTGGGCATCGCAGACACCGTGGCCCCGGCCGCCTTGGGCTTCATGGATATTGGCGGCGGCTCGTACGCGAACTTCCTCGGCGTGAACCTGTGGGGCGCCGTGGCGTGCTGGGCGGCGTATATCATCCCCGGCCTCTTGGCGCAAGCCGCCGAGAAGCGTGCCGGCATCGAGCCCGCGTGGAAGGGTTTGTCGCGGGAAGAACTCGCCCGCCTCGACGCGGACGCGAAGCGCCGCGAGCAACAGGGCCTCGACCTCGACCCCGAGGACTTGGCGCCTACGGGAGCGTAGGCGGCCCGGCACCTCTCCCATCAGACGTCCGCGGGCACGGAGGGCCTGCACTCTCTCCGACGAAGGGGAAGCGCCCTGCGGTTTGCGAGACGCTTCCTCTTATGAGCGCTGCTGGTATTCGCTCGCTGCGATTAGGCTCTTAGCAGTAAAACGATATATCGCCTTGGAAGGTTTCTTGCCACTTCTGGCAGATGTAGCCGTGGTTCAAGGCAACGAGCTCCATGATGTTGGATAGATCCCTCTTCGGGATGTTGCTGCCATTGTTGGCAAGGATGCAGCCGCCCGAGGCGGTAAGCCAGATTTTCGTTGCATGTTCCGTCGGCCGTTTGATGGCAACGTGAATGTGAACCGGTTCTCCGTTCTCCCCGATCCAGAAGAAGAGGATGTAAGGGCCGAATTCGAGAACCTTAGGCATAAGTCTTCGTCGCCTCTCGTGCAAGGCGGAATATCAAAGGGGCATTATGCTGCAGGAGGTCTGCGAGATCGTCGATTTCCTTCTGTGTGAAGCCCTCCACGCTGGTCCATCGATAGGCGGGCAACAGGCAGCGGGCGGCATCAAAGCCTCCGGCAACTGGTCGCTCAATGGCTATCTCCACCGTGTTGTCGTCTTGGATGTTGGAATAGGCGATCTGCGTCTCGTCTGCGAGTTTGATATAGTTGTACAGCATAGGTTTTTCACCTCCAGAACGTTCGACGCCGTCTTGCCGTTGATTTTACCATACGGGCGCCTCGGGTTCGCTTGGTCACGAGGCGGCCGAGGTCGCGGTCCATCCTAAGCTGCCGGCTTCTCCGGCGCTTTCTGGTCCACGAAGTAGATCTTGTACCACATGAGGAACATGTAGACGATCCATATCTTGCGGGAGCGGTCGGCGCCGGCTTTGTGCTCGTCGAGGAGGCGCACCAGCTCGTCGGTGTTGAAGAACTGGCGGGCGATGTCGCCGGTGAACCACTCCTTGATCTCGTCGTAGTAGCGGTCCTGGCGCAGCCAGTTCACCATGGGCACGGGAAAGCCCAGCTTCTCCTTCTGCGCCCAATCCTTCGGGATGGCGCGCTCGGCGGCCTCGCGCAGCGTGAGCTTCGTCTGCTCGTCGTTCGCCTTGAGGCGGGTGGGGATGGTGGCCGACACGTCGAACACCTGCTTGTCGAGGAACGGCACGCGGCTCTCCAGCGAATGGGCCATCGACATCTTGTCGGTCTTGAGCAGGATGTCGCCCACGAGCCAGAAGAACAGGTCGACGTACTGCATGCGCGTGGTGTCGTCGAGGCCCGCGACCTCGGCGTATGCCGGCGCAATGAGCTCCTGCGGGGACGGCACGCGCGCCCCGGCGTCGGTGCGCTTGCCCGTGCGCAGACGCTCGCGCTCGGCGGGCGAGAATGCCACGCCGTTGGCGTTGGTGTAGTACCAGTCCTCGGGCGTCTCGCTCGCGCGCTCAAGGTAGTTCGCGCCGCGCACGCCGAGCGCGCGGGCCGCTTTCGACGCGCCTTTGAGCAGGCCCTTCGGTGCCCACGACAGCTTCTGGTTGGCGAACGGGGTCTGGTAGATGCGGTAGCCGCCGAAGAACTCGTCGGCGCCCTCGCCGGAGAGCACGGCCTTCACCTGCTCGGCGGCGATCTGGTCGACGAAGTAGAGCGCCACGGCGCTCGGGTCGGCGGACGGCTCGTCCATGTGCCACTGCACGCGGGGCAGGCTCGCCCAGTACTCCTCCTCGCCGATGTGCTTGGAGCTGTTCTCGATGTGCAGCTCGTCGGCCAGCTCGCGCGCCCAGGATATCTCGTCGCGCTCGCCCTCGTACTCGGCGAAGCCCACGGTGAACGTCTTGATGGCGGGGTTCTCCTTGGCCAGGCACGCGGCCATGTAGCTGGAGTCGATGCCGCTCGAAAGGAACGATCCCACCTCCACGTCGGCCACGTTGTGGTAGCGCACGCTCTCGCGCATGGCGGCGTCGATGGCCTCCACGGTGTCCTCGCGGCTGCGGCTCTCGTCGAAGTTGTACTCCGGCCGCCAGTAGCGGCGCATCTCGGTCGTGCCGTCCGCGCGCACGGTCATGCAGTGGGCGGGGGGCAGCTTGAAGACGCCCTTGAAGAAGGTCTCGTCGAGCGCGCTGAACTGGAAGCACAGGTACTGTTCGAGCGCTTCCTCATTGAGCTCACGCTGATAGGCGAGGTGCTCCAGGATGCACTTGATCTCCGAGGCGAAAATGAGCTGCGGGCCAGAAGCTCCCTGTTGCATCGTGTAGTAGAACGGCTTGATGCCGAAGAAGTCGCGCGCGCAGAAGAGCTCGCGGGACTTCCGGTTCCAGATGGCGAACGCGAACATGCCGCGCAGCCGGTCGAGCACCGCCTCGCCCCAGGCCAGGTAGCCCGTGAGCAGCACCTCGGTGTCGGAGTTTGTCTGGAACGCCCAGCCCTCGGCCTCGAGCTCCGCACGCAGGTCGCGGTAGTTGTAGATCTCGCCGTTGAACACGATGGCGAAGTCGCCCTTGGCGGCCGCCGCCTCGGGGCTCGCGCAGGGCGTGCCGTCCGGCATGAGCGCGGGGGAGGTGACGGCGGAATCGTGCTCGCCGGTGGCGCGCACCATGGGCTGGTTGCCGCCCTCGAGGTCGATGAGCGAGAGCCTCCGGTGCCCCAGCGCTATGCCGTCGTCAAGGTACTGCCCCTCGCCGTCGGGCCCGCGGTGGGCCATCACGTCGCACATGGCCTTCAGGGTGGGCAGATCGGCCTCGGTGGCCCCGGTGAATCCGCAGATTCCGCACATGGTAGATGGTACTCCTCGCGTCGTGATCGTTGTTTTCCGCGCCCTCGGAGGGTCTGCGGAAATGCGTAGATATCTACGCAAAAATCAGCACGTAGATATCTACGTTAGCTTCGCCCATGATAGAGGAAAACGCACCGGCGCCCAAGCGTCTCAACCAAGACCGCAGATTTGGTTTTGCGGCGTGCGGCGAGAAACGAGGCGCTGCGATGTGCGGGTCGCAGCGCCTCGTGCGAGGAAGGCTGGCGGGGTATCCCGCCCCACCTGCCGCTCCCGTTTCGTCCAACTCTTCCGTTTACGACTGCTGCTTGGCGGCCTCTTCGGCGTCGAATACCTTCTCGCCGCGCAGGTACGTGGCGAGCACCTTCGTGTTCTTGATGTCGAGCGGTTTCGCCTCGAGGACGTTCTGATCCACCACGATGAAGTCGGCCGCCTTGCCCTCCTCGAGGCTGCCCGTCTCGCCGTCGAGGGACAGCGCCCAGGCGGCGTCGGCGGTGAAGCTGCGGATCATCCGCTTGATGTTCACGCGCTCCTCGGGCCACAGCAGGTAGGCGGGGTCGTCCATGTCGGTGATGTCGGGCACGTCGTAGGGCTTGCCGTCCACGAGGTTGCGCGTCACGCCGAACTGCATCGCATAGAAGGGGTTGGGGTTCGAGGTCACCGGGAAGTCGGAGGCGGAGACGAGCGTCACGCCCGCGTCCACGAACGACTTCATCGGGTACATCTTCTCGGCCCGCTCGCCGAGCGCGGGGCTTTCCTTCGACTCCCAGTACTGCGGCTCCTTGAAGTGCCAGTAGGGGTCGGCCACGGCCGTCACCTCCAGCTCGGCGAAACGCGGGACGTCGTCTTCCTTCACGAGCTGCAGGTGGGTGATGGCGTTGCGCTCGTCGTCGTCCGGCACGTTCTGCTCGGCGTACTCGATGGCGTCGAGCCCCATCGTCACGGCCTCGTCGCCGATGGCGTGGATGTGCGCGAGCATCCCCGCGCGGTTGATGGCCGCGGCGGCCTGGTTGAGGGGGTCCTGCTCCCAGCCGGTCTCGCCGTAGTTGGACGGGTTGTCTGCGTAGGGCTCGGACAGTAGGGCCGACTCGTTGTCCATCACGCCGTCGACGAATATCTTGCCGGCGATCACCTTGAGCGCGTCGCTGTCGTACTTCTTCTTGAGCTCCTCGAGCTTGGTCAGGTCCTCGTCGGTCTGCCAGCTGGTGACGATGCCCGCGCCGCGTACGCGCATGGTGAGCCCGTCGCGGTCCGCGAGCGTCTGGTAGCCCTCGTAGGGCACGGGAAAGAAACCGTTGCCGGGCGGCGTGAAGATGGACGTGTAGCCCAACGCGTTGAGGCCCTGCAGAAACGTCGCCAGCCCATCGGCCACGTTCTCCTGATTGACGGGGTATTTTGAGGTCATCGACATGGCGGAGTCGGCCAGCGTGCCCCATAGGCTGCCGTCCTCGTTCTTGTAGATCTCGCCGCCGGGCGTGGAGGGCGTGTCGGGCGTGATGCCGAGGAGCTCGAACGCCTTCGAGTTCAGCCACGCGCCGTGTCCGTCGAACGAGTACACGAGCAGCGGCTTGTCGGGGCTGATCTCGTCGAGGCGCTCCTTCTTGGGCCCGCGCTCCAGCTCTTCGCCGGGGTAGAGGCTGGCCATGTAGCCGAAGCCGAGGTACGTGTCCTTCTCGGGGTGAGCGTCGACGTATTCCTTGATGGCGGCCAGCTCGTCGTCGGCGGTGGGGAGGCCGATGAGGCTGAAGTCGAAGAAGTCGGGCGACCCCGAATGGATGTGGCCCTCGATGAGGCCCGGCAGCACGAATCTGCCCTGGAGGTCCACCACGTTCTGGGCGGTGTCCTTGTAACGCTGCCCGTCGGACGACGAGCCGACGAAGGCGATCTTCCCGTCGCGGACGGCCAGCGCTTCGGCCATGCGATCCTGACCGTCGACCGTGTAGATGACGGCGTTCTCGTAGTAGGCGTTCACGGGCCCGTCCGCGTTCGACGCGGCGTTCGGTGCGGCCGTGTCCGTGCCGGCGGTCGAGCAGCCTAACAGGCCGAGCCCGGCCGTGGCGGCGAGCACGGCGCTTCCCGCCAGGAACGTGCGGCGGGAAAGGCAAGCGGGATGGTTCATGGGTGGAATCCTCTCGTTTCGACGGCAGAGTGAGCTCCATAATGCAGCGCAGAGCATCGCGACCGGCACGCGACCAACAACCGCTAACGAACGGTGTCCGGTGTGCATCCCGCCCGTAACGACGCGCGACCGGACGCGCTGCGGGTCGGGCCGCGCGACCCTGGTCGCCCATGAGCGCGCTTCTGCGAAAACGTGGTCGCCAAGCGGGGTTTTCCCGCTATAATGATGCATTTGGATCGCGGCGCAGAGGGTGGATGTTCGGCGGCGCCCGTATCCGGCCTCCCGCGGACGCGTCCGCGCCGGGGGTTCCCTTGCATTGATCGATCGACAACGGAGGTTATCGATGTCTTCTACCGGCACGCCCGCGCGCTCGTCTTGGTCGGGCAAATGGGCGTTCATCCTGGCCGCCGCGGCTTCCGCCGTGGGGCTGGGGAACATGTGGCGCTTCCCGTACCTGGCGGCGAAGTACGGCGGCGGCACGTTCCTGCTCACGTACCTGGTGCTCGTGTTCACGTTCGGCGTGTCGCTGCTGCTGCTGGAGACGGCGCTCGGGCGCACGACGGGGCAGTCGGCCATCGGCGCGTTCAAGCAGTTCGGCAAGAAGTACGCGTTCATCGGCATCCTGGCCTCGGCCGTGCCGTTCATTATCACGCCGTACTACTGCATCATCGGCGGCTGGGTGACGAAGTACGCGGCGGCCTACCTCATCAACGGGCCGGAGGCGCTGGCCGACGGCGGGAACTTCTTCTCGGGCTTCATCACCAGCAACACGGAGAGCTTCCTGTGGATGCTCCTGTTCATGGCTATCGTGTTCATCGTGGTGTCGCTGGGCGTGAAGGGCGGTATCGAGAAGGCGAACCTCATCATGATGCCGGCGCTCATCGTCATGGCTATTGCCATTGCTGCCTATACGCTCCTGCAACCGGGCGCAGCCGAGGGTGCGCTGTATTACCTGGTGCCCGACTTCAGCAAGTTCTCGCCGGAGCTGGTCATCGGCGCGCTCGGGCAAATGTTCTACAGCTTGTCGCTGGCCATGGGTATTATGATCACGTACGGCTCGTACCTTGACCGCAAGTCCAGCCTCACGCAGAGCGTCACGCGCATCGGCTTCTTCGACGTGGGCGTGTCGTTTCTGGCCGGTCTCATGATCGTGCCGGCCGCGTTCGTGGCCATGGGCTCGGGCGACGCCGTCGCGGGCGCGGCGGGGCCGTCGCTCATGTTCATCACGCTGCCGGGGGTGTTCGCCGGCATGGGGGATGCGGCCGTGGTCGTGGGCTTCGTGTTCTTCCTGCTGGTGCTGTTCGCGGCGCTGACCAGCGCCATCTCGCTCACCGAGACGTGCGTGTCCATCATCCAGGACGGTGCGGGCTGGTCGCGCAAGAAGGCGCTCGGCACGGTGATCGGCGTGGTCGTGGTGGCGGGCATCTTCGTGAACTTGGGCTACAACGGCCTGTCGTTCATCGAGCCACTGGGCGCTGGCACGACGCTTTTGGACTTCTTCGACTTCTTCTCGAATTCGGTGCTCATGCCCATCGTGGCGCTGCTCACGTGCATGTTCATCGGCTGGATCGTGAAGCCGGGCCTCATCGTGAAGGAAGTGAAGCTGTCGAGCCCGTTCAAGGCCGAGAAGGCGTGGACGGTCATGATCAAGTTCGTGGCGCCGGTGCTGGTGGTGGTGATCTTGGTGGCCTACGTGGCCGCGCAGTTCGGGCTGTTCAGCATGTAGCCTGCTTGGAGTCTATACCAGCGCATTGCGGGGCGCCCTCGGCAACGGGGGCGCCCCGTTCGTTTTCGGGATGCTGACGGGGCGGGTACGGGCGGGAAAGGGACGCCCGGCGCGGCGCCTTTCGCGCGAGGTGCGCGCTACCATGTTGGGAACGCGGCGCCACCGGCCCATCCTCCGCCGGGAGGCGTCGCGACGGCGGTCCGCGGGGCCGCCTTTTTCAACCGCGCATTCTACGACGAAAGGGGTCTGCCATGATGGAAGACACGATCGACGAGTTGAAGGGCCAGCCGCGCGACGAGGGCTACGGCAAGGGCGAGAACTACGGGCACGGCGAGGGCGGCCGCGAGGGCGAGGGCTACGGCGCGGGCGAGAACGGCCGCGAGGGCCGCCGCCGCGGCGAGGGCTATGGCGAGGGATACGGCTCCGGCGAAGGCGGGCATGCCGGCGAGCGCTACGCCGAAGGCTCCGGCAAGGCCGACGAGCAGCACGGCAAGGGCGAAGGATATGGCGAAGGCTCCGAGAAGGGCGAGCGGTACGCCTCGGGCGAGCGCTACGGCGAAGGCGAGCGGTGCGGCCAGGGCGTCGCCGAGAACGAGCAGTAGCCGGCAATGCAATCGATACCCGCGTGCAGCGTGGCCGACGTGGCCGCGGCGGCCCGTGCGCACGGCATGACGCTTTCCACGATGGTGGAGCGCACCATGCAGGCGGCGGGCCGCCGCTCGGTGAGACGGCTCTACATCGGCTCAAACTTCTGCAGCCAGTACTTCCTGCGCCAGCCCGACCAGGTGTGGCGTGAGGCGTTCTCGCTTTGCCGCCGCGAGGGCATACCAGCCACGCTCGTGGTGCCGGTGTTCTCCCAGAAGGACCTGGCCGAGGCGTGCCACCGCATCGACGAGCTGGTGGGAGCGAACCGCGGCGTCGTCGACGAGATAACGGTGAACGACGTGGGCATGGTGGCGTACTGCCTCGACCGGTACGGGTTGCCGCTGAACGCGGGGCGCCTGTTCTCTAAGGAGCCGCGCGACCCGCGCTACGCGGAGCTCTTCGAGGAGAGGCATGCGGTGGGCGTTCCCGCGCTCGTCACCGAGCTGTTCCGCCAAGGCGAGCTGCAGGGGCTTGAGCTCGACCCCACGCATGCGGCGCTCGACCTGTCCGAGCTGCGTGGCTACATGCCGCATCTCGAGGTGGGCGTGCACATGCCCTACTGTTATATGTCCACGGGCTCGATTTGCGAGCTGGCCGGCATCGGCCGCCCCGTGCGCGAGAAGTTCCGACCGAATGCGCCATGCAAGCTCGAATGTGCGCGTTGCGCCATCGGCTACGGGCTGCCGTACGGCGTGCGGCTGCTGAAGTTCGGCCGCGCCGTGTACTTCCCGAACCACGGCTGCACCGTGTGCGAGGGAGAGGACTTCCGCATGATCGTGTCGCCGTTCGACGTGCTGGTGCCGCGCCGCGATGCGAGGGTTGAGCACGGCCCTGGGGTAGTGCGCTTCCAAGCGAAGGAAGGGCAGGGATGCGAGCGCGCGGCCGCCGCCGAGGTCCCGGCGGCGGAACTCGGTCCGGGCCAAGGTCCGGCCGCTGTGCCCGATCGGGGCGGGACGACGGCCCGCGTGTTCCTCGCGGCGGCCGGGAGCGCGCGATGAACCCGCTCGTGCCGGTGAACGACCGGGCATACCTTGGGCGCTACGCCGAGGCGGGGGGCGAGGAGTTCTACGTGGGCTTTCACGATGCAGCCTGGCACGAGCGCTTCGGTGACGTGGCGGACCTCAACCGTATGACGGGCTTCCAGCACCAGGCGAACCCCTACGGCTTCGACGAGGTGCTCGATATCGTGGACGAGGTGCGCGTCCTGGGTAAGAAGCTCTACGTCACGTTCAACGCGAACGTCTACACCAAAGAGCAGCTGGACTTCCTGTACGGCTACTTCGAGAGGCTGCACGCGGCCGGCGCGGCGGGCGTCATCGTGTCGGTGCCGGAGGCTGTGGAGCCGGCGGCCGACAGTGGCCTGGCGGTGGTGGCGTCCACCATGTGCGGCGTGTACAACGCCGACATCGCGCGCTTCTACCGCGAGCTTGGCTGCACGCGCGTCATCGTGCCGCGCGACATGGGGCTGGCCGAGATCGAGGCGCTGGCGGAAGCCGTGCCCGATGTGGAGCTGGAGGTATTCCTCATGCGAAACGGCTGCATCTTCGCAGACGGCTACTGCCTGGGCCGTCACTTCCAGAACCGCAACGCGCTCTGCTGGGATGTGCGCCACGCCGACCGGGAGTTCTACACCGTGGGGCGCGGCAGAAGCCTGTCGGGCGCTGCACGCGAGAACAACGAGGCCTACGGGCGGTTCCACCGCACTGCCTGCGGCCTGTGTGCCATATACCGTTTGGAGCGTGCCGGCGTGGCCGCGGCGAAGATCGTGGGTCGCTCGGACGACTCGGCCTGCATCCTGCGCGACATCGAGGCCGTCGTGCGCAACGTGGAGATCGCGCGCGCGTGCGTCGACGAACAGGAGTACCTTGCGCGTATGGATGTGCCGCCCGAGCGCGCCGCCGCCTGCACGGACGGGCTGTCGTGCTACTACCCGGAGGTGAGGTTTCCCCGCACGGTCGCGCCGCGCGTCCCTCGGCGCGCGGCGGGGTAGGGCCGGCGGTGCCGATCCTCGCGCGCTCCCAGCGCGGGCGTGCAGGAACCCCCCCCCTGAGCCGGCAGGTGCACTGTTGCGAGCTTCTTCGTCAGCGTGCGTTTTGCCGTGGATGGGCGCACGCTGCCTGCCTTGCCCTTTTGAAGCAGAGCGCCTCCTCGTAGGCTTCGGCCAAAAGGTCGCCAGGGTTCAGGTCGAGCGCCTCCGCTATCCTCATTGCCATGGTGACGGAGGTGGCGCTCTTGCCGCATTCGATGCGGCAGAGGTGCGTGTGGCTCATGCCCACCATGAGGGCGAACTTCCTGATCGAGAGTCGCTCGCTCATCCTGTGCCGCGACACGACAAGGCCGAGTGCCTGCTTGAAGGCCACCGTGTCTCCCAGATAGCTGCTCGTTTCGATTGTCATGGAGAACAGTATAAGCCTCGGGCCGTTATCCGGACCGCATTCTTGCCGTATAAGCGAGATTATGCGAGGACGGCCGCGCGGTGCCTGTTTTGAGTGATGGTGCACGGTGTGCTCGTGCGAGGACGGGCGTTTTGCTATCATGGGACGATACGTTTGCAACGATCGTCAAAGGAAGTTCCATGTCGCTTTCCATCGGTATCGTCGGCCTGCCCAACGTCGGCAAGTCCACGCTGTTCACGGCCCTCACCAACAAGGGCGGCCTCGCGGCCAACTACCCGTTCGCCACCATCGAGCCCAACGTAGGGATCGTGCCGGTGCCCGACGTGCGGTTGGACGCGCTGGCCGAGATCGACCACCCGGCGCGCATCGTTTCGGCCACGGTGGAGTTCGTGGATATTGCGGGCCTGGTGGCGGGCGCGAGCCAGGGCGAGGGCCTGGGCAACCAGTTCCTCGCGAACATTCGCGAGACGGACGCCATCTGCGAGGTCGTGCGCTTCTTCGGCGACCCGGACGTCGTGCATGTGGCGGGCAAGGTGGATCCGCTCTCCGACGTGGACACCATCAAGACCGAGCTCATCTTGGCCGACATGTCCACGCTGGAGAAGGCGCTGCCGCGTCTTGAGAAGGAAGCCAAGCGCGACAAGGCCGGCGCCGCCAAGGTGGCCGCCGCGCAGAAGGTGTTCGCGGGCCTGAA